>CAXTVS010000011.1:0-74301 GCA_964247735.1 uncultured Acetobacteraceae bacterium
AGTGGACGGTGCAGCCGGAAGCGCTGACCGAGGGCTCGATCATCGCCTTCCAGCACCCGGCGTTCGGACCGGTCGGCTTCGTGCTGCCGCCAAGCGACATCGAGAAGGTGGTGCGTGCGCTGACCGCGCACATGGGCATGGTGCACAGCAGCGAGCAGCGGCCGGCGAAGCCGAGCTGAACCGGCTCTCCGCCCCCGTCAGGAGACGGCAAGGCCGTGAGCTCGGTCCTGCCGGGTCGGTTGCAGGGCGGCGGCCTTCGCCTGATCGCGCGGGCTGCAGCGGCAGCACCATGTTCAACATCGCGTTCCGGGGTCGTGCCAGGGCGACCCTGACCGGTCGGTGGGTGGGGAACCACCGCTGGACCATGTCCGGGCCGGGAGGAGGATCCGCCTTCACGACGCCGAGCCGTCGGCGCCACAGGCTTCAGCGTCGTGCGGCGGCCTTGCGCTGCCTCATCGCGACGCCCGCCACGCCGGCGGCGATGGCCGCCACCAACAGGCCCCTGTGGCGCGAGGAGAACACCTCCCAGCTGCCGGTGCGCGACCGGTCGTCGAAGCGGCCATGCGCCTGTTCCGGCCCGTCGATGCTCTCGTACAGGTTGTTCGGCGCGTCCGGATCGGCCTGCTCCCCGGTCAGCTGTCCCGAGTAGCCGGCGCTCGCCAGGTAGCGGTCGGCCAGGCTCGGCGCGATCCGGTTGGCCATGATCGCCAGCACGGTCGGGAAGCCGACCCACCATTCCCGGCGATGGTGGAACGCGGCATGGGCAATCGCCCGCGCCGGCACCTCCGGCTCGTAGATCGGCGGCACCGGCTGGGCGCGGTAGCCGGTCCTGTTCAGCGCCCAGTCGAATTGCGGCGTGTTCACCGCCGGCAGGTGCACCATGGTCAGGTGGATGTCGTCGCCGTCGTGCAGGATCTCCGAGCGCAGGCTGTCGGTGAAGCCGCGTATCGCCGACTTGGCGCCGCAATACACCGCCTGCAGCGGCACCGAGCGGTAGGCCAGCGCCGAGCCCACGTTGACGATGGTGCCGCGGCCGCGCCGGCGCATGCGCCTGAGCGCCGACATGGTGCCATGCACGGTGCCGAGATAGGTCACCTCCGTGCCGCGTCGCACCTCGTCCGCCGTCAGCTCCGCGACCGCGGCGAAGATGGTCGCCATCGCGTTGTTGACCCAGACGGTGATGGGCCCGAGCGCCTGCTCGATCGCCTCGGCGGCGGCCTCGACCGCTTCGGCATCCGCCATGTCGGCGATCGCCACCGCGGCGCGCACGCCGAGGCCGCGCGCCTCGTCGGCCGCCTGCTCCAGGCGCGCCCGGTTGCGTCCGACCAGGCCCACGTGGCAGCCGCGCCGGGCGAACTCGCGCACGGTGGCGCGGCCGACGCCGGCCCCTGCCCCGGTGATGACGACGACCTCGGCCATGAAACTGTTCTCCGGACCGGATCCGCCGGCGCGAGACGGGCAACGCCTGCGTCGGGACGCGGTTCGTCAGCGGGTGCGGCTGATCCCCTCGCCGCAATACTGCAGGACGGCGTTGATCAGCCCCAGATGCGACAGCGCCTGGGGGATGTTGCCGAGCAGGCGGCACTCGCCGACATGGTACTCCTCCGCCAGCAGGCCGACATCGTTGGACACGCCGACGATGCGGTCGATCATCGCACGCGCCTCGTCGCGCCGGCCCTGCAGCACCATGCACTGCGCCAGCCAGCAGGAGCAGGCGAGGAAGCTGCCTTCGTGCCCGCCCGCGTCGGGCGCCTTCTGGCGGCGTACGAAGCCGTCCTCGACCAGCTCGGCCTCGATCGCCGCGATGGTGCCGGCGATCCTGTGGTCCGACACCGGCAGGAAGCCGACCAGCGGCAGCAGCAGCAGGGACGCGTCGAGCGCGTCGCTGCCGAACGCCTGCACGAAGCTGTTGCGCTTCGGGTCGAACCCCTTCTCGCAGACCGTGTCGTGGATCTTCTGCGCAAGCGCGGCCAGGGTGTCGCGCCGGTCGTCGTCGAGCCGGTCGGCGCTGTCGTGGCCGTGGAGGTGGCGGTCCATTGCGACCCAGGCCATTGCCACGGAATAGGTGTAGCACTGCGGTTCGCCGCGGTTCTCCCAGATGTCGGAGCCCGGCCGGTCCCACACCTGTTCCAGCTCGGCGATCAGCACGTCCTCGACCTCCAGCGCGCGCTCCTGGGTGTCGAGGCCGGCGCGCCGGCTGAAATGCATCGCGTCCACCAGCTCGCCCAGCACGTCGAGCTGCTTCTGGCCGGCAGCCTGGTTGCCGATCCGCACCGGCCGCGCGCCCTCGTGGCCGGGCAGCCAGCCCGCCTTCCACTCGTCGAGGTGCCGCCGCCCGTCGAGCCGGTACATGATCTGTATCTTGTCCGGGTCGCCGCCGATCGCGCGCTTGATCCAGTCGCTCCAGCTCTTCGCCTCCTCCTGGTATCCGGCGTTGAGCAGGGCGGTCAGGGTGAAGGTGGCGTCGCGCAGCCAGGTGTAGCGGTAGTCCCAGTTCATTGACCCGCCCGGCTGTTCCGGCAGCGAGGTGGTGGCGGCGGCGAGCAGGCCGCCGGTGGGCGCGTGGATCAGCGCCTTGAGGGTCAGCAGCGAGCGTTTCACCGCCGTGTCCCAGGGCGTGCGCTTGTCGTAGCGCGCCATCCAGTCGCGCCAGGTGCGGTCGGTATCGCGCAGCGCGGCCGCCGTGTCCGGCCTCGGCGCCGGCGGGCAGTGCGCGGCGGTATAGCCCAGCACGAACACCTGCCGCTCGCCGGCTGCCACGGTGAAGTCGAGCATTCCCTCGGCATCCCCCATCGTGATCGGCAGCGGGCTGTACAGCACCACCTGATTGGGGCCGATCTCGCACAGCACGCCGTCGTCGTGCGGACGGGTCCAGGGCGACATGCTGCCGTAGTCGAAGCGCAAGCGCAGCGACATGTGCATCGCCACGGCGCCGTCCACCCCTTCCACGATGCGGATCAGGGTGGACGGCGCGTCGGAGTCGTTGGGGCGCAGCGGCATGAAGTCGACGACACGGACCCGGCCGCCGGACGACGACCACAGGCTCTCAAGGATCAGGGTGTCGCCGGCATAGCGCCGCTCGACGGTCGGCGCGAAGCTTGCGATGGTGGCGGGCGCGATCCGCCAGTGCCCGTGGCTGTCGTTTCCGAGAATGGCGTTGAACGGGCTGTCGCTGTCGAAGCGCGGCCAGCACAGGAAGTCGACCGAGCCGTCGCGTGCGATCAGGGCGACGGTCTGGCCGTCGCCGACGACGGCATAGTCGGCGATCTGCTTGCCCATCCGTTCCTCCACCGCGCTCATGCGCGCAACGCCACCAACACGCCGCCGACGATCAGGATTGCCGCGACGGACGCCAGAACCGTCAGGCGGCGCGCGATGAACGCTTCCGCCTTCTCCCCGAAGCGCCGGAGCAGGGCGGCGATCAGGAAGAAGCGGGCTCCGCGGGTGAGGAGGCTCGCCAGCAGGAACAGGAAAAGGCTGTAATGCGCGGCCCCGGCGGCGATCGCCACCACCTTGTAGGGAACCGGCGTCAGGCCCTTCAGCAGGATCACGGCGAAGCCGTAGCGGGCGAAGCGATCCTGGTAGACCGCCAGCGCGTGCTCGGCGTGGTAGAGATGGATCAGTCCGGTCGCGAGACGCACCAGCTCCGCGCCGATCAGCCAGCCGATCGCCCCGCCGCACAGGCTGGCCAGCGTGCAGATCGCCGCCAGCCCCCAGGCCCGGTCCCGCCTCGCCAGCACCATCGGGATCAGCAGGAGGTCCGGCGGCACCGGAAAGACGCTGCCTTCGGCCAATGCGACCGCGGCCAGCCAGACCGGAGCCGCCGGCGTCGCGGCGAGGGCCAGCACGCGGGGATAAAGACGCTGCAGCATGCAAGGGATCCGGAAGGGAAGGAAGCTGCGGTGTAGCAGCGCAACGCCCGATGAGGCAGGGCCGCTCGCGTCCCGACGAGCCGGTCAGGGTCGGCGCTTGAGCAGGCGGCCGATGGCGCGGAGCGGCGCGGTGACCCGCCACGAGGTGGAGGCTTCCATGGCCAGGACCAGGCCGCGGAGCCGCTCGACGTCCGACGCCAGGCGCGCCGCGTCCGGCGCGGTCATTGTTCTTGCAGACCCGTGCAGCCGCCTGCCGGGCCGCGGCCGGAGCAGGACGTCCTCGACCGTTCCGTGCAGGACCAGGTTGTCGTGGAAGAAGCGGCCGACGTCGCCTCCTCCCGCTTGCGTCTCGGTCCCGTCCCCGTTCAGGGAGGAAACCTCGAACGCGTCCCAGAGCCGCCTGGCAAAGGTCTGCGCCTCGAAGCCCTGCACGTAAGCGAGACACCAGGTGTTGAACTCCATCAGGATCGGCGGCCTGAACCGCTCGATCAGCCCGGCCGCACCGGCGAGCACCGCGGGCTCGAAGCCCTCCACGTCCATCTTAACGAAGTCGACGCGGCCCAGTCCGGCCTCGGCGACGTAGCCATCCAGCGTCACCATCGGGATGTCGGCCTGTCCGGACGGGGCGACGTGGGAGCTGGAGCCGACGCCGTGCATCGAGATCCGTCCCCGACGGTCGCCCAGCGCGACGGCGTTCACCGAAACGTTGCGCAGGCCGTTGCCGGACACGTTCTGCCGCAGGTAGGCCACGTTGGCGGGCAGCGCCTCGAAGACGTGGACGTGCCCGTCCGGCAGCAGGTGCGACAGCATCAGCGCGGTCAGGCCGATGTTGCCGCCGGCGTCGATGACCACCGAGTCCGTCGCAAGGTTGGCCTGGACCCAGCACCGGAGCGGGGCCAGCGCCTCGATCACCGCCGCGACGTTGCCGAAGTACGGATCATCCGCGTCGCCGTGGAGGGTGACGGGACGGCCGGCGATGCTCGCTGCCTGGCTGGTGGCTGACATGATTTGCGCAGGGCTCCGCGACACGACCCTGGACCCGATGGTGCCTCGTTCCGGTTGCCGCTCGGTATGCCGCATCTAGCCCGAAGCAACCGGGTGCGCCAGCGGTCGATCATGCCGATCCGGATCGGGCGACGACTTGGCTCCGGGGAACCCGACGGACTCCGTCCTCCGGCGATCGTGCCGTATCGGGACCGACGTCGGTCGAGCAAGGCTATGCCACCAGCGTCACCGTGGCGCGCAGGCCGTGAGGGGCGCGGTTGGCCAGGGTGATGTCGCCGCCCTGGCCGCGCACGATGTTGCGGGCGATCGACAGGCCGAGCCCGGTGCCGCCGGTTTCGCGGTTCCGGCTGGTCTCGACCCGGACGAACGGCTCGAACACCCGCTCGAGCTGGTCCGGCGCGATGCCGGGTCCGTCATCCTCGATCAGCACCACGACGTGGCCGTCGTCGCGCGGCCGCAGCGTCACCTGCACGCCGCCGGCATAGGCGATCGCGTTGCCGACCAGGTTGGTGAGCGCGCGCTTCAGCGCCAGCGAGCGGGCCTGGATGGTGACAGGCGGCGGCGGTGCCGCAAAGCCGACCCGGTCGGCCAGTGCCGGCCTGCCGTCCACCGCGTCGTCCAGCACCGTGCTGAGCAGGGCGTTCAGGTCGAGCGGCACCATCGGCTCGCGGTCGGCGCTGTCGCGGCCGAAGGCGAGGGTGGCGGACACCATGGCTTCCAGCTCGTCGAGGTCGGCCAGGAACTTGGCCTGCAGCTCCTCGTCCTCGATGAACTCCGAGCGCAGCTTGAGCCGGGTGATCGGGGTGCGCAGGTCGTGGCCGATCGCGGTCAGCAGCAGGGTGCGGTCGGTCACGAAGCGTCGGATCCGGCTGGCCATGGTGTTGAAGGCGACCGCGGCGGTGGCGACCTCGGTCGGCCCGTTCTCGGGCAGCGGGTCGGAGTTGACGTCGCGCCCCAGCCGCTCGGCGGCGATCGCCAGCGTGCGCAGCGGCGCGGTCAGGCGGCGTACCGCCCACACGCTGAGCAGGCCGGCAGCGGTGGTCATCACCAGGAAGGCGATCGGCAGGGTCGGCGACAGGAACGGGTTGGCCAGCGGCATGACGAAGCGCACGGTCAGCCAGCGGTCGTCGTCCGGCAGCTGCATGGCGATGGCGTAGGAGCGCCCGAGGCCGGCGATCGGTTCGCCGGGTCGGCGACGTTCCGCGGGCCGTTCCCGCATCCAGTCCTGCGGCGGTCCCGGCGGGTGCAGGCCGCGCCACGGCGGCAGCTCGTGACCGGGACCGGGAGGAGCGTCCGGCGGGCGTTCGCCGTCATAGGGTCCTGATGGCATCCGGCCGGCCAGGTTGTTGGCAATCACCACCTGGCTCGGGCGTAGGCGGAGCGGGATCGGCATCGCGAACAGGTGGTGGAGCAGGGTGCGCTGGATCGGCTCCGGTGCCGGACGGAGCGTTCCCAGCACTGGCACGGTGGTCAGGAAGGCGCGGAAGCCGGGCGGCAGGTGCGCCCGCTGCAGCTCGCCGTCGCGCGCGAGTGGGCCGGCGTCGGCCATCATGCGGTAGATGCCGGCGACCTGGGCCCCGACCTCACGCTCGTTGTTCAGCCGGGCGAAGTCGATCCGGTCCAGCGCGTGGATCGCAAGTCCTACCGACTGCACCACCACCAGCCCTGCCAGCAGGACCAGCGCCGTGCGCGCAGCGAGGCTGCGCGGCAGGAGCCGGATGGCGGTCAGCCTGGCGGCGGGCGGCATCCCGGCTGGGGCGTCAGACGCGCTCGACGTCGGCCGCCAGCACGTAGCCGCCGCCGCGCACGGTCTTGATCACCTGGGCGTTGCGGCCGTCATCCTCCAGCTTGCGACGCAGCCGGGAGATGGCGACGTCGATCGCGCGGTCGAACGGCCCTGCCTGGCGGCCGCGCAGCAGGTCGAGCAGCATGTCGCGGGTCAGCACCCGGTTGGCACGGTCCAGCAGCGCCACCAGCAGCTCGTACTCGCCGCCGGTCAGCGGCACCTCGGCGCCGTCCGGGTTGAGCAGGCGGCGGCGCAGCGGCTCCAGGGTCCAGCCGGCGAAGCGCAGCACGCGGGTCTCGCCGTCCGGCTTGCGCTCGTCGCGCTCGCCGGTGCGGCGCATCACCGCGCGCATGCGGGCCATCAGCTCGCGCGGGTTGAACGGCTTGGGCAGGTAGTCGTCGGCGCCGAGCTCCAGGCCAATGATGCGGTCGGTCTCGTCGCCCATGGCGGTGAGCATGACGATCGGCACGTTGCCCTGGGAGCGCATCCAGCGGGCGAGGTCGAGGCCGCTCTCGCCGGGCAGCATCAGGTCCAGCACCACCAGCTGGTAGTGCCCGTTGGCCCAGGCGCGGCGGGCCTCGCGGCCGTCGCGCGCGGTGGTGACGCGGAACCGGTTGCGCTCGAGGAAGCGCGCGAGCAGCTCGCGTATCTCGCGGTCGTCGTCAACGATCAGGATGTGGGGCAGCTGTTCCATGGCGCCGACAGGCTAACACTGTAACAGTCCTGCTGTGCACCGGCGTTTCAATTGGTTGCACTGCGGCAGACGTGATGCCACCGGTGCTACGCGACGTAGATCATCTTCCGGGTCATCCCGCCGTCGGACACGAACTCGGCGCCGGTGACGAAGCCGGAGTCCGGCCCGAGCAGCCAGGCGGCGAGGGCGGCGATGTCCTCCACCCGGCCGACCCGTCCGGCCGGATGCTGCGCGTGGTCGGCAGGAGACAGCGAGTCGCCTGCGACGTCGATCCAGCCCGGGCTGATGCAGTTGGCGCGCACCGACGGGCCGAGGCTGACCGCCAGCGCGTGGGTCAGCGCCACCAGGCCGCCCTTGGACGCGGCGTAGCTTTCGGTGTCGGGCTCGGACATGCGGGCGCGGGTGGAGGCGATCGCGACGATGGCGCCCGCGTCCCCGGCCGGACCGCGCAGCAGCGGGGCGGCGGCGCGCGCCAGCAGGAACAGGCTGGTCAGGTTGGTGTCGAGCACGGCCCTCCATTCGTGCAGGGACAGCTCGGCCAGCGGCTTCCGGGCCATGATCCCGGCATTGCTCACCAGGCCGTGCAGCCGTCCTGTCTCGCGGCCGATGCGCGCGCAGGCCGCCTCCACGTCGGCCTCCTGCGACACGTCCGCCGCCAGCGGATGGAAGCGCTCGCCGTGCAACGTGGCCGGCGCACGGTCGAGCCCGTACACGGTCCAGCCGTCGCGCAGCAGCCGGCCGGCGATGCCGGAGCCGATGCCGTGCGAGCTGCCGGTGACCAGGGCAACGCGCGGGTCGTCTGGACGGGGGTGGTATGGCACACTCGTGTCTCCGCTCGTCGGCCGGGTTGCAACGCCAGGTGGATGGCTGGAGATGCCGGATGCGGACGGTCCCGCATCGACCGTGGGAGAAACGATGGCCGACCGTTCCCATCGCCTGCCGCTGCTGCTGCTGGGTGGCATCATACTGGGCGGCGCCGCGCCGGCCGACGGACGGCAGCCGCCTGTGGACCCTGCGCCGCCCGTGCCGTTGTCTCCAGCCGCCGGTTCCGTCGCCGCGATCGGCCAGCCGACCGCTCATGCTGGCGTGACCAGTCAGGCGGCTCATGCCGCCGGGGAACCTGCCGGCGACGGCATCCCGCCGCAGCTGGCCGGGGATCGTGCCGATGCGATCGCACGTGACATGGTGCTGCATCCCCCGCAGAAGCTGGTGCCGCCGCAATCCGCGTTCCGGCTGCTGACCGTCCGGCACCGGCTGGGCGGGCTGCTCGACCGCAGCGTGCGCGGGGTCGAGAACAGCCAGGTCGGGCGCGTGATCGACGTGCTGATCGGCGACGACGGCCACCCGGTGGCACTCGAGCTCGATGTCGGCGGCTTCATGGGCGTGGGCAACCGCAGGATCGCAGTGGCCTGGGGGTTGTTCGACCTGTCGAAGCCGGAAGGCAGCGACCCGCTGCGGGTGGCGCTGACCGAGGCGCAGGTGAAGTCGGCGCCGGCGGTCGAGGAGGCCGGGCCGGTGACGGTGGTGACGGGCGCCAACGCGGCATCGACGGCGAAGCCGGCGGCTTCCGGCACAGGCAGTGCGGCGGCCGGTGCCTCGAACCCGGCCGACGGGTCGGGCATCACGGGTCCGGCTGCGGGTCCGATGCCATCCCCGGCCAGGCAGGACGCTCCTGCCGCGCCCCCCGCCTCCAACCCGGCGGACGGCTCGGCGATCACGCCGCCGGCGCAGCCGCCTCCGGCACCGGCCGGGCCGGCGGCACCGGCGTCGCAGCCTGCGCCGCCAGCGGCTGCATCGCGGCCGGATGGGGTTCCCAGCCCCGGGCCGGCCGCCCCGCCCGCTCCGAACCGGCGGTTCCGAACCTGACGTTGCGTCGTCCGATCCCCGTCGCGGACGCGTCGGCGGTTCCCGTCGACCGGCGCAGCCAGCGCGGGCTGGACTGGGTGAACTTCTTCGTCGCCAACCTGCAGCAGGCGTTCGGGCCGTTCATCGCTGTCTACCTGACCGACCAGCACTGGACCCAGGGCCAGATCGGCCTGGTGCTGACGGTGGGCACGGTGACGGCGATGGCAAGCCAGGTTCCGGCGGGCCTCGCGGTCGACCTGCTGCGCAACAAGCACGTGGCTGCCGGGGCGTCGATCGTGGCGATCGTGGTGTCCTGCCTGATGCTGGCGGCCCTGCCGGAACAGCTGCCGGTGACCCTGGCGGAAGTGCTGCACGGCTTCGCGAGCTGCATGCTCAACCCGGCGATCGCGGCGATCACCCTGGGCGTGGTGACCGCACAGGCGATGAACGGGCGGTCGCCGCAGGACCGGTCGCGCGACGCGGCGTCCGCGGTGCTCGGGGAACGGTTCGGACGCAACAACAGCTTCGCGCAGATCGGCGCCGCCTTGTCGGCCGGGCTGATGGGCGGTGTCGGCTACCTCGTGTCGGCCCGTGCGACCTTCTATCTTGGTGCCCTGATGGCGCTGCCGGGACTGCTGGCGCTGCGGGCCATCGCCCGGGTGCCGCCGCCGGATGCCGCGTCCGCGCCCGGTGCCGACCGCGCCCCGGCCACGCCATCGTCGCACGGGCTGCGCACCCTGCTGCGCAACCGCCGGCTGTACGGGTTCGGCGTCTGCGTCGTGTTCTTCCACCTGTCCACCGGCGGCATGCTGCCGCTCGCGGCTGGCGAGGTGACGCGCGAGGCAGGCCGCCTGGCCGAGCTGGTGATCGCCGCCTGCATCCTGCTGCCGCAGGTGATCGGCGCGGTGCTGTCGCCGCGGATCGGCCACTGGGCCGGCGTCCATGGCAGGCGCCCGGTGATGCTGCTGGCGTTCACGGCGCTGCCGCTGCGCGGCCTGCTGCTGGCGGTGGCGAGCGCGCCGTGGATGATCGTGGCGGCGCAGCTGCTGGACGCGGTCAGCTCCGCCGCCTTCGGGGTGATGCTGCCGCTGGTGGCCGCCGACCTCAGCCGCGGCACCGGCCGGTTCAACCTGTGCCTGGGGCTGCTGGGGCTGGCGATCGGCCTCGGCGCCAGCTTCAGCACCACCCTGGGCGGCCTCCTGGCCGACCGTTCCCTTCCCGCGGGCTTCCTGGTGCTGGCCGCCGCAGGGCTGGCCTGCGTGCTGGCGGTCTGGCTGCTGTTCCCCGAAACCGCCCCGTCAGCGGAGCGCGACGGCGGCGGGACCGTTTCATCCGGAACGGCACCGGAGGCCCTTTCGCGTGCGGGGACTTTGGAGTGAACGACCTGGACCGGCAGCGCGTGCCGCGCTGCGCACAGCATCGTCGTCACCGTCTGGCCCGGTCCTGTCCCAGGCGCCGCGCAACCCGGATCGCCGACACGACATTCATCCCGGCCGGGCCGCCGACCCGGATCCTGGCCCGCGCAGCGCAGGTCGACACCGATGGCGCGCAGGACCCGGATCTTCTCGCGGCTCCGCGTGTCCGGCAGCGCGATCAAGCATAGCCCGCGCGTCGCCGACCAGGTCGATCCCGTGGTGCCGGCGGCGCCTCCTGCAATCGTGCTCCCTGCCGGAGCGAGCCGTTCCGCTCGGCCGCATCCACGACCGCAGCCGTCGCGCGATCCTGCACCGGTCCGCGCGGGTTCATGAACTCCACCTTGCCGTGATCGGTACAGCCGGCAGCGCCAGGTCGGATGGAATTGTGCTTCCGGCCTTCGTGGACCACCTTTGCGGCAGGTTCAGGAACCGGGATGGCTGGAATGATCGAGGACGTCGGTGCACAACAGGCCTATGCGGCGCTGGCAGGGGATCCGGATGCGCAGCTGGTCGACGTGCGCACCGACGCGGAATGGTCCTATGTCGGCCTGCCGGACCTGTCGGCGCACGGCAAGCGGGTGCTGCTGGTGCAGTGGCAGAGCTTCCCCACCGGTGCGCCGAATCCACAGTTCGTCGAGCAGCTCGGGGCTGCCGGCCTGACCCGGCAGCACGTGATCTACTTCATCTGCCGCAGCGGCGTGCGCAGCCTGGCGGCGGCCGAGGCGGCGGAACAGGCAGGCTACCGCACCACCTTCAACGTGGCCGACGGCTTCGAGGGACCGCCCGACGCGAACGGGCACCGCGGCACGGTTGCCGGCTGGAAGGCGGACGGCCTGCCCTGGCGGCAAGGCTGAGCGTCGACGACCTGGCGTCAATCCCGGCCCGGCGGCTCCGCATCGGCATCGTAGAGCACCTGCAGCACCACGCACCAGGAATAGCGGCTGTCGAGCGAGCTGCCGTCCGACGCGGACAGCATCCCGTTGGGGCCGACCGGCACGTGCGTGAGCGTCACCGCATCGTCGACGTTGCCGCCAACCATGCTGACCTGATGCGCGTTCCGCGCCACCACCAGTCCGCAATGTGCCGGGAAGCCGTTGCGCGTGGGCAGGTTCTCGTACCGGATGCCGCGCCCGCTGCTGCGTCCGGCGCAGATCAGGTCGCCGAGCTGCGGCGCGTAGCTGGCCGGGTCCTGGGCGCGCAGGCCGGTCGCAGCACCTGAAGCCGCGGCATTGATATAGGTGGAGTGGTTCGGTGCGTACGGAAAACGGTCCCCGGCGCCGCTGATCCGCATCACGTAGGAGATGAAGGCGGCCGACCAGGCGTAGCGGGCGTCGTGCTGGAAGTCGAACGGCGTGCCGGCGCTGTCGTGCTTGCCGGTCCAGCTGACCTCGGTCTCGTACGGGTCCTGGCCGATCCACCAGTACTCGCCGACCCGCTCCCACAAGCCGGGAAGCCGCTCCGGCTTGACGCTGGTGCCGGACGCGTCGGGCCGCTGCTCGGGATCGTCGTCGTCCACCGGCTCGCCGAACAGGCGCCACTCGCGCAGTGCGATCGCCACCGCGTCCTGTCGGTTGAACGGCGCGAAGGAGCGGGTGGCGAAGTCCGGCACGTGCTCGTCCGGTGCCGCGGGCCCTTGCGACGTGCGGTATTGCGCGACCGGCGTCGGTGCCGGAACCGGCTGCGGCGGATGCGCGGGCGGCGTGTCCGCGCATCCGGCGAGGACCATGCCGATCACGGTCGGCAACGCAACGGAAAGGAGCTGCCGCATGCGGGGCAGGGCAGGGGCTCGGTGCGTCGTCATCGTGGTCCTATGCACGCTCCGGAAACAGCGACACGAGCCCCGATTCGGAAGCGTCGCACAAGCCCCGCTCGGTGATGAGGCCGCTCACCAGCCGCGCCGGCGTCACGTCGAAAGCGGGATTGGCCGCGGAGGTTCCATCGGGCGTCAGCTGCACCCGGACCGGCGTGCCGTCCGGGCCACGACCGGTGACGTGCGTGACCTCGTCCTCTCCGCGTTCCTCGATCGGCACCTCCGACAGGCCATCGGAGACGCTCCAGTCGATGGTGGTCGACGGCAGCGCCACCCAGAACGGCACCCCGTTGTCGCGTGCCGCAAGCGCCTTGAGGTAGGTGCCGATCTTGTTGGCGGCGTCGCCGCTGCGGGTCACGCGATCGGTGCCGACGATCACCAGGTCCACCTTGCCGTGTTGCATCAGGTGGCCGCCGGCGTTGTCGGAGATCACGGTATGGCCGACGCCGTGGCTGCCGAGTTCCCACGCGGTGAGCGCCGCACCCTGGTTGCGCGGCCGCGTCTCGTCCACCCAGACATGCACGTCGAGCCCGGTGTCGTGCGCCATGTAGATCGGCGCCAGCGCCGTGCCCCAGTCCACGGTAGCGATCCAGCCGGCATTGCAATGGGTGAGCACGCGCACCGGCCCGTCGCCGCCGCGTGCGCGCTTGGCAGTTGCGATCTCCTGGATCAGGCCCAGCCCGTGACGGCCGATCGCCTCGTTCTGCGCCACGTCCTCGTCGCAGATCAGGCCGGCCTCGTGGTAGGCGACGCGCACGCGTTCGGCGGGTGGAGTGTTGCGCAGACGCGTGAGCATGCGTTCGAGCGCCCAGCGCAGGTTGATCGCGGTGGGCCTGGTCGCGGCCAGCAGCGCCGCGTCGCGTTCCATCGCGTCGGTGCTGTTGTCGGCACGAAGCGCCAGCGCCAGACCGTAGGCGGCCACGGCACCGATCAACGGCGCGCCGCGCACCCGCATGCTGCCGATCGCGTCCGCAACCTGTGCACATGTGCCGAGACGCATGATGTCCACCGACCAGGGCAGCCTGGTCTGGTCGAGGATGCGCACCGAGAACCCGTCGGCGGGATCGATCCAGACGCTGCGGAAGGCTTGGCCGTTGATCTTCATGTCGAGGCGCACTCCGGCGGAACGAGGCCGGCGGAACGGTGGAGGCGCCGGCCGCGGTGTCCTAGCATCGCGGCGTCGCCGACGCACCCGTCGCCGGATGCTGCGGCAGTCGCATCCGCGTGTGGTCGGCGTGGGCGGTCACGGCTGCAGGCGCATCCCGGAGCGAGCGGCGGCTGCGGATCGGGAAATGCCAAGGCCGGACTGCATCGCTGCGATTCGAGTCCGGTTGTGGCAGCGCCGACTCATGGTCCTGCGGAAGATCGGAGCGCAGGGGCGTTCATGGAACTTTAGTGTAACGGTTGCTTTTCGTTGACAGAACTATGCGGTTCGAGGATGAGCATGTTCGATCGTGTGTCATTGAACGGCGATTCGCGGTGCCGGCTCCTTGCCGACTGAACCGCTCCGAGGTGACCCCACGGCCGGAACAGGACACGCCCGCTTGTTGCATGTCGACCGCGTGGGGCGGGCGGGATGTCTGCCGTTCCTGCATTCCACGCGCGACGCGCGTGACCGGCAAGCTGTTCCGTCCAGCCATCATCTTCATCAGGAAAAGG
The DNA here is from genome assembly GCA_964247735.1 of uncultured Acetobacteraceae bacterium. Lineage (GTDB taxonomy): Bacteria > Pseudomonadota > Alphaproteobacteria > Acetobacterales > Acetobacteraceae > Lichenicola. Next base: position 14,087 of record CAXTVS010000011.1, read on the forward strand.
ATCTTGATCATGAGTAGCGACACCACAGACGGCAGGCGCACCCGTGCCATGGCAGTGCGCGCCGGTGGCCGGCGTACTGCCGGCTCCGGCGCGCGCAGCACGACCGCCCGGACCATGCGCTCCGGCGCGACGGCGTCCACGCGGTCGGCGGCAGCCAAGAAGCTCGGCGCCAAATCGGCCAAGACCACCAGGACGGCCAAGCCGGCTGCAAAAGCCACGCGCACGCCAAAGGCGCCGGCACGCACGACCAAGGCGCGGACAACCAAGGCGCCGGCAACGCGCGCCAAGACCACCCGGACGCCGACCCGTACCGCCAAGGCTGCCGCATCCGCCAAGGCCGCCCCGAAGCGGACGACGCGCGCGAAAGCCGCGCCGGCGACCAAGCGCGCTGCCGCCGGCCGCACGACCGCCCGGGCCACCTCCAGCCGTACCGCGACCACGCGCACCGGCACGACCGCGACCCGGAAGGCGCCTGCCCGCACGACCCGTTCGAGCACGTCCCGGACCGCCACGGCTCGGACCACCACCGCGCGCGCGACCAAGCCAGCCGCAAGCACGCGCGGGACCAAGCGGGCCGCGACAGGCTCGACCCGCAACACGACCGCCAAGAGCGACACGGCCCGCTCGATGCGCAGCGCCAAGAACCCTGCCACCCGCTCGGCGGCAGCGAAGTCCCTGGCAGCCACGCGGACGACCCGCAGCACGCGTTCGGAGGCGGCGGACAAGCCGGCGTCCAGGACGTCTGCCCGGACTGGACGCAAGACCGCCGAAGCCACGACGCGCACCAGCACGCGGACGCTGTCCGACAAGCACGACGCGGCGGTGAAGATGCGCCGCTCGCCCAGCGCCGCGACTCGGCGCCAGGCCTCGGAAGAGCTGCGTGAAGCGTCTCCGGTGGGGCACCGCCGCCGTCGCAAGGCAACGCCGGAGGCCACCGGCGAGACGATGCCGCCGGTCGAGGAGTCCGCGCCGGCCGAGCCGCAGCCGGAAGAGCATCACGACGAGGAATGACGTCCACTTCGGGACATGCAGGTCAGGGCCGGGTCGGATATCGACCCGGCCCTTCTTGTTGTCGTGGAACAGGGCGACCGGCGGCGCAGCTGCGACGCCGTTTCCAATCGAGACGACGCGGCCTCAGGCGCGCACGATCAGCGCGACAGCCTTGGCAATGGACGATCGCGGCTTGGTCCCGCGCGCGCCGTAGCCGGTCGGCACCTGGGCCTGCCGCGCGGCGCCTGCGACCACTCCCATGATCCTGTTCTGCACCTTGATGGCCTGCCTGAGCAGTTTCCTGTTCTCGTCGACAAGCTGTTTCAGCCGAAGCGCCAGCGCGCGGGCGGCAGGGTCCTGGTTGGACGGCGTCCGGTCGGACGGGGCAGAGCTGGCTGCATTCAACGCTTCGAGCGCTATCCGCTTCCTGTCGACGAAGTCGCCGACGCGGCGGTACTCGAGTGCGGCGAGGGCCGCATTCTCCTCAAGGAGGATGGCGACCAGTTCTGCGACCGCGTGCTGCTGCTGTCCGGTCACGGCTTCTTCTCCTGCATCTTCAACATCTGCTCGTAGATTCCCTGCGTCAATCCGAAGCCGCCGTGGTTTTCCACCTGCTTGGCCATCTCGGTGATCAGCATGGGCTTGAAGTTCGACTCGCCCGCTCCCCCACCGAACAGGCCCTGGGACTGGTCCACCGTGTCGAACATCGGCTGGAGCAGCTGCCCGATCGTCATCGCCTCAAAATCCTGGGCTGCCTTCATCACCTTCGGGTCCACCTCCGTTGCCTGTGCCGTCGGAGCGACCGCAGCTGGAACCGTGCCTATCGTCATCGCACCACCAGATCGGCCTGCAACGCGCCGGCCGCCTTGATCGTCTGCAGGATGCTGATCATGTCGCGAGGTCCGACTCCCAGCGCGTTGAGGCCGCCAACCAGGTCGCGCAGGCTGGGACCTTCCGCCAGGATGCCGAGCTGCTTGCCGGCGCCGGTATCGACCTTGATCGACGTGCGGGGCAGGATCGCCGTCCTGCCGCCGGAGAACGCGCCGGGCTGGGAGGCGACCGGCGACTCGTTGACCTGCACCGTCAGGTTCCCCTGTGCGATCGCGACGGTGCTGATCCGGACATTGTCTCCCATCACGATGGTGCCGCTTGCCTCGTCGACCACCACCGTCGCCGGGGTGTCGGGCTGGACCAGCAGGTCCTCGATCCGGCCGAGCGTCGACATGACGTCGCTGCCGGCCAGCGCCAAGGTGACGGTTCGCGGATCGTCGACCCGCGCGATGGGGCCGACGCTGTTGTTGATGACGGCCGCCATCCGCTCGGCCGTGGTCAGGTCGGGGTTGCGCAGCGACAGGTGCAGCACGTTGCGCGCGCCGAGATCCACCAGGACCTCTTTCTCGACGATGGCGCCGTTGGCGATGTGCGCGCTGGTGGGGATGTTGCGTGTGACGGACGCGCCGGCTCCCTTGGCGGAGAAGGCGCTGCTGACCAGCTGGCCCTGTGCCACCGCATAGACGTCGCCGTCAGCCGCCATCAGCGGCGTGACCAGCAGGGTGCCGCCGGACAGGTCAGTGGCGTCCCCTGTGGCCGACACGGTCACGTCGATGTGGCCTCCGCCGTGGGAGAAGGCCGGCAGCTCCGCAGTGACCATGACCGCCGCAATGTCCCGGGTCTGCAGCGTCGACTGCTGGTCGCGTATGTTCACGCCGAGGCGTTCCAGCATGCTGATCAGCGACTCGCGCGTGAACACCGAGTTGTTCAGGCGATCCCCGGTGCCGTTCAGCCCCACCACCAGCCCGTAGCCGATCAGCTGGTTGCTGCGCACGCCCTCGACGTCGGCGATGTCCTTGATCCGCACCGCTTCCGCGCCCGCCGATCGGGGCCCGGCGAGCACGGAGAAGACGATCAGGATCAGGAAGCAGAACGCGCGCATCGTATCCTTCAAGCGTCGTCAAGGTTTATGACCTACACTCTGCTGCGAAAGGACGAACAATGTCTGAACGACCAGGGCAGCTTGATCGCTTCCGATGCCGGCGGAGGGACCGGAAGCCATGACCTTGTCGATCGGTCGGGTCGGCGGCGCATATGTGCCGGCGCAGGCACAGCCGGTGGGCCAGTCCGGCTTCTCCATTCCGGCTGCCGCCACGCCGGCTGGCCCGGACGTGCGTGGCGTGACGCACTCGGCTCCGGTCGAGGTCTCCCTGATGCTCTCGCTGCAGGAGCAGGCCGGAGCCGAGGCAGGCGACCGGGAAGCGCGCCGGCATGGGCAGCGCCTGCTGGCGGCGCTTGCCGACCTGCAGCGTGGGATGTTGTGCGGCAGCGAGGCCGACACGCTTGGCGAACTTTCCCGCCTGAGCGAGGAGGAAGGGCAGGCGGTCGACCCGATTCTCGCCGGCGTGATCCGGTCCATCCGGCTGCGGGCTCGTCTTGAGCTGGCCAGGGCCGCGAAAGCCACGGAACGGCCTCCTGATCCTGGTTCTTGATTGCTCGATGACAGTCTCAGTTGGCGCTTGGCTCGACCCACGTCCGTGGGTATAAGCCGCCCATTCCTTCTCGGCGGCACCCACCGCTGCTTCAGGATGAGGCGCCCATGATCACCTTGCCCTCCGATTACCGCCCGGCTGACGACGAGGAGTTCATGAACCCGCTTCAGGCGGAATATTTTCGCCTGAAGCTGCTTCGCTGGCGTGCCGACCTTCTGAAGGAGGCAGACGGCACCCTAGCAAGTCTGTCGGAGGGCGGCATCCACGAGGCCGACATCACCGATCGGGCGAGCGTCGAGACCGATCGTGCCCTCGAGTTGCGGACACGCGACCGCGCCCGGAAGCTGATCGCCAAGATCGGCCAGGCCTTGTTGCGGATCGAGAACGGAAGCTATGGCTTCTGTGAGGAGACCGGCGAGCCGATCGGCCTGAAGCGGCTGGAAGCGCGGCCGATCGCCACCCTGTCGATCGAGGCGCAGGAACGCCACGAACGAATGGAGAAGGTCCACCGCGACGACTGATTGCGCTCAGAACGGCAGGATGATGTCCATCAGCTGCTGCCCGTAACGCGGCGTCTGCAGGTCGGTCAGCTGTCCCTTGCCGCCGTAGGAGATCCGGGCTTCCGCCATCCGGTCATGCGTGATGGTATTGTCGCCGGTGATGTCCTGTGGCCGGACGATGCCGCTGACCTGCAGGATCCTGAGCTCGCTGTTGACCCGGACTTCCTGCCGGGCGCTGACCACAAAATTGCCGTTCGGCAGGACCTGGGTGATGGTGCCGGCGAGCCGCAGGGTAACGGTCTCGGTCCGTTTGGTGCTCCCGGTCGAAACGTTGCTGTTGGTGCTGTTGGTCGAGACCGACGCGGTATTCAACAACTTCTGCTTGAGCCCGAACAGGCTCGGCACACCGGTTGCTTCCGAGCCGGTGCGCGTGGCGGTGCCGTTGTTCTCGAAATCTGCAGCGTCGGTAATGTCGACCAGGACCGTCAGCAGGTCGCCCACCTGAGCTGCGCGCTGATCCTTGAAAAAGGCGCGGCTCCCCGGTCGCCACAGGCTGGCAAGATCGGGCGGAGTCTGCTGCAGCGGCGGCATCGGCATGGTCAGCGGCCTGTAGTCGCGCGCGGCCGTCGGATCGGTGATAGGGGTCATGCTGGGTGGTCGTCCCAGATCGGACAGCCGCGATAGGGCGCCGCATCCGGAAAGGAACGAGCAGAACGTCAACGTGGTGATAGTGATCGACCTGTTGATCATGGATATGGCGCCTCCTGCGCCAGCCTGTTCCAGTTCCCATCACCGCCTGTGGACGCTCCGGATGCCAGCTGCGGCAGTGTGCCTTGCGGGCCGCCGGGTTGCAGGATCACCGGTGCCGTCCCGGCATCGATCCTGATGTCCGCCGTGCTCATGACTTGGCCGATCAGCACGGCATGGGACACGCTGTTGATCACATGGATGCGGTCCCCGGCGGCACCCGCCTCCAACGCCAATCCTGCTGTGGTCAGCATCAGGCCAGCCCCTTCCAGCCGCAGCACGACGGGACGGCCACGGCTGACCAGCATCGGCCGGATTAGCATGTCCCGCGTCAGCGGGACGCCACCCGGTGCCGGTTGCTTCAGTGCCAAGCCATCCACATCCGCAATCGCCGTTACCGGCGTTCCGCGCAGGCTGCTGCTACGGACACGGATGACCTGCAAATCGGACGCCGATAGCAGCGAGCCGGCCGGAAGCGGCTGGCTCAGCGCAAGCACGCTCACCTGCTGCTCGGCCCGCCCGGTCACACGCAGGGTGATGGGATCGGCATCCGGTGTCGGAAACGTCAGCAACGCGGAGAAGCGTCCGCTCTGGGCGTCATAGTCGAGCGTCTGGATCTCAGGAGCGGCCTTCACGTCCACCGGCAGAGGAGGCGACGCGAAGGCCCCCAGTGACATGTCGCTTCCAGGCGGAGCACCGCTTGCGATGAGCGCAGGCTTGAGGACTGCCATGATCTCGTCGCGCCTGACGAGGCGGGCGGGTCGGTCAAGAACGGCGGATGCGTAGCCTCCACCCGGCTGCCAATCGACCCCGAACTGCGAGGCGATCGCGACGAGCTGGCTGAACGGGACGATGATGTGTTGTCCAGGAGCGGGACCCGGGCCGATATCGCAGTCCTGCCCCGGCTGCAGGTCGCTGAACAGGTCTGACAGCCTGACGGTGCCGCCGTGGAGTGACACCTGCCTGCGAAGTGCGGCAGCCGAGGCCGTTGCTCCTTGCGTAAACAGGGCTGCGGTGATCGCAAGCGCCGCCGTGAGACGCGACGAGCTGTTCATTTGAGGTTGGTCAGCGTCTGCATCATGTCGTCCGACGTCGTGATCACCTTGCTGTTCATCTCGTAGGCACGTTGCGCCGTGATGAGGTTGGTGATCTCGCTGACGACGTTGACGTTCGAGCTTTCGACGAAGCCCTGCATGACGCTGCCGAAGCCGGAGGCGCCGGGCGTGCCGGTAGTAGGAGCACCGGAGGCCGTGGTCTGGATCAGCATGTTGTCGCCTTCGGCCTCAAGGCCGGCCTCGTTGGGAAACACGGCCAGCTGGAGCTGCCCGACCGTCTGGGTGGCGGTCTGTCCGGCGAGGGTGACCTGTACCTGGCCCGACGAGTTGATGGTGATGCTCTGGGCATTGGTCGGCACCGTGATCCCCGGTGCCACGGCGTAACCGTCGGACGTCACGATGGTGCCGTCCGAAGCCAGGGCAAAGGTGCCGTCGCGCGTATATGCGGTGTCGCCGGAAGGCATGGTGACCTGGAAGTAGCCGTTGCCCTGGATGGCCAGATCGAGGCTGTTGCTGGTCTGGGTGAGGTTGCCCTGCTCGCTGATCCGGTAGATGGCGGCAGTCTTCACGCCAAGGCCGACCTGGGCGCCCGAAGGAACGACGCTGCCGCTGTCCGAGCTGTTCGAACCGACGCGGCGAAGGTCCTGATAGATCAGGTCCTGGAACTCGGCACGCCGGCGCTTGAAGCCGGTCGTGGTCATGTTGGCTATGTTGTTCGAGATGACCTCGACGTTCGTCTGCTGGGCCTGCATCCCGGTGCCGGCGATATCAAGTGAGCGCATCTGGTCCTCTCGTCATGCTGGTTCTCGCCGCTCAGCCTTGCTGCTGGACGATCTTGTCGATCGCCGACTGCTGGCGCTGGTTCTCGCTTTCGACGAACTGCGAGACGAACCCGAAGTCACGTTGCGTCTGGATCATCTGGGTCAGCTCGTTGATCGGCTGGACGTTGCTGGTCTCGACCATCCCTTGGGCGACCTTCGGCTGTGCCACCGGGGTGGTTCCGGCCGTTGCGCGGTAGAGCGTGCCGCCCTCAGGCACCACCTGGTTGGGATCGTCGACGGTGACCACGCCGATCTGGCCTATGGTTCCGTTCTCGGTCGAGATCGTACCGTTGCCGGAGATCCGGATGTTGGTGTCGGCCGGGGACAGCTGGACCGGGCTGCCGTTCCTGTCCAGCAGGAGGTTCCCCGACGAGTCGGCGATGTGGCCGTCCGACATCAGCCCGAACTTGCCGGAGCGCGTGAGACGCGGACCGGCGGGCGTCGAAACGGTAAAGAAGCCGGGACCGCTCAGCGCCACGTCAAGCGGGTTGCCGGTCTGGGTCAGGCTGCCATCCTTCCGGTCGAGATAGGTGGCCCGGTCCTGGGTGTAGTGCAGGACCGCACCGCCGACCGGCGCCTTCACGCCATGCTGCTGCGACAGGTAGTCGCTGAACAGCACGCGCTGCGCCTTGAAGCCGTCCGTGTTGGCGTTCGCGATGTTGTTCGCGATCACATCCATGGTCCGCTGCTGGGTGTCGAGACGCGACAGCGCGATGTAGGTCGTGTTTTCCATCTGGAGACCCCGAAGACAACGTATCATCGGGCATGACAGCTTAACGAGCGGTTAAGCCGACGGCCGAATCGGGGACGACTGCCGCCTCCCGCTTAAGCGTGCGTTAACCAGTACGGCTCCATCCTGCGTCCGGGCCAGAACGGTCCGGACAGGAGCGGGCGAATGAGCAGCAACGAGGCGGCAGGTCCCCCCGGCGGAAGCAAGAAGCGGGTCCTCATGATCGGCGCGGCAGTGGCGGTCGTCGCCTTGGCAGCTGGCCTGTGGTTCAGCGGCATCCTCAAGCATGTTCGCGGCCACGCGACGCCGAAGCCTGCGGTGGCAGAGGTCGAGGCGCCTGTGCTGATCGATCTGCCCGATATCGTCTCGAACCTCGATACCGGCGGCCATCGCGCGACCTTCATCAAACTCCATGCGAAGCTCGAGGTAAGCCATGCTGCCGAGGCTGCCGCACTGCAGGCCGGAATGCCGCAGATCCTCGACATCTTCCAATCCTACCTGCGGAGCACCCGGCCGGAAGAGCTGCGTGGAGGAGAGGGTACCTACCGCCTCCGTGAGGCGCTCATGAACCGAATCGACATGACGCTTGCGCCGGTGCGGGTAACCGACCTGCTCTTTACCCAGATCCTCGTGCAATGAACGGCATGATCAACAATCTGTCCGATGAGGATTTGGCGTCAGCCTGGGCATCCTCCATCGAGAACGAGGATGATGGTGCACTGGACGTCGCAGCGACACCGGATGCAACGCGCATCCTGAACCAGGCTGAGATCGACAGCCTGCTTGGCTTCGACCATGGCGGCACAGAAGACGTCGACAGCAACGGCATGCAGCGCATCATCAGCTCCGGGCTGATCTCATACGAGCGTCTGCCGATGCTCGAGATCGTGTTCGACCGGCTGGTTCGTATCATGTCGACGAGCCTGCGCAACTTCACGAACGACAACGTCGAGGTGTCGATCGACAACGTCGTGTCGCTTCGTTTCGGGGACTACCTCGATTCGGTTCCCCTGCCGGCAATGTTCGCCGTGTTCAAGGCCGAGGAATGGGAGAACTACGGCCTGATGGTGATCGATTCGGCGATGATCTATTCCATCGTGGACGTGCTGCTGGGTGGCCGCCGTGGCACGGCAGCGATGCGCATCGAGGGCCGGCCCTATACCACAATCGAACGGACCCTGGTCGAGCGTCTGATCAGGGTGGTGTTGGCAGACCTGTCGTCGAGCTTCGATCCGCTCTGTGCAATCACGTTCCGGTTCGAACGGCTGGAAGTCAATCCGAGGTTCGCCGCGATCTCCCGCCTGTCGAACGCCGCGGTGCTTGCGCGCATGCATATTGACATGGAGGACCGTGGCGGGCGCATGGACCTGGTGCTTCCCTACGCCACTCTGGAGCCGGTACGCGAGCTTCTGCTGCAGCAGTTCATGGGCGAGAAGTTCGGGCGCGATGCGATCTGGGAGACTCACCTCGCCGAGGAGTTGTGGAACACGGAAGTTGATCTGGACGTCGTGCTCGACGAGCAGCCGATGCGCCTGTCCGACATCATCGGACTCAAGCCGGGAAGCCACTTCATTCTGCGTCAAGGCCGAGAGGCGCCGGTCCAGCTCCGCTGCGGCCAGGTCGTGCTGTTCGAGGGGCGTATCGGGCGTCGCAAGAACCGCGTTGCGGTCCGGATCGATCAGGTCGTCGGCAGGCTGCCTGGTGCCACGGACCCGCTCGGCTCAAGGAGGGGCTGATGACCGGCAACAGCATGAGCGGCCCCGAATGGCTGCTCGAGGTCGTCCTCATGATCATGCTCGCGGCGACGATGTTTCACGCCCTGCGGCTGGAACGTGCGCTCGGCATGCTGCGCCGTGACCGCGCAGCGCTGGAGGAGCTCGTCAACGGGTTCAACGACAGCACGCGACAGGCCGAGGAGGGGATCGAACGGCTTCGTGCCGCTGCGGACGGGGCTGGTCGCCAGATCGCCCGCCATGTCGATCAGGCGCGCGGCCTCAAGAGCGACCTGGAGTTCCTTACCGCCCGGGGCGAAAAGCTGTGCGACCAGCTCGAGGGGATCGTGCGCAACCCCAAGCTGCCCGAGATGCCGCCTGTCGATGCGGCAGCCCGGCCGCTCGCACCGACCCCGTCCTTGAGCCTCGCCAGTCGCAATGCTGCCGTTGACCATGACGCCCGTCCGCGCAGCCAGGCTGAGAAGGACCTGCTCCGCGCCCTCCGGTCGGCGAGATAGCCATGCGCTCGTTCTCCTGGCACAAGCGTCTCCTGCCGTTGACGATGACGGTGATGGCGCTGCTCTTCGCGGACAAGGCCGTCAGTCTGGCACGCGAGGCGAATGCCCAGAGCTCCGCGCAGGTAGCTGCGGACACGAAGTCGGCACCTGCAGCTCCAGTACAGGCAGCGTTGCCCAGTCCTTCGCTGCCGGCGGCGCCGCTGCCGTTGCCTGCCGCCTCGTCGGCGGAACTGCAGCTCCTGCAGGACCTTCGCAGGCGCAGACAGGCGCTTGACGAGCGGGAGCGTCACCTCGACCAGAAGGCGGATCTGATCCAGGCAGCCGAACTGAAGCTCCAGACCAAACTGGACGAACTCACCGCTCTGCAGACCCGGCTCGAACAGGTCGAAGACGATCGGCGGAAACGGAACGCCGCCAATTGGAGCGGCCTAGTCAAGACCTATGAAGACATGAAACCGCGTGACGCGGCCGGCATCTTCAACGTGCTCGACATGAACGTGCTGCTCGAGGTGCTGGACCGGATGGACGAACGCAAGGCTGCCGCCGTGCTCGCTGCCATGCTGCCCGAACGCGCTAGGTTGGCGACGCAGATGCTTGCGCAGAAGAGGCTTCATGCGGATCTGGTTGGACCGCCGCCGGACGCGGCTGTGCCGGTGGCTGACGCCGATGGTCAGCATGGCTGAGCAGGGGAGCAGGACGATGTCCATCCTCATGTGCGCGCCCAGCCTCGAGCCGGTCAGGGCCAGGGTCCCCAAGCACAAGGTCAAGGAAGCATCGTGTCATGCATGATCCGGCCAGCCTGCAGCGCAGGATAAAGGAACTCGAGGTCCGGTATCCCGACGGGAAGTCGGACGTGATCGCGGAAGTCGTCGTGTCGATCCTGTCCAGCATGGGCGGCGACATGAGCGCCCGCGAGGCCGCCCTGTTGCACGAGATCGGCACGCTCGGGCAGGCGGTCGCCGACGCGAGGCTGGAGATCGCAGCACTCGGGGTGGACGACATCACCATGAGCTACATCCCCTGCGCGACTGACGAGTTGGATGCCATCGTCGCTCATACGGCTGCGGCCACGGAGTCGATCCTGGAGGTCTGCGAGACGCTCGACACCCTGAGCACCGGGATGGACGGTCCAGCCGCTGGCAAGCTCCAGGACGCGACGGTCAAGATCTACGAGGCGTGCGGCTTCCAGGACATCACCGGGCAGCGCATCACCAAGGTGGTCGCGACGCTCAAGACGATCGAGCGCACCATCGCGCGGATCGTCGACACCTTCGGCATCGTGCCGGCACCGGCGGAGCCAAGCGTGCGTCGGCAGAAGGACGATCTGCTCAACGGACCGCAACTGCCTGCCGCAGCGATGGACCAGTCGGACATCGACAAGCTGCTGGCAAGCTTTGACTGATGTGCATCTTTCGCGTCCTTTCGATCATCGCTGTCCTGACGGTTATGTCGTCGGCGCGGGCTGCGGACGAGGCTGGCGTCTCGGTCAGGCTGGGCATGCATGGCCGCTTCGACCGGATCCTGGTGTCGGTTCCGGAAGAGGTGCACGTTTCGGCCGTCCGGAAGGACGACGAGGAGGTGGTGCAGTTCAACCGGAGGGTGCAGGTCGACAGCCCGGGGATCGGTCCCAGGCCAGGCATCCTGTCGCTGCAACCGTCCGCGGACGGTTTCACGATCCGGCTCAAGCCGGGTAGCGTTGTCCACAAGATCCGACTTGCGGGCCATCTCGTGCTCGACGTGTTCGCGCCCGTACAAAGACAGCGTCCGTCACGGCCCCCGGCCGTTGTGGCAGCGGCCGGCGTCGGTCCCACGGCTTCCGATGGCACAGTACTGCCCGGCCTTCCGTCACCCATGGTTGCGGTTGTCGATCGACCAGTTGGCCACGTGGCCGGCACGGTCGGCGGCAGCGACGGCACACTCCCGCCGCTTTCCGCCGTGCCGGCCGTTCCTGCGCCGCAACCGCGGCAGACAGTCCTGGAGCAGCCATCCGGACGCGCAGACGATGGTCCGGTGTCCATTGCCGCCGCGATCGTGCCGGCATCGAACGGGAAGGATGGCGGGCTGCTGCTGCCGCTCGGTCGCAAGGTGGGCGTTGCCGCCTTCCGGCGCGGCAACCAGGTTTTCGTCGTGCTCGACAGCAGCAAGCCGGTCGATCTGGCGCCGGTAGCCGCGGATCCCATGTTCGGCCGGGCGGCGTTCTCCCTGCTCGACAGCGGAGCAGTGCTTACGGTGCCGGTCGCGGCTGCGCAGCAGATCACACTGGCTCGCACGCCGGATGGCTGGCTCATCATGCTGGCTGCGGCGCGTCATGCGGAGGTCGAGATCGCTCCCGTGGCGACCGGCAACGGGATCGAGCTTCCGGTGCTGGAGGTAGGACATGTCGTGGTGGTGTCCGATCCGGATCGCGGCACGGATCTGCTGGTTGGCACCACGAGGCAGGACGGGCAAGCCATGATCATGGCCCGGCACGGAGACGGCTACGTGCTCGGCCCCACTCTGCTCGGCGTCACGGTGGAGCGTCTGTCGGATCAGCTCGATCTGCGTCCGGACGCAGCCGGCTTCCTGCTGACCAATCCGGTTGGCACGGGTCCGCTGGGGAGCGCGTCGAACGAACTGGCCGTCGGCTTCTCACGCAGCCTCGATCTGGCGGATGCGGCAGTGCCGGAGTTGCAGCGCCGTTACAAGGCCGCCCTTGTCGATGCAGCCGCTGCACCCGTTGCCGCGAGACGCGGGCCTCGTCTCGATGCCGCCGAGGCGGCGCTCGGCCTCGGCCTGGGCAGCGAGGCCGGTGTGCTGGCGCGCGTGGCGAGCGAGGACTCGCCAGGGCGGGCGGACGAAGCCCGCGCGCTGTTCATAAGGGCGGCGGCTTCGGTTCTTGTCGGAGATCCCGCAGCGAGGCAGCTTCTTGCCGATGCACGGATCGAGAACTCCGACGAGGTCGAGCTGTGGCGGGGTCTGGACTTGGCGCGTCGCGAGCCACACAGTTCCGAGGCAGCCAGGATCATCTCGGCGCGCTTGAGGCTGCTGTGCTCGTATCCGCAGCCGCTGCGTCAGCAGATCCTCGGGGATGCGGCGCTGGCATTGGTTTCGGGAGGCGCGCCGGCGGCAAGGGCATTGGTTGACGGGTTGAAGGGAGATGCCCGGGTCGAACTGGCCCAGGCGATCCGTGCCAAGGATCAGCCGGCGGATGCCGACCCGCACAAGCCGACCGCCATCCAGTCCGCGCCGGTACGGACATCTCTTGATCGTTTCGACCGGCTGGCGGCGGATCGCGATCCGGTGGTGGCGGTGCGAGCGGTGCAGGAGGCGGTGAAGCTCCGCCTCGACCGGAATCTTTTGACGCCGGGCCAGGCGGCGGATCGGCTCGAGGCGGAAACCCTGGATGCCCGCATGGCAGGCCAGGAGCTGGCACTTCGGCTGCAGGTGGCCAGCCTGCGCGCGCGGCAGCGCGACTGGCCCGCAGCCTTGTCGGAGATGCGCGATCTCATCCAGGCGTTTCCGGACGACGCTGATCGCCTTCGCGGCGTCGCCGGCACCATGCTGGAGCAGATGGCGGCGCCGACGGCAAATGGTTCGCCTGCGACGCCGGTCGACGTAATGACGCAGCTGACCCTGCTGGAAGGCAGCCAGGATCTCGTCCCGGGTGGCGCGGCGGGCGCCAGGATCGCCATCGATCTTGCGGCCCGGCTGGCCAGGTTGGATCTTCCCGACCGTGCGGCCGTTTTCCTGGGCAGGACAATCTCGCAGGCTGGCTCAACCGACGACCGGGCACGGCTTGGCGTCGAGCTGGCACAACTCCAGCTCGATCAGAACAATGCTTCAGCCGCCCAGGCTGCTCTCGACGATACGGAAGCTGCCGGCCTTCCGACCGACCTCGGAGCATCGCGTGCGGTGTTGCGTGCGAAGCTGCTTGCCGCTGCCGGCGACGCCGACGGCGCGTTGCGGATGCTGGCGCCGTTGCACGGCAGGGATGCGGATGATCTGCGCATCCAGGAGCTGGCGGCAAAGCACGATTGGATGGGCGAAGCGGATGCGCTGTCCAGCTTGGTTGCCACGACATTGTCCCCTTCAGGTCCGCTTGACGGTGCGAGCGAGGACCTGGTGCTTCGTCTGGCCGGTGCGGTTGCCCATGCCGGTCAGTCCGACGCACTGCGACGGCTGGACGCTCTGTGGTCGCCGCGATTTGCTGATCCGGCGCGACGCGACATGCTCCGCCTCTTGACAGCCTCACAGGTTACTGCGGTCGGAGACCTTGCGCGTTCGGCAGACGACCTCGCGGCGACACGCCAAGCCCTGTCCGTCCTTCAACCCGCGCAGGCCGGGAGCGGCAGCTAGACAGGGAGCTTTTTTGGGCCGCGAAGGCATATTGGGCTTGCGTTGGGGGGCAGCAGGACCTATCTCCCGCGACCTTGGCCCTAGGGGGCGATCCCGCCCAACAGGCCGTCTACTGGTTTTGGGGTACGTGATGAACGCACTTGCTCAACTGGGGATGGTCTCGGATTCTCCGAGCAATATCCAGATGTTCCCTGTTTCTTCCGCTTGCACCGCGGAAGGGGCCAAGGATTATTTCGTCGAGAAGGACGGCATGAAGTTTGCCGGGACGCATCTTCTCGTTGACCTGTGGGATGCGACCAACCTGGGCGATCCCGAGATGATCGACCGCGCGTTGTGTGACGCGGCGGTCGCGGCCGGTGCCACGATCCTGCACAGTCACTTCCACCATTTCTCGCCCAATGGCGGCGTATCCGGCGTGGTGGTGCTGGCGGAGAGCCACATCTCGATCCACACCTGGCCGGAACGCGACTTCGCCGCCGTCGACATCTTCATGTGCGGCTCGTGCGATCCGCATCTGGCGATCCCGGTGATGCAGCGCACGTTCCAGGCTGCACGCGTCGAGCTGGACGAGCAGCGGCGCGGCCGGATCGGCTGATCGGATCCTGTTCGGGACGTCGGGAAGGCCGGGGCGATCCCGGCCTTTTTCTTGATCATCACGCAACCGGCTCGTGTTCCCCACGACGCAGAACGGTGGATCATCGGCGATGACCGAGACATGGATCAACGAGACCCTTTACCCGGCCTGGGGACAGCGTTTCCGGATCACGCGGGAGCTTGCGCGGGTGCGCAGCGACTTCCAGGACATCCTGGTGTTCGACAGCCAGACGCACGGCCGCGTGCTGTTGCTGGATGGGGTCATCCAGGTCACCGAGCGCGACGAGTTCGTCTACCAGGAGATGCTGGCGCATGTTCCGCTGCTGATCCATCCCGGACCGGAAAGCGTCCTCATCATCGGCGGCGGAGACGGTGGCGTGCTGCGCCGCGTGTTGCAGCATGCCAACGTCGCCCGCGTCGTGATGGTGGAGATCGACGGGGAGGTGATCAGGCTGTCGCAGGACTTGCTGCCAAACATTGCTGGAGACGCCTGGAACGATCCAAGGGCAGAGGTCATTGTGGGCGACGGCGTCGCCTACACGTGTGAAGCGCAAGCCCAAAGCTTCGACGTGATCATTGTCGACAGCACCGATCCGGTTGGGGTCGGCGAGGTGTTGTTTACGGACGCCTTCTACCAGAGCTGCGCCCGCATCCTGACACCGAACGGCCTAATCGTGAACCAGTGCGGCGTCCCGTTCATGCAGGCCGACGAACTGCGCCGGACGAGCGAGCGGCGGGCAAGGTTCTTTCCGGAGGTTTCCGCCTACGTCGTGGCCGTGCCTACCTACGTCGGCGGCTTCATGACGCTGGGGATCGCGGGCAAGGGCCGTGCCTTGTCGGATCGGCCCGACGTCGCACTTGCCGCGTCCCGGGCTGCCCGTGCCGGGATTCTTGGCTGCACGCGTTATTGGACGCCGGAGATCCAGACGGGCGCGTTCAACCTGCCACCCTATATCGCCGAGCATCTGCCGTCGAAGCGGAACCGGTAATCGCCACGCAGTGACCGGCTTCTATATCCGTCCCCGCTCGTCGCGTTCCGCCGACCGTTCCGCGTGTTCTTCGTGCTGGTTGGTGAGGTCCAGAGCCGGCGACTGATCGAGCGGCCCTACCTTCTCGACGTCTGGGCCGGACTGGACGCTGGTCTTGCCGACCGGTTCCACGTTTTCCGCGCCGGTACGGGTGCCGCCGAGGATGTCGGTTCCCGTGGGCTGGTCCGGGTGCGCTCTCGGCTGGTCCTGTGGCATCGCGGTCCTCCTCATGGGAACCAACGTCGGCCTGCCGGGAAGGTTCGTCCCGCCTCGCCTCGCGGGCATGGCCTTGCTGCGGAGCAGGACTGCCACTGGTACTGTCGTGCCTGCCGTGCCGCAGGCCGCGTCGCGGTTCAACGGGAAGTGTCGCGATGCCTCGCCTGATCCGGACCGGCCTGGCGCTGCCGTTGCTGCTGTCGGCCTGCGCGACGGTGCAGGAGCAGGTGGCAGGCCAGGAGGACGAGCTTGCGTCGGCCGGCTTCCACGCCTGACCGGCGGATACGCCGCAGCGCGCGGCGCTGCTGCAACGGCTCCCATCGCACCGCGTCGTGATGCAGCCGGTCAACGGGCACGTCCTCTACCTTTGTGCCGACCCGCTGGTCTGCGGCTGCCTGTATGTCGGGTCCGAGATGGCCTAGGGCCTCTACAGGCAGCAGATGGTCCAGCAGCACCTCAGCGACGAGCAGCGGCTGACCGCGCAGCCCCTCCCCGATCCGGGCTGGCATCTCGCCGGATGGGGCAGCCCACGGGGCCCGGACGCCGGCGACGGACTCGGTCCCAGCATCCCTTGAGGCTAGTGTCGCTGCGGCAGGCGGCGCTGCCTGCCATCAACCGCAAGGACCTCCGCATGGCCATGGCACTCGAGCACATCCCGCTGCGTCGGTCTGACGGAACCAGCACCAGCCTGGCCGAGCACGCAGGCCGGGTGGTCCTGGTCGTGAACGTCGCCTCGAAGTGCGGCTTGACCCCGCAGTACGAGTCCCTGGAGCGGCTGCACGCCGCGCGCCAAGCCGATGGCCTGACCGTGCTGGGCTTTCCGTGCAACCAGTTCCGCGGCCAGGAGCCGGGCACCGACGAGGAGATCCAGGAGTTCTGCCGGTCGACCTACGGCGTGGAGTTCCCGGTCCTGTCCAAGATCGCGGTCAACGGGCCGGAGCGTCATCCGCTCTACACGGCCCTGGTGTCGGCGGTGCCGCAGGCCGTCGAGCGGCCGGACGGCGGCATGCGCGCAAGGCTGGCGACGCACGGCGTCCAGAGCGTCCGGCCGGACGACGTGTTGTGGAACTTCGAGAAGTTCCTGATCGCCCGGGACGGCAGCGTGGCCGGACGGTTCGCGCCGGACATCACCGTCGACGAGTCGCCGCTGCGAGAGGCGATCGAGCGCGAACTCGCGCGCCCCGCCTGAGCGACGACCGGAGGATGCGCCGATGAGCGTGCTTGACACCCTGCTGACCCGCGTGTCGGTGTCTGCGCTGCAGGAGCCGGCGCCGATGGGGACCGTGCTCGACCGGATTCTGGAAACGGGCCTGCGGGCACCGGACCATGGACGGCTGGCACCGTGGCGCTTCCTGCTGATCAGGAGGGAGGCGCGGACGGTCCTGGCCGAGGTGGTGGCACAGGCGATGCAGGCGCGCGACCCGGGTGCACCGGCCGAGGCAGTCGCGAGGCAGCGGGCCAAGTTCCTCCGCGCGCCACTGGTGATCGCGCTCGGTGCCCGGATCCGCCCGGATCACAAGATCCCGGAACAGGAGCAGCTGATGTCCGTCGCCGCCGCGACAATGAACCTCCTGAACGCCGTTCACGCTGAGGGCTTCGGCGCGATCTGGGTCACCGGCGCCAACGCCGCGGACCCTCGCGTGCAGGCGGCGCTCGGCCTCCATCCACCGGACACCCTGGCCGGCTTCCTGTTCGTGGGCACGCCCGCGGCCCCGCCCACGCCGGTGCGCCGGGCGGCGCTGGCCGATCACGTCGTGGAGTGGACCGGGATCTAGACCACGTTTCAGGACTGAACCAGGGTCCAGCTGCCGTTGACCTTCTTGAACTGCAGCTGGGCGGTGTTCGTGCCTTTCTTCGTCACCGCGGTGACGGCGCAGCTGTAGACGCTGTTGTCCTTGGCCGTGCAGTCGGCGTTGGTCACGCTGAAGTCGTTGACGTCGTACGGGCCGCTGAACAGCCCAAGCGTGTTGGCGGAGGTCTGCCGGTTGGCAGCCTGCATCCGGGACTGGATGACCTGCTGGATGTCGGCCTTGGTCGGCGCCCCGGCGTTGCCGCAGGCGGCGACGAGCAGCGGCAGCGCCAGCAGGAGCCGGCCCGGTGCGGGGATGAAGGATCGGCGAGCGGATGCGGGCAATGGTTGGCCTCCGGATGAAACGGGACCACAAGCCCGCACCGGATCGCAACGCGGAACGATCGCGCCGGTTCGCCGCCGGTCGCGGCCGTCCGGACCGGCGCCCGCCCGTCATGGGGCTTGCGCAGCAGCACGGCAGGCTCCCGCACGTCGGCGATGGCGTCCAAGCCCTTCGCCAACAGCAGGCCGATCCCGGGCTGCCGTTCGTCGCCAGCCGGCCGACGCGATCCCGTCCAGTCCCGGCAGGCCGGGATCGGTCACCAGCACGTCGAAGCCGTGTCGGCCCAGCAGGCCCAGGGTCGGCCCCGCGCTGTCCGCCTGGGCGACCACAGGCGTCCGGTCCGCGAGCAGCCCGGCGCTGGTTTCTTCAAGCCGTCCGGGCGGCTTCCGGAATCCGGGTGCCGAGACCGGCCAGTCGACGGTCCGCGACGCACGCCGGAAATAGATCGAGTGGAACTGGAGCACGCGTTCCCGTTGCCGAACCATTACGTTCCCGTCGGAGCGTCCGGCGTTTCGCGGTTCGAACCGTCGTTCCGCCGGAGCGGCAGGAGCCTGGCCGCCGATCGGCGCGTGGCGTCTGCCGGGTGCCACCGCCATCCTGCGTGCTGGACACGGGAGGACGGGACGTCATGCGCAGGATCGCCATTGTGGGTGCGGGCAAGATCGGCTCGATGATCGCCGAGATGCTGTCGTCCTGCGGCAGCTACGCGGTGAGCGTGCTCGACCGCGACCCGGCGCAGCTGGGCCGGCTGCACGTTTCGGGGCCGATCACCCGCACCGCCGTCGACATCTCCGACGCCGGGGCGCTGACCGAGGCGCTGTTCGGCATGTTCGCGGTGCTGAACGCCGGCCCGTTCCACCTGACGACGCGGATCGCGACGGCGGCCTGCGAGGCCGGCGCACACTACCTCGACCTGACCGAGGACGTCGCCAGCACGCGCACCGTGCGGGCGCTGGCGGACGGCGCCGGCACCGCCTTCATCCCGCAATGCGGCCTGGCTCCGGGCTTCATCACGGTCGTCGCGAACGACCTGATCAACCGCTTCGACAGCCTTCTCGACGTGCGGATGCGCGTCGGCGCGCTGCCGCAGTTCCCGGTCGGGCCGCTCGGCTACAACCTCACCTGGAGCACCGACGGCGTCATCAACGAATACTGCGAGCCCTGCGAGGCGATCGTCGACGGCCAGCTCCGCCACACCCTGCCGCTGGAGGAGGTGGAAGCCTTCGCCCTGGACGGCGTGCAGTACGAGGCGTTCAACACCTCCGGCGGCCTCGGCTCCCTGTGCGACACCCTTCTCGGGCGGGTGCGCACCCTGAACTACCGCACCATCCGCTACCCCGGCCACGCGGCGATCATGCGCGTGCTGCTCAACGACCTCGGCCTGCGCGACCGGCGCCCGCTGCTCAAGGACATCCTGGACACCGCGGTCCCGGCCACCACCCAGGACGTGGTGATCGTGTTCGTGTCCGTGACCGGCCAGTCCGGCGGACGGCTGATGCAGCACTCCTACGCCCGGCACATCCGCGCCGCCGCCATGGGCGGGGCGATGCGCAGCGCGATCCAGATCACCACCGCGTCCGGCATCTGCGCGGTGCTGGACCTGCTGGCCGAGGGGCACCTGCCGCAGCACGGCTTCGTGCGCCAGGAGCAGATCGCGCTGCCGGATTTCCTGGCCAACCGGTTCGGCCGCAACTATGCCGATCCGGACGCGGGCGACCTGGCGCCGCCTGCCGCCCAGCACGCCGCCTGACCGAAGGGGACATGACATCATGAACCAGATGAACATCCCCCCCGTGGCCGCGGAAGTGGGCGAGATCCTGGCGCGGCTCGGCGCAGGCGGCGCCCTGCTGTCCGGCGGCACCCTGCCCGCGCGCTCGCCGCTGACCGGCGAGGAGACCGCCCGTCTGGTCGAGGACGATGCCGCTGCCGTGTCGGACAAGATCGGCCGCGCGCAGGCGGCGTATCTTGCCTGGCGCACCGTACCGGCGCCCAGGCGCGGCGAGCTCGTGCGCCTGCTCGGCGAGGAGTTGCGCCAGTTCAAGCCGGAGCTGGGACGGCTGGTGACGCTCGAGGCCGGCAAGATCGGCTCTGAGGGCCTCGGCGAGGTGCAGGAGATGATCGACATCTGCGACTTCGCGGTCGGCCTGTCGCGCCAGCTCTACGGCCTGACCATCGCCACCGAGCGCCCGTCCCACCGGATGATGGAGACGTGGCATCCGCTCGGCGTGGTCGGCGTTATCTCCGCGTTCAACTTCCCCGTCGCGGTGTGGGCCTGGAACGCGGCGCTGGCGCTGGTGTGCGGCAACAGCGTGGTGTGGAAGCCGTCGGAGAAGACGCCGCTGACGGCACTTGGGGTGCAGGCGCTGGTCGGGCGCGCGATCGCCCGCTTCGGCGCGGACGCGCCGGATGGGCTGTCCCTGCTGCTGATCGGCGGCCGCGCCGCTGGCGAGGCGCTGGTCGCCGACCGCCGCGTGGCGCTCGTGTCCGCGACCGGCTCCACCGCAATGGGACGCGCCGTGGCGCCGGTGCTGGCGGCGCGGTTCGCGCGCCAGATCCTGGAGCTCGGCGGCAACAACGCCGCCATCGTCGCCCCGAGCGCCGACCTCGACCTGGCGCTGCGCGGGGTGGCGTTCGCGGCCATGGGCACGGCCGGGCAGCGCTGCACCACGCTGCGCCGCCTGTTCGTGCACGACAGCGTCTACGACCGGTTCGTGTCCCGTCTGAAAGCGGCCTACGGTTCGGTGCGCGTGGGCGATCCGCGCGAGCCCGGGGTGCTGGTCGGCCCGCTGATCGACGCGGCCGCCCATGCCGGGATGCGGGCGGCGCTCGGCGAGGCGGAAGCGGCCGGCGGACGCGTCACCGGCGGAGAGCGGATCGCGATCGGCGGCGAGGCGGCCTTCTACGTGCGGCCGGCCCTGGTCGAGGTTCCCCTCCTGGGTGCGACCGGCCAGCCGGAGGTGGTGAAGCGGGAAACCTTCGCGCCGATCCTGTACGTGATGCGCTACAGCGCGCTGGACGACGCGATCGCGTCGCAGAATGACGTCGGCGCCGGCCTGTCCTCCGCCATCTTCACCCTGGACCTGCGCGAGGCGGAGCGCTTCGTGTCGGTCGAGGGCTCCGACTGCGGCATCGCCAACGTCAACATCGGCCCATCCGGCGCCGAGATCGGCGGGGCGTTCGGCGGCGAGAAGGAGACCGGCGGCGGCCGTGAGTCCGGCTCCGACAGCTGGCGCGCCTACATGCGCCGCGCCACCAACACCATCAACCACGGCACCACCCTGCCGCTGGCGCAGGGCGTGGTGTTCGACGTCTGATGCCGTGACGACGCAGCGCGCCGCCGGCAGCGCAGGGGGCCTCCAGGATCCGGCGGCATCCGGGAACCCCGACCGGTCGGGACGACGCGCGGCGGCGTGATCCGCCAGGCCGGACTGGCGGGATCGCGATCCCGGCCGTTGCAGCCCTGCCGGGATCGTCGGGGCCGCGGCCAGCGCCGTGCCTGCGGCCAGCCGTCGGGGGGAGATGAAAACAACGAGCCGATCCAAGCGTTCATACGACCAGGAATGGGAGGAACGCATGATCGGCAGGCTTTCCGCAGGCGCCGTGGCAGCGTAGCTGTCGGTCCACGTCGCCGGGGTTGCGGCCTCGGTCGACGTCCCCGTCAGGACCCTTCCGCGCCGACGGCCCACATCAGTCTGCAGATGCAGGCGATCATCGACCGCCCCTACAACACGAACTGGAACCTCCAGTATTCCACCGGGGCCGAATGGCGTTCCTTCGCGGACAAGCAGGCGCGGACACCGTCAAGACGATCCCGGCCATGCTCCGCCTCCACGTGACCGTCCAGCCGTCGACCCCTGGGAGGGGCGAGGGTCTTCACCGTGACGCCTGCCGACATCCCGCCGGCGCACGCCGACAAGGTCCTCCTGCACGTGCATGGCGGCTGCTACGTGTTGTTTCCGGGCGAATCCGGCACCACCGAGGCGATCATGATGGCCGGGTTCGGCCACTACAAGGTGGTCTAGGTCGACTACCGGACGCCGCCGAGGCCTATTTTCCCGCAGCGGTCGACGATCCGGTCGCGGTGTACAGGGCGCTCCTGAAGACCTGCGACCCGAAGAACATCGCCTTCTTCGGCACCTCGGCAGGAGGCGCCATCACCCTGGAAATGGTGCTGCGCGCGAGGCAGATGGGTCTTCCCCTGCCGGGCGCGATCGCACCGGGCACCCCGATGTCGGACGTGACCAAGACCGGCGACAGCTTCTACACCAACACCCTGGTCGACAACGTGCTGGTGTCGCGCGACGGCTTCTGCCACGCGGCCACCAAGGTCTACGCGCGGGGTCACGACCTGGCCGACCCGCTGCTGTCGCCGGTCAACGGCGACCTGCACGGCTTTCCGCCCGCCATCCTGACCACCGGCACGCGCGACCTGCTGCTGAGCAATACGGTCCGCGTGCACCGCAAGCTCCTCCGGTCCGGCGTCCCGGCGGTCCTCGAGGTGTTCGAGGGCAAAGCCACGCACAAGACCAGTTCGACGATACCGTGCCAGAAACGGGCGAGGCCTTCACCGAGATCGCTAGCTTCTTCGACCAGCACCTGGGGCACTAGCTCGCCATCGGACCAGGCGCGGTCGGTTGTCGAGGCGCAACGGCCGCCTGGCACGCCCTGTGCGGATGATCGGATGACGGTCCGGATGCCCGTGCTCCGGTCACGACCATCAACGACCGCAAGGTTCACATGGGAGCCGGCTGTTCGGGATGGCAGCGTCCGGAGCCGAGGCGGACGGGACCTAGCGTGCCTCGCAGGATGCGGAGGCCCTGGACACCGTGACGAAGACCGCAGGATTCCCGGCGGTACCGGAAACGGTGTTCTGCTCGAGAAGGCGGGTGTCGGACACGCCTGCGGGCAGGAAGAACCGGCCGGAGAACCGCATCGCGCTGCCATCGGAGCGGGCAACGGTGCAGGAGGACCGGCATATGGCCTCCATGTCGGACCCGCTGGTGTTCATCGCGAAGTAGGCGACCGCGCCGCCCGCCTCCACACCGCACGTGGGCCTCGCCAGCAGGTAGGAGGCCGATCCCGGTGCCGCGGCGGACACGGCCGACGCCATGACGGCAGGCTGGCGCGGCATGATCCGTCCTGCCGCGCAGGCAGACAGCCCGACGAGGCCGGTCAGTCCCAGCATCAGGCAACCAGCACGCATCGTCTGATCCTTTCGGGGGACGCATGTGATCGTGATCGATCGCCGCAATCAACGTCTGGCCGGCCGTGGCCACGCCGTGAGTCCGGCCGCGTCAGGCGTATCGCTCGACAACCCCGTGGGCGCCAGGCTCGACCGTGTGCGGCCGCTGGCCTGCCGCGTCTGCGCCAAGTCGAGAGCCTCCGGGTCGGCAACAAGATGCCGATGGCCGGCAGTCTCGGGGCGAACCGCCCCAGCGTACGGATCAAGCGTGGAAGGCGCGGCATCAAGCAGCTATGCCGGAACGCCGAGACCCTTGAAGGTGCAGAAAGCGTTGCCGATCAAGACCGGTTACGCCCATGCCGCTCCTTGCGCGGGTGCGGCGAATGGTGCGGGTCCGGCAGGTTCCGAAGGATCAAGCATGCAGAAGGTCTGGTCGCAGCAGAAGTTCGACGCGGTGATCGCGTCGCTCGGTGGCAGGCATCCCGACGCGGAGCAGTATAGGGACCTGACGACGGTGGTTCTCGACCATCCCGGGGCGCGCGGCCTGGCGCGGATGGACCCGTTCTCGGCCGACTATCGCAGCGCCGTGCTCGACCTCTACGCGACCCTGCGAGGGCGCGAGGGCGATGCCACCTACCTTGTCGAACGCGACGAGGCGTCGGAAAGCGGAGGGCACCTCCCGGCCGACCTGTGGACCGAGCTGGTTCCCTGGAGCTTCCGCGACCTCAAGCTGTCGGCCGAGTTCCTACTGTCCTGGGCGCAGATCTTCCGGCTGCTGGAGGTGGGTCCCGGACAGAGCGTGCTGGAGTACGGTCCCGGCAGCGGCCAGATCCTGCTGATGCTGGCCCGCATGGGTGTGCAGGCGCATGGCGTCGACATCGACCAGACCGCGCTGGACGGCATCCGCGGCCAGGCGGAGGTGCTCGGCCTGCCGGTCGCCCTGGAGCGTGCGTCGTTCGGCGAAGGATTCATCGACGAGCGCTTCGACGCCATCCTGTTCTTCGAGGCGTTCCACCATGCCCTCGACTTCCCGGCGCTGCTGCAGCGGCTGCGGGCGCGGCTGAAGCCGGGTGGACGACTGGTCCTGTGTGGCGAGCCGGTCGTCGAGAAGCCGACCCCGGCGATCCCGTTCCCGTGGGGACCGAGGCTGGATGCGCTGTCCGTGCTCTGCATGCGAAGGTGGGGCTGGATGGAGCTGGGCTTCACGGAGCCGTTCCTGGTCGAGGCGGCGCGCCGGGCCGGCTGGACAGCCGCCAGCCACCCGTTCCTCGGCTGTGGCCGTGCCAGCGCCTACGTGCTGGAGCCCGCCGGACCCGATGGGCTGCCGGCATCTCGAGGGCCGATCGTGTCGCAGGCCTCGGTCACGGCGGTGACGGCACTCGTCGAACAGCAGCAGCGCGAGCTGGACGCGATGCGGCAGTCGACCTCGTGGCGCCTGACCGCGCCGCTGCGCGCGGTCGGCCGTCTCCGGAAGACCCTGAAGGGACGTCCGGGTCCGGCGCCGTGAACCGAGACGGGGCCGTCGGAGCGGGACTTGCCTGCCGCCTCCTGACCCCGGACAGGCACGCCCCGATCGGAGAAACCGCGACGCGGGCGACGCGCTCCCTTCCGGTACCAGGAGCGCCTGCCCATGCCGGGCCCGTCAACGCGGCCGTCGAAGCCGGACCTGATCGTCCATTCCAGCTCCCCCTTCAACGCCGAGCCGCTGCCCGACCGGCTCCCGCGGTCGTTCCTGACCCCGACCGCGGACTTCTACGTCCGCAGCCACGGCGACATTCCCGAGCTGGACGGCCACACCCACCGGCTCGTCGTCGACGGGGCGGTGGATGCGCCGCTGTCCTTGTCGGTCGCGGAGCTGGCGGCGCGCTTTCCCGCGCACGAGGTCGAGGCGGTGCTGCAATGCGCGGGCAACCGGCGTGCGGACATGCAGCCGGTGCGGCCGACCACCGGCGACCCCTGGGGCGTGGGCGCGATCGGCAACGCGTGCTGGAGCGGCGTGCGCCTGGCCGACGTGCTGGCGGCGGCCGGCCTGCGAACGGCGGACGCCTCGCATGTCGCCTTCGCCTGCCTGGACCGGTGCGAGGTGGGCGAGGAGCGGTTCCGCTACGGCGCCTCGATCCCCATGGCCAAGGCCCTGTCGCCCGAGGTGCTGCTCGCCACCGGCATGAACGGCGCCTTGCTGACGCCGGAGCACGGGTATCCGCTGCGCGTGGTGGTGCCGGGCTACGCCGGGGTGCGCAGCCCGAAATGGCTGTCGGCGATCACCGTGCAGCAGGAACCGTCCGACAACCACATCCAGCAGCGCGACTACAGGCTGCTGCCGGCCGACGAGACGGGGGATCCGCCCGACTGGTCGCGTGGCGTCACCATCGACGAGATGCCGGTCAACGCCGCCATCTGCGTCCCGGCGCGTTTCGCCGAGCTGCCGTCCGGTCCGACGCTGATGAAGGGCTGGGCGATGGCCTCGTCGCGCCGGATCGCCCGGGTGGACGCGTCCTGCGACGGCGGCCGCCACTGGCAACAGGCCGGCCTCCAGCATGGCCGCTCCCCGTGGAGCTGGACCCTGTGGCAGATCGCGCTCGACCTGCCGAGGGGCGAGCACGAGCTGGTGGTGCGGGCCTGGGACGCCGCCGGGCAGACCCAGCCTGCCGCTCCCGACGACGTGTGGAACATCAAGGGTTACCTCAGCGCGGCCTGGCACCGGATCCGCGTCACCGCGGTCTAGACCCGTCGGGCGTCCGTCGCGGTGCGGATGAAGCGCATGCCCTCGCCGGGCGTTGTTCGGGGCGAGCCGCCCTGCGGCATTCCAGGGAGATGCCTTCCATGCCGGACCAGACGGACACGCCGCAACTCCGCGACCTGCCGATCGGCATCGCCGCGTCCGGGATGCGCCGGGAGACCGACTCCATGGGCGAGATCATGGTTCCGGCGGACCGCTACTGGGGTGCCCAGGCGCAGCGGTCGCTGGAGCACTTCTCCATCGGCGAGCGGATGCCGATCGCGGTGTCGCGCGCCTACGGCATCGTCAAGAAGGCGGCGACGCTGGTCAACGCCGACGAGGGCCGGCTGCCGCCGTGGAAGGCCGCGGCAATGCTCCGCGCCGCCGACGAGGTGATCGGAGGGGCGCTCGACGACCACTTCCCGTTGTTCGTCTACCAGACCGGCTCGGGCACGCAGTCGAACATGAACGTCAACGAGGTGATCTCGAACCGTGCGATCCAGCTGCTCGGCGGGGAGGTCGGCTCCAAGGTGCCGGTGCATCCCAACGACGACGTCAACATGGGCCAGTCCAGCAACGACACCTTTCCCACCGCCATGCACGTGGCGACGCTGGAGGCGCTGGAGGACCGGCTGCTGCCCGAGCTCGACGCGCTGGCCGCCGCGATCGAGGCCAAGGCGCGCGAATGGCACGACGTGGTCAAGATCGGTCGCACCCACCTGCAGGATGCGGTGCCGCTCACCGTCGGCCAGGAATGGTCCGGCTACGCCCACCAGCTGCGCGACGCGATCGTCCCCCTGCGGGACACGCGCCGCGGGCTGCTGGAGCTGGCCGCTGGCGGCACCGCGGTCGGC
Source organism: uncultured Acetobacteraceae bacterium (assembly GCA_964247735.1). Taxonomy (GTDB): domain Bacteria; phylum Pseudomonadota; class Alphaproteobacteria; order Acetobacterales; family Acetobacteraceae; genus Lichenicola. The sequence goes on from CAXTVS010000011.1 coordinate 40,703, forward strand.
ACCGGCATCGCCGCACCGCCGGGCTTCAGCGTCCGCATCGCCGAGCGGATCGCCGAGCTCACCGGCCGCCCGTTCGTGACCGCACCGAACAAGTTTGCGGCGCAAGGGTCGCTGGACGCGATGGTGCGTGTGTCCGCAGCCCTGCGCGGCGTGGCGGTGGCGCTGATCAAGATCGCCAACGACATGCGTTGGCTGGCATCCGGACCACGCTGCGGCCTGGGCGAGCTGCTGCTGCCGGAGAACGAGCCCGGCTCCTCCATCATGCCGGGCAAGGTCAACCCGACGCAGTGCGAGGCGATCGTGATGATCGGCATCCAGGTGATCGGCGACGACACCGCGGTCGCCTTCGCCGGCTCCCAGGGCAACTTCGAGCTCAACGCGATGCGGCCGGTGATCATCAACGACGTGCTGCGCTCGATCGGCAACCTCCGTGACGGCGTGCGAAACTTCCGCCGCTACTCGGTCGAGGGCACCCGCCTCGACCGCGACCGCATCGCGCAGCACCTCCGGAACTCGGTGATGCTGGTCACCGCCCTGTCGCCGGTGATCGGCTACGACGCCTCCGCCCGGATCGCGCACGATGCAATGGAGCACGGCCTGACCCTGAAGGAGGCGGCGCTGCGCTCCGGCCTGCTCTCGGAGGACGCGTTCGACCAGGCGGTGGATCCGCGTCATCTGGTCGGGACCGGGCTCGCCGGCGCCTAGGATCCAAACCGGATCAGCCGAACCGCTGGACACGGTGGAACCCGGAGATCATTCGGGAGCCGCGGACCCGCCGGCTCACGTCCTGACGGATGCGGATCAAGCGTCCCGAATGTCGAAGCGAGTGATCCGGCCTTCGTGCATACGGAAGACGTGCCCGACCACCTTGTCCTTCAGTCCATGGGTTTGATCCTGTAGGGGTCTGCCTTCCAGATCGCGAACGGATTGCTGGACCTGCACGACGATCGATCCGTCCGCCGCCCTGTCGAAGCTCACCGGCTCGACGTGCGGATCGACGACCGCCCACTGACGCGTCCAGTAGTCTCGGACGGCCTCGCGACCTAGGACATGGCCGCCGTCCATTCCGTTGGCCCAGGCAACATCGTCGGCGAGTACGGCAAGAACGCCGTCGATGTCTCTCGCGTTGAAGCGGTCATAGATGCGCTTCAGGACGTCCATGTCGTCATCCATCGAAGTCTCCTCCTGCCAGAGTTCGTGAGGCGCGTCGGCTTCCAACGCTGCCCATGTCCGGACGTGGCGGTGCAGGGCGCATGTGCGGCAGTGCATCAGAGCCGGCCTGCACAGCGACAATGCCCGGCAGGCTGCTTACCGCGCGCCCGATCTCCTGATATATAGGGAGCAATATATCCGGATAGGCGCCTATGCAAGAGGTTGGGTCACCATCGGATGTGCTGTCGACACCCGGGCACCTGATCAGCCTGGCGGCACGAGGGTTCGCGCGCCTGAGCGAGGCACGTCTCAAGCCGTTGGGCTTCGGCGTCGGCCACCTGCCGGTGCTGGTGGCGCTTCAGGATGGGCAGGTCGGGTCGCAGCGGGATCTGGCCCGGTTCGCCCGGATCGAGCAGCCCTCGATGGCGCAGATGCTGGCGCGCATGGAGCGGGACGGGCTGATCCATCGGGCGCCCGATCCGGCCGACGGGCGCAGCAGTCGCATCGCCTTGACGGAGATGGCACGAACTCGCCTGCCGGACGCCTGTGCGACGCTGTTCCAGGGCAACCGCGAGGCGCTGAATGGCTTCAAGGACGAGGAAGCTACCCAGCTTGTTGTCCTGCTGATCCGCCTCATTGCGAACCTCGACCGCATCGCGGGTGTCGAGGCACCAGCTCTCGGCGCCTGAAACCTGCGAGGTCGGTCAAGTGGTTCGATTGTCCGCCGCCGGTTGGCTGCAGACCTCATCGAGCCGGACCCTGGGACGACGCCATGGCGGAAAGCGTCTGCTCCGCTCCCGAACGTGAGCTGCCCGCACGCCGAAACCTCGCCGCCGAGGCGAAGTCTCACAGGGCGTGCTTCAGCTACATCGAGGGCTGGTACAACCCGGTCTGGCTGCACTCCGGCGAGGGATACCGATCTCCGTTTGCCTACGAACAGGAACGGCTCGAGTCGGCCAACGCACGGGGCTGATCAGCCAGCCCCTTCAACCGCACACCAAACCTGAGCTCTGTTACACCCCGCGGAGCACGATCCACGGAACGTCATGAAGTCCTGGACCTGATGCGCGAGCCCAAGCTCGTCGGCATGATCGTCGCCCAGGACGAGGTGCCGAGCGACGCGCTCAAGCGCCAGCATCAGGATGCAAGGCTCAGCCGGATGTATCGATCCAGGCCCGATCGTCCTGGAAACGCAGGCGGAAGAACGGCGCAGGCATGCCGCCGAACTGGGACCGCACCAGATCCGGGTGCTCAGCGAGTCGCCTCCCTTGCAAGCCCCAGTAATCCGTGAAGCTGGTGACACGGAGGTCATCCAGCACCCACCAGCTATAGGCCTGCAACGGCTCCTGGGGCGGGTTGGCGGCTACCAGCCCCGAACCGTTCAGCAGCCTGTAGGGTCCCGTGAACCGGTCGGCCACGGCTCCATACAGCCCGGTTGGACCAGTCGGCCCCCCCGGCTGGAACACGTGGGCCTGCGTGGACCAGAACAGGTAGTAGTGGCCGTCGCGATGGATGATGTGCGGCCGCTCCAACTCGTTGGTCAAGCCGTCCGCATCGAGCAACGGAGGCAGCAACTCCCAATGCCCGCCCTGCTGCCGACGCACCAGCCCGATGGCGCCGTTCATCTCGTGCATCGAGCCTTTTCGGGAGGCTGAGAACACCACCACCTGCTCGCCGGTGGCCGGATCGCGGAAGAAGCCCGGATCGCGGAAAGCCTTCAGCTTGCCCGGTTCGCCATGCGCCTGGTTGACCAGCATGTATATGTCGTCGTCGCTGGTGACGAATTCGACCGGAGGGTCCCAGCCGCCGAATAGGGGAGAAGCGTCCAGGCTGCCGGAAAAGCGGCCTTCCGCCACAAACAGCCGCTGCTCGACGGTCGGCGTCGCCTCGCCGCGCCGTCCGGCGGCGGTGAAGAAGATCCGCACCTGCCCGGATGCGGCGTCGAACACCGCCGATCCCGACCATTCGCGACTGCCGGGAGAATACCCGTCCGGAAACAACGTTCCCCGGTCGCTCCAGCACCGGCCGCGTTGCAGCAGACAGCGGATGCGGGCGTGCCCATGCCGCTCGATCGGGTCCGGGAAGATCGGGCTGGCGAGCGCGAACCAGATCACCGCTCCCTCGATCTCGCAGGTGCGCCCGTCGATGTCGGCGAGCGGCCACATGTCCCACACGTCAAGGCCGGGGAGGGAGGGAAACAGGTCGTCCGGGCCGATGACCGGGATGCAATGCTGTGGCGCGGCGTCGATCGACTCCACGTCCGACGCTGTCCAGTGGCTGGTCACATGGTTCGGCATTCGGCTCGTATTTTCCGGTCAGCAGGAGGATGGAGTAGGGAGACGGTTTGCCAGCAGCGCCGCCACCAGCATGCAGGCGCCGCCGGCCGCGATGGCGTTGTCCGGCGAGCCGGCGAACAGGAAACGCAGGATGGCCGGCATCGTAAGGCCGAAGAGGATCATTGGCAGCACGATAAGCACGTTGAACAAGCCCATGTAGATGCCGGTTCGTTCCGGTGGAATCGCTGCCGCCAGGATCGCGTACGGATTGCCCATCATGCTCCCCCAGCCGATGCCGATGCCGATCACCGCCGGGAACAGCAGGAGCTTCTGCCCGATGGCGGCCACGGCCAGCATCGACAGGCCGGCGCAGACCAGGGATGCCGCGTGGAGGCGATGCACCGGCCGCCGGCGGGCCAGCGGCACCATCGCGAAGGCGGCGACGGCGGCGATGGCGTTGTAGAAGGCGCCGATCTGGCCGTTGTCGAGCACCGCCTGGCGGAAGCCGGAGGTGCCTGGAGCCGCGTCGCCATACACGTTGCGGGCAATCGCGTAAGGGACATAGGTCCAGTAGCACATCATCCCGTACCATTGGAACAGCGACATGGCCGCCATCTGCCGCATCACCAACGGCATCTCGCGGATCGCCGCGCCCAGCTCGCGCAACGGCGCGGCGCGGCGCGCCGCCGGCTCCAGGATGGAGGCTGCCTCTGGAACCGCCACCGCCGATATCCCCACCGCGACCAGCGAGACCGCCGCGCCCAGGAGGAACGCGGCCACGGTCAGCGTCGGCACGCCGTTCACGGCAACGGCATCCCGGCCGATCCCCGCCAGCAGCATCAGCGACGGCAGGAGGTAGGCCAGGGTCTGGGCGAGGCCGGTAAAGGCGCTCTGGGTCAGGAAGCCCATGCTGCGCTGGAACGGCGGCAGCCGGTCGCTGACATAGGCGCGATAAGGCTGCATCGCGGTGTTGGTGGCGGTGTCGAGGATCCACAACAACACCACCGCCATCCATATCGAGGTGCTGAACGGCATCAGCGTGAGGCAGGCGCTGCTCGCCACGGTGCCGGCGACGAAATAGGGCGTGCGCCGTCCCCAGCGCGTGCGGGTGCGGTCGCTCAGCATGCCGACCAGCGGCTGCACCACCAGCCCGGTCACCGGTCCGGCAATGGTCAGCAGCGGCAGCGCCGCCGTGGTCGCGCCCAGCTCGCTGAGGATGGGAGCCATGTTGCTCTGCTGCAGGCCGAAGCTGCATTGCAGGCCGAGGAAGCCGGCGTTCATCGCCAGGACGCGGGTGAACGACAATCGCCGCTGGCCCCGTTCCACCGGCCCCGGTGCGACGGCCGGGCAGGATGGACCGCCCGATGCCGTCATGCCGCCCTCCTGCCCGGTATGGTGTCCTGGCCGGTCACGGCAACAGGCTTCACGGCCCGGCCAGCCGGGCAGCGGGCTCGTCCGGCGCAATGCCGGCCCAGGTCGGCTGCGCATCGGGGGACCGGTCGGCATCGACCTCGTCGCGCTCCAGGACGAAGAGGTCGCGCGGGTTTTCTACCCGCTGCGCAGCGGCGACCGCCGTGATCCGACCCTCGCGAGGGGGCCGCAACCGGTCCTGTCGCCGAGCGGCGGGAGGGCGGCGGCGAGGCGACGATCCTGGTCTCGGACGGCCGCCTGACCACGTCGACGATCAGCGGGTAGGATAGCGGGACGTGCAGCAGTCCCGCGCCGATGCCGTCGGGCCCGTTGCGGTCCGTGCCGCTGCGCTCGCCAGAATGCATGACGCTTCCTTCACCGCCCGCTGGCGTTCGCATGTCGCTCCGACCAGGCGAAGCAGTGGAGACCGCTGTCCATGTCGAGATCGAAACGGAATCGGACCGTTCCGGTCTCGTCAGGCCGCCGGTGTCAGAACCTGTAGCGGATGGTACCCAGGAATGACCGGCCGTCCAGGGCGCGTCCGGAGAAGCCGCCCGAGTCGAACTCGGTATAGGCGATCTGGTTGAACAGGTTGTTGCCGTTCACCAGCACCTGCAGGTGCTGTGTGAGATCATAGGAACCGAAGATGTTGAACACGACGTATCCGGGCATCCGGTAGGTGTTGTTGTCGTCGGCATAGGACGACGTCGTGCCGACGCCGTTCGCGCCCAGGGTCAGCTTGCCCCACTTGTAGCTGGCCTGAAGCTGGTACACCCAGTCCGCCTGCCGCTGCGGCACGTGGCCGGAATCGGACACCACCTGCCCCGCCGCGTCGGTGTAGGTCTCGTTGGTGGTGTCGATGCGGGCATGGGTGTAGGTGGCGCCGCCGCCGAGGCGCAGGTTGCCGATCAGGTAGCCGAACTCGATCTCGACGCCGTAGGCGTTGTAGGAGTTGGTGTCGCTGATCTGTGTCGTGGCGTCGTAGTTGGTCTCGTCGGTCTTGGCGTCGAACAACGTGACGAATCCGCTGAAGTTCTCCACCCGGAACTTCACGCCGCCCTCGTACTGGCGGACGACGTTGATCGGCACCGGCACGTCGTTCGTGCCCGGGATTGGGGTTCCGGGAACCAGGATCCGGTCGGCATTGAACGATACGCCGTTGCTGTAACGGAAGAAGGTCGCGAGGTTGCGGTTGAACTCGTAGTTTGTGCCGAACGAGTAGCTGGTGTGGTTGACGCTGTAGTTCACGGACTGGAAGCCGTTCGGATCGTAGTACGGCGTGTTGTTGTTCACCGGCGAGAAGTTGACGCGGCCACTCGCCTGCTGGATGTCCTCGCGGACGCTCGCGTCCGAGGTGAACTTGTTGATCGCCCAGCCGATATCGACATACGGCGACGTCGTCAGGTAGGTGGTGTCGTAGTAGCGCTGGCAGCAGCGCCCGTCGCCGCCGCCGATGCCGTTCACCAGGCCGTTGGCGGCCGTGGTTCCGTCCGGCCCGGTGCCGTGCAGGAACTGCGTGCCCGATCCCACCGCGGTCGCGTAGTAGTTGTTGAAGTCCCAGTTCAGGTCGAGGTTCTGCTGGCCGATCCACATGCCGACCACCGGCGTGAAGTGGCCGAACCGTCCGGCATCCAGGACGGGTGTCGACAGCTTCAGGTCGTTGCCGATGTTGTTGAGGTTGTTGAGATGGGTGTCGAAGGTCAGCAGGTCGATCGCGCGGCCGGAATAGGGCTGGCCCGCCTGCGGGCCGTTGAGATAGGTCAGGCTGCCGTTTGAGAAGACGTTGCCACCCGGATACAGGCCCAGGAAGGTGCCGGAATTGGCCTCGAAGCGGAACTTGTCGTCCACGGTGAATCCCTGGATCGTCTTCCTGGCCTCGAAGCCGATCAGCCCCTGCTCAACGGTGTTGCCGGTGGTGATGTTGGTGGTCTCGACGGAGTTGTTGACCCGCAGCGAGGGATCGTCGCCGAGGTTGCGGGAATAGAAGCTGGCGTAGCGTGGGTCGATCCCGGGCAGGCGCGGCACCGGCAGCAGGGTCGGCGTGTCATCGTCGAGGAAGCCGAAGTTCAGCCGCAGGAAGCCGTTGTCGATCTCGTGGGTGAAGTTGCCGTGGATCTGGCCGCCATTGTAGACGGAGCCCTGGGAGTCCCGCACGCCCGACCCGTTGTGGTAGAAGCCGGCGACCTCGAACCGGTTCACGTCGTCGATCGGCGCGCCGTAGTCGCCATCGACCCGGTAGAGGTCATAGCCGAGCCCGCTCGAGAACGAAACGTTGCCGCCCTGGTCCACACCGGTCTTGCTGAGGAAGTTGATGATGCCGCCTGGCGCGTTCGTCGCCTCGGTCGAGGAGGAGCCGCCGCGTACCGCCTGGATCTGGTCGAGCAGCCCGTCGATGCGCAGGAAGCTGTCCGGCGTCGCGAACGCGATGTCGCCGAAGTCGAGCACGGGCAGTCCGTCCTGCTGGAACTGGATGTAGCGCGAGCCGCCCGCCGAGACCGGCAGTCCCCGTGCGGTGACGTTGGCATTGCTGTCGCCGCCCGAGGCTTCGGAGCGGAAACCCGGGATCTGCCGCAGGACGTCAGCCGTGCTCTGGGCGCCGGACTCCTGGATCTGCGTTGCGCTGAGCGTGCTGACCGACACGCTCGACTTCATCTTCGAGACCCGGCGCGCCGTGCCGGTGACCACGATCGCCTCGAGGTTCAGCGGTCCCGTGGCGGCGGCCTTCGCGGCGCCCCGCTTCGCGGCCCCCGACTTCGCGGCGCCCGGCTTCGCCACCGCCTTCTTCGGCGCCGGTGGCGGCGTCGCGATCACCTCGGCGGACGCCGGCACGAGCGGCGCCAGCACAAGGCATGAGGCAAGGGCTGCCGATCCGAGCAGCCATGCACGCGCGTGGCGCGATACCATACCAGATTCTCCCCGTTTCGCCTGCGGCTCGTTCCGGCCGCATCTCGCTTGGACACGATGCTCGTTACCATAAGACAATTACAATCGATTGCAAGGGCATCTCCGCCGCGACCTGAAGATGCTAGAACAACCGCTGCCGTGGCATGGGGAGCCGTATTCGCTTGGCCAGGAAGGAACGAACGGCCGTTGGGCCGGGCATCACCAGCACCAAGATGTCCGACATCGCGCGCTTGGCGGGAGTTTCGAAGTCGACCGTGTCGCGGGCGCTCGCCGGAAGCCCGCTCGTCAATGCCGATACGCGCCGGCAGATCGTCGCGCTCACGGAGCGCCATGGCTACACCATCGACCAGGCGGCCCGGAACCTGCGCCTGCAGCGGACCGGCACGATCGCCGTGGTGTTTCCGCTGCTGCACCGTGTGGACCGTGGTCTTTCCGACCCGTTCTTCCTGGAGATGCTGGGACATCTGGCTGACGAACTCGCCGACCGGCACTACGACCTGCTGCTGCGCAAGCTGGGTCCGGACCAGCCGGATGGGCTGGCGGCGCTCCTGCGCCAGCGCCGGGTCGACGGCATGATCGTCGTCGGCCAAAGCACGCTGCACCGGCAGATCAACGAGATGGCAGACCACGTTCCCGATCTGGTGGTGTGGGGGCACAGGATGCCGGACAGCCGCTACGTGTCGATCGGCCCGGATGGCGTCGGCGGCGCGGGTGCGGCGGTGCGGCATCTGATCGAGCGCGGCCGCAAGCGGATCGCCTTCATCGGCGATCCGGATCTCCCGGAGGTGGGCGCCCGCCTGGAAGGCTACCGAGAGGAACTGCACCGCGCCGGGATCAGGTTCGACCGCCGCCTCCTGTGCCGCGCCAACTTCGACGCCGCGGAGGCGGTCGCCGTCATCGGCCGCTTCCTTGAGCGGACGGGCAGCATCGACGGCGTGTTCGCGGCCTCGGACGTGCTGGCTATGGCGGCGATCCGCAGCCTCGGCGACCATGGCCGCACCGTGCCGGACGACGTCGCGGTGGTCGGCTTTGACGACATCCTGTCCGCCTCCAGCACCACCCCGGCGCTGACATCGGTCCGCCAGGATATAGGTCTCGGCGCCTGCTTGCTGGTTGAGACCCTGATCGCGCGGATGAAGGGCGAGCCGGTATCCTCGCACGTCCTCCCGACCCAGCTGGTCATCCGCGCCTCGTCCTGAAGCGGCGGACCCGGCGCACGACGGCGCAAGCCGTAGCCGCTTCCAACGCTTCCCCTGCAGCCGGTCCACGTTCCCGCAGGCCGGATCGGACGGAGGTGCCGGGACGACGCCGGTTCTCCCGCATTCTCCTTGTTGCTTTTTCGACGTCATGCGGCGCCCGGCACGCCGGCCCGGAGCAGACAGGGGCCGGCTCGGCCATGCTTGCTCCGCTCGATCATCTTGAGGCGGCTGATCCGCCCTCCGGCGAGGCCCGTGGTCAAGGGCAGCCTGAACGGCATCGGGATCAGGCCGCAGGACGGCCACGACGCTCGCAAGGGTGGCGGCGTCGGCAGCAGCCGGCACGTCGTTCAGCGTTTCAACTCGCATCCGTGAGCGTGCCGGATCCGCCGTGGACACGCCGCCGATCGGCCCCGCCGGAGAGCGGCTGCCACGACGGAACGCGCTCGGGCGACCTCTAGCTGGTGCGGGACCACCCGAGCAGGGCGCGCACGAGGCGCTGCGGCACCAGCAGGGCGGCGAGCGCCGAGGCGGCCAGCGGTGCGACCGTGTCGAGGGCCAGCAGCGCGCGATGGTCCATCACCAGCAACAGGCCGCGTTCCAGCAGGCGCGGCAGCAGCGACAAGCGCAGCAGCAGCAGGTCCACCAGCGGCAGCAGGAAGGCGAGGAGGAGCTTCGGCCATATCCGGTCCGGCCTGCGCGCGGCGACCACGCCGATCAGCAGCCCGGCCGGCACCACCCCCTTCAGCAGGCCGACCAGCCCGAGCCCGAACAGCACCGGCACCAGCACCACCGAGAGCAGCAGCCAGCGCAGCAGCTCCCACGCGAACAGCGCTATGATCACGAGCAGCGCCGCCGGCACCAGCAGCGTGTAGAGAACCGTGAACACCAGCGTGGCCAGCAGCAGCCGGCCAACCGGCACGCCTGCCGGGTGCGAGGTGCTGGACAGCAAAAAGCCGCCCGGCGGGAAGCCGGGCGGCTGGTCGCGGTCAGGGACCGGCGGGGTCGTCAGCTGTGCGGCTGGGCCGAGAACAGCTCGGCCTTGCCGGGCTTGTCCTTCCACTCGTCCGCGTCCGCCGGCGGCGTGCCCTTGCGGGTGATGTTGGGCCAGCTCTTGGAATAGTTGGCGTTGGCCTCGGCCCAGGTGCCGGCGCGGTCGTCGCTGTCGGGCAGGATCGCCTCCGCCGGGCATTCCGGCTCGCACACGCCGCAATCGATGCATTCATCCGGGTTGATGACGAGCATGTTCTCGCCGGCATAGAAGCAGTCGACGGGACACACCTCGACGCAATCCATGTACTTGCAGCGGATGCAATTCTCGGTGACCACGTAGGTCATCGCCATCTCCGATCATGCGGCACGACGTCCGCCGGCCACGCGTGAATGCCACGGTGGCGGGCGCGAGATATGGGAGGGTTTGCCGGGCAGCGCAAGCCGAGCCCGCCGCTCAGCCGGGAACGTCCTCGTACAGCAGGCGGGCTTCCGCCGCCGGCCCGCGCCGCGTGGCCAGCGCCAGCACCCGGATCACCCGTACCCCGATCCGCGGCAGCGGCAGGGTCAGCACGTCGCCCGGCCGCAGCCGGGCGTGCGCCTTGTCGGTCGGCTGCCGGTTGATCCGCACCATCCCCTCGGCGATCAGGCGCTGGCAGTCGGAGCGTGCCTTGAGGAACCGGGCCGACCACAGCCAGGTGTCCAGCCGCTGCCAGTCGCGGTCCTCCTCCAGCGGCATCAGCGCCCGAAGCGGAGGCCGGCCAGCACGGCGAACGGGCTGTCGGGGTTGACCGGCCGGGGCGGCGGCCGGGGTGGCGACCTGGGCGGCGGCGAGCGCGGCGATGCCTTGGCCATGGGACTGGCTGGCCTGGGACGCGGCAGTGCCGCAGCCTCGGCCAGGGCTGGAGCTGCGGCCGGAGCTGCTGCCGGAGCGGCCGGAACGGGTGCCGCCGCTCCCGGTGCGGACACAGGCGCGGGCCGCCGCTCCCGACGCGACTGGCTGCGCGCCCGCTGTCCCCGCGCCGCCAGCATCGGCGGCGCGGGCGGCCCGAACGCTTGTTCGGGCAGGGGAACCTCCGGCAGCAGACGCAGCTCCAGCGCCGGCAGCACCTGCGGCAGCATCTCGGCGCGTACCGAGAGCCGCGAGGCGAGGTCCGGCGGCAGCACGGCGGGGCGCCGGCGCGTCAGCCAGCCGAGCTCGCCCGCGATCCGCTCGGCGATGTCCAGACGCACCAGCACCGGGCCACAGGGCACCCAGCCCAGCCGTCCCAGGAACCCCGGCGGCATCCCGTCCGGCAGCGCCGACGGGATCGAGATCCGGCCTTCCGCCGGCAGCGAGGGCAGCCTGACGCCGGCGCGGATCGCCAGCAGCACCGCGCGCAGCCGGGCCGGCTTCGGCTTCAGCAGCGCCGGCATGAACAGCGCGAACCGCCCCGCGCGCACGCCCAGCGCCTTCAGCTTCGAGCGCAGCGGCGGCGGGATCGGCGCCCGCTGCGCGCCCGGCACCAGCCCCGCCTGCTCCAGCAGCCGGTGCACCACCCCGCGCAGCTCCGCATCGTCCGCCGCCGCCCGCTCGGCACGGAACAGCGGCTCCAGCCCCTGCGCCACCAGCGCGTCGAGGAAGCCCTGCAGCCGGGCCCGCACCTGCTCGCGCTGCGTGCCGTCGAGGAACTCGCTGTCGCGAACCTCCACCATCGGCTTCAGCAGGGCGGCACCCGGGCGCAGCCGCCCGACCGGCGCCCCGTCCCAGCACACCGACCGGCCGTCCTCGGCCAGGCCGAACCGGTCGTCCGGCGCACCCGCCAGCGCCTGCACCCGGCGCGGGATCTCCTCGCGCAGCGCCCGGCGCGCGGCGCGCAGCACCAGTTGCTTCTCCGGCCCCTCCGCCTGCGGGTCGGGGATCAGCACGAAGCCGGACACGTGGCCGACCGAATGGCCCTCCACCACCACCTCGCCGCGTGCGGTCACCGCCGACAGCAGGTCGCGGCCGTCGCCGCGCTCCGCCTCGTCCAGGCTGCGGATCAGCGACGCCGCCCTGCGGTCGACGAAGCGCGCAGTCAGGCGTTCGTGCAGCGCGTCCGACAGCAGGTCCTCGATCTCGCGCGCCCGCGCCTGCCACGGTGCCGCGTCCGCGAGCCAGTCTCGCCTGGCCGCGATGTAGGCGCAGACGCGCACCCCCGACAGCCGCTGCATCAGCGTGTCGATGTCGCCGTCCGCTCGGTTCAGGGTGTTCAGCAGCTGCTCCAGCCAGGCCTCGGACAGCCGGCCGCCGCGCATGATGTCGAAGAACACGCGCGCGCACAGGCGGGTATGGCTGTCGTCGCCGATCTTGCGGAAGTCCGGGATCTGGCACGCGTCCCACAGCAGCCGGGTCGCCGACCGGCCGGTGGCGAGCGCCCTGACCTCCGGATCGAGCGCCAGCGCCTGCAGCGTCTGCAGGTCGGCGGCCTCGTTGCCGGTCACCAGCCCGCGCAGCGGCGGCGGAAGCAGCAGGCTGTCGAGCAGCGCGTCCGGCCCGGACAGGTCGAGCGCGCTGTTGCGCCACGACAGCTGCTCCAGCGGGTCGAACCGGTGCGCCTCCACCGCTTCCACGACGTCGTCGGGCATGGGCGGGCAGGTGCCGGTGGTGCCGAACGAGCCGTCGCGCATGCCGCGCCCGGCCCGCCCGGCGATCTGCGCCACCTCGGCGGCACTCAACCGGCGCGGCCGGGCGCCGTCGAACTTGGACAGCCCGGCGAAACCGACATGGTTCACGTCCATGTTCAGCCCCATGCCGATCGCGTCGGTGGCGACCAGGTAGTCCACCTCCTTGTCCTGGTACAGCGCCACCTGGGCGTTGCGGGTGCGGGGACTGAGCCGTCCCATCACCACCGCGCAGCCGCCGCGACGCCGCCGGATCAGCTCGGCGATGGCGTAGACCTCGGCGGCGGAGAACGCGACCACCGCCGAGCGCGGCGGCAGCTTGGTCAGCTTCACCGCGCCGACGTGCTGGAGCTGCGACAGCCGCGGCCTGGTCTCGATCTCCGCCTGCGGCACCAGCCGGTGCAGCAGCGGCCGGATCGTCTCCGCGCCCAGGAACATGGTCTCCACCAGCCCGCGCGCGTGCAGCAGCCGGTCGGTGAACACGTGGCCGCGGTCGGGATCGGCACAGAGCTGGATCTCGTCCACCGCCACGAACTCCGGGCGCGGGATGTCGCCGCCGTCGGCCCGTAGGGGGTCGAGCGGCATCGCCTCCACGGTGCAGGAGAACCAGCGCGCCCCGGGCGGGACGATCTTCTCCTCGCCGGTGATCAGCCCGACCCGCGCCTCCCCCTTCTCCGCCACCATCCGGTCGTAGTTCTCGCGCGCCAGCAGGCGCAGCGGGAAGCCGATGATGCCGGAGCCGTGGCCGAGCAGCCGCTCCATCGCCAGGTGCGTCTTGCCGGTGTTGGTGGGCCCCAGCACCGCCTTCACCCGCGGCGCGAAGGGACCGGAGCGCCCTTCGGCCGGACGGGACGAGTCGGAGGGGCCTTGCGGCCGGTAGGGTGCACCCGTCATGGCAGGATGGTCGGCCCGGGGAACACCGTTTGCAAGCGGGCGTCACCCGTCACAGCATCGACCGGTTTCCACCGCCCGAAGGCCGCCCGATGCACGACCGCCCGCTCGACTGCCTGATCGATCCCGCCGCCGCCGAGGGTTTGCCGGTCCGGGTCGTGCGCTGCGTGCGTCCCGAAGGGCTGGCGGCCTGGTCGGACGCGCTGCCGGCGGCGGAGCGCGCCTGGCTGCGGGCGCAGGGGTTCGGCGCCAAGGCCGGCGAGCTGCTGCACCTGCCCGGGCCGGACGGGATCGCCTCGGCGGCGCTGGGCCTGGGCGGGGCGCCGGGACCCGGCCACACCCAGGGGCCGCACGCGTTCGGCGGCCTGGCGACCGGCCTCGCCGAACCCGGCAGCGGGTCCGGCGCCTGGACGCTGGACCTGCCCCCGGACGTGACCGCAAGCGAGGCGGTGCTGGGGTTCTGCCTCGGCGCCTACCGCTTCGACCGGTTGCGTGCGACCGCATCCCCGGCCGCAACCCCGGCCCGGCTGGTCCGACCGCCCGGCGCCGGGGAGGGCGAGATCCTGGCCCGCGCCACCTGGCTCGCGCGCGACCTGATCAACATGCCCGCCAACCTGCTGGGCCCGGTCGAGCTGGCGGAAGCGGCCCGGGACGCGATGGCGGCGGCGGGCGCGCAGGCGGTCGTGGTCGCAGGCGCCGAGCTCGCGGAGCGCTACCCCGCGGTGGCGTCGGTCGGCGCCGGCTCGGCGCGTCCGGCGCAGGTGCTGGTCGCGCACTGGCGCGGTTCCGCCGCCGGCGACGACGCGCCGCTGCTGTCCCTGGTCGGCAAGGGCGTGTGCTTCGACACCGGCGGCTACGACCTCAAGCCGTCGGCCGCCATGCTCCGCATGAAGAAGGACATGGGCGGGGCGGCGATCAGCCTGGCGCTGGCGCGTGCGGTGATGGTTCACGACCTGCCGGTGCGGCTGTCGCTGCGGCTTGGTTGCGTCGAGAACAGCGTGTCCGGCCATGCGATGCGCCCCTCGGACGTGTTGCGCACGCGACGCGGCTTGTTTGTCGAGGTCGGCAACACCGATGCGGAAGGCCGCCTGGTGCTGTGTGACCTGCTTGCGGAAGCCTGTGACGAGCGGCCCGATCTGCTGATCGACGCCGCCACCCTGACCGGCGCCGCGCGCGTCGCGCTGGGTCCCGACCTTCCTGCCCTGTTCTGCAACGATGACGCGCTGGCCGAGAGCTTCCTGCACGCGGGGATTGCATTGCACGACCCGCTCTGGCGCCTCCCTCTGTGGAGCGGCTACGACGACTGGCTGTCCAGCACTGTCGCGGACCTGAACAATGTGTCATCCAGGCCGATGGCAGGGGCAGTGACCGCTGCGCTGTTTCTTCAACGTTTCGTGAGCGGATCGGTGCGCTGGGCCCATCTCGACACTTACGCCTGGAACGATCATGCCCGCGCGGGCCGGCCGGAAGGCGGCGAGGCGCTCGGTTTACGCGCGTTGTTCCATGGATCGTTGCGGATTCTTAATCTGGACGGCGACCGAAACAGTCCGGTAACGTAATTGGGACTGAACCAAGCCATTTCCGTGCATTATAAGACGTAGCTGTCACCGTTGCTGGACGCACACAGATTTAGGCGCTCCGAACCTCCCGCAAGGGGAAGCGGCCTCATCAGGCGGCGTGGTGATCCGGTGAAACGGCAGCTTGCCGTTTCAACTTGATCAGGAAAGGATTTTCTGGATGGCTCAGGCCTCGACGACCGACCATCTCGTGGCAACGCTGCGGGACACCGTTGTTTCCATGGTGCGCCGTGATGGGCCGGACCTTTCGGCACGACAGCTCGGGGTGTTCCTTACCTGCTACCTGCAGGAAGGCGCTCACACCGTGCGCGGCCTCGCGTCCGACCTCAACGTGTCCAAGCCGGCAATCACCCGCGCCCTCGACCGGCTCGGCGAGCTCGACCTCGCCCGGCGCAAGGTCGACCCGATGGACCGCCGCTCGATCCTGGTGCAGCGGACGCTGAAGGGTGCCGCCTACCTGCGCGAATTGCGCTCGATCATGTCCGAGGCCTCCGGCGTCGCCCGCCGGTCGAGCGCCAGCGAGGAGCGCGCGAGCCGCCGCGCCAGCTGATCCGGCGCCACCGGTTGGTGGCTCTGCCAGCCGTCCTCGCAACCGGATCGTCACCTGGACGCTATGCCAGACGGCCGGGTCGCTGCCATGCGGCCCGGCGTCCCTCATGTCGATCAAGGAACAATCTGATGCGGATGGCCGCCTTCACAACGAGTCTCGCCCTTGCCACCGCGGGTTTCGCCCTTCCCGCCGTGGCGGCCCAGGATCCCGGCGTGTCGGGCCGTCCCGATGCGACCGTCACCATCGTGTCCAAGGCTGCCGACATCGGTATCGGCGCGACCTGGGGCAACGGCGTTCTGCGCTACGCGGGCCATCGCTACAGCTTCAGCGTGAAGGGTGTCGACGTCGCCGCCGTCGGCTTCTCCAAGATCGTCGGGCATGGCCGCGTCTACAACCTGAAGCACCTGCACGACTTCGACGGCACGTATGCGGCCGCCAACGGCGAGGCCACCGTCGGCAAGGGCCTCGGCGGCAACGTCCTGAAGAACGGCAACGGCGTCGAGCTGCGGATCGACGACATCACCAAGGGGGCGCGTCTCGCCGGTGCGGCGCAGGGCATCGAGCTCACCCTCACCAACGGCCAGTAGTCCAACGACAGGCGGGGTCGCATCGGGCTCCGCCTGAAGCGTTCGGCTCATGACCAGCGGTCGAGCCGGGCCCGCAGCGCGCGACGCCGGACGATCCCGGTCCAGCCCGGCTGCGGCAGCAGCGCCAGGACCACGGCCAGCACCGGGTGCCGTGGCAGCAGCGTCAGCGCCAGCATCCCGCCCCAGGTCGCGAACGTCCAGTGGATCGCCGTGACCCGCACCGCCGGAATGCCGACACGGGTGGCCACCTGGTAGAGGTGGCCGCGATGCGCCTGCGTCAGTCGCTCCCCGCCCAGGAGCCGGCGGCACAGGGTGAACAGCACGTCCCACAGGATGCCGGCCAGGACCAGCGGCACGCCCAGCGCGGCCAGGCGCCAGCCCGGAACGGCAAGCGGCGGCAGCGACAGCGTGCCGGCGAGCAGGCCGCAGACTTGGCTGCCGATGTCGCCCAGGAAGATGCGCGCCCTGGGGTAGTTGAACGGCAGGAACCCGGCCAGTCCCGACGCCAGCATCAGTCCCGCCGCCACCGCGACCGGCGCGTCCATCCGCCAGCCGAGCACGGCTACGAACAGCCCGCACACGGCGATGCTGCCGGCGGCCAGGCCATTGATCCCGTCGATGAAGTTGACCGCGTTGGTGACGACCATCAGCCAGCAGAACGCCACCGCCAGGCCGGGCCACAGCAGCCAGGACGGCGGCAGGACCGGCAGGTCGGCCAGCGCTGCGGCAACCGCAAGTGCGGAGGCGGCGAGCTGGGCCGACAGCTTGGCGCGGTAGCCGAGCTGCCGCAGGTCGTCGAGCCAGGACACCGCGGCCAGCAGCGCCAGCGCCACCTCGAGCAGGACGACCGTGCGGACCGGGTCCTGGCCCCCGGACAGCAGCGGCACCATCACCGGCACGCCGAGCAGCACCACGACGACGGTGCCGGCACCGCCGCCGCGCGGCACCGGGCGGTCGTGCGCGCTGCGTCCGCCCGGCACGTCCATCACCGCCAGCCGGATCATCCCGCGCACCACCACGGCCGACAGCAGCCCGGCCAGGAGGCACGACACCAGGAGCCACACGGGTGTCCAGCCGTTCATCGGCACCTGCGCCTCCGACAGCATGGTGTTCCGGTTCGGCGGCGCCGACCGGGGACCGCGGCCGGACGGCGAGGGACCGCCTTCTAGCGCACGGGACGCTGGGCTATACGGGCGCGAAGATGCTCCCGCAACGTGCCCCATCGTCCAGCGGCCCGACCGGCGCCTCGCCCGACGCGCCGGCTTCCGGCAGCGGGGACCGCTCGGGCCGAGGCGCTGCCCGCGTCCGGTTGCGCCCGCTGAACCGGATCCTGGTCAACGTCCTGCTGGACGGTGCGCTGGCGGCGGTCGCGGCGCCGATCGCGCGCTGGCTGGCCGATCCGCAAGGGGGGCTGATCCACCCGCTCTGGTTCCTGGCCGGCGGCGCCATCACCCTGCTGGTGGGCGGGGTGCCGTTCCGCATGCCGCAGCAGTACTGGCGCTTCTCCGGCGTCGCCGACCTGCTCGGCATCGCCGGCGCCTCGGTCGCGAGCGCCGTGCTGTTCGCCGCCCTGCTGCTGGGAACCGGGTACCGCCTGCCCAGCCTCACCTTTCCCATCATCCACGCCCTGACCCTGCTGGTGCTGCTCGGCAGCCTGCGGATCGTCTACCGCCTGTCGCAGGGCCGCCCGCTCGGCGGCAGCGCCGTGCCGACGCAGCGGGTGCTGCTGGTCGGCGCCGACGAGGCGGCCGACCTGTTCATCCGCGCGGTGCGCCGCGAGCGCGGAACGCCGCTGCGCGTGGTCGGCCTGCTGGCGCGCGGCCGGCACCAGCCGGGGCGGCGCATCCACGGCGTGCCGATCCTGGGCACGCTGCGTGACGCCGAGGCGGTGCTGGACCGGCTCGACCGGCAGGACCGCCGTCCCGACGGGCTGATCGTCACCGATCCCGAGTTGCGCGGCACCGACCTCGCCGCCGTGATCCGGGCGGCCGAGCGTCTGGGGGTGCCGGTCGGCCGGGTGCCGGACCCGACCGCGCTGTCGCCCGCCAACCGGGTCGAGCTGCGCCCGGTGGCGATCGAGGACCTGCTCAACCGGCCGCAGGTGGCGCTCGACCGCGCGGCCATGGCACGCCTGGTCGCCGGGCGCCGGGTGCTGGTGACCGGCGCCGGCGGCACCATCGGGGCGGAGCTGGCCCGCCAGGTGGCGGCCCTGTCGCCGGGGCTGCTGGTGCTGCTCGACCACGGCGAGTTCGCGCTGTGGCAGGTCGACCTGGAGCTGGCCGAGCTGGCGCCGCAGGTGGACCGGCACAGCGTCGTGGCCGACATACGCGACCGCACCCGGCTGCGGGCGCTGTTCGCCGAGCACCGCCCGGAGATCGTGTTCCACGCCGCGGCGCTGAAGCACGTGCCGATCGTGGAGGCCAACCCGTCCGAGGGGATGCTGACCAACATCGTCGGCACCCGCGAGGTGGCCGATGCCGCGCAGGATGCCGGCACTGCGGAGATGGTGCTGATCTCCACCGACAAGGCGGTCAACCCGAGCAGCCTGATGGGCGCCTCCAAGCGCGCCGCCGAGATGTACTGCCAGTCGCTCGACATCGCCGCGCGCCGCGGGGGCAGCGGACAGAAAGGCGGGGGCCTGCGCTGCGTCACCGTGCGGTTCGGCAACGTGCTGGGCAGCACCGGCTCGGTGGTGCCGCTGTTCCGGCGCCAGCTCGAGCGCGGCGGCCCGCTCACCGTCACCCATCCCGACATGCAGCGCTACTTCATGACCGTGTCCGAGGCGGTCGGGCTGGTGCTGCAGGCGAGCGCGGTCGGCGCCGCCTCCGCCGTCAACGACCAGGGGGGCGGCCAGACCGAGGCGCTGCTTCGGAACGGCGGCATCTTCGTGCTCGACATGGGCGAGCCGGTGAAGATCGTCGACCTGGCGCGCCAGATGATCCGGCTGGCCGGCCTGCGTCCGGAGCAGGACGTGCCGATCCGCTACACCGGGCTGCGCCCGGGCGAGAAGCTGTTCGAGGAGCTGTTCCACGGCCACGAGCCGCCGGTGCCGACCGGCCATCCCGGCCTGCTGATGGCGACCCCTCGGACCGACGACGCGCGCGACCTCGGGCAGGCGCTGGACGCGATCGGCAGCGCCTGCCGCGCCAACCGTCCGGCCGAGGCGCTGGCCCTGCTCAAGCGGCTGGTGCCGGAGTTCGCGCACAACCCGGACGGCCTGGTGCCGCCCGCCCGCACGCCCGGCCGCGCGACGGTCGCCGAGGAGGACCTGATCCCATGACCCGAGCCCCGCGGCCGGTCGCGTTCCTCGACCTGAAGGCGCAGCAGGCGCGGATCGCGCCGGCGCTGCGGGCGCGGCTGGAGGCGGTGCTCGGGCACTGCCAGTTCGTGCTCGGCCCGGAGGTGGGAGAGCTGGAAGCCCGGCTCGCCGCCTTCTGCGGCGCTGGGCACTGCGTGGGGCTGAGCTCCGGCACCGACGCGCTGCAGATCGCGATGATGGCGGAGGGCATCGGGCCCGGCTGCGCCGTGTTCCTGCCCGCCTTCACCTACACCGCCACCGCCGAGGTGCCGCTGGTGCTGGGCGCTGCGCCGGTGTTCGTGGACGTCCATCCGCGCACCTTCCAGATCGACCCGCTTCACCTGCAGGCGCGGATCGAGGAGGTGCGCCGCGACGGCCGGCTGCGCCCGGCTGCGGTCGTCGGCGTCGACCTGTTCGGCCAGCCGGCGCCCTGGCCGGCGCTGCGCCGGATCGCCGGCGACCATGGCCTGTTCCTGCTCGACGACTGCGCGCAGAGCTTCGGCGGCAGCCTCGACGGGGTGCGGCTCGGCCGCGAGGCGGACGCCACCGCGATCAGCTTCTTCCCGTCCAAGCCGCTCGGCGGCTACGGCGACGGCGGGGCGCTGCTGACCGACGATGGCGACCGCGCCCGGCTCTACCGCTCCCTGCGCTCGCACGGCGAGGGCGAGACCCGCTACGAGGTGCTGCGCACCGGCATGAACGGCCGGCTCGACACCCTGCAGGCCGCGGTGCTGCTGGCCAAGCTCGACGTGTTCGAGGGCGAGCTGGCCCGGCGGGAGGAGATCGCCTGCGCCTACGACCTCCGGCTGGCGGCGGCGGGCGCGGAGCGGCTGCTGCTGCCGGAACGGGTGCGCGGCGGAGCCGGCGCCTGGGCCGTCTACGCGGTCCTGCTGCCGTCACCCGACGCACGCGACGCGCTCCAGGCGGCCCTGCGGGCGCGCGGCGTGCCGACCGCGATCTACTATCCGCGGCCGCTGCACCTGCAGCCGGCCTACCGGCCGCACCATGACGGCGCAGCACTTCCGGTGTCGGAGAACCTGGCCGGTCGTATCCTGGCGCTGCCGATCCATCCCGAGCTCGACGCGCAGGACGTGCGCCACGTCGTCGACTCGGTGCTGGCGGCGTTGTGAGGCCGGTGGCTCAGCGGTCGCGTACCCGCCGTCGCGCCGTGTCGTCGGCACGCCGGCCCACCGTGTTGGCGTGGTCGTCGACATGCATCACCGTGCGGTTCCGGCCCGACCGCTTCGCGCGGTAGAGCGCACGGTCGGCCAGCGCCATCTGGTCGCCGAGCGACTGGCCGGAGCGGCTGGGCGGGCTGATGCCGACGCTGACGGTGACGTCCTCCGCAGCCTCCGCGCAGGCAAGCCGCACCTGCTCCGCCAGCTGGCGCGCCTGCACCGGCGACACTCCGGCCAGGGCGGCGGCGAACTCCTCGCCGCCGATGCGGCCGAAGATGGTGTCCTCCCCCAGCGTGCGGCTCGCCAGGCTGGCAAAGCTGCGGATCACTCCGTCACCGGCGGCATGGCCCAGGGTGTCGTTGATCCGCTTGAAGTGGTCGATGTCGAACAACAGGATGGTGCGGTCGCGGAGCCGCTCCGCCGACCGCCAGAAGCCGCGCCGGTTCAGCACGCCGCCCAGCTCGTCCCGCAGACCCGTCATCTCCAGCACCGCGATCAGGCCGAAACCGGGCCAGAGCACGGTGCGGACCAGGGTCTCGACCATCAGGATCGCGGTCGCCGCCGCGGTCCACCCGGATGCGGGCACCAGCACCGACACCAGGAACAAGCCGGTGACAAGCGGATGCAGGACCGTGGTGGCCACCAGGCCGCGCTGGCCTATCCCGTGCCGGGGCCCACGCAGCAGCGCGACCAGGCAGCACAGCGTCAGCACGTGGTCGATGGCCACGGCGATGAGGACGAGGTCGACGCCCGGACGTGCCTGGAAGGTCGCGCAGGCCACCAGCCACGCGAGCGGCGCCACCGCCAGCCAGGCGGGACGGAACCGCCGCCCGGACAGCCCGGCACTGGCCTGCCAGCACAGGCCGGACGCCAGCAGGCCCAGCGTCACCGCCGCCGTGGTCCAGGAACCCGCCCGCGCCGTCGCCAGGGCTGCGGCCGCGCACAGGCAGGCCAGCAGGAGCAGCCGCAGCGAAACGTGCGGCTGCTGCCGGAAGGCTGCTCCGCACAATACCGCCATCAGCAGCGGGACGAGCAGGAACACCTGGACTGGCGGAACGGACATGAAGTGGATGGTGCTCCATTGACGTGATTTTGTTGTCCATCGCACCGTTCCGCCGGGAGTTCCGCCGCCTGCCGGACCGCCTCGCGGCCAACCGCCTTGTTCCGGGCCTGCCGGAGCGACTACAGCAGCAGGATCGACCGGTTCATGGTCGATCGGGAGACCCCATGACCGTCCAGCACGATCCCGACCCGTTGCGCCGGATCGCCACCGTTGCGATCGGCCTCGTGCTGGCCTTCCTGGGCGCGGATGCCGCCCGGGCGCGGCAGGACGGGTCGACGCCATCCGCCACCGCGGCCCATCCGGTTCCCGTCACGCCGGACGAGACCCTCACCGTGCTGGGCCGCCGCCACCACTTCGAGGCCGCACCCGTGCCGGGTGCGCCGCTCGGGCCGCCGCCGGACAAGCCGGGACCCCATCTGGGGCGCTACAAGATTTCCGGCGACCAGACGCCGAAGGACGGCTTCGACGCCCAGACCGGTGCCTTCATCGCGCCGTTCGGAACCGCCTATACCGGCGCCAGCCCGACCGCCGACGGTCTGGCCTCGCGGTTCGGCCACTGACAGGGACGGCAGGCGACAAGGACGGTCGGCGCGCCCGCGGCGTTCAGGCGGGCTGGCTGATGAAGCTGGTGACGTAGGGGCGCAGGGCGTCGACGTCGAACAGCGGCTGCGGCGCGATCCCGGCGGTCCGGACGTTGCGCCGGTCGAAGTGCCGGATCTGGCCGAGATACGGTGCGTAGTGACGCAGCCGCTGCATCACCAGGTCGGCCAGCTTGTCGACCGGCGCCGCCTTGCCCGGCGGCCCGGTGTCGGACTGGCCGATCGTGAGCCCCGCCAGCGGCGACAGCGCGCTCAGCACCCCCACCAGGGGCAGCGGCGTGTCGCTGGTCAGGTGGAAGGCGTGGCCGAGGGTGGACCGGCCGGCGTCCAGCAGCGCCATCATCTCCGTCACCACGGTATCGACCGGGATCAGGTCCAGCGTTGATCCGGTCGGCACCGGCAGCAGGATCTCCCTGCCGCGTGTCCGCGGCATCCGGCCCAGCGCCAGCATGGTTTCCGCCACCTTGTAGAAGCCGGACAGCGCGGACATGCGATAGGTGATCGAGTGGCCGATGATGATGCTGGGGCGCAGGATGCGGAACGGCAGGCCGGTGCGGGCGCAATGGCTGCGCACCAGCGCTTCGGCTTCCCACTTGCTTTCCTCGTAGGCGTTGCTGAAGCCGGGCGGCTGCTCGCTGACGGCGTCCTCCAGGATCTCGCCCTCCCGGTCGCCGGCGACATAGGCCGTGCTGACGTAGTTGAACTCCGAGGCGCCGAGCCGGCTGGCGGCGTCCAGCATGAACCGCGTGCCCTCGACGTTGACGGCGCGCACGGCGTCGCGGTCAGACGGGCGGAACGACAGGTTGGCCGCGCAGTGCAGGACACGGAGCGGCCGCCCGTCGTTGCCTTCGTGCCAGCGGCGCACGTCGCCGAGCCAGGCGGTGGCCGGATCACTGACGTCGCCGCAGATCGCCCGGGCGCGCCCGATCGCTTCGTCGAGTCCGGCCGGTGCATCCCGGTCGGCGCCGGCCCGCAGCAGCGCCGCCTTCAGCCGCGCGTCCGCAGCCGGATCGTCCGCGGCGCGGACCACGCAGGCGGCGCGGGAGGAAGGATGCCGCTGCAGCCACGACGTGACGAACTGCGACCCGAGAAACCCGTTGCTGCCGGTCAGAAGGAGGTCGTGCGGCCCATCATCGTGTCGTCGCTGCATGGCGTCCCTGCTTCTGACAGGCGGGTATGTGCGATCGCCCTGTCGCGACGCAAGCCGGTTCTTGTTATAAGGCTTGACAGCGGCGGGATCATGATCTGGTGCCCGCCGCAGGTTCCATCATCACGATCGAGGGCTACTACCATCTTCAAGGGAAACAAGTTCGGCGAGCGGCAGACCGCCTCCGCGGAAGCCAAGCGCGCCATTCTCGCCAAGTTCCAGTCCCGGCCATCCCCGGACGATCCCGAGGTCCAGGCCCGCGCGGCCGAGCGCAAGGCGATCGCCGACGCGCGCGAGGCGCGGATGGCCGAGCGTCGCCTCGAGCGCGAGGCGGAAGCCGCCCGCCAGGCCGCCGAGCGCGAGGCGGCGATGGCCGCCGAGGCGCTGCGGCGCAAGGAGGAGGAAGCGGCCGCCGCGGAAGCGATGCGCCGGGAAGCCCTGCTGAAGCTGGAGCAGAAGGCGGCGCGCGACGCGCGCTACGCCGCACGCAAGGCCCGCCGCTGACGCAGCCAGCCCTCCGGACCGCCGTCGTCACCGGCGGCACCGGCGGGCTCGGCCGCTGGATCGCGCTCGGGCTGGCCGGTTCCGGCCTGCGCGTGGTGCTGGTCGGGCGGAACGAGGAGCGGTTGCAGGCCGCCGCTAGCTGGATCGGCGGGCGGACCGGGACGCGGCCGCTCACTGTCAGCGCCGACCTGTCGCTGCTGTCCGAGACCAGGCGAGCCGCCGCCGCGATCACCGCCTTGGCGCCGGCGCTGCACGTGCTGGTGAACAATGCCGGCCTGCTGTCGCCACGGCGGGTCGAGACCGCGGAAGGCCACGAGCTCACCCTGGCGGTGAACCACCTGGCGCCGTTCGTGCTCACCCGCGCCCTGCTCCCCGCGCTGCGGGCGTCCGGGCGCGGGCGGGTGGTGATGACCGGCTCCTCCAGCTCGGACATGGCCCGGATCGATCCGGACGACCTCCAGCTGACGCGCGGCTGGCGCATGACCCGGGCCTATGCCCGGTCCAAGCTGGCCTTGCTGATGACCACGACCGAGACCGCACGCGCCGCCGGCACCGGTGTCACCTTGAACGTCGTTCATCCCGGCCTGGTCGCAACCGGGCTGGTGCGCAGCGGCGGAATCGACCAGGCGGTCTGGCGGCTGCTCGCGCGTGTCGCGCTGAGCGAGGCGCAGGGGGCCGACACGCCGCTGCACGCGGCACTGTCGCCGGAGCTCGACGGCGTCAGCGGACGCTATCTGAAGCGGCGTGTCCCGGTTGCCCCGAACCGGCTGGCGCGCGATCCGGCGCTGCGGGCCCGCGTGCTGGCGGCAACGGAGCGGCTGGCGGGTTCCGGCTGAGGCCTCGAAGCCGGCGCCAGGTGCCGGCGAGCCAGAGCTGGCTGCTCCAGCCCCGCGCCCGGTTGCCGAACGGCCCGTGCATCGAGTGGCCGGCCGTGCGCGTGGCGAACAGGCACGGCACCTGGTCGCGTGGTCCGGCCTCGTCGCGCGCGAGCTCGGAGGCGAAGTCGCTCCGCGACACCAGGTACCCGGCAAGCCACGGCGACAGCCGCGCGATCCGCGAGTACGCCTGCACCACCCCGGTCAGGAGCAGCTCGCCGCCGCGCCCGGTGGCGCACAGCCACACTCCCTGTGCCGCCACCTCCGTCCGGTACACCGGGGGAACCGGACGGGCCGGGAACCCCATGTGCGACGCCGCATGGTCGAAGAACGGCGTGTTGATCGCCGGCGGGATCAGCGTCGCCACGCGCACCCGGCTGCCAGCCAAGCGCAGCTCGATCCGCAGCGACTGCCCGAACGCGCGCACCGCCGCCTTGGCGCCGACATAGGAGGTCATCAGCGGCACGCCGTGGAACACCACCGCCGAGCACACGTTGACGATCGTGCCCGTGTCGCGCGGCATCATGTGCGACAGCGCGATCCGGCTGCCGTTGACGGTGCCGTGGTAGGTCACCTCGGTGACGCGCCGATACTCCGCTTCCGGTACGTCGCGGAAATGGCCGTACACGCCGTTGCCCGCCGCGTTGACCCAGACCTCGATCGGCCCGAGCGCGGCAGCCACCGCACGCGCGGCCCCTGCAAGCGCCGCGCTGTCGGACACGTCGGCCACGGCGGAGGCGACGACCGCATCGGGCGTCTGCTGCGCGATCAGGCGGGCAGCGGCGGCCAGGCCCTCGGCGCTGCGCGACACCAGCCCGACCCGCCATCCGCGGGCGGCGAAAAGGGCGGCGCTGCACAGGCCGATGCCGGACGACGCGCCGGTGACCAGGACGACGCGCGGCTGGACGGGTCGGCTCACGCGCGCCGGCCATCGGGACGAGGGGAAGGCATGGCGCATTAGCGCCGCTCCGGGTACCGCTGTAAATCGCGCCTCCGCGCCTCCGCGGCACCGATCGGCCGTTCAGCCGGGCATGACCGGCACCGGCAGCACGGCGAGCCCGGGGCGGGCGAACAGGTAGCCCTGGAACAACGTGATGCCGAGGGCGTGCAGCGTCCTGTACTCGGCGACCTGCTCCACCCCTTCCGCCACGAGGGTGATGCCGAGTTCGCGGCACAGCCCGATCATGCTGCGCAGGATCGCCTGCCGCACCGGGTCGCCATCGATGCCGCGGGTGAGATGCATGTCGAGCTTGAGGAGGTCCGGCTGGAACCCGGCCAGCAGGTCGAGGTTGGAATGGCCGGCGCCGAAGTCGTCGATCGCCACCTTGAAGCCCATGCCGCGGTAGGAGGACACGATGTCGCGCAGGTGGCGCGGGTCGCGCAGGCGCTCGTTCTCGGTGATCTCGAACAGGATCATGTGGTTGGGCAGCCCGGCCCGCCTGGCCGCGGCCAGGCTGGTCTTCAGGCAGCGCATCGGCTCGTAGATCGCGTTCGGGCTGAAGTTGATCGACAGCATCGCGCCGCTGTCGCGCAGGCCGAGCCCGGCTGCGGTGTCGATCGCGGTGATGCGGCACAGCTGCTCGAAGGCGTAGCGGTTGGTCTCGGTCACGCGCGACAGGATCTCTCCCGCCCCTTCGCCGTTCGTCCCGCGCACCAGCGCCTCGTGCGCGAACACCCGTCCCGTCGCGTCAACGATCGGCTGGAACGCCATCGCGATCGGGGTGTCGAAGCGGTCGCCCCGGCACCCGGCGCAGTCCGCTCCGGCCCGGTTGCTGGTGTCAGAGCCAAGGAAGATCGTATCCATCTGCATGAGTCTCGCTGCGGGCGGTACCGATCACTCTCGCCGCGGCAGCTTAAATTTCGGTAAAAGGGCGACCGTCGGAGGTCTCGCCGTTTTGCTGCCATCATGGCTGCAGAGGCTGCGCCGGTTCCGCGCCGGCACGGCGCGGCCGCATCGATGGAGAACCCGACCCATGCGCATCCGCAACCGGATCGTCCCGGCGCTGGCGCTGCTCGGCTGCCTCGCCGCCGCCGGGCAGGCGGCCGCCCAGCCCTATGGCTACGCGCCGATCCCGCCGCCCCGTTACGAGCCGCCGCCGCCCCCGCCGCCGCCGGGTGAGCGCCTGGTGTGGCAGGGGGGCGGCTGGGAATGGAACGGCGCCGCCTATGTCTGGCAGCCCGGCCACTACGTCGCCTGGCGCCCGCATTATGGCCACTGGGTCCCCGGACACTGGGACTATCGCGGTCCGCATCCGTTCTGGGTTCCGGCGCACTGGCGCTGAGCCGGCGGCTCAGGAGGCCGCTTCCAGCTCCTGCTCGGCCTCGAGCCATTCCGTCTCGGCCGCGGCTTCCGCGCGGCCGATGGCGGCGAGGCGGGTGTTGGCGCGGGTGACGTCGTCCGTCTTGCCGGGCGCGTAGAAGGCCGGATCGGCGAGCAGCGCTTCCAGGGTCCGCCGCTCCTCGGCCAGCCTTCCCAGCAGCGCTTCCGCGTCGCGCGCCCGCTTGCGGACCGGCGCCAGCACGCGTCGTGCCTCGGCGCGGTCGCGCCTCTCGTCGGCGCGGGCCGGCGCCGGACGAGACCCGGACTCCTCCGTCGCCTCGCGGGCAGCGGCGCGGGCCCGCTCCGCGAGCCAGCCGCGGTAGTCCGCCATGTCGCCCTCGAACGGCTGCACCCGCCCGTCCCCCACCAGCCACAGCCGGTCCGCGACCAGCTCGACCAGGTGCGGGTCGTGGCTGATCAGCAGCACCGCGCCCTCGAACTCGGCCAGCGCCCGGATCAGCGCGTCGCGCGCGTCCAGGTCGAGGTGGTTGGTCGGCTCGTCCAGGATCAGCAGCTGCGGCGCGTCGCGCGTCGCCAGCGCCAGCAGCAGCCGGGCCTTCTCGCCGCCGGACAGGTCGCGAGACGGGGTGTCGGCGCGGTTGGCGTCGAGCCCGAACCGGGCGAGCTGGGCACGCAGCGCGGTCGGCAGCGCCGCGGGCAGGGCGCGCGCGATGTGCTGCACCGGGCTCTCGTCGGGAAGCAGCTCCTCCGCCTGGTGCTGGGCGAAGTAGCCGACCTTGAGCTTCGGGCTGTGCCGGACGGAGCCGGACAGGGGGGACAGCCGGCCGGCGAGGAGCTTGGCGAAGGTGGACTTGCCGTTGCCGTTGGCGCCGAGCAGCGCGATCCGGTCCTCCATGTCGATCCTGAGCGACATTCCCGCCAGCACCACCCGCCCGTCATAGCCGGCGGAGGCGCGTTCCAGCACCAGCATCGGCGGCGCGAGCTGCGCCGGCTCGGGGAACGCGAAGCGGGTCGGCGCGTCCTCGACCACGCTCTCGATCGCCGGCAGCCGCTCCAGCGCCTTGAGCCGCGCCTGCGCCTGGCGTGCCTTGGTCGCCTTGGCGCGGAACCGGTCGACGAAGGACTGCATGTGCGCCCGCCGTGCCGCGATCCGTTCGGCGGCGCGGTTCTGCTGCAGCGCCTGCTCGGTGCGGATGCGCACGAACTCGTCGTAGCCGCCCGGGGTCAGGCTGAGCCTGCCGCGGTCGAGATGGGCGATCGCCTCCACCGCCCGGTCGAGCAGGCCGCGGTCGTGGCTGACGATCAGCGCAGCACCCGGGAACCGCGCCAGCCAGCCTTCCAGCCATAGCGTCGCTTCCAGGTCGAGGTGGTTGGTCGGCTCGTCCAGCAGCAGCAGGTCCGGGTTCAGGAACAGCGCAGTCGCCAGCGCCACCCGCATGCGCCAGCCGCCCGAGAAGTCGTCCACCGCGCGGGCCTGCGCCTGCGCGTCGAAGCCGAGCCCGGACAGGATGGCGGCGGCGCGTGCCGGGGCGCTGTCGGCGCCGATCGCGCGCAGCCGCTCGTGGATGTCGGCCAGCCGGGACGGGTCGGCGGCGGTGTCGGCTTCCGCCAGCAGCGCGGTGCGCTCGGCATCGCCCGCCAGCACGGTGTCGACCAGCGACGACGGGCCCGACGGCGCCTCCTGCAGCACGCGTGCCATCCGGGCGCGGCTGGACAGGCGGATCTCGCCGCCATCGGGCTGGATGTCGCCGGCGATCGCCGCCAGCAGGGTGGACTTGCCGGCGCCGTTGCGCCCGACCAGCCCGATCCGCCGTCCCGGCTCGATCGACAGGTCGGCCTGGTCCAGCAGGATGCGCCCGGCGATGCGCAGGCTCAGCGCGTTGATGACCAGCAGGCTCAACCGCGTGATGCTCCCTCGGACACACGGAGCGGTTCTAGCAGCCGCCGTATCGGCGGTCACAGTGGCGGGCACCCGGTTTTTGCTCTAAGCGGCGCGCAATCCATCCCGCACACCAGGAGATGCCACCATGGCGACCGAGCGCACCCTGTCGATCCTCAAGCCGGACGCGACCCGTCGCAACCTCACCGGCCGGATCAACGCCCTGTTCGAGGAGGCGGGCCTGCGCATCGTGGCGCAGAAGCGCATCCGCCTATCCGACGCCGTGGCCGGCGCGTTCTACGCCGTGCACAAGGAGCGGCCGTTCTATGCGAGCCTGGTGTCGTCGATGACGGCGGCCCCGGTGGTGGTGCAGGTGCTGGAAGGCGAGGACGCCGTGTCGCGGCACCGCGAGGTGATGGGCGCCACCGACCCGAAAAAGGCGGAGCCGCATACGGTGCGCGCGCAGTTCGCCGAGAGCATCGAGGCGAACTCGGTGCACGGCTCCGACAGCCCCGAGAACGCCGCGACAGAGATCGCGTTCTTCTTCGCCGGCACCGAAATCCTGCCCTGACCGCAGCGTCCCGGGCCGTGGCAGCACCGCGCGCGGCTTGGCCTGCCGTCGCCGCGGCAGTGGCGGGCAACCTGCTCGAGGTGTTCGACTTCATCGCCTACGGCACCTTCGCGGTGATGATCGGGCGGGTGTTCTTTCCCGCCCACGACCCGTTCGTGTCGCTGCTGCTGTCGGTCGCGACCTTCGGCATCGGCTTCGTCACCCGTCCGCTCGGCGCGCTGGCGGTCGGCCTGATCGCCGACCGGCAGGGCAGGCGCGCCGGGATGCTGGTGTCGATGTGGCTGATGGGGCTCGGCAGCCTCCTGATCGCGGTGCTGCCGGGCTACAACAGCATCGGCCTCGCAGCACCCGCGCTGCTGGTGCTGGCCCGCCTGATCCAGGGCCTGGCCTGGGGTGCCGAGGTCGGTCCCGCCACCACCTTCCTGCTGGAGAACGCGCCACCGGGGCGCAGCGGGCTCTATGCCTCCTGGCAGTCAGCCAGCCAGAGCCTGGCGCAGTTCGCCAGCGGCCTGATCGGCCTCGTCACCGTCGCCCTGCTGGGCGGCGGGGCGATGACCGGCTGGGGCTGGCGGGTGCCGTTCGCGCTCGGCGCCCTGCTGGTGCCGGTCGGCCTGCTCCTGCGCACCGGGCTGGGCGGCGAGCGGCCGCTGCCGGCCGGGCCGGCCGCCGGTCGCCTCGCCCTGCTGGGCAGCAGCGGCGCGTTGTCGCTGGCCTGCGCGCTGATGCTGCTGATCGCCGGCACCGTCAGCCAGTACTTCCTCAACTACGTCACCACCTATGCCCTGGTGGTGCTGCACATGCCGGCCTCCCTCGCCCTGCTCGGCACCGTGCTGGCCGGGCTGTTCGGCGCGCTCGCGGCCCTGGCCGGCGGCATCCTGTCCGACCGCACCGGCCGGTTCGCGGTGATCCTGCTGCCGCGGCTCCTGCTGGCACTGCTGATCGTGCCGATGCTGATGCTGCTGCACGCCGACCCGGCGCCCTGGCTGTTCGCCGTCGTGGTGGCGGTGATCGCGGTGCTCCAGGTCGGCAGCTTCGCCGCCAGCCTGGTGCTGCTGGTCGAGCTGTTCCCGCCCGCGGTGCGCTCCACCGGGTTCGGGCTGCTCTACGCCGTCGCCATCTCCGCCTTCGGCGGCACCGCGCAGATCGTGTTCACCGCGCTGATCCGCTCCACCGGCGACCCGGTGTCGCCGGCCTGGTACCTGGCGCTGGTGAACCTGCTCTGCGTCGGCGCGGCGTGGGTGCTGATGCGCCGACGCCCGGCTCACAGGTAGTAGCGGAACACGATCGCCCGCAGCGTGACCACGATCGACAGCGCCGGGAACAAGCACAGCGCAGCCAAAGCCCAGGACGGCATCCGCAGCGGGCGGTGCGGCAGCGCGAGGCCCAGGAACGGCACCAGCGGCAGGAAGTAGCGGCCCTGCACCCCCTCGATCGTGCGGCCGCCGATCGGGCTCCAGCTCAGGTACTGCAGCGCGAAGATCCCCCCGACCGTTGCCGCCACCAGCACGACCGCCGCGGCCCGGCGGCGCGCGTCCAGCACGGCGGGCCTCCGCGAGACCAGGAACGCCGCCAGCAGCACCAGGCCGGTCAGGGCGTAGTATGGGTTCGGCAGCGTGGTATCGAGCCAGCCGAGCACCCCCACCGCCTCCCGGCAGTACGGGCAGCCCTGGCTCCACTGGACGTGGATGGTGGTGCGGACGAGCACGCCCCAGAGGGTGGGATGCAGCAACAAACCGTGCAGCTGTGCCGACGCGTGCGCGGCCGCCGCGGACGGCAGGCTGACCCGGCCGACGAGCAGGGCCCAGCCCAGCGCCGCCGCGACCGCCCCACCGGCGCCGACGAGCCGGGCGCGCAGCGGCGCCGTCGACAGCAGCGGCAGCAGGCACGCCGGCAGGTAGGCGACGCGGGCCATGGTCAAGACCGCTAGACCTGTGCAGCCGAGGCCGAAGCCGTGCCGGATCGCGGAGCCCCGGACCAGCAGCACCGCCGACAGCGCCGACAGCGCGATCATCGGCCCGTCCTGCGACATCGAGCCGAACAGCGCCAGCACCATCGGCAGGCAGGACAGGGTGAACAGCAGCGGAGCCAGGCCGCCGGAAAGGGCGATCGCGACGGCGGCGATCGCCGCGCTGGTGGCGCCGTTCAGCAGGCGCGACAGCAGCATCCCGTGCAGCACCGACAGCCCGGCGACGCGCGCAAACCCTTCGGACAGGGCAGACGGCAGATACAGCAGCGGCGGATACAGCGCCGTGTTGGGAAACGACACCATGCCCGTCCCGCCCCAGCCGATCGCCGCCGCGCGGTCGGCCGTCGTCCGGGTCAGCTTGTTCTGCGGGTGGAAGCGGATCCCCTCCACCGCGATGGACAGGCGCTCCAGCCCGAGATGGACCATGCCGCCGGACAGGGTGGCGCCGAAGCGGGTGGCGACCAGCCCGCCGGACGCGACCTGGTCGGCGCGCTCGGCATGGGCGAGCTCGTCGGCCGCCTGGAGCGGCGGCATCAGCAGCGCGATCGCCGGCACCGCGACCGCGACATACACGCAGAACAGCGCCGCCAGCAGACGCGGGATCAGGACCGGGTCCGGCCGCAGCAGCCGATCGCGCACCCCCCGTCCTCAGGCGCTCGGCAAGGCGAGCGTCTGCGCCAGGTGCCGGGCCAGCACCGCCGGATACAGCACGTGCTCCTCGGCCAGCACCCGGGCGGCCAGGGTGTGGGGGGTGTCGCCCGGCAGCACCGGCACCGTCGCCTGACCCAGGATCGGACCTTCGTCCATCACCTCCGTCACCAGGTGCACGGTGCAGCCATGCCGCGTCTCGCCCGCCTCCAGCACGCGTTCATGGGTGTGCAGGCCGGGATAGGCCGGCAGCAGGCTCGGGTGGATGTTGAGCATCCGGCCGGCCCAGCGGCCGGTCAGCCAGGGAGTCAGCAGGCGCATGTAGCCGGCAAGGCACACGCAGCCGATCCCGGCCTCCTCCAGCGTCGAGTCGATCGCCCGCTCGTGCGCCTCGCGGTCGCCCCGGTAGGGCCGGTGGTCGACCGCGTGCGCCGCGATCCCGGCCTCCGCTGCCGCCCGGAGCGCCGGCGCGTCCGGGTTGTTGCTCAGCACCAGCGCGATGTCGCCTGGATAGGCCGGATCGCGGGCGGCCTCCAGAAGCGCTGCCATGTTGCTGCCGCGGCCGCTGGCCAGCACCGCGACCCGGGTCCGCTCCGGGCGCATCAGAACGCGGGCATCCGCGAGAAGCGCAGCGATCCCGGCGCGTCCGGGCTGGACGCCGCCTCGATCCGGCCGATCAGGCTGAACGGTTCGCCGAGCTCGGCCAGGAGCGAGCTGGCGCTGGCCACGTTCGACACGATCAGCGCCATGCCGATCCCGCAGTTGAACACCCGCAGCATCTCGTCGTCCGCGATCCCGCCGGCCTTGGCCAGCCACGGGAACACCGGCGGCATCGGCCAGGCGGTCCCGTCCAGCACCGCGACCACGCCGGCCGGAAGCACGCGCGGCAGGTTGCCGGGCAGGCCGCCTCCGGTGATGTGGGCCGCCCCGTTCAGCAGCCCGCCGCGATGCAGCGCCAGGGTCTGCGACACGTAGAGCCGGGTCGGCGCCATCAGCGCCTCCCCGAGCGAGAGGCCGGTCGCGAACGGCGCCGCCACGTCCCAGCCGAGCCCCGCACGCTCCACGACGCCGCGCACCAGCGAGAACCCGTTGGAATGCACCCCGCTCGACGGCAGCCCCAGGATCACGTCGCCGGGCGAGATGCGTCCTGGCAGCAGCGCGTCGCGCTCGGCGGCGCCGACCGCGAACCCCGCGAGGTCGTAGTGGCCCGGCGCATACATGCCCGGCATCTCCGCGGTCTCGCCGCCGACCAGCGCGCAGCCGGACAGCCGGCAGCCCTCGGCGATGCCGCCCACCACCCGGGCCGCATCCGCCACGGCGAGCCTGCCGGTGGCGAAGTAGTCCAGGAAGAACAGCGGCTCGGCCCCCTGCACCACCAGGTCGTTGACGCACATCGCCACCAGGTCGATGCCCA
>CAXTVS010000012.1:0-72145 GCA_964247735.1 uncultured Acetobacteraceae bacterium
TTGCGGCGCTCCATCTTGGTGCGGTGCCGGTCGGGGTCGGTGGTCTGGCTCATCCCTTGATCACCAGCGGCAGCCCTGCCACCACCAGTACCACCCGGTCCGCCACCGCCGCGACCCGCTGGTGCAGCAGCCCGGCCTCGTCGCGGAACCGCCGCGCCAGCGCGTTCTCCGGCACGATTCCCATTCCCACCTCGCTTCCCACCAGCACCGTCGGCGCCCGGCGCCGCGCCAGCGCGGCCATCAGCGCCGACACGGCGTGCTCGACGTCATGCTCTCCCAGAAGCAGGTTGGCGAGCCAGAGGGTGAGGCAGTCGACCAGGACCGGATGGTCGCCGGCCTCGTCAAGGGCGGCCGCCAGCCGCACCGGGACCTCGACGGTCTGCCACCGCCCGTCACGGCGCTGTCGATGCGCCGCTATTCGTTCCCGCATCTCGTCGTCCCACGCCTGTCCGGTCGCGAGATAGCGGAAGGGCACGGGACATCCGGTCAGGATCTGCTCGGCATACCGGCTCTTGCCGGAGCGGACGCCGCCCAGGACGAGGTATATGCTCATTTGAGCCGGTTTTGCAGGGAGCCGTTCTTAAACAAGAGGCTGTTCCGCTGAAAGCTGAAGGGCAACAAGCCGAATTCACTCTGTTAAAGAGAAAGGGGAGAGGGAAATGATCTCGGAGAGGTCCTCTGCTTTTGGCGTCTCGCTAAGACCAGCTTCGCTAAGGCTGGCTGCCGGAACAATGTCGATTACGGGTTCAGAGCGAAGCAATTTTGGTTGGGCCATGTCTCTGAGAACATCCATCACCGCACTCGCGGCAAAATCTCGTCTTTGTTCCAGTTCTCGGGTGACAAATCGATCTTCTGCATCAGGAAGCGCTATCTCTGGAGGAACCCGCGCATCAGCTCTGAGAAACGCACGTATCAAGAAGAACGCTTTGTAAAACGCCTCCATAAATGCTCCGTCATAAGGGAGAGGAATCCGAAGCAAATTCAGATTATCATCCAAACGAGGCGCGTCACCTGCATTACGCTTCGGATATATGCCGACCCTCAGCCCCTGAGCACCTACAAGTTGATCTGGGTTAATTTTCACTGTTGTTCCTAACCACCGATCTATTGTTTTTCCTCCTAAAAATAAGTCAGCCTTCCAGATACCTGATATACTTCTAGGGAGCTTGTTTCTCGCTTCATTGCGCCTGAACGCATTGATGATCTGAGGTATGTAGCGTTTTAACTTTGGTGGCTGTCCACGGTTACCCACCCAAACCCTCGACTCTTCTGTAAGGGCATTTTGGGTTGATTCGAGTATCGGGATTACATGGTTCTTCTCAGGCCCAAATAATATTGAGTCTGCATTTTCCTTGATTCCCATATGGCGGTCAAGGACGTCGCTGATCAGCGGATGAATAAGGTGGTTCCTTCCCTCTATCGCCTGATGAACAGCAAGCTCGAAACAGATGCCTGCATCCCCCATCCCTTCTCTAGTTTCACGGGCTAAATCTGCCAAAGTTACAGCTTTATATCCACCAAAGCGATTAGCACGTTCTCGTGCCAATGATCCTAAAGTGGCCTCCAATACAGGGATAGCCATCGAGAACTTAGCTTGTACAGCATCACTCAAACCTTCCTGCTGGATCGCCCGCAAGACCTTCATCCGCTACTCCAGATTTTAGAACCGAAGACTTGTTAAAGTTGTCTGCTCTCTACGGAGTTCTCGTCGACACCCCTGGATCAGGGCTTCGCTGACTTGCTACGGATCGGTACTGGCGCGTTGCACAAGTCAATCGCGCCCGCCGCTTTGACGAAGAACGGGTCGCGCCGGTTCGCTCGCGCCTCCAGCACCGCCGCGAAAGCCGATACGTCGAGCCGCATCGTTTCCACGCGCGGCTGGTCCTGCGGCGGAAGGTCCGCTGCGATCCGTATCCTGCCGATCGGCACGCGCTGCCTCGGGTCGGGATAGAAGCCGAGCGGCCCCGTTCCCCGCAACAGCGCCGATAGGACGTCCATCCCCTCGACCACCCGACCCACCAGCGCGATGTTGCGGTCCAGCTGCCGCGGCGCCTGGCCGTTCACCGCATACAGCTCCTCCCCGGTCCCCGTGTCCGGCGGCAGGTTGCGGCCGACGCCGACCATGCCGTAGCAGTGCGCCAGCCAGGTCCGGGTGCCGTCGCTTCCCACCGGCCAGCCTTCGGCGAACCCGGCCCTGGGCGCATAGGCGTCCGGATAGCCGAGCGGCCGCATCGCGAGGTCGGCCGCCGGCCGGTCGTACTCCGACGGCGGATGCGCCACCACGCCCGGCGGCAGCGCCTGCCCTTCCGGCATGCGCGCCCACTGCACCACGTAGTCGTCCTGCACCCGCACGATGCTGGCACCGTCCCACCAGCCGGCGCGGGCCAGGGCGCGGATGTTGGCGACGTGCACCGGCGCGAACGCCGGCGCCAGCTCCATCACCACCCGCTGGCCGGTGCCGAGCGTCATCACCAGCAGGTCCTCCGGCGCCACCGGCTGCCAGGCGCTGTCCGGTGCCGACGCGATGATCTGGTTCGGCGTCGGGACGGCCGGCGCGGCCCCGCCCAGCAGGAACGTCAGGGCGAGGACGGGCAGGATCGAGACGCGGCGCATCGGTCGAGGCTGCCACGGCACGCCCCGCTCCGGAAGCGGGTCGATCCGGCCTGACGGGACAGATGGGGCGACCTCTGCACCGCCGGACCCGGCCGCGCCGCGTGTCACCGGCACCGCCGTGCGATCGGGCGGAGCAGGCAGGCGTCGGCGTTGGTCGCGGCGGCAGCCGGCGCACCTCGACGGACGGTGCCGATCACGGTCCGGCCCGAAAGGTTGTCGGCGACGGCGCAGGGCGCACCGAGGCTGGGCACGCGACGACGTGTCGGGACGCAGAACCCGTGGTCCGACCGGCGATGTCACGAAGTTTATCCCGGCCGATCGAGTCGTGTCTTTCCAGCGCGTCCGCGATGCCGGCTTCCTAGCCGCCGGCGATCGAGGGGCCAGGGGACATGCAGCAGGTTGTGGTGATCACCGGAGGAAGCGCCGGGATCGGCCGGGCGACCGCACGCGCCCTCGCCGACCGCGGATATGCGGTCGGCCTGATCGCCCGGGGCGCCGAGCGCCTGGAGCAGGCCCGGACGGAACTGGAAGCCAAGGGCGGCCGCGTGCACGTCGTGGTGGCAGACGTGGCCGACGCCGAGGCGGTGGAACGGGCGGCGACCGAGATCGAGGCGGCGCTCGGTCCGATCACGTTGTGGATCAACAACGCCATGGCGACGGTCTACAGCCCGATCGGCAAGATGGACGCGGCCGAGATGAAGCGGGTCACGGAGGTGACCTATCTCGGCGCCGTCAACGGCACCCTGACAGCGCTCAGGCACATGCAGGGCGGGACCATCGTCCAGGTCAGCTCGGTGCTGGCCTGGCGGGCGATCCCGATCCAGGGTGCGTATTGCGGCGCCAAATTCGCGCTGCGCGGCTTCACCGAGTCGCTGCGGGCGGAGCTGATCCACGACAGGAGCCCGATCCACCTGACCATGGTGCACCTGCCGGCGATCAACACGCCGCAGTTCGACTGGGCCCGGAACAAGACCGGGCAGAAGCCCATGGCGCCCAGCCCGTACCAGCCGGAAGTGGCGGCGGACGCGATCGTCTATGCGGCGACCCACAAGCGCCGCGACGTGTTCGTGGGCTCGTCCACGCCGTCGAGCATCCTCGCCGCGCGGCTCGCGCCGACCCTGGTCGACCAGCTCCTGGCACGGAAGGGATACTCGTCGCAGCTCAGCGCCCTGCCGGTGCCGACCAGCGAGGGCAACCTGTTCGAGCCCGCCGCCGGGGGCAGCCAGGCCGCCCGGGGCAGCTTCGACGCGCAGGCGAAGGACCGGCGCGACATCTACACCAGCCGTCAGGCGGACGTCGTCGCCGCCAGCCTGCTGCTGGTCGGCGCCATCGGCGTGCAGATGCTGGCCACCTCGCCGCTGGTGGCGGGACCGATGTTCCTGGCGCGCGCGGCGCTCCGGCGGGCGTCGCGCTGACGGGACGGCGGAGCGGCCTGCCCGCCCGGACGGTCAGCGCTTCTTGAGCTCCTCGGGCTTGTGCACCGCCGCCTTGCCGGTCTTGTCGCTCTTGACCACGACCTGGGGGGCGTCCTTGGACGCGCGCGCGGTGTGGCCTTTGATCTTGGTGGTGCCGGTGACGACCTTCTCGACCGTGCCCTCCACCTGCCCCTGGGCCGCATCCCACTTGACCTTGTCGCCCTTCTTCGGAGGCGAAGCCATGTCGATCTCCTTTCGTGCCCGGGCCGTCAACATCGGCCGCGCGGAAAGGTTCGCGGTCCGCCCCGCGGCCGGCGTCCGGCTTGCCCGGCATGGCGGAGGGGCGGCGGCGGGAGGAGCCCGGATGTGCGTCACGGCATGAGCAGGTCCGCCGGAACCTTCCCCCGTTCCCGCTCCTCTACTCCTCGTTCGATCGAGGAGAGCCCCATGGACCAGGACAAGACCGCCAAGCTGTGGTCGATGATGAAGGACGCGAAGTTCGCCATGCTCACCACCGACGACGGCGAGCACCTGCGGGCGCGGCCGATGGCGGCGAGCCAGAAGGAGTTCGACGGCACCCTGTGGTTCTTCACGCGCAGGAGCGCGCCCAAGGTGGACGAGGTAGAGGCGGAGCACCGGGTCGGCGTCACCTATGCCAATCCGGACGGGCAGAACTACGTGTCGCTGTCCGGCCGCGCCACCCTGGTGCAGGACAAGGCGGCGATCGACGCGCACTGGAGCGACATCCTGTCCACCTGGTTCCCGAACGGCAAGGACGACCCCGACGTCGCGCTGCTCCGCATCGACGTGTCCGAGGCGGAGTACTGGGACGCGCCGAACTCCACCATGGTGCACGCCTACGGCTACCTGAAGGCCAAGCTCACCGGCATCCCGCCCAAGGGCGGCGAGAACGAGAAGGTGCACCTGGGCTAGGCGGCCGGGAGGCCGGGCCGCACCCGTGCGGCTTTGACGCCGCGCCCCCGAAGCCGCTACATCTGCCGGTGATGGTCCCTTCGGAAGAAGGGTGAAAAGGGAAGACGGTGCGGGCGCTGCCCCATTCCGTCGCTGCCCCCGCAACTGTAGGCGGTGAGCGGTTCGCGCAAAGCCACTGGCGGCCACGGGGCCGCCGGGAAGGCGGTCGGGCCGCGTGGACCAGATCGGGCAACCGGTCGGGTCCGGATCCGCAAGCCAGGAGACCTGCCATCGCCGGCGGCCGAAAGGCCGGTCGTCCATCCGTGCGGTTCGGCGGGGTGCCCGGAACGCGGCGATACGCATCGTATCGGCTGCCGTGTCCGCACGGCGGCGGATCCAAGCCCCCGCGCCTGCCGCCCGGATGGTCCGGGCGGTGCCGTCCGCACCGGGGGCTCCGTGTCCGAACCAGAAACCGTGCTGACCGTCTGCACCACCTGCCGCATGGGCACCGCCAGGCGGGACGGCGTTCCCGTTCCCGGACAGGTGCTGCACGACCGCCTGTCCGCCCTGCTCGCGCAGGCGGACGCCCGCACGCTGCGCCTGCAGGGCGTCGAGTGCCTCGCCGTGTGCAACGACGGGTGCGCCGCCGCCATCGCCGAGCCCGGCAAGTGGTCCTACCTGCTCGGCCGGCTGACCCCGGACAAGGCGGGCGACCTGCTCCGGTTCGCCGGCAGCTACCGCTCGTCCCGCACCGGCACCGTGATGCCCTCGAAGCGTCCCGCCTCGCTCGCCGACATGGTCCTGGGCCGGATCCCGGGCTTCGCCGGGGAGACTGCCGCGTGAACGCTCCGTCCCTGCCCGCCGGCGCGCCGACCAGGATCCCGGCCACCATCGTCACCGGCTTCCTCGGGGCGGGGAAGACCACGCTGCTGCGCCACGTGCTGGCCCATGCCGGGGGCCGGCGGATCGCGGTGATCGTCAACGAGTTCGGCACGCTGGGCATCGACGGCGACACGCTCCGCGCCTGCGGCATTCCCGGCTGCGCCGACGAGGACATCGTCGAGCTGTCCAACGGCTGCCTGTGCTGCACCGTCGCCGACGACTTCCTGCCGACCATCGAGGCGCTGCTGGACCGTCCGAACCCGCCCGAGCACATCGTGATCGAGACCTCCGGGCTTGCCCTGCCCAAGCCGCTGCTCAAGGCGTTCGGCTGGCCGTCCATACGCACCCGGGTCACGGTGGACGGCGTGGTCGCGGTGGTGGACGCCCCGGCGGTGTCCGCCGGCCGCTTCGCCGACGACCCGGAGGCGGTCGCCGCGCAGCGCGCGGCCGACGCGGCGCTCGACCACGACAACCCGCTGGCCGAGGTGTACGAGGACCAGCTCCTGTCCGCCGACCTGGTGGTGCTGAACAAGGCCGACCTGCTGGGCGACGCGGCGCTCGCCGCGCTGGAGGCCGTCATCGCCGGGCAGATCCCGCGTGCGGTCAAGCTGCTCCGCACCACCGAGGGCCGGCTCGACCCGGCGGTGCTGCTGGGCCTCGATGCCCGCGCCGAGGACGACCTCGCCGCCCGGCCCTCGCACCACGACGCGGCCGACGGCGCGCACGAGCACGACGACTTCGAGACCTTCGTGATCCCGCTGCCGCCGGTCCCGGACGCGGACGCCCTGATCGGCCGCCTGCTCGCCGCGGCCGCCGGCCACGACGTGCTGCGGATGAAGGGCTTCGTCGCCCTCGACGGCAGGCCGATGCGCCTCGCGGTGCAGGGGGTCGGCACCCGCTTCCGCCACCAGTTCGACCGCCCCTGGGCGGCAGGCGAGGACCGCACCGGCGGCATCGTCGTGATCGGGCGTGCCGGCCTGGATCGCCAGGCGATCACCGCGACCGTCCAGGGCATGTAGGAGGCCGGCGCGGATGCACCTGCTGGTCCGCGAGCTGCGCAGCCTCGACGAGCAGGCGGAGGCCGACGACCTCGGCCACGCTCCCGCCGACCTCCTGGTGCTGTCGTTCTCCGACAGCGACCTGGCCGGTCTCGCCGCCGCCTGGGAGGCGATGCCGGCGGCCGGGCGGCCGTCGCTGCGCCTCGCCAGCCTGGTCCGCCTGCGCCACCCGATGTCGGTCGACCTGTACGCCGAGAACACGGTGGCCGGCTCCCGCTGCGTGCTGGTGCGCCTGCTGGGCGGCCTGGAGTACTGGCGCTACGGTGCCGAGGAGCTGGCCGCCACCTGCCGCCGCCACGCCATCCCTCTCGCCGTCGTGCCCGGCGATGCCCGCGACGATCCCCGCCTGGCGGAGCTGTCCACGGTCGCGGCTCCGGTGCTGTCACGGCTCGACGGCTTCCTGCGCCACGGCGGTCCGCGCAACACCGCCGCCGCGCTGGCCCTGCTCGGGCATCTGGCCGGACGCGGGCCCGACGACGGGGCGCATCCGGTGCCGGTGACCGCCGCCGGGCTGCACCGCACCACGCCCAGGGCAGGCAGGCCGCGCGCGACGGTGCTGTTCTACCGTTCGCACCTGCTGGCGGACGACGTGGCGCCGTTCGAGGCCCTGGCCGACGCGCTGGAGGCGCGCGGGCTGGCCCCGGAGCTGATCTACGCCTCGTCGCTCAAGGATCCGGACGCGGCCGGCTTCGTCGCCGACCGGCTGCGCGCGAGCCGGCCGGCAGTGGTGCTGAACGCTTGCTTCTTTTCCGCCCGCCGCGACGACGCCGGCTCGCCGCTCGATGCCGCGGACGCGCCGGTGCTGCAGCTGTTGCAGCCGGTCGCCGGGAAGGCGGCGTGGCAGGGCAGCGCCCGCGGCCTGTCGCAGACCGACCTCGCCATGCAGGTGGTGCTGCCGGAGCTGGACGGACGCCTGCTGTCGGCTCCCGTCTCGTTCAAGGAGGGGCGTGCGCATGCCCTGCTGCCGGGCCACGTGGCGACGGTCAACCGGCCCTGTCCGGACGGCATCGCCCTTGCGGCGGACCGGGCGGCGGGCTGGGCGCGGCTCGGCCGGACGCATGCGTCGGAACGGCGGGTGGCGATCGTGCTGTCGGATTATCCCGGGCTCGGCGGCCAGGTCGCGCATGCGGTCGGGCTGGACAGCTTCGCCAGCCTGCGGGCGATCCTCGGCGCGCTGTCGGCGGCCGGCTATGCGACCGGGGTGGTGCCGGACGCGGCCGCGCTGGTGCGGTCGCTGTGCCACGCGGCGCCGGAGCCGTTCCTGCCGCTGGACCGCTACGGAAGCCTGTTCGACACCCTGCCGGCGACGCTGCGGGACGCGGTGTTCGCGGCCTGGGGGGCGCCGGAGGCCGATCCGGCGGTGGCGGCGGGATTCTTCACCCTGCGCCACCTCCGCCTCGGCAGGCTGGTGCTGGCGGTGCAGCCGGACCGCGGGTCGGCGCTGGACCGCAAGGCCGCCTACCACGATCCCGACCTGCCGCCGCGCCATGCCTTCATCGCCTTCATGCTGTGGCTGCGCGAGGTGGCCGCGGTCCACGCGCTGGTGCATCTCGGCACCCACGGCACCACCGAATGGCTGCCGGGCAAGGCGACGGCGCTGTCGGGCGCCTGCGCGCCGGCCGCCCTGCTGCGCGGGATGCCGG
Organism: uncultured Acetobacteraceae bacterium; assembly: GCA_964247735.1. Taxonomy (GTDB): domain Bacteria; phylum Pseudomonadota; class Alphaproteobacteria; order Acetobacterales; family Acetobacteraceae; genus Lichenicola. The sequence goes on from CAXTVS010000012.1 coordinate 8,524, forward strand.
TGATCTATCCCTTCATCGTCAACAACCCGGGCGAGGCGGCGGCGGCGAAGCGCCGGCTGGGCGCGGTCACCATCGGCCACCTGACCCCGCCGGTCGCCGCCGCCGGCAGCCACGGCGCGGCCCGGGAGCTGGAACGCCTGCTCGACGACTACGCCGCCGCCGACGGGCTCGACCGCAGGCGGGCGGCGATCCTGCGCGGCGAGATCCTCGACCGCGCCGAGGATGCCGGGCTGCTGGCCGAGAGCGGGGTGCTGCGGGCGGAGGCGGGCGACGAGGACGCGCTGGCCCGGCTCGACGCCTACCTGTGCGACGTGAAGGCGCTGCAGCTCCGCGACGGGCTGCACGTGTTCGGTCGTCCGCCGGCGCGGCACGCGGCGCTGCTGGAGGCGATGCGATGCGCGCTGCCGGACGCCGACCCGCACCGCCTGGAGGCAGACCTGCAGGCGAGCGGCCCGGCGGAGATGGCGGCGCTGCTTGCCGCGCTGGACGGGCGCTTCGTGCCTCCGGGACCGTCGGGCGCGCCCACGCGCGGTCGGGCGGACGTGCTGCCGACGGGGCGCAACCTGTTCAGCCTCGACCCGCGCGCGATCCCGACCCGGGCGGCGATGGTGCTGGCGGGCAAGGCCGCCGCCGTCCTGCTCGACCGGCATCGCCAGGACCAGGGCGACTGGCTGCGGCGCGTGGTGATCGACCTGTGGGGCTCGACCAGCCTGCGCACCGGCGGCGAGGACCTCGGCCTGGCGCTGCTGCTGATGGGGGTGGCGCCGGTTTGGGACCAGGGCTCCGGCCGGGTGTCGGGGATCGAGATCGTGCCCCTGGCGCTGCTGGACCGGCCGCGGGTGGACGTGACGCTGCGCATCTCCGGCTTCTTCCGCGACGCGTTCCCGGGCCAGATCGCCCTGTTCGACCAGGCGGTCGACGCGGTGGCGTCGCGGGAGGAGGACGGGGACTGGAACCCGCTGGCGTACGCCGCCAGGGGGCTGGACGCCGCCGCACGCTCGGCGGCGACGGCGCGCATCTTCGGCGCCGCGCCTGGCAGCTACGGCACCGGGATCGAGGACCGGCTGGCGCGCGGCGCCTGGGACACGGCGGGTCAGCTTGGCCGGGCCTATCTCGCCGGCGGTGCGCACGGCTACGGCGGCGGCCGCGACGGTGTCGCCGACCCGGCCGGCTTTGCCGCCCGGGTGGCGAACGCGGACGCGCTGGTGCACGTCCAGGACCACGCCGAGACCGACCTGCTGGACGGGCTCGACGTGGCCGCGCACGAGGGCGGCTTCGCGGCGGCGGCGGCCCTGCTCGGCAGCGCGCCCGCGCTCTACCATGCCGACACCTCGCGGCCCGACGCGCCGCGCCTGCGCTCGGTGGCCGAGGAGGTGGCGCGCGTGGTGCGCGGACGCGCCGCCAATCCGGCCTGGATCGCCGGCATGCGGCGGCACGGCTACCAGGGCGCCGCCCAGATCGCCCGCACCGTCGACGCGCTGCACGCGTATGCGGCCACCCTGCCCGGCCGGTTCGACCGGCAGTTCGAGCTGCTGTTCGATGCCACCCTCGGCGACCCGGACACCGCCGGCTTCCTGCGCGGCGCCAACCCCGACGCGCACGCGGCCATGGCGGCCCGCTTCGACGAGGCGCGGCGGCGCGGCCTGTGGCAGCCCCGTCGCAACAGCGTGGCGGGGGCGGACGGGTGAGCGGTCCTGTCGTCCGGACCGTGCCGGCGCCCGAACGGCGTCGCGGCTGGTGCCCCGGCCTGTTCGAACCGATGGCGTCGGGCGACGGCCTGCTGCTGCGGGTCAAGCCGCGTGCGGCCCGGCTCGACGGGGCGTCGGCCCGGACGCTGGCGGACGCGGCGCGGCGGCACGGCAACGGCGCGATCGAGCTCACCAACCGGGGCAACCTCCAGTTCCGCGGCTTCACCACGGTCTCCGCCGCGGCGTTCGCGGAGCGGGTGGCCGCAGCCGGGCTCGCGGACCCGGATCCGTCGATCGAGCGGCGGCACAACGTGCTCGTGTCGCCGCTGGCCGGAACCGACCCGTGCTGCGCGGAGGACACGCTGGCCGTCGCCTGGGCGCTGGGCGCCGCGCTGGCTGCCGACCCGGGCCTCGACCGGCTGCCGGGCAAGTTCGGCTTCGTGGTCGACGGCGGCGGGGCGCTCGGCCTGGACGCGGTTCACGGCGACGTCGTGCTGCGGGCCGTGGCGGGCGGCTGGCGGGTGCAGGCGGGGAGCGCGGCGGCGGGCTGCGAGGCGGTCCGGGCGCCGGTCCTGGCCCTGCGCCTGGCGCATGCGGCGCTCGCCTGTGATCCGCCGCTGCGGCCGGCGCGACGCCCCGACCTCGGGCCAGGGCTGTTCCGGGCCGCGGGGCTGGACTGGGTGTCGCTTCCGCCGCGGCCGGTGTCCGCGCCGGTCGCGGTCGGCCCGCTGTCCGGCGGCGGGTTCGGGATCGGGGTTCCGCCGGGCCGGCTCGACGCCGCGATCCTGGCGACGCTGGCGGACCTGTCGGAGCGGTGCGGCGACGGCACGCTGCGGTTCACGCCGTGGCGGTCGGTGCTGCTTGCCGGGCTGCGCCCGCACGGCGGCGACGTGCTGCGCGCGGCGCTGCCGGACGCGCTACTCGATCCGGACGACCCGCGCCTGCGCGTCGCGTGCTGCATCGGTGCGCCCGGCTGCGCGCGGGCGGGCCGGCCGGCTCCGGCGGATGCGGCCAGGCTGGGGGGGCTGCTGCCGCGGGACCGGCGTGGCGGGATGATCCTGCACGTGTCGGGCTGCGCCAAGGGCTGCGGCCATCCGGGGCCGGCGCCGCTGACGCTGGTCGGCCGCGACGGCGGCTACGACCTGGTCCGGGACGGGCGGGCCGGCGACGAGCCGGTGCTGCGCGGCCTCGGCCTCGACGCGCTGGTCGCGCTGCTGGGTGCCGCGGCTCCGTCCGCGGACATGGTCGGCGCGTCGTGAGCGGCGGACGCGACTACGTCCGAGACGGGGCGGCGATCTACGCGCGCTCGTTCGCCATCATCCGCGCCGAGGCGGATCTTTCCGGCTTCGCGCCGGACGAGGTGGCGGTCGCGGTGCGGGTGATCCATGCCTGCGGCCTGGTCGAGGTGGCGCGGCAGATCCGCTTCGGCCACGGCTTCGCCCGGGCGGCGCGCCAGGCCCTGCGGTCGGGCTGCGCCGTGCTGTGCGACTCCGAGATGGTGGCGCACGGCATCACCCGGGCCCGGCTGCCGGCGGACAACGCCGTGGTCTGCACCCTGCGCGACCCGGCCACGCCGGAGCGGGCACGCGCCATCGGCAACACCCGCTCGGCGGCGGCGCTCGACCTGTGGGGGAGGCGGCTCGGCGGCAGCCTGGTGGCGGTCGGCAACGCGCCGACGGCGCTGTTCCGCCTGCTCGAGCTGATCGAGGCCGGGGCGCCGCCGCCCGCGGCGGTGATCGGCATGCCGGTCGGCTTCGTGGGGGCGGCGGAGTCCAAGGAGGCGCTGGCGGGGTTCGGCCGGCTGCCGTTCGCCACCGTGCTCGGCCGGCAGGGCGGCAGCGCCATGGCGGCGGCGGCGGTGAACGCGCTGGCGAGCGACGCGGAATGAGCGCGGGGACCGTGCCGGGCACCCTGCACACGGTCGGCATGGGTCCGGGGGATCCGGAGCTGCTGACGGTGAAGGCGCTGCGGCTGATCGGCAGCGCACCGGTGGTGGCCTATTTCGCCAAGCGCGGACGGGTCGGCCATGCCCGCACCATCGCCGGCGAGCGGCTGCGCGCCGGGGCGGTCGAGCTGCGGTTCGAGTATCCGTTCACCACCGAGCTGCCGGTGGAGGACCCGCGCTATCCGGCGGAGATGGGGGTGTTCTACGAGGACTGCGCGCGGCAGGTCGCCGCCCACCTCGACGCCGGGCGCGACGTGGCGCTGCTGTGCGAGGGCGACCCGTTCTTCTACGGCTCGTCGATGTACCTGTTCGACCGGCTGTCCGCCGACTACCGGCAGGAGGTGGTGCCCGGCGTCACCGGCATGAGCGGGTGCTGGACCGCGGCGTCGCTGCCGATCGCGCATGGCGACGACATCCTGTGCGTGCTGCCCGGCACCCTGGACGAGGACCGGCTGACGGCACGGCTCGGGGCATGCGATGCGGCGGTGATCATGAAGGTCGGGCGCAACCTGCCGAAGATCCGGCGGGCGCTCGACCGCGCCGGGCTGTCGGACCGCGCGGTGTATGTCGAGCGCGGCACCCAGCACGGCCAGGTGCTGTCGCCGGTGTCCCGCACCGAGGGGCGGGCGGCGCCCTACTTCTCCATGGTGCTGGTTCCCGGGCGGCAGCGGCGCCGATGAGCGTGCTGGGACGGCTCCTGGTGGTGGGGCTGGGGCCGGGGGGGCTCGACCTGCGCACGCACCAGGCGGAGCGGGCGCTGTCGGAGGCGACCGACCTGGTCGGGTACGCGCCGTACCTGGACCGCGTCGAAAGCGGCCCGGAGGTCGTGCGGCACGGCTCCGACAACCGGGTCGAGCTCGACCGGGCGCGGGAGGCGCTGGCGCTGGCGGCGGCCGGCCGGATCGTCTGCGTGGTGTCGTCCGGCGACCCGGGAGTGTTCGCGATGGCGAGCGCGGTGTTCGAGGCGATCGAGCACGGCGAGCCGGGCTGGCGCGCGCTGGACGTCGCCGTGGTGCCGGGGGTCTCGGCGATGATGGCGGTGGCGGCCCGGCTCGGCGCGCCGCTCGGCGGCGACTTCTGCGCCATCTCGCTGTCCGACAACCTCAAGCCCTGGCCGGTGGTGCTGCGCCGCCTGCGCGCGGCCGCCGAGGCGGGCTTCGCGATCGCGCTCTACAACCCCCTGTCCCGGGCGCGGCCGTGGCAGCTCGGCGCCGCGTTCGAGGCGCTGCGGGAGATCCTGCCGGGCACGGTTCCGGTCGCCTTCGCCACCGCGGTGAGCCGTCCGGAGGAGCGGATCGTCCTGCGCACGCTGGAGGAGGCGGACCCGGCGCTGGCGGACATGCGCACGCTGGTGCTGGTCGGCTGCCTCGGCACGCGGCTGATCCGGCGCGACGGGGCGCGGCCGTGGCTCTACACCGCGCGCAGCGTGCCGAGGCCCCGGTGAAGCCGTTCCAGCCAGAGCAGGGCCTGCGGCCAGGTCGCCACGCTCGGGCCGGGCTGCGGCGGGGCGCGCGCGACCATCACCACCCGCAGCCCGGCTTCCCGCGCCGCCGCGAGCTTGGCGGCGACGGCGGTGCCGCCGGAGTTCCTGGTGACCACCACCTCGATCCGGTGCGCCAGCAGCAGCGCCCGCTCGTCCGGCAGCGCGAACGGGCCGCGTTCGGCCAGCACCAGGCTGTCCGGCGGCAGCGCGTCCGGCGACGGCGGGTCGACGCTGCGGACGAGGTAGCGGTGCTGCGGATGGAGCAGGAAGGGCCCCAGGTCCTTGCGGCCGACCGTCAGCAGCACCCGGGCCGGCCGGATCCCCAGCGATGCGGCCGCCGCTTCCAGGTCCGGCACGGTGGTCCAGCGGTCGCCGGCGACCGGCTCCCAGGGTGGCCGGGCGATCCGCAGCATCGCGATCCCGGCTGCCGCCGCAGCCGCGGCCGCGTTGCGGGTGATCTGGTGCGCGAAGGGATGGGTGGCGTCGACCAGGGCGTCGGTCCGGGCGTCCTGCAGCCAGCGGCGGAGGCCGTCGGCGCCGCCGAACCCGCCGATGCGCACCGGGAGCGCCGGCAGCAGCGGCGTCCGTGTCACGCCGGCCAGCGACAGGGTGGCGGCAAACCGGTCGTCGCCCTCCAGCGCGCGTGCCAGCGCGCTGGCCTCGGTGGTGCCGCCGAGGATCAGCACCCGTGTCACCGCCCGTCCTCCCGGCTGCCGGCATGACGCCATGGCTCGCCATCCTGGGCATCGGCGAGGACGGTGTCGAGGCGCTGCCGCCCGCGGCGCGCGCCCTGATCGCGGATGCCGAGCTGGTGGTGGGCGGCACGCGGCACTTGGCGCTTGCGGCGCCGCTGCTGCGCGGCGGCACGCTGTCCTGGCCGAGCCCGATCGAGGACGCGGTGCCGACGATCCTGGAGCACCGCTTCCGGCCGGTCGTGGTGCTGGCGTCGGGGGATCCGTTCTGCTTCGGGGTCGGCAGCCTGCTGGCGCGTCACGTGGCGGTGGGCGAGATGGTGTGCCTGCCGGCGCCGTCCGCCTTCTCGCTCGGCTGCGCGCGGCTCGGCTGGGCGGTGCAGGACACGACGCTGCTGTCGGTCTGCGGCCGGCCGGTCGAGGCGCTGCGTCCGGCGCTGCAGCCGGGGGCGCGGCTGCTGGTGCTATCGGCGGACGAGGCGTCGCCGGCGGCGGTGGCGGCGCTGCTGTGCCGGCACGGGTTCGGCGAGTCGGTGCTGCACGTGCTGGAGGCGCTGGGCGGGCCGCGGGAGCGGATCAGGCAGCTCAGGGCCGACGCGGCGATGCCGGGCGACGTCGCGCGGCTGAACCTCGTGGGCGTCGCGCTGGCCGCCGGTCCGGACGTCCGGCCGGTCCCGCTCTGCACCGGGCTGCCGGACGAGTGCTTCGGCCACGACGGGCAGCTGACCAAGCGCGAGGTCCGCGCCGCCACCCTGTCGGCGCTGTCGCCGCGTCAGGGCGAGGTGCTGTGGGACGTCGGCTGCGGGTCCGGGTCGGTGTCGATCGAGTGGATGCTGCGCCATCCGTCCAACCGGGCCTGGGCGCTGGAACCGCGGCCGGACCGGGCGGCGCGGGCGCGGGGGAACGCCGTGGCCCTGGGCGTGCCCGGGCTGGTGGTGGCGGACGCGGCCGCGCCGGACGGGTTCGACGGGCTGCCGACGCCCGACGCGGTGTTCATAGGCGGCGGCGCCACCGTGCCTGGGGTGCTGGAGCGGGCCTGGGCGGCGCTGCGTCCGGGCGGGCGGCTGGTGGCGAACGCGGTGACGATCGAGACCGAGCGGGCGCTGTACGATGCCCATGGCAGGCTGGGCGGCAGCCTGACCCGGCTGTCGGTGGAGCGGCTGGACCGGATCGGCACCATGCACGGGTACCGGCCGGCGATGACCGTCACCCAGTTCGCGGCGGCGAAGCCGTGATCGTCGCAGGGATCGGGCTGCGGCCGGGTGCCGCCGCGGCGGAGATCGCCGCCCTGGTGGAGCGGGCGGCGCGGTCTCTCGGGCGGTCTCCGTTCGTGCTGGCGGTGCCGCCGTTCCGGGGGAACGAGCCCGGTCCGCACGAAGCGGCGGTGCTGCTGTCGCTGGAGCTGCGCGTGGTCGCGCCCGGGGCGCTGGAGGCGGCGCAGGGACGCTGCCGGACCCGCTCGGCCCGCGCGGAAGCGGAGGTCGGGGTGGCCGCGGTCGCGGAAGGCTGCGCGCTGGCTGCGGCCGGCGCGGGGTCGCGGCTGGTGCTGGCGCGGATCGCGTCGGCCAACGTCACCTGCGCCCTGGCCGAAACGGCGGCCACGCCGTGACGGTGCACTTCATCGGCGCCGGTCCGGGTGCTGCCGACCTGCTGACGCTGCGCGGGCGCGACCTGCTCGCGCGCTGCCCGGTCTGCCTGTATGCGGGCTCGATCGTGCCGACGGAGATGCTGGGGCATTGTCCGCCGGACGCGCGGCTGGTCGATACCGCCGGCCTCACCCTGGACGCGATCGAGGCGGAGTTTGTGGCTGCCTTCGCCGCGGGACGGGAGGTGGCGCGGCTGCATTCCGGGGATCTGTCGATCTGGAGCGCGGTCGCCGAGCAGGTGCGGCGCCTGCGCCGACGCGGCATCCCGTACACGCTGACGCCGGGGGTGCCGGCCTTTGCCGCCGCCGCGGCGGCGCTGGAGCGCGAGCTCACGGTGCCGGAGGTGGCGCAGAGCGTGGTGCTGACCCGGGTGTCCGGTCGTGCCTCCGCCATGCCGGAGGCCGAGACGCTCGAAGCCTTCGGTGCCACCGGCGCCACGCTGGCGATCCACCTGGGCGTCCATGCGCTCGACCGCATCGTCGCACGGCTCATCCCGCTGCATGGCGCCGGCTGCCCGGTTGCGGTGGTGGTGCGGGTGTCCTGGCCGGACCAGCGCATCGTCCGCGGCACGCTGGGCAGCATCGTCGGGCTGATGGCGGAGCAGCCGGCGGAGCGCACCGCCCTGGTGCTGGTCGGGCGGGCCCTGGAGGCGGAAGGGTTCCGCGACAGCGCGCTCTATGATCCGGACTACCGCAGGCGGTTCCGGGAATGAGCGCCGTCCACCGGCAGGAACGGGGTGCGCCCCTGCAGCGCGCCGTCGCGGTCGAACAGCAGGAGCTCCAGCTCGATGCCGCTGCCGGCCAGGACGGAGGCGGAGACGTGCCAGGCCCGGGCCGCGACCGCGTTGCCGAGCGCCACGCCCGCCGCGGCGGCGGCGGCGAAGGCTTCCGCCGCGGTGTTGGCGTCGGCGATGCGCGCCGCCAGCCCGGCGTCGGCGCCGGCCGCGGCCGCGACCTCGGCCAAGGCGTGCAGGTCGATGCGGCTGCGGCTGGAATGAAGGTCCAGCCTGCCCTGCCCCAGCTTGGCCAGCTTGGCCACGCCGCCGGCCACCGTCACCCGGGGCACCGGGTGGTCGCGCAGGTACTTCAGCATGCCGCCGGCGAAGTCGCCCATCTCGATCAGCGCCACCTCCGGCAGGCCGTGCAGCGCGCGCACCGCGCGCTCGGTGGTGCTGCCGGTGCTGCCGGCGACGTGGGGGATCCCCATCGCCCGGGCAACGTCGATGCCGCGGCGGATGGTGTCGATCCAGGCGGCGCAGGAGAACGGCACCACGATCCCGGTGGTGCCCAGGATCGACAGGCCGCCGACGATGCCGAGCCGGCCGTTCAGGGTGCGCCCGGCCAGGCGCTCGCCGCCGGGGATCGACAGCGTCACCTCGGCGTCCGGCGGGGTGCCGCCGGCGGCTTCGGTGAGCGCGTCGGCGATCATGCGGCGCGGCACCGGGTTGATCGCGGGCTCGCCGGGCGGCAGCGGCAGGCCGGGGCGGGTGATGGTGCCGACCCCTTCGCCGGCGCGGTAGCGGATGCCGCTGCCCGGGGGCAGCAGGCGCACGGCCGCCCGGACCAGGGCGCCGTGGGTGACGTCGGGATCGTCGCCCGCGTCTTTGACGATGCCGGCGCGGGCGGCGTCGCCGTCGTGCGCGGCTTCGGCCAGGGCGAAGGCGGCGGTGGCGCCGCCGGGCAGGACGATGTCGACCGGGTCGGGGAACCGTCCGGTCAGCAGCGCGGTGAAGGCGGCCTTGGCGGCGGCGGCGGCGCAGGAGCCGGTGGTCCAGCCGCGGCGCAGCGGACCGGATCGGCGCGTGTGAGGATCGGCATGCGACTCCTGCTCCATGCGGGTCCTATAGGACCGGCCGCACCCCCCTGTCATGGAACCCGTCGATGACCCCGCGCGGCCTGCTGATCGCCGCTCCCCGCTCCGGCGGCGGCAAGACCACGGTGATGCTGGCGCTGCTGGCCGGGCTGCGCCGGCGCGGCCTGGCGGTGCGGGCGGCCAAGTCGGGGCCGGACTACATCGATCCGGCGTTCCACCAGGCGGCGTGCGGGCAGCCGAGCCTGTGCCTGGACAGCTGGGCGATGCCGGCCGCGCTGCTGGACGCGACCATGGCCGAGGCGGCGGACGGGGCGGAGCTGCTGCTGGTCGAGTCGGCGATGGGGCTGTTCGACGGCATCGACGGGCCGCCCGGCCGCCGCGGCAGCGCCGCCGACCTGGCGGCGCGATTCGGGCTGCCGGTGCTGCTGGTGCTCGACGTGTCGGGGCAGTCGCAGACGGTGGCCGCGGTGGCGCGCGGCTTCGCGGTGCACGATCCGGCGGTGCGGCTGGCAGGCGTGGTGCTGAACCGGGTGGCGTCGCTGCGGCACCACGCCGGGGCGGCGTCGGCGCTGCGCGAGGCCGGCATCCCGCTGCTCGGCAGCGTTCCCCGAGACCCGGCGCTGATCCTGCCGGAACGGCATCTGGGACTGGTGCAGGCGCGCGAGCACGACGGCCTGGCGGACTTCCTCGGCCGGCTCGCCGCCACCGCCGAGCAGGCGCTCGACCTCGGCGGCATCATCGCCGCCGCCGCTCCGCTGCCGCCGCCCGGCGCGGCTTCCGGGCCGGCGCTGCCGCCGCCGGGACAGCGGATCGCGGTCGCCGACGACGCGGCGTTCTCGTTCCTGTATGGCCACCTGGCGACGGGGTGGCGACGGGCCGGGGCCGAGCTGCTGCCGTTCTCGCCGCTGGCGGACCAGGCGCCCCCGGACGGGGCCGACTGCTGCTGGCTGCCCGGCGGCTATCCGGAGCTGCATGCCGGGCCGTTGTCCGCGGCGTCGCGCTTCCGCGACGGGCTCGGGCGCTTCGCCGACACACGGCCGGTGCACGGCGAATGCGGCGGCTACATGGTGCTCGGCGCGGCGCTGACCGATGCGGAGGGGGTGTCGCACCCGATGACCGGGCTGCTCGGCCACGTCACCAGCTTTGCCACCCGGCGCCTGCATCTGGGGTATCGCGCCGCCCGGCTGCTGGCGGATTCTCCCGTCGGGCCGGCCGGGGCGGAGCTGCGCGGGCACGAGTTCCACTACGCGGCGGTGCAGGATCCGGGCGACGATCCAGCCCTGGCCGTGCTGGCCGACGCGCTCGGCAACGACCTGGGTCCTGCCGGCGGCCGCCGCGGCCGGGTGTCGGGCTCGTTCTTGCACGCGATCGCGCTGCAGCCGGGCGGAGCCGCGTCGTGAGTTCGTCCTGTGCCAGCCTCGACCCGCTGCGCGGCGCCTGCCTCGACCTGCCGGACGGCGACGCGGCGGCCGAGGCGGCGGCGCTCCGGCGGCAGGCGGGGCTCACCAAGCCGCAGGGCAGCCTCGGGCGGCTGGAACGGCTGGCGGCCTGGCTCGCGCGCTGGCAGCGGCGGGAGGTTCCGCGGCTCGACCGGGTGGAGATCCTGGTGTTCGCCGGCAACCACGGGGTCACCGCGCAGGGCGTGTCGCCGTTCCCGCCGGAGGTGACGGCGCAGATGGTGGCGAACTTCGCCGCCGGCGGCGCGGCGATCAACCAGCTGGCGCGGGTGGCGGGCGCCGCGCTGCGGGTGGTCGAGCTGGCGGGACTGGCGCCGTGCGGCGACATCAGCCGCGGGGCGGCGATGACCGGGGCGGAGTTCCTCCAGGCGGTGGCGGTCGGCCAGGCGGCGGTCGAGCCGGGGATCGACCTGCTGTGCCTCGGGGAGATGGGGATCGGCAACACCACGGCGGCGGCCGCGCTGTGCGCCGCGCTGTTCGGCGGCGGCGGAGCCGGCTGGGCCGGACGCGGCACGGGACTGGACGATGCGGGGCTGGCGCGCAAGGTCGCGGTGATCGACCGGGCCCTGGCGCTGCATGGCGGCACCCTCGCCGACCCGCTGCAGGCGGCGCGCCGGGTCGGCGGGTTCGAGCTGGCGGCGCTGCTGGGCGCGGCGCTGGCGGCACGGCACCACCGGATCCCGGTGCTGCTCGACGGCTTCGTCTGCACCGCCGCGGTGGCACCGCTGGCGCGGCTGAACCCGCGCGGCCTCGACCACGCCCGGGCGTCGCACCGGTCGGCCGAGGCCGGCCACCGTGCGCTGCTGTCGGCGCTGGGCCAGGACCCCCTGCTGGATCTCGGGATGCGGCTCGGCGAGGGGTCGGGTGCGGCGCTTGCGGTGCCGCTGTGCCGCGCCGCCTGCGCCTGCCATGCCGGCATGGCGTCGTTCGACGAGGCCGGCGTGTCCGGCCGCAGGTGAGGCTGTTGCGCGAGCTGTGCGCGGACCTCGCCTGCGGGTTCGGGCTGCTCACGCGGTTGCCGGTGGGCTGGCTGGTGCCGGTCGGGTCCCTCTATCGGCCCGGGCGCGCGGTCTGGACCTATCCGCTGGCGGGGCTGGCGGTCGGCGGCGTGGCCGCGGGGGCGTTCTGGACCGCCGGGCGGATCGGCGTGCCGCCGCTCCCGGCTGCGATCTGGAGCGTCGCCGCCTCCGTGCTGCTCACCGGCGGCCTGCACGAGGACGGGCTCGCCGACACCGCGGACGGGTTCGGCGGCGGCGGCACCCGGGAACGCCGGCTGGAGATCATGCGCGACAGCCGGATCGGCAGCTACGGAGCGGTGGCGCTGGTGTTGTCGCTGGGCGTGCGGGCGGCTGCGATCGCGGCGCTGCCGCCGGCGCGGGCGTGGATGCCGCTGCTGGTGGCCGGCGCCTTGTCGCGTGCGGCGATGCTGCCGGTGCTGGGGCTGCTGCCGCCGGCGCGGGCGGACGGGCTCGGCCGGATGGTCGGGCGGGTACCGCCCCTGGCGTTGGCGGCCGGAGTGGTCATCGCGAGCGGGGTGGCGCTGGCCTGCGTTCCGCCGTCCGCCGCGGCCGTGGCGCTGGCGGCTGCCGCGGCGGTCGGGTCGGCAGTCGCGGCGCTGGCCTGGCGGCGGATCGGCGGGCAGACCGGGGACGTGCTCGGCGCCTGCTGCGGGCTGGCCGAATGCGTGCTGCTGACCCTCCTGGCCGCCGGCTGACGCCGGGTCGGACGTTCAGCGGGCGAAGCGGTGACGGACCACGTCCTCGATGTCGCTGCGGCTCAGGCCCATGTCGGCGAGGTGGCGGTCCGAGTAGCTGTTCAGCTCGGTGCGCATCCGGACGCGGTCCTTGTGCTCGGCGATGCGCTGGCGGAACAGGTTCATCGTCTGCCGGAACAGGGCCGGGGCGGCGGCGGTTGGGGATGGACTGGTGAACGAGGTGGTGTAGGACATTGGAGTTGCTCCGTGCTCTTGTGCGGTGCAACATATTGCCTCCCCAGACGACGCGCAAGCGTTTTTGTGCAATGCAGCATGTGCGGCCGCTCAAGGGCAGCCATGCGGCCGACGCAGCGATCCGCCTATCGGACCTGCACCAGTTCGAGCCCGCCAATCGGCGGCGGCGGCCGCAGCAGGTCCGGATCCTGGCCGCGCAGCATCGGCCCGAGCAGGCGCAGCGGCCCGCCGTGCGACACCACGATTGCGGCGGCGCCGGTGCCGGCCAGCTCCTCACGTACCCGCGTCACCCGCTCGACCAGGGCCCGTCCGGATTCGCCTCCGGGCGGCGCGAAGCCGAGCGGATCGGCAGCCCAGCGGTCCAGCGCCTCGCGCGGCAGCGCGTCCCAGCGGCGCCCGTCCCAGTCGCCGAAGTCGAGCTCGACCAGGCGCGGGTCGATCCGCACCGGGATGTCGAGCAGCGTGCCCAGTGCGTCCGCCGGCTCCCGGCAGCGTTGCAGCGGGCTGGTGTGGACCAGGCGCGGGGCGATGCCGCGCAGCGTCGCTGCCAGCGCCGGTACGGTGGCCTGCCAGCCCGGCAGGAGTGGCAGGTCGGCGCGGCCGTAGCAGCGTCCCGGCGGCACCCGGACCGGGGGGTGGCGCAGCAGGCCGATGCTAGTCCTCGTAATGCGCCGCCACCAGGCGGTCGAGCAGGCGAACGCCGAACGCTGTGGCGCCCTTGGGCACGCCTGGCGCGTCCTTGGAGGCCCAGGCGGTGCCGGCGATGTCGAGGTGCGCCCAGGGCACGTCGTTGACGAAGCGCTTGAGGAACTGTGCCGCGGTGATCGAGCCGCCGGGGCGGCCGCCGATGTTCTTCATGTCGGCGATGTCGGAGCGCAGCGCCTTGTCGTAGGCGTCGGCCAGCGGCATCCGCCACAGCTTCTCGCCGACCGCCTGGCCTGCTTCCAGGAGGCGCTGCGCGAGGGGGTCGTCGTTGCTGTAGAGGCCGGCGTGCTCGTGCCCGAGGGCGACGATGATGGCGCCGGTCAGGGTGGCGAGGTCGACGATCGCGCGGGGCTTGAAGCGGTCCTGGGCGTACCAGAGCACGTCGGCCAGCACGAGCCGGCCTTCGGCGTCGGTGTTCAGCACCTCCACGGTCTGGCCCGACGCGGTCTTCACCACGTCGCCCGGGCGCTGCGCGCGGCCCGAGAGCATGTTCTCCACCAGGCCGACCAGGCCGACCGCGTTGACCTTCGCCTTGCGCCCGGCCAGGGCCGCCATCAGGCCGACCACGGTGCCGGCGCCGGCCATGTCCCACTTCATGTCCTCCATGCCGCCGGCCGGCTTGATCGAGATGCCGCCGGAGTCGAACGTCACCCCCTTGCCGACGAAGGCGACGGGGGCGGCCCCGGGATCCGCGGCGCCCCGCCACTGCATCACCGCCATGCGCGCCGGCGCCTCGCTGCCCATCGCCACCGCGAGCAGCGCGCCGAAGCCCAGCTCCTGCATCTGCTCGGGCGTGAAGACCTCGACCGACAGCCCGAGCGCGGACAGGGCGGCGATGCGGTCGGCGAAGGCCGGCGGGGTCAGCACGTTGGGCGGCTCGCTGACCAGGTCGCGGGTGAGGAAGGCGCCGGCTGCCACCGCCTTCAGCGACGGCCACGCCAAGGCGGCCGCCTCGGCCGACGCCGACAGCACGGCGAGCCGCTCCAGCTTCGGCCGCTCGTCCGGCTTCTGGGTGGTGCGGTAGCGGTCGAACCGGTAGCTCGACAGCACCGCGCCCAGCGCCAGGTGGGCGCCCAGCGCCGCCGGCAGCGCGTCGGCCGCGATCGCGGCGGCGGGGCTTCCCTTCAGGGCGCCGTAGGCGGCGCTGCCGGCGGCCTCGGCGGCGGCGGCGTCGATCTCCGCGGCCTTGCCCAGCCCGATCAGCACGATCCGCGACAGGCCGCCGCCGGGCCCTGGCAGCACGAGGCTCTTGTTCCTGCCGAACGAGAACTCGCTCGCCTCGACCGCGCGCGACACCGCGCCGCCGGTCGCCTCGTCGGCGGCGCTGTAGAGCGCCGGCCGCTCGCCGTCCTCGGACACCGGCAGCGCCAGCGCACCACGGGACGGCAGGACGGCGCGGGAATAGTCGATCTCCAGCATGGGCGGGCGCTCCGGCGTTGCGGTCCCGATCATGCGGGGCTCGGGAATGGTCCGGAAGTTATCCGCTCGGGGCAGGACCGCCGCAAGGCCGGACGGCTTTGCAAGCCGCAGCCCCTTCGCCTATCCCCGGTCACATGATCGCAGGTCGTGCCCCTCCCCCGGATGCCGTTCCCGACGAGCGCCCCGATGACGGCCGCGACGACTGCCACGACGACGCGTTGCTGGCGCTGGCCGGCAGGCTCGCGGCCGACGCGGCCGCGCTGATCCTGCAGATCCGCGCCGGCGGGTACCGGACGACGTTCAAGGAGGACCGGTCGCCGGTCACCGAGGCCGACCGGCAGGCCGAGGCGCTGATCCTGGCCGGGCTGCGCGCCGGCTCGGCGATCCCGGTGATCGCCGAGGAGGAGGTGGCGGCCGGCATCGCGGTGGCGGCGGGCGACGCGTTCTGGCTGGTGGATCCGCTGGACGGCACGCGCGAGTTCGCCGCCGGCTCGGACAACTTCACCGTCAACATCGGCCTGGTGCGGCACGGGCGCGCGGTGCTGGGCGCGGTGGCGCTGCCGGCGTACGGCACGCTGTATCTCGGGCGCGTCGGCGCGGATGGCAGCCGGCTGGCGCGCCGGCGCGACCGGGACGGCGAGGTGGCGATCGCGGTGCGGCGGCCGCCCGCGGACGGGCTGTCGGTGCTGGCGTCGCGGCACTACGCGCGCGATCCGGCGCTGCTGGCCTATCTCGGACGGCAGCGCGTGGCGGAGCTCGGCAACATCGGGTCGGCGGCCAAGTTCGTGCGCGTGGCGGAAGGGGTGGCCGACCTCTACCCTCGGCTCGGGCCGACCATGGAATGGGACACCGCGGCACCGCAGGCGGTGGTCGAGGCGGCCGGCGGCAGCGTCACGCTGTTCGACGGCAGCCCGCTGCGCTATGGCAAGCCCGGCTGGACCAACCCGCACTTCGTCTGCCGCGGCGGGCCGGCGGAAACGTAACGAGCCTCGGCTTCAGCATGCCTCGACTCCATCGCCAGGATGCTACAAGGCAGGCCATGCGCCACACCACCGAGCGGGCCGCGACGGAGCCCGTGCCCCCACCATGATCGAGCGCCCACGGATCAGGTGCCGGGGGACCCGGTGCCGCGGATGACCGAGCGCCTGGATCCGGATCGCGACGGGATCGCCCGCGCCGCCGCCCTGCTGTCCGGCGGCCGCCTGGTCGCGTTCGGCACCGAGACCGTGTACGGCCTGGGCGCGGACGCGACCGACCCGCGCGCGGTGGCGGCGATCTTCGCGGCCAAGAACCGGCCCCGCTTCAACCCGCTGATCGCCCACCTGGCCGACGCGGACGCGGCGTTCCGGCAGGTGGCGGCGACGCCGCTGGCGCACCGGCTCGCCGGGTTCTGGCCGGGGCCCCTCACCCTGGTGCTGCCGCGCCGTGCCGACTCCACCGTCTGCGCGCTCGCCGCCGCCGGCCTGCCGACCCTGGCCGTGCGCGTGCCGGCGGGCCCGGTGGCGGGACGGCTGCTTCGTGCGGTCGGCCGTCCGGTCGCAGCGCCGTCCGCCAACCCGTCCGGCCGGGTCAGCCCGAGCACCGCCGCGCACGTGCTGGCCGGGCTCGACGGGCGGATCGACGCGGTGCTGGATTCCGGGCCGTGCCGCGTCGGGCTGGAGTCGACCGTGCTCGACCTGTCCGGGCCGCAGCCGCGCCTGCTGCGGCCGGGCGGGGTGACGCTGGAAGCGCTGGAGGCGGCGATCGGGCCGGTGCTGCGGGAGGCTGGCGCGGGAGCGGCGCCGTCCGCGCCCGGGCAGCTCGCCTCGCACTACGCGCCGGTCCTGCCGCTGCGCCTCGACGCCGCCGAGGTCGGGCGCGACGAGGCGCTGCTGGCGTTCGGGCCGCCGCCCTCCGGCGCCGGCATGGTGTGGAACCTGAGCGAGGACGCCAACCTGGACGAGGCGGCGGCTCGGCTGTTCGCGGGCCTGCGCGACCTCGACGCGGCGGCGAGCCGGGAGGGGCTGTCCGGGATCGCGGCCATGAGCATCCCGCATCACGGCCTGGGCCTGGCGATCCGCGACCGGCTCCGGCGCGCTGCGGCACCCCGTCCCGGCGCGGCGCGGCACCCTGGCCGAGGCGCGTCATGAGGGAGCAGCTCGACCCGAAGGAGCTGAAGACGCTGTCCGACATCCTGGCCCTGGTGCTGGAGGACCAGCCCGGCCAGGCGGCGAGCGCGCTGGAGGCGGTGCGGGCGCGGGCGCGGCGCAACGGCGTCACCGGCGGCGCGCTGAAGAACCTGTTCGTCGCCATCGCCCCGAACCCGCCGGCCCGGTCGGCGCCGCGTCCCCGCACCCCGCGCGGCGCGTCCGCCGGCGCTGCCGGCGCCACGCCGGGCAGCGCCACCGAGCTGCAGGCGTCGCGCGCCCGCATCTCCCACCTCAGCGCCGAGGTCAGCCGGCTGGACCTCGACCTGCGCGGTGCCCACGCCCGGGTGGAGGCGCTGCGCTCCGAGCTGCACCTGACCCGCCAGGCGCGCGCGGAGGCGCAGCAGGCGCTGCTCGCCACCCAGCACGCGGCGCCGCGCAAGATCATGCTGCTGGTCACCGCCCTGTGCGGCCTGCTGATCGGCATCGCCGGGACCAGCGCGGTCATGAGCTTCATGCGCACGGAAGCCATGGATAATTCGCACTACCTGCAGTAGGCGCGTGCGGGCTAGACCCGGCGCATGCGCGAACCCTTCCAGACCGCACGTCTGATCCGCGTCCTCGGTGACCTGCTGGGGCCCGCCGGCCTGCTGACCGATCCGGCCGACACCGCGCCGTACTGCACCGACTGGCGCGGGCTCTACCACGGGCGGACCCCGGCGGTGCTGCGTCCGGGCGACACCGCCACCCTCGCCGCCTGCGTGCGCGCCTGCGCCGAGGCGGGAGCGCGGCTGGTGCCGATGGGCGGCAACACCAGCATGGTCGGCGGGGCGTCGGTGTCGGAGGCGGGCGACGAGCTGGTGCTGAGCCTGCAGCGGATGAACCGGATCCGCGCCATCGACCCGGTCGACATGACCATGACGGTGGAGGCCGGGGTGGTGCTGCAGACGGCGCAGGAGGCGGCGCGCGCGGCCGGCTGCCTGCTGCCGCTGTCGATCAGCTCGGAGGGCTCGGCGCAGGTGGGCGGCGTGCTGGCGACCAATGCCGGCGGCAACACCACGGTGCGCTACGGCAACGCGCGCGAGCTGGTGCTGGGGATCGAGGCGGTGCTGCCGGACGGCAGCGTGTTCTCGGGCCTGCGCCGGCTGCGCAAGGACAACACCGGCTACGCGCTGCGCCAGCTTCTGGTGGGGTCGGAGGGAACGCTCGGCATCATCACCGCGGCGGTGCTGCAGCTGCATCCGCGGCCGCGGCAGGTGGAGGCGGCGCTGTGCGGGGTGGCGAGCCCGGAGGCGGCGCTGGCGCTGTTCACCGCGTTCCGCAGCGCGGACCCGACCGCGGTGCAGGCGTTCGAGTACATGTCCGGCACCGGCATGGCGCTGGTGAACGCCCTGATCCCGGGGGCGGTGCTGCCGCTGTCCGAACCGGCGCCGCACTACGTGCTGGTGGAGCTCGCCACCGCGCGGGACGACGGGACGCTGCGGACGCTGCTGGAGGAGGTGCTGGCGGCGGCACTCGAGGCGGGCGAGGTGCTGGACGCGGTGGTCGCGGAGAACGAGAGCCAGCGGCTGGCGATCTGGCGGCTGCGCGAGGAGCATGCGGAGGCGCAGAAGCGGGCCGGCGGCAACGTCAAGAACGACGTGTCGGTGCCGGTGTCGCGGGTGCCGGCGCTGATCGCGCGGGCCGGGGCGGCGTGCCAGGCGCTGATACCCGGGATACGGGTGGCGCCGTTCGGGCATCTCGGCGACGGCAACATCCACTTCAACCTGGTGCAGCCGGAAGGGGCCGACGCGGCAAGGTTCATGGCGCGCGACCACGAGATCATGGACGCGGTGTGCGCGGTGGTGCGCGAGCTGGAAGGCAGCTTCTCGGCCGAGCACGGAGTGGGGCGGCTCAAGCCGTACATGATGCCGGACTGGCGCGGCGGCGCCGAGCTGGACACCATGCGGCGGATCAAGCGGGCGATCGATCCGAAGGGGACCATGAACCCGGGGAAGATCTTTCCCGGGCCGGAAGGGTAGCGGCAGGCCGCCGGATCCGGTCGGAAGCGCGGGCTCCGGAGGCGGCGGCGATCCGTCAGCGCGGCGCGGTCGCTCCGGCATGGGGGGTTCCGGCCATGGCGGCCTCCAGGCCAAGGCTGCCCCGGTCGATGATCGCCAGAAAGGCGGCTTCCGCTTCGCCCGCGTCGGCGCCGTGTTCGAAGGTCCGGTGCGCGTGGATGAAGGCCGCGCTCCAGGTCGCCACCAACAAACCGGCGGCCAGGTGGGCGAGAGGGTCCGCAGGGCCCTGTCCGGCGCGTTCCGACATCGACAGCGCAACCACTTGCGCGAGCTCGTCGCGGATCGCCCTGGCCCGGGCCTTCAGGGCGTCGCTGCCCTCGATCGTCTCGACGAAGATCCGGCTTTCGGGCGTGAACCGGACAAGGGGGCTCCGCTCCGCGACAAGCCGGTGGACGAGCCTGCGCAAGATCTCCACCGGGCCGACATGCGGATCGCCGTGCCGGAGGGCGTCCTGCAGGATCTCGCGGCCCTCCTCGTCGAGGTCGAAGAACATGTCCTCCTTGCGGGGGAAGTGGTTGAACACCGTCATCCGTCCGACGTCGGCGGCTGCCGCGATCTGGTCCACCGTCACGTGGTCGAAGCCCCGCTCGAGGAACAGGCGCGTGGCGGCGTCGGAGATCGCGCGCCGGGTTGCCAGGCGCTTGCGGTGTCGGCGGTCGGATGGCGTTGACATGGCGGTCCCGATACCACAGTTTGTATTATACCGAGTACATTGATGGATTGAGTATATGAAAGACTGCATCGACGTCGTGGTGGTGGGAGCCGGCCCGGTCGGCCTTCTTCTCGCCATCGAGCTGACCCTGGGCGGCGCGCGCGTCCTGGTGCTGGAGCGCCTGGCTGCCCCGGTTCCGGTTCTCAAGGCGTTGTCGGTCGGGCCGCTGGGGAGCGAGGCGTTGCAGCGCCGTGCAATGGCCGGAGCCATCGCGGCCAAGGAGGCGCGCAACCTCGCGGCGATGGAACAGGCCGGAGCGGTCATGCGCGATCGGGCATCCAGGTTCAGCGGCCACTTTGCCGGCCTGCCCCTGGCCCGGAAGGGCATGCAGGGGGAGCCGGAGCGGCGCGCGCGCTTCGTGGACCAGCAGGGCCTGGAAGCCATGCTGTCGGACCGCGCGCGATGCCTCGGGATCGAGCTGCGTCGCGGGTGCACCGTCACCGGCTTCGTCCAGCAGGTGGACGGCGTGGACGTGGCGTGGACGTCGCCGGCGGGCGTGGACCATGTCCGGTGCTCCCATCTCGTCGGCTGCGACGGCGGGCGCAGCCCGGTCCGCAAGATGGCCGGCTTCGCCTTTCCCGGCACGCCGCCGACGCTGACGATGATCCAGGCCATCGCCGAGCTCGACCATCCCGAGCGCGTGTCGCCGGTCGGCTGGCACCGCACGCCGGGCGGCGTGATCGCCTGCGGGCCCCTGCCCGGCCGGTTCTTCATGCTGGACTTCGACGGTCCGCCGCAGGACCGGCAGGCTCCGGTGTCGCGGGAGGAGGTCGAGGCCGTGCTGCGCCGGGTCAGCGGCGCGGACGTGCGCATCAGGGTGCTGGAAAGCGCCGGCCGATGGACGGACAACACGCGGCTCGTCGACACCTACCGCATGGGCCGCGTGCTGCTTGCCGGCGACGCGGCGCACGTCCACGCGCCGTTCGGCGGCCAGGGCCTGAGCCTGGGACTGGTGGACGCGGCGAACCTCGGCTGGAAGCTCGCCTCGGTGGTTCGCGGCGACATGCCCGACAGCCTGCTCGACACCTACACGGCCGAGCGCCGCCCGGTCGCGGAGGCGGTGCTGGCGAACACCCTGGCCCAGCTCGCCATCCTGCGGCCCGACCCGCAGGCCGGGGCCATGCGCAACATCCTGGCGGCCCTGATGCGGTTCGACGATGTCAACCGGTTCCTCGGCGAGATGACGAGCGGCCTTTCCGCCCGCTACGCCCTGGGGTCGGAGCTGGACGTGGTCGGACGGCTGGCCGGCGACCGGCCGACCGGTCGTGACGCGGCCGGCGTCCCGCTCTACGACCTCATGCAGGACGGTGCGGGCGTGTTCCTTGATGCCGGCGCCGACGGCACGGCGTCGGGGCTCGTCGCCGCCGCCACGCGGCGGGTGCGGTGCGTGGCCGTCGACGCGGGACCATCGATGCTGATCCGTCCGGACGCCTGCGTCGCCTGGGCCGGAGAAGCGGACGATGCCGACGGGTTGCAGGACGCGCTCCGTCGGTGGTTCGGCCCGAACCCGGCTCAGCCGTCCGGCCAGGCGCGCAGCGCGGTGCGGATCACGGCGTGCAGCGCGTCCCGTCCTGCCCCGGAGGCGGCCTGCACCGCCATGCCCTGCACCACCGTCATGACGTAGCGGGCGAGGTCGGCGGCGTCGGCGTCGGCGCACAGGTCGCCCTCCTCCTGTGCGCGCAGCAGGCGCCGCTGCAGCACCGCCGCGTGTCCGGCCCGCCGCTCGATCAGCTCGCGCCGGATGTGCTCGGCGCCATCGGAGCAGACCAGCGCGCCGTTGGTTTCCAGGCAGCCTGGCGGGTTGGCGCAATCGGTCGCCACGTCGGCGAAGCCGTACAGCAGCCGCTCCACCGACCGCCGCGCGGTCGGCTCCGCCAGCGCCGCGTCCAGGAACGCCATGCAGGTCGCCTGGTAGCTGTCCAGCGCCTTGCGGAACAGCTCCTCCTTGTTGCCGAAGGTGGCGTAGAGGCTCGGCTTGGCGATGCCCATCGCCTCGGTCAGGTCGCTCATCGAGGTGCCCTCGAAGCCCTTGCGCCAGAACAGGTGCAGCGCCTTGCCCAGCGCCTCGTCGACGTCGAACTCGCGCGGCCGACCCATTGCGGTTGAACCTTTCCCCCGGACGCAACCGCCCCGGAACAGTTAGAACGCTTGACAGCGTGCGTCCAGGAAATCTACCAATCGGTATATTACTTTTCGATACCCAGCGGGAGCCCCGTCGCAGGGGAGCGCCACATGCCTGACATCGATACCCGGACGCGCGGCCCAGCCAGGAACGACGAGTGGGACCGGCCACGGACGGCGGAGGCCCCGCGGTCCCGCGGAGCGTGGCTGTTCGGGGTCGCGGTGCTGGGCGTGCTGGCGGCCGGCACGGTCTGGACCCTGCTGCACGGGGGGAGTGCCGGCCATGGCGGAGGAAGGCCCGCGATGCCGCCGGCGGTGGTGACGGTGAGCGCGCCGCTCGCCGAGCAGCTGGCGCCGCGCACCCAGTTCCTGGGCCAGTTCTCGGCGGTGGACTCGGTGGAGATCCGCGCCCAGGTCGGCGGCACGCTGACCGAGATCCACTTCACCGACGGGCAGGTCGTGCACAAGGGCGACCTGCTGTTCGTGATCGACCCGCGGCCATACGAGATCAAGCTGGCTGGGGCGGTGGCATCGGTGCAGACCGCGCAGGCGCGGGTGGCGCTGGCGGGCAGCGAGCTGTGGCGCGCGCAGCAGCTCAAGCAGTCCTCGTTCGGCACCGCGGAAGCGGTGGACCAGCGCGGCTCCGACCAGCGCGCCAACATAGCCGCGCTGGCGCTGGCCGAAAGCCAGGTGCGCGACGCGCAGCTCGACCTCGAGTACTGCCGCGTGACCGCGCCCTTCACCGGGCGGATCAGCAACCACCGGGTGTCGGTCGGCGCGCTGATCAGCGGCTCGCGCGCCGGCAGCAGCGCCACCACGCTGCTGACCACGCTGGTGTCGCTCGATCCGGTGCATCTCGACTTCGACATGAGCGAGAGCGACTTCCAGGCGTTCTCCCGGGCGCATCCGCACCAGGACGGCATGGTCGGCGCGCCGGTCGGCATCAGCCTGGCCGATGACGGGCGGTTCACCACGCACGGCACCCTCGACTTCGTCGACAACACGGTGGACCGCGGCAGCGGCACGCTGCACGCCCGCGCCACGGTGCCGAACCCGGACCTTGCCATAGCACCCGGCGAGTTCGCGCGGCTGCGGCTGCAGATGGGGCCGCCGACGCCGGCGCTGCTGATCCCGGACGCGGCGGTGACGCTCGACCAGTCGCAGTCCATCGTCATGACGGTGGCGCCGGACGGCACGGTGGTGCCGAAGATGGTGCAGACCGGCGCCATGCGCGACGGGCTGCGGGTGGTCCGCGCCGGGCTCAAGCCGGACGACCGGGTGATCGTGGACGGGCTGATGCACGCCATGCCGGGGATGAAGGTGTCGCCGCAGCCGGGGCGGATCGTGCCGGTCGCGGACGGGCCGGGCTGAGGAGGACGGCCGCATGCGCCTGACCCACGTCTTCATCGAGCGGCCGATCCTGGCCACCGTGCTCAGCGTGTTCATCACCATCCTGGGGCTGGGCGCGCTGGCGATCCTGCCGGTGGCCCAGTATCCGGAGATCGTGCCGCCGACGGTGCAGATCACCACCACCTATCCCGGCGCCTCGGCCGAGACGGTGGCGCGCACGGTGTCGACGCCGCTGGAGCAGCAGATCAACGGCGTCGAGAACATGCTCTACATGGGCAGCCAGTCCACCGGCGACGGCAAGCTGACGCTGACGGTGACGTTCCGGATCGGCACCGACCTCAACATCGCGCAGATGCTGACCCAGAACCGGGTCGAGGACGCGCTGCCGCGCCTGCCGCAGGACGTGCAGCGGCTCGGCGTGCAGGTCAGGAAGGCGACGCCGAACATCCTGCTGGTGGTGCACCTGATGTCGCCGGACAGCTCGCGCGACGGGCTGTACATCTCGAACTACGCCACGCTGCACGTGAAGGACGCGCTGGCGCGGCTGTCCGGGGTCGGCGACGTGCAGGTGTTCGGCGGGCGCGACTACGCGATGCGCATCTGGCTCGACCCGGACAAGATCGCCGCCTACGGGCTGAACGCGTCCGACGTGCTCGGCGCGCTGCAGGCGCAGAACGTGCAGGTCTCGGCCGGCATCCTGAACCAGCCGCCGGTGCCCTCGCACGAGGCGTTCCAGCTCAACGTGCAGACGCTGGGACGGCTGGAGCGGCCGGACCAGTTCGCCGACATCGTCATCAAGTCGGATCCGTCGGGCCGGGTGACCCGGATCCGCGACGTGGGCCGGGTGGAGGTGGGCGCCGCGGACTACGGTTCCGCCGGCTACCTCGACCACGGCGACGCGGTGCCGCTGCTGGTGTTCGCGCAGCCTGGCGCCAACTCGCTCGCGGTCGAGAGCGAGGTCAAGACCACGATGGAGGCGCTGAAGCAGCAGTTCCCGTCGGGACTGGACTACCGCATCGTCTACGACCCGACCGTGTTCGTGTCCAAGTCGGTGCACGAGGTGATCCGCACCATCTTCATCGCCATCCTGCTGGTGGTCGGCGTGGTGATCCTGTTCCTGCAGACCTGGCGCGCCTCGGTCATCCCGGTGGTGGCGATCCCGGTGTCGCTGGTGGGCACCTTCGCCATCCTCGCCCTGCTGGGCATCTCGCTGAACAACCTGTCGCTGTTCGGCCTGGTGCTGGCGGTCGGCATCGTGGTGGACGACGCCATCGTCGTGGTGGAGAACGTCGAGCGCAACCTGCGCGAGGGCATGAGCCCGAAGCAGGCCGCGCACCACACCATGGACGAGGTCGGCGGCGCGCTGATCGCCATCGCGCTGACGCTGTGCGCGGTGTTCGTGCCGTCCGCGTTCCTGAGCGGCATCGGCGGCCAGTTCTTCCGCCAGTTCGCGGTGACGATCTCGGCCTCGACCGTGATCTCCTGCTTCGTGTCGCTCACCCTGAGCCCGGCGCTGTGCGCGGTGCTGTTCCGTCCGCACGAGGAAGGGCACGGAGGGCCGCGCGGCTCGCTCGCGTCGCGGCTGGTGCGCGGCGGCTTCGGGGCGTTCAACCGCGGCTTCGAGGCGCTGTCCGGGGCCTATGCGCGCTTCACCCACCGGGTGGTGCACATGCTGGGCATGGTGCTGATCGCCTACGCGCTGCTGATCGTGCTGGCCGGGATCCAGTTCAGCCGCGCGCCCACCGGCTTCATCCCCGAGCAGGACCAGGGCTACCTGATCACCGTGCTGCAGCTGCCGGCCGGGGCGACGCTCGACCGCACCGAGGCGGTGGTGAAGCAGGCCACCGACATCATCATGGGCACCCCGGGCGTCGAGCACGTGGTGCCGTTCGCGGGGCTGGACGCCACCACCTTCTCGGTGGCCTCCAACAGCGGCACCATCTTTGCCGGCCTGTCGATGCTCTACAGCCACGATCCGCACGGGCATCCGGCGGCCGTGGTGCTGGGCGACCTGCAGAAGCGCCTGTCGGCGATCCAGGGCGCGTTCGTGCTGACCATCCCGCCGCCGCCGGTGCAGGGCATCGGCAACGCCGGCGGCTTCAAGATGATGCTGCAGGACCAGGCCGGGCTGGGCTCGAAGGGGCTGGAGAAGGCGGCCCAGGCGCTGGTGAACGCCGCCAACAGGGACCCGCACTTCGCCGGCGTGTTCACCCTGTTCAACACCCGCACGCCCTCGGTGTGGGCCGACATCGACCGGGAGAAGGCGGAAAAGGTCGGGCTGACCCCGACCGACGTGTTCAACGCCTTCCAGGTCTATCTGGGCTCGCAGTACGTGAACGACTTCAACTACCTGGGCCGCACCTACGAGGTGATCGCGCAGGCGGACGGGCAGTTCCGGCGGCGGGTCGAGGACATCGGGCGGCTCCGGGCGCGCAACGCGTCGGGGGCGATGGTGCCGATCGGCACGGTGGCGAAGTTCTCGATGCAGACCTCGGCCTACCGCGTGCCGCGCTACGACCTGTTCCCGGCGGCGGAGGTGATGGGGGCTGCGGCGCCCGGCGTCGCCACCGGGGCAGCACTTGCCCGCATGGAGGAGCTCGCCCACCAGGTGCTGCCGCGCGGGGTCGGGTTCGAGTGGACCGAGCTCGCCTTCCAGCAGCAGCAGCGCGGCACGCCGACGCTGCTGGTGTTCGGAGCGGCCGCCCTGTTCGTGTTCCTGGTGCTGGCGGCGCAGTACGAGAGCTGGCGCCTGCCGCTGGCGGTGATCCTGATCGTGCCGATGTGCCTGCTCGCCTCGGTGACCGGGCTGATGGCGCGGGGGATGCCGATCGACATCCTGGCGCAGATCGGCTTCGTGGTGCTGGTGGGCCTGGCCGCGAAGAACGCGATCCTGATCGTGGAGTTCGCGCGGCAGGCGGAGCAGGACGGCATGAGCCCGGCGCGGGCGGCGGTACACGCCGCGCGCACCCGGCTGCGCCCGATCCTGATGACGTCGTTCGCCTTCATCATGGGGGTGGCGCCGCTGGCGGTGGCCGCGGGAGCCGGGGCCGAGATGCGGCAGTCGCTGGGCACGGCGGTGTTCTGCGGCATGCTGGGCGTGACCGGGTTCGGGCTGCTGTTCACGCCGGCCTTCTACACCGTGGTGCGCTCCTTCGGCCGCAGGCGCGTGGTGGCCCGGGTGCCGCACCCGGCAGAGTGAGAGCGGCCGGACGCCGGGGTGTCGGCGCGCCGGATGGGAGCACGGGTCGAGGCGCTGCACCTGTATCCGGTGAAGGGGATGCGTGGCCGGGCGCTGGAGTGCGCGGAGGTGGCGCGGCACGGGCTCGCCGGCGACCGGCGCTGGATGGTGGTGGACCCGGATGGCGGGTTCCTGACCCAGCGGCAGGTGCCGGCCATGGCGCAGCTCGACGCCGAGCCCGTCACGGGCGGGCTGGTGCTGCGGCACGACGGCGACGCCTGCGCGGTGGAACGGCCGGGCTCGCACGCGGGGCGGCTCCGAGCCGTCATCTGGCGCGACGCGGTGCCGGTGGCGGCCGGAGACGAGGCGTCCGCCGCGTGGCTGTCGGCGCGGCTCGGACGGCCTTGCCGCCTCGTCTACATGGATGACGAACGCGCGCGTCCGGTCGATCCGGCGTTCGGTGAGGCCGGCGACCATGTCGGCTTCGCTGACGCGTATCCGCTCCTGGCAGCCAGCGACTCCTCCCTGGGGGCGCTCAATGCCGAGCTTCGCGAGCCGGTGCCGATGGATCGGTTCCGTCCCAACGTGACGATCTCCGGGTTGCCGGCATGGTCGGAGGACCGCTGGCGGCGGGTGCGCATCGGGGCCATGACGTTCCGCGCGCCCAAGCCCTGCACGCGCTGCGTGGTGATCACGCGGGACCAGCGCAGCGGCCTGTCGCCGGACCCGGGCGAGCCGCTGCGGACGCTGGGCCGGCTCAACCGGCATCCCGGGGGGATCGTGTTCGGCGCCAACCTGATCCCGGAGGCGCCGGGACGGCTGGCGGTGGGCGATCCGGTCGAGGTGCTGGAGGCGCTCACATGAGCCGCTTCCACAGCCGGGCGGCGAGCTCCAGCGCGCGCTCCCGGCGCGACCGGGCGCGCCAGCCGGCATAGGAGATCGGCGTCGCGGCGGCGATCTGTCCGCGCAGCATCGACTCGACCGCGCCCGCGGTGGGGGCGCCCAGCACCACCGCGTCGATCTCGTTGTTGTAGTGCACGCTGCGCCAGTCGAAGTTGGACGAGCCGATCACCGTCAGCACCCCGTCGATGGTGGCGACCTTGGCGTGCAGCATGGCGTCGCGCACCTCGTGGATCCGCACCCCCGACGCCAGCAGCGGGCCGTACAGGGCGCGCGCGGCGTGCACCGCCGCCTGCACGTCGCTGTAGCCGGGCAGCAGCAGCTCGACCTCCACCCCGCGCGCGGCGGCGGCGGCGAGCAGCCGCCACTCGGCAGGGGCCGGGACGAAGTAGCCGGTGGCCAGCAGGATGCGCGAGCGGGCGCCGGTGATCGCGGCCCGCATCGACAGGTTGTACAGCGGCCGCCGCTCCGCCGGCGCGCTGCCGTCGACGCGGATCCGCTCGCCGCCGGCGGCCGGCAGCGGCAGCAGGTCGTCACGCTGCTGCAGCGGCGGCCCGTCGCCGCCCTGGCCGGTCCAGGTGTGGAGGAACAGGCGGTGGATCTCGCCCACCGCCGGCCCCTCGACCTGGATGCCGTTGTCGATCCAGTAGCCGTGGTCGGCGTCCGGGCCGCGGCCGGCCGAGCGGGGGGTCTCGTACACCTTCGACATGTTGGCGCCGCCCAGCAGCGCGACCACGCCGTCCACCACCGTCAGCTTGCGGTGGTCGCGGTCGTTCATGCGCAGGTCGAAGCGGGCACGGAACGGGTTGACCGAGTGGTACTCCAGCAGCCGCACGCCGCAGGCGCGCAGGCGGTCGAACGACCGGTCGGGGGTGTTGCCGGAACCGACCGCGTCCCAGACCACCGCCACCTCGATGCCGCGGGCGGCGGTGCGCTCCAGCAGGTCGAACAGCGCCTGCCCGTCGAGCGCCACGTCGTCGATCGTGTAGTATTCCATGTGCACGAAGCGGCGGGCCGAGGCGATCGCCCGCATCACCGCCTGCACCACCGCCCGTCCCTCGGTGAGCAGCGCCACCCGGTTGCCGTCCAGGAGCGGGCAGTCCGAGAGCGGATCGTGCAGCCCGGCGTGGTGGGCCAGCAGCGCGTCCGCCTCGGAGGCCATGCCGGGCGCCTCAGCGTCGAACATCGCGCCGCTCCCGCAGCCGTAGGCGCGGCGCCAGCCCGGAAACGTTGCAACACGTGTTGCCGTCTTTTGCCTGGGCGCCATGGAGGGTAGGAAGGGGCATGAGCGCGCCTTCCGTCAGCCGGCTGGACCGGTACGTCCTGCACCAGCTGCTGGTGGCGCTGCTCGCGACCACGGGCAGCCTGGCGGCGCTGATCTGGCTGACGCAGTCGCTGCGCTTCGTCAGCCTGGTGGTCGACCGCGGGCTCAGCCTGCGCGTGTTCCTGCAGCTCACCGGGCTGCTGATCCCGGGCTTCGTCGCCGTCATCCTGCCCATCACCACCTTCGTCGTGACCCAGTTCGTCTACCAGCGGCTGTCCGGCGACCGCGAGCTGACGGTGATGCGCGCGGCAGGACTGTCGCCGTCCCGGATCGCCCGGCCGGCGATGTACTGCGTCGCCATCTCCGTCGCCCTGTCCTACGTGCTGAACGTGTGGATCGTTCCGGCCAGCTATCACAGCTTCCGCGAGTACGAGTTCGAGATACGCAACAAGATGGCCGCCTTCCTGCTGCAGGAAGGGGTGTTCACCCCGGTCTCGCCGACCATGACGGTCTACATCCGCACCCGGGAGCCGGACGGCACGCTGCGCGGCATCCTGGTCGAGGACGACCGGCAGAAGGCGGTGCGCGCCACCATCCTGGCCGAGCACGGCCACCTGGAGCCGAACGGCGACGTGCCCAAGGTGGTGCTGTACGACGGCTCGCGCGAGGAGATCGACCGCAAGACCGGGCGGCTCGACGTGCTGACCTTCCGCCGCAACACCATCGACCTCGCGGACGCCAACAAGGACGACGACATCCGCTACCGCGACTCCAACGAGATGTCGCTGGGCGAGCTGTTCCATCCCGATCCCCGGGAGGTGCAGCCGCGCGACCGCGGCAAGTTCGCCGCCGAAGGGCACCGCCGGCTGAGCGGGCCGCTCACGGCGTTCTCGTTCGCCATGGTGGCGCTGCTGGCGGTGCTGTCGGGCGGCTTCTCGCGGCACGGCAACACGCTCAGGCCGCTGGTGGCGATCCTGTCGGTGGTCGGGCTGCTGGCGCTCGGGCTGGTGGTGCAGAGCGTGGCCGCGCGCAGCCCGGCGCTGCTGCCGCTGATCTGGGTCGAGGCGGTGCTGCCCGGGCTGGTCTGCGCCGTGCTGCTGTTCGGCCCGGAGCTGCGCCGGTCGGCGTCCGGCCTGCCGCCGGCGCGCGCCGCGGCCGCCTGAGGACGACCCGCGGTGCCGGTCGCCATCACCCTGTCGTTCTACATCGCGCGCCAGTTCAGCTTCAGCGTGCTGGCGCTGGTCGCCGCCCTGACCGGGCTGGTGTCGCTGTTCGACTTCATCGACCTGCTGCGCCGCGCCGCCACCCGGCCGGACGTGCCGGCGAGCCTGGCGCTGGAGATCGCAGCACTGCACCTGCCGTACTTCTGCATCGAGATCCTGCCGTTCGGGGTGCTGCTGGGCGGCATCATCTGCTTCTGGCGCCTGACCCGCTCGTCGGAGCTGATCGTGGCGCGGGCCGCCGGCATCTCGGTGTGGCAGTTCCTGGCGGCGCCGCTGGCCTGCGCGATCGGCATCGGCGCGGCCGCCACCGCCCTGCTGAGCCCGCTCTCGTCCGCCACCTACGCGCGGGCCGAGGCGCTGGACAACACCTACCTGCGCTCCGGCGGCGGCTCGCTGAACGTCGCCGGTGGCCAGCTCTGGCTGCGCCAGTCCGACAACGCCCTGGTCCCGGGCGGCGTCGCCATCCTGCACGCGCGCACCGTGCGGATGAAGCGCGGCGCGCTGTCGGTGCAGGGGGTGAGCGTGTTCCGGCTCGACGGCCAGGACCGGCTGCTGCTGCGGATCGAGGCCGCCACCGGCGAGCTCGGCGACCACCGTTGGCTCCTGCACGGGGCCGACAGCGTGCTGCCCGACCACCTGCCGCAGGCGATCGGCGAGATGGGGCTGCCCACCGACCTCACCGTGGCGCGCGTGCAGGAAAGCTTCGCCGCCCCCGACACCCTGTCGGTCTGGACCCTGCCCGGCTTCATCGCCCTGCTCGACCGGTCGGGGTTCTCCTCGATCCGGCACCGGCTCAGGTTCCAGGCGCTGCTGGCGCTGCCGCTGCTGGCGGGCACCATGGCGCTGGTCTCGGCCGGGTTCTCGATGCGGCCGGTGCGACGCGGCGGGGTCGCGCGCATGATCGGCGGCGGGGTCGCCTCCGGCTTCGCCCTGTTCACCATCTCCAAGATCGCCGAGCAGTTCGGCCAGTCCGGGGTCCTGCCGCCGATCATGGCGGCCTGGGCCCCGGCCGGTGCGGGCCTGATGCTGGCGATCGCCCTGCTGCTGCACCTGGAGGACGGCTGATGCGCCGCTTCGTCGCCCTCGCCGGTCCCGCGCTGCGGTCCGGCACCTCGCGAAGCGTGCTGCTGCTGGCCGGGATCTGCAGCCTGTCCCTCCTCGTGCCCGTCGAGCGGGCGGACGCGGTGCCGCGGCAGGCTCTGCCCGGCGCCAACCTCGGCAAGGGGACGCCGATCTCGCGCAACGAGCCGGTCACCTTCCGCGCCGACAGCGTCAACTACGACAGCAAGAACGGGCTGGTCACCTGGACCGGCCACGTCGAGATCTGGCAGAACGACCACGTGCTGCGTGCCGACAAGGTGACGTTCGACCGCAACACCAACGTCGCCGCCGCGTCCGGACACGTCGCGATCCTGGAGCCGGACGGCGAGGTGCTGTTCGCCGACTACGCCGAGCTGACGCAGGGGATGCGCGAGGGCGTGATGTC
Organism: uncultured Acetobacteraceae bacterium; assembly: GCA_964247735.1. Taxonomy (GTDB): domain Bacteria; phylum Pseudomonadota; class Alphaproteobacteria; order Acetobacterales; family Acetobacteraceae; genus Lichenicola. The sequence continues at coordinate 39,739 of CAXTVS010000012.1, forward strand.
GAACATGCGCACGCTGCTGTCGCTCAACGGCAAGCTCGGCGCCAACGGCGCCAGGCGGACCGACGGCAAGGTCAACGACCTGTCGCGCGCGGTGTATACCTCCTGCAAGGTGTGCGCCCAGCACCCGGAGCAGCCGCCGTTCTGGCAGCTGCGCGCCTACGACGCCACCGACGACCTGGAGCACAAGCGGCTCGAGTATCGCGACGTGTATCTCGACATGTTCGGGGTGCCCGTGGGCTACCTGCCGTTCTTCTCCACCCCGGACCCGTCGGTGAAGCGGCAGAGCGGGTTCCTGATCGGCGACATCTCGCCGGACGACAAGCATCTCGGCGCCTACTTCACCCTGCCCTATTTCTGGGTGCTGAGCCGGTCCGCCGACGTCACCCTGGTGCCGCTGATCTCCTCCAACACCGGGCCGCAGCTGACCGCGCAGTACCGCGAACAGTTCAACTCCGGCATCGTGCGCATCACCGGGGCGATCGCCTACGACACCACCGACACCGCCGGCTACGTCGACGACGGCAACGTGGTGGCGCCGGTCAACGACAAGGGGCTGCAGGGCTACGTGTATGCCCACACCGTGTTCGACTACGACCAGCACTGGCGCTACGGCGCCGACATCAACCTGGCGAGTTCCGCCAACTACCTGCGCGACTACCGCATCACCGGCTACGGCGCCGACGTGCTCGGCAGCAACATCTATCTGGAGGGCTTCGGCGTCGGCGCCTATTCGCGCCTCGACACCAGCTTCTTCCAGGGGCTGAACTCCGGGGTGATCAACTCCAGCGAGCTGCCGTTCGTGCTGCCGCGCTACGAGTACAGCTTCACCGGCGCGCCGGACGCGCTGGGCGGACGCACCTCGCTGTCCACCAACGACTTCAACATCTACCGGTCGAACGGCACCTCGGACCAGCGGCTGCAGCTCAGCCTGAACTACGACCGGCCGTTCCGCGACACGCTGGGGCAGGTGTTCACCGTGACGGCGCACCTCGACAGCGAGGTGTACAAGGCGTCCAAGCTCGACCTGGTGCCGAACTACAACGACGTGAACGCCACCAGCAGCGGCCAGGCGCTGCCCACGGTGGCGGTGAAGATGAACTGGCCGTTCCTCAAGACCCTGCAGAACGGGTCGGCGATCGTCGAGCCGATCGTGCAGCTGATCGCGGCCCCCAACTCGGGCAACAGCATCAACCGGCACCTGCCCAACGAGGACAGCCTGGACTACGAGTTCACCGACACCACGCTGTTCTCGCTCAACCGGCACGAGGGCGTGGACCGGCTCGACGGGGGCCTGCGGGCCAACTACGCGCTGCACGCCAACTGGAGCTTCAACGGCCACCAGATCGACGCGCTGGTGGGGGAAAGCTACCAGGAGCACATCGACGAGAACCAGCTGCCGAACAGCGGGCTCACCACCCACGCGTCCGACATCGTCAGCCGGCTGAGCTTCACGCCGGTCAAGTGGCTCGACTTCACCGTGCGCGACCGCATGGACCACGACAGCGGGGAGACCCACTTCGCCGACGGGCTGGTCACCGCCGGGGTGCCGCTGCTGACGGTGAGCGGCGGCTACATCTACAACTCGCGCAGCTACTACTACTACTACACCAGCAACCCGTTCACCCTGGCGGGGCCGCCGGCGGCGTTCCTGGTGCCGACCAACGAGGGCACGCTCGGCGTGTCGAGCACCTGGAAGCAGTTCCGGGTGTCGGCCTACGGGCGGCGCAACCTCGCCACCAACCAGTTCGTGGCCATCGGCGGCGACGTCGCCTACACCAACGACTGCTTCATCTTCGACGTGTCGCTCAATCGGCGCTACACCACCATCAACGGCGACAACGGCGACACCTCCATCCTGTTCACCCTCACCTTCAAGACGCTCGGCACCTTCCCGGTGAACGGCTGAGCGGCCCGGACCACCCAGGAACCCTGCATGAGCTTCGAGCGACTTTCCCCGGCTTCCCGACCGGCTCCGGCCCCCAGCAGGATGGCGTCCAGGATGCTGGCTGCCGTGCTTCTCGCCGGCCCTGCCCTGCCGTGCGCCGCAGCCGCGCAGTCGCACCACTACCGCCACCAGGCCGCCGCCGCATCGGACGCGACCGACGACACGGCAGCCGGCGACGCGCCGACGGGCAAGGCCGCGGCCAAGGGTGCCGGGCCGTCGCAGGACGAGATCGTCGCAGTGGTGAACGGCCAGATCGTCACCCGGCGCGACGTGGAGGACCGGGAACACCTGTTCACCCTGTCCACCGGGCTGACCGAGAACCCGGACGTGCTGAACCGGCTGCGGCCGCAGATCACCCGGCAGCTGATCGACGAGCGCCTGCGCATGCAGGAGATCCAGCAGCGCCACATCAACGTGCCGATCTCGCGCATCGCCGACGCCATCGCCGACATCGAGAAGCGCAACAACATGCCGTCCAACGCGCTGCGCGACCGGCTGGCGAAGGACGGCGTGGCGATGACGACCCTGATCGACCAGATCCGGGTGCAGCTGGCCTGGACCGGGGTGCTGCGCGAGCAGCTGGGCGAACGGGCGCGGATCACCTCGGCCGAGATCCGGCAGCGGCAGGACGCGCTCAAGCGGGAGGCCGGGCAGCCGGAATACCAGATCAGCGAGATCTTCGTGCCGGTGGAGGATCCGAAGAACAGCGCCGACGCGCTGAAGTTCGCCAACACGGTGATCGGGCAGCTGCATGCGGGCGCCCCGTTCCCGATCGTCGCCGCGCAGTTCAGCCAGAGCCAGACCGCGCTCGACGGCGGCTCGCTCGGCTGGGTGCAGGCGGACAACCTCGATCCGGAGGTGGTGGAGATCGCCCGGGCGATGCCGGTCGGTGCGATCAGCAACCCGATCCGGGTTGCCGGCGGCTACGACATCATCGCCCTGGCCGGAAGGCGCGTCAGCGGCACGCAGATGGCGACTGTGCTCGACCTGCGGCAGGCCTTCGTGCCGTTCGACGCGCCGCTCAACCCGCAGGCACCGACCGCGCAGCAGCAGCAGGCCCTGGCCAAGGCCAACGCCCTGTCCAGGGACGCGCACAGCTGCGACCAGATCGAGGCCGCCAACACCAGCTTCGGCTCGAAGCGGCCCGGCAACCCCGGCGCGGTGCAGCTCGACCGGCTCAACCCGCAGATGGCGCACGTGCTTGAGCCGCTCGCGGCCGGGCAGGCGACCCACCCGCTGGTGTCGAGCGACGGCATCGACGTGATCATGGTCTGCTCGCGCAGCCAGAAGAACCTGGCCCAGCAGGACACCGGCCAGATCGCCGACCAGCTGCTGAACGACCGCGTCGAGCTGGTGTCGCGCCAGCTGAACCGCGACCTGCACCGCAGGGCGGTGATCGACATGCGCTCCTCCTGACGGACGCCGGCGCACCGGGCCGGCTGCCGCCGGAGCCGCTGCCACGGCTGCCGACGCTGCGTGCGGTGATCGCCGAGCACGGGCTCGACGCGCGCAAGTCGCTCGGCCAGCACTTCCTGCTCGACCCGGCGCTGCTCGCCCGGATCGTGTCGCTGGCCGGGAACCTGTCGGGCCGACACGTGGTGGAGGTCGGGCCGGGTCCCGGCGGCCTGACGCGGGCGCTGCTGGCCAGTCCCGCCCGGAGCGTCACCGCGATCGAGATCGACCGCCGTGCCGCGGCGGCGATCGAGGCGCTGCGCTCGGCGGTGGCGTCGCCGGATGGCGGGTCGCGGCTGCGGCTGATCGAGGCGGATGCGACCGGGCAGGACCTCGCAGCCCTGGTCCCGGCGCCGCGGCAGGTGGTGGCGAACCTGCCCTACAACGTCGGCACGGCGCTGCTGGTCGGCTGGCTGCGCCAGGCGGCGTGCTGGGAGCGGCTGACGCTGATGTTCCAGGTGGAGGTGGCCGAGCGGATCGCGGCCGATCCGGGCTCGGATGCCTACGGAAGGCTGGCGGTGCTGGCGCGCTGGACCTGCGACGCGCAGCTTCTGCTCCGCATCCCGCCGGGCGCCTTCTCGCCGCCGCCCAAGGTGTTCTCCGCCGTGGTGGGGCTGGTGCCGCACGCGGTGCAGCCGGATCCGGCGCTGTTCGGGGCGATGGAGCGTGTGACGGCCGCCGCGTTCGGGCAGCGGCGCAAGATGCTGCGCGGCGCGCTCAGGGCGCTCGGCGGCGAGGCGCTGCTGGCGCGCGCGGACATCGACGGGCAGCGCCGGGCGGAAACCCTCAGCATCGCCGAGTTCGACCGCCTGGCGCGGCTGCTCTGAGGCTCCATGAAGCGCTTGAACTTGAAGCGTGGTTCACGCCGCTGACGGATGCCCGGTGGGCGATGACGGAGCTGCATCGTCCGTGGAAGCGGACCGGACCCAGGCCTGAGCGGCAGTGACGATCGCCGCTTCGTGGAGGCGATATCGGGGACGACGCGATCGCAGTCCATGAACTGCCCATGACGTCCGGCGATCGGAGCACCGCCGGCCGACGCCGTGGCGACGGAACACGGCCAATTCCATGCCTGATGGCTGACATGGCGTTCGACAGCGACGTCGTCGCCAGCCTGGACGTGGAAGATGCCAGGATCGTCATCTCACAGCACTCGCGCCGCGCGAAGCGGCTGCGGCTGCGGCTCGGCCATGAGATCCACACGTGGCACCATCTGATCGAGAAGTGGTTCCGCAAGCCCACGGGGTTCAAGCGGATCGCTGCGCGCGTCGACAAGATCGACCAGAGCTTCAGCGCCCGTCTCGCCGCGGCCGTCATCGACTCGTGATGGGTCCAGCAAGACTCAAGCCAGGTCCACCAGCGCGTTCAAGATCCGGCTGACCGCGATCCCGGCATCCCGGTTCTCGAGGTCACGCCCGACCCGGGCTTGGAAGTCGGGCATTCCGTTGCCAAAAACGTACAGTCGTCGTATCGGGTTGTCACCTTTCCAACGGATGACGCTCGATGTTCGCTCGCTTCGCCGGTTTGTGGCTGGTCAGCTCGCTGGTGCTTGCAGGCTGCACAAATCAGCCGCTCACCGTCGTCCGATCCCTCACGATGAGGCAGCCGGACTTCGAACTTGGAGAACTCACGCCACAGACGCATTTCACGCTGAAGGATGTCATCAGGGTCGAGGCGTTCCTGAGCTGGCCGAATCCCGGCGACGAGGACGGCCTTCACGATGTCGAATGGGACTGGTACAGGTCCGACGTCCTCGTGTCCCGAACCTCGCGCGACAACCTCCGCTTCGACTCGACACCCTATGGACTCTGGACCAGGCGGGCAGCCGCTGGTTTGGGACCTGGGATCTACCGGGTCGATACGCTTGTCGACGGCAAGCTGGTGGTGAGCGACCATCTTGTGATCGACCCGATCTAGCAGGTTGTCGGGCGGCGGTGGAATCGGATCGAAGCCTAGGCGCTCATCGATCAGACCGTCCACCTGATCGGATCTGCTCTGTATACGTCCGGTCTCGACACGCTGACGTCGCGGTCGCGTTCTGCTTTGCCAGTGACTCACGGTTGGGAGCCTTGGGTTGGAGCAGGAGGTATTTTGGCGCGAGCACGTTGACGCGTTCCTGCGGCAGGGTGGCTCGCAGCGGGATTATTGCCAGCAGCATGGGATCCCGCCGCGCGAGCTACGCAAGTGGCGGACGCGGTTCTACGGGCCGGTTAGGCAGCGGCCCACATCAGAGCCAGGCGCTGCTCCGGCAGAGGCGGGCTTAAGCGAATTCTCTTATGCCCGCCCTTCAGAGCCTGACGTCGCTTCAAGTGGCTTGACGGTCGCGACACCAGTCATTCGGCGTCGCTGGACCGCGGAACAGAAACGCCAGCTGGTCTGGGAGGGCCTCAACTCGGGCCAGCCTCTTGCCCGATATGCCCGGCACCATGGCATCCACGCCAGCGTGGTCCATCGGTGGCTCCGTGCCTTCGCCCGACCGATGTTGACTGCTCCCCAGGCCGAACCGCCAGCTGTGTTTGCCGCGGCGCGGGTCGCCAAGCCAGTGGAGGAGCAGGCGCTCGTGCTCCAGGCATCACCGCCCCCGCCGCCGGCACATCAAGCCCTGGTCGGACAGATCGAGATCGAGCTGCTTGGCGGTCGTCGGATCCGCGTGGGACATGATGTCGACATAGACCTCCTGCGGCGGTTGATCGTCGCGCTGGACACGCCGGCATGATCTCGATGCCGGCCGGCGTCCGCATCCATTTGGCCCTTGGCCCGACAGACATGCGAAAGGGTTTTGACGGCTTGTCGTTGCTGGTGCAGGAGGTGCTGCGGACGAATCCGTTCAGCGGCCATCTGTTCATATTTCGCGGCAAGCGCGCGGGGATGCTCAAGATTCTGTTCCACGACGGCACCGGCATGTGCCTGTTCGCCAAGCGACTGGACCAGGGTGCGTTCACTTGGCCGACGACGCAGCCGCAGGCAGACGGCACCGTCTCGGTGACGCTGACGCCGGCGCAGTTGTCGATGCTGCTGGAGGGGCTGGAGTGGCGGGCACCCGTGCAGACGCGGCGGCTGATGATTGCGGGCTGAGGCTGTTTTCGATGTACAGGATGCCGCTGGATCGGTAGCCTCCGCTCATGCGGATCGCGCTCGACAGCCTGCCGACCGATGCCGCCATGCTGCAGCAGCTGGTGCGCGGCATGGCAGCGGCACTGGCTAGCCGGGATGCGACAGTCGCCGAGAGCCAGGTCGAGATCGATCGGCTGCGCCTGATCATCAAGCAGCTTCAGCGTGGGCAGTTCGGCCGCAGCGCCGAGCGGCGCGATCCCGACCAGATGGCGTTCGGTCTCGAGGAGCTGGAGGCCGATCTCGCCCGGGCAGAGGCGTGGCGAGCCGCAGCCATGCCGCCGGCCTCGGCTGATCCCATTCCGACGGCGCCTGCCAAACCTCCGCATCGGGCACCGCTTCCGGCCCATCTGCCGCGCGTCGAGACCGTCATCCCGGTCCCGCACGACGTCTGCCCGGAGTGTGGCGGCGCCCTGCACGATGCCGGCGCCACCAGCAGCGAGATGCTCGACTGGATTCCGGCGCAAATCCGCGTGGTTCGTATCACCCGACCCAAGCGGGCCTGCCGCTGCTGCGGCACACTGCACCAGGCACCAGCCCCAGAGCGGGTGCTGGCTGGCGGCCTCGCCACCCCCGGACTGATCGCCCACGTGCTGGTGAGCCGCTACTGCGACCACCTACCGCTATATCGCCAGAGCAGGATCTTCGCCCGGCACGGGCTGGAGATCAGCCGCTCCACCCTGTACGGGCTGGAGATCAGCCGCTCCACCCTGTCGGGCTGGATCGGTGCTGCCTGCTGGTGGTTGGAGGCGCTGCACGAACGGCTGGTCGCGCATGTGATGGCGGGTGACCGGGTCTTCGCCGACGACACGCCGCTGCCGGTGCTCGATCCTGGACGTGGCCGGACCAAGACCGGCCGCCTGTGGGCCTACACGCGCGACGACCGCTCCTACGGCAGCAACGCTCCACCGGCGGTGGTCTTCCACTATGCGCCTGACCGCACCGGTACCCGCCCAGCGGAGCATCTCAAGACGTTCCGCGGCATCCTGCAGGTGGACGGCTATGCCGGCTTCGAGGCTCTGGCGGACAAAGGCACCGTCACCCTGGCCGCCTGCTGGGCTCATGCCCGGAGGAAGTTCTTCGAGCTGCACGAGGCGGGCTCGCCTGTCGCCACCGAGGCAGTGCAGCGGATCGACGAACTCTACGAGATCGAGGCGACGATCCGGGGCCAGCCGCCGGGTGAGCGGCTGCGGGTGCGCCAGCAACAGTCACTGCCTTTGGTCGAGGTTCTGCAGGCGTGGCTGGACCTGCAGCTGTTGCGCCTTCCGGGACGCAGCAGGTTGGCCGAGGCGATCCGCTACGCGCTCGGGCGGTGGTCGGCGCTGACCCGGTTCCTCGACGACGGGCGGATTGACCTGGACACCAACCCTGTCGAAAGAGCGATTAGGCCAATTGCTTTGGGCCGTAAAAACAGCCTGTTCGCCGGCAGCGAGGGCGGTGCGAACCGGTGGGCAATCGTCGCCTCGCTGATCGAGACCGCAAAGCTCAACGGCGTCGAACCGTACGTGTGGCTCTGCGACAGTCTGACCCAGATGGTGGACGGACATCCGGCCAATCGGCTCGATACGCTGATGCCGTGGATGTCGGCAAAATAAACTCAAGGACGATAGCGTAGTGTCCGCTCGATGGTGATTACCCGCGGGTCTTCACCTACTGGCTACGAATCGGGATCCTAGCAGAACTTAGCGCGGTTATAGCAATCCGAGGCCAGCAACTCTATCGACATACGGATACGTATGGCGAGGTCAGGATCGCCTTCATACGTTACGTCGTCAAATCTACCGCTTTTGGGGATCTTCAGGAGCATGGTGTCACCTAGTTTGTATGAGTAGCCGTTGTAGACGGTCGTCCAGTCGATCCAGGTCACGCCGTTGCGGGTGACGAAGCCGGACGAGCACAGCCCCTTCAGCAGCACGTCGGTGACGACCTCGCCGTTCAGCTTGGCCTTACCGATCATGTTGTGCCGCAGTGCCGTGGTGACGACCTCGTGGGAGTCGTTGCACCGTTCGGCCGCCGTACCCCCGCCAGGGTGTGCGAGGACGGCCAGAGTTGCCGCGAGCCGTAGCATGAGCCTCATTCTTTGGTTCCATATTCACCTTGCAGCAGCAACTTGGCTTCCCCCTGCCGTCTCCTCACCAAGTCTTGCAAGACTTTGCCGCCGGACTTGGTCTGTTCTTTCATTGCGAGGGCTGCAGCATGAAAGTTGCCCTTGTTGACAGCATCTCGAACAGCTGGCCAGCCATGCCCCGGATTGTAGAGGAACGATACCAGCGCATCAAATTCGTTAGGCTTCAAGGGCACAGTGATGTCGCGGCGCACCTTGTCTTCGTAAGGCCCGATCGTCGAAGCGAGGAGACGGGCCTGCTGATCGGACGAAAGGCCGAGCAGATGCTTATTGTCTTTGATGAACTTCCTTGTCTTGTCAGGAGGCAGGTGAGATGCACCGCTGATCTTTTCGGCAACGTCGGGTGCAACACCAATCCCTTCCAAGTCTGCAACGATCTGGTCTGCTGATTTGTTCTTCATATCGTAGCCCGGGCCGAGCGTGACGCCGGATGCCGCGGAGGGACGGTGCAAGGTGTTGCTGGTCCCGGGCAGCTCCTCCTCCTTCTCGATGAAACCGCGGCCGGCAAACGAGGTTGTGAGCAACGCGGGCGAGACAGCGGTCACGGCTGCGGCAGGTGGCGCCAATTGATGCCCGACAGGGGCCGGGCCGGCGGAGCCGTTCGGCGGGGCCGCAGCCGGCTGGCCCTGCGCGCGCGGCAATGTCGCCGCGTCGCTCCCGCCCGCCTGCGCCACCTCCACACTGCCGGACGGCCGGGGCGACCGGTCGGCCTCCCGCATCCCCTGCAGCATGGCCAGCACGTCGCCGTTCGCGTCGGCGCCGGACGTTCCGGCGCTCGTGGCGGAGCCCTGCCCGGCTCGGCTGCCACCGGTATCGCCGACGGCCGCACGGATCACGGGTGGAAGTGCCGCGCCCGGCGTCATGACGACGTCCAGCGCCCGGCGACCGGTGCCGGACGACGGCGTGGCCCCGGCCAGGGCGGGAACGTCGTCCTCGGCCGCCGCCGGCCCAGGCTCGGCAAAGGGCGCCCGGACGAACGGTGCGCCTGGACACGGCGCCGACCGCGAGCGCAAGGCGTCGCCCAGGCCGAGGGCGTTCAGGTCGACGTTGGCCAGCCGGTTCATGTCGAACCGTCCAGTGCTGCGGGGGCCGTAGGCCGCAGCGATGGGAACGGATCGGGCCACGGAAGCCTCGGCGGAACCCGCTCCTGGCGCCGGCGGCTGTGGTCCCGGCTCGCCCTCGGCCGCCCCCATCGGGCCGAGCAGGGACGGATCGTCCTGCAGTGCCTCGACCAGGGCACCGAGATCCTCCCAGCTCCGTCCACCCCTTGAACCCGCTCCCGCGTCCAGCCGCAGGGAATGCGGCACGATCGACACCGAGGTTCCCGGACCGTGGCCCGCTCCCGTGGAGGGGCTACCCTGCCTTGCGCCCTCCATCACCTCCGCCGGCAGCGTGACCTGGAACGAGACCGGGATGCGCACCCACCCGGGGGGTAGCCGGTCCGGCAGCGGCTCTGGCGGCGAGGTGCCTTAGCTCACCGTGGCGTTCATGGTGAAGGGAAGCCGGACTTCGTCCAAGAGGCTGCTCCTGCGCGATCGCCTCCCATCCTAGCCTGTCCCAACGACGTCGATGCCGCACGTGATGCGAAGCATTCTGACCAAGCCCGCGCGCGTCCGACAGCCAGGCTGCTGCCACACCGTCCGATCTGCCTGTCAAGGCGCAGTGCTCGTACGCTTACTCTGCTCTGGCATCGTGTCGGATCAGTCGGCGTCCAGCCGCTCCAGGGGAGCGCCGGCATGGGTGGCCTGGAGCGCCGCCCGTTCGGCATCCACCATGTAGTCGCGCGACAGCGGCACGGCTTCGGCGTCGCGGGTGAGCTGGACCTGGAAGTTCATGTGGCCCTGGCGCCGGAACGCGATCTCCGAGCCGGCCAGATAGAGCTCGAACATGCGGCAGAAGCGCTGGTCGTAGAGCGAGGCGATCAGGTCGCGGTTGGCGGCGAAGCGGCGTCGCCAGTGCGCGATCGTCTTCGCGTAGTGCAGCCGGAGGATCTCGCAGTCGGTCACCCACAGGCCGGAGCGCTCGATGGCGGCGAAGGTCTCGCTCAGCGCCGGCGAGTAGCCGCCTGGGAAGATGTACTTGTCGAGCCACGGGTTGGTGGCGCCGGGCCCCTCGTTGCGGCCGATCGAGTGCACCAGCGCCACGCCGTCCGGGCGCAGGCAGTCGCGGATGCGGGCGAAGTAGGAGTCGAAATGGCCGACCCCGACATGCTCGAACATGCCGACCGAGACGATGCGGTCGAACCGGCGGTCGACGGCGCGGTAGTCCATCAGCTCGAACCGCACCCGGTCGGACAGGCCTTCCGACTCGGCCCGCGCGCGCGCTTCCGCCAGCTGCTCGGTGGACAGGGTGATGCCGGTGACCTGGGCGCCGTAGTCGCGGGCCAGGGTCAGCGCCATGCCGCCCCAGCCGCAGCCGATGTCGAGCACCTCGAGGCCCGGCCGGTCGAGGCGCAGCTTGGCGGCGATGTGGCGCTTCTTGGCTTCCTGCGCCTCCTCCAGGGTCTCGTCGCCGCGCGGGAAGTAGGCGCACGAGTACTGCCGGTCGCGGTCCAGGAACAGGCTGTAGAGCCGGCCGTTGAGGTCGTAGTGGTGGGCCACGTTGCGCCGCGCGCGCGGCGCCGGGTTGTACTGGGTGAACACCCGCTTGGCCTCGCGCAGCCGCGACGACACCGTGGCGCCGGGATGGCCGCCGCGCACCGCGTTGACCATGAACACGTCCATCAGGTCGTAGAGCGTGCAGCCGACCGGGCGGATCGTGCCGGCCATGTAGGCCTCCCCGAACGCCAGCCCCGGGTTGAGCAGGAGCCCGGTCTCGATGGCCGGATCCAGCATCTCCATCCCGACATGCGGACTGCCGTGCCCGTAGGACCGCGACTGCCCGCCCGCGTACCTGATGTCCAGCCGGCCGAACCGGATGAATCGCCTGAGTACCAGATCGAGCAGGACAGGCATGCCTGGTTCTCCTACGGCAGCAGCGGGCGCAGGATGAACCGACAGCGGCGTGGCGGTCAAAGGTGGCAGGCGCATGCGGAAACGGCCCGGACGTGCGCCCGGGCCGTTTCGTCGTGACCGGCTCCGGCGCGGCTGCGTCAGGCGATGTCGCCCTCGGCCTCCTCCGGACCGTAGGCAGGCTGCTCGTCCTCGTCGTCGCCGTCGTTGCGGCCGACCCGCTCGCCGCGGGCCTGGCGCTCCGCCTCCTCCGCCGAGCGGGCGACGTTGGCGACCACGCGTATGCTGACCTCGGGATGCAGCACGACCCGGACGTCGGACAGGCCCAGCGTCTTGATCGGATGCGCCAGCTGCACCTGCTGGCGGTCGATGGTCAGGCCGCCCTCGGCCGCCGCGAGCGCGATGTCGCGCGGCGACACCGAGCCGTACAGGCTGCCGCTGTCGCCGGCCTGGCGGATGATGACGACGGTGAGGCCGCTCATCCGCTCGGCCAGGCGCTCGGCCTCCTCGCGGCGCTTGAGGTTGTTGGCCTCGAGCTGGATGCGCTCGCCCTCGAAGCGGGCGCGGTTGGCGGCGTTGGAGCGGATCGCCTTGCCCTGGGGCAGCAGGAAGTTGCGGGCATAGCCCGGCTTCACCTTCACGACGTCGCCCATCTGGCCCAGCTTCTCGATGCGCTGGAGCAGGATCACCTCGGTTGCGGACATGGGTCGTGCGCCCCCTCAGCTCAGGATGTAGGGCAGCAGGGCGAGGAAGCGGGCGCGCTTGATCGCCTGGGCCAGCTCGCGCTGCTTCTTCGCCGACACCGCGGTGATGCGGCTCGGCACGATCTTGCCGCGCTCGCTCAGGAAGCGGGACAGCAGGCGCACGTCCTTGTAGTCGATCTTCGGCGCGTTCGGGCCGGAGAACGGGCAGGACTTGCGGCGGCGGTAGAACGGCCGGCGGGCGCCGACGGCGGTGCGGCGGCCGGCGGGACTGACGTCCTCGGCGCCCGGACGGGACTCGGTTGACTGGGACATGGTCGCCTACTCCGCCTCTGCCAGTTCGGACCGCGGACCGCGCGGGCCGCGCTCCGGACGCTCGCCGTTCTCGTCGCGGGCGCGGAACTCCTCGCGGTCGTCGTAGCCGCGCTTGCGCCCGCTGTCGAAGCGGCCGGCCGGCTTCGGGCCGCGGAAGCCACGCTCGCGGTCGTCGCCCTTGCGGCTCAGGATGGCAGACGGCGCCTCGTCGATGGCCTCGACCCGGATCGTCATGAAGCGCAGCACGTCCTCGTTCAGGCCGAGCTGGCGCTCCATCTCCTTGATGGAGGCCGGCTGTGCGTCGAGGCCGAGGAGCATGTAATGCCCCTTGCGGTTCTTCTTGATGCGGTAGGCGAGCGAGCGCAGGCCCCAGTACTCGCGCTTCTGGATTTGCCCCTGCTCGCCTTCGAGCTGGGTGGCGATCCCGTCGGCGATCAGCTCGACCTGGGCCTGGGTGATGTCGTTGCGTGCGATCAGCACGCATTCATAGAGTGGCATGGGGTCTCCCTTCGGATGGTTCAACCCGACCGGCCGAGGGGATCCCGGGGAACGGCGCCGTCGCCTCGCAGGAGGCATGGCATGGGTATAGCCGAAGCGATGCCACTCGCTCCGGCAGGGACAGAGCGTGCGTGAACCACGAACCGGCCCGCGGCGCAAGCGGAAACGCGCGGTCGCGTGGCCGGCCGCGGCCAAGTTCCTGCCGGTCCAGGTTCGTGTCCGGGACGCGCCGTGGCGCCTACGCGATCCGGGGCCGGCGCGCCGCCTCCAGGTCGCGCATGATCCGCCCCACGGCCTGGTCGCCGACGCGCGGCGAGGCACACAAGCCGGCTGCGGCACCCTGACGATCGCCTTCGGAACGGTGCTGGATCAGCTTCCAGCTGCCTTCGAACCGCGCGACCTGCAGCCGAAGCCCGACGATCGCGCCGACCAGGTTGCCGATGAAGTCCGCCGGAGCGTCCGACACGGCCCAGGGATGCTCGCGGGAACCCTCGTTGGCGTCGGTCAGCTCCTCGAGGTGGGACAGAAGCCAGGTCCGGTCCTCGACGATCGACATCGGGCCGTGCGCATGGACGGCGATGTAGTTCCAGGTCGGGACGACCCTGCCGTGCTGGCGCTTGGTCTCGTACCACGACGGCGACACGTAGGCCTGCGGTCCCTGGAAGATCGCGAGCGAGGGAAGCGGACCGGACCGGAACACCTCCCAGTGCGGGTTGGGACTCGCGACGTGGGCTTCCAGCACGTAGCCGCCCTCCTCACGCTTCAGGACCATCGGCAGGTGGGACGCGTGGTAGCCGTCGGCCGTGGCGGTGACCAGGGTGGCGAACCGGATGTCATGGACCGTCGCCGCCAGGACCTCGGGACGATCCTCCCTGAACTGCGTGGGCGTGTACATGGCGGCTCGATCGATGAGGGAGGGGAGGCAAGGCGGTCTGCTGCCGGCTGTCAAGCCGGGCGGCCGCGGCCTGCGACCGCCTTCTCGAAGGAACGGCAGCAGGAGACGGCGCCGATCCGGCAGGAACCCAGGCGGTGGTCCACCTGCCGCTCGACACGGCGTCCTCCCGCACCCGGCGCGTCCGCTCGACCGGCGGCACCGGCGCCCGCCTGGACCCCATGGTCACCGCCCGGCGCGCCGCCACCGTTTCCGCCAGCATCCGCCCGATCGCCTGGACCACCTGCTCCTCGTCGAGGCGGAAGTTGGAGTAGAGCGGCTGTCCCGGGATCGGCAGCAGCAGGCCGGCCTCCGGATCGTCCTCCACCGCCTCGGGCGCGACGAACAGCATCGGCGACGGGTCCTCGACGTAGCGCGGCGAGTCGTAGATGTGCAGGTCGGGCCGGCTCAGGAGGTTGGCGCGGCTCGTGATCACGTAGCCGGGCCGGTTGCAGACCCAGCGGTACCTGGCGACGCTGGCGCCCCAGATCGACACGAAGCAGTCGGCGGCGAGGCACCAGCCGAGGCTGGACGCCACCGGCTGGCCGATGGTGTCGGCGATCGTCACGTCCAGCATCCGCGCGTCGTCGCGCACCGCGGCGACCGGGCTGCGCTCGATCTCGAGCGGCCGGGCCGCCGCCGGCGCTGGCATTGTGTCCGTCGAACACGATCACCGATCCCGGGTGCCGGCTGGCGATCGACCGCATCAGGCGGTCGAGGAACGGCTTCATCTCCACCACCGTGCGGTTCTCGACGCGCAGCCCGAACAGCAGCACCGGGGCGCTGCGGCGCACGGCGCGACGCGCCGCGGCGCCGGCCTGCCGTCCGGCCTCGCTGCGCAGCGCCAGCGCCTGGATCCGGCGACGCAGCGACGCCGTCACCAGGTCGGAGGTGACCCGGATCAGGAACAGGTCCGGCCGGTAGGCGTGGTCGACCACCTCCTCGACCGTGCGCAGGGTGCGGGTCACCCGGCCGGCAAGCTCGGGGAACAGCTCGTCGATCTGGCCGAACAGCTCGGTGCCGCCGGCGGCGTCGGCACGATCCAGTGCGGCAGCGCGTCGGGATGGAAGCCGTCCTGCTCCAGTATCGGGTCGCGGATCAGGTAGTCGTCGGATGCCGTTGCCAGGTGCATGATCTTGCGGGTTCGATTGGTGGTAAGGCGCCTCAGCCCGGCCGGGACAGGTAGTGCGCGCGGGCGTAGTCGATCGCGATCGCGACCTGTCCGAGCCCGTCGCCGGAACCCTGCCTCATCTCGATCACCACCCAGCGGTCGTAGCCGGCCGCATCCAGCGCGCGCCCGGCGGACTCGTGGTCGCAGACCGGCTCGGCGAACGGACCCAGCTCCGGCTCCGCCATGTGGTAGTGCGCCAGCAGCGGGATCGCGGCGCGGATCGCCTCCGCCGGGTCGTCGCCGGCCAGGGATACGCAGGCGGTGTCGAGATGGGCACGCACGTTGGGATGCTCGGTCTGCTGCACGAGCGCGATGATGTCCCGGGCATGGTTAAGGAAGTCCGCACCGTAGACCGGCGGCACCGGCTCCAGGCCCAGCGTCAGCCCGCCCTGCGCGGCGATCCCGCCCAGCACGCGCAAGCGGTCCGCCGCCAGCGCCATCGCCTCGGGCACCGGCATGGCCCCGCGCAGGCGGCTCTTCGGCGCCCCGAACACCGCGACCCCGGCGCCCAGCGCCTCGGCGATCCGGGCCAGCAGGCGCATGTGCGCGCACATGGCCTCGAACGCGTCGTCCGGTCCGAGCAGCGCCACCTCGGGCCGGCCGAAGAACACCGCCTGCAGCGAGCTGACGACAAGGCCGGCGTCTTTGCAGCCGCGCCGGAACGCCGCCAGCCGCGCCGGCGTCAGCTGCTCCCAGTCGGCGATCCGGGTCGGCGCCACCTCGACGCCGTGGGCGCCGCGTTCTGCCAGCAGCGCGAACGCCCGCTGTTCGGCGTCCGGCGCCCAGGCGAGGTTGGAGACGCCCAGACGCCTCATGTGGGGCGCCTCATGTGGGGCGCCTCATGCGGGGCGCTCGGCATCGATGAAGCGGCCCATCGCCGCCAGCACCCCCGCCTGGTCCAGGATGTAGCCGTCCGATCCGCCGAACGCCCTGTCGTGGAGGGTGCGCATGTCGTAGCGGGCCTGCGGCGCCGCCTCCGCGCCGATGCTGCGGTCGGGAAAGAACCGCACGCGGATCTCCTCCATCGACAGCGGCGCGGTCGCCAGGTTGACCACGCCGAGGCGGCGCGTGCGGGCGATCTCCAGGTCCGCCGCCAGCCGCTCCAGCGGATACCACTGGAACACCGATCCGCCGTTGATCACGTGCAGCCGGTTGTCGTGCATCAGGTCGAAGATCGCGTTCTTCTTGAGTCCCGCACCGAACAACGCCGGCAGGCGCACGATCTGGTGCGAGGCGAAGCGCTTCGACACCCAGTGCTCCAGCATCAGGCGGTTCGCACCGTACGGATGCAGGCCGTCCGGCACCGGCTGGTCCGCTTCCGACACGCCGACCGGCGTGCCGTACACGTCGACGGTGGAGACCAGGGTGAAGGTGTCGGCGGTGATCGTGTCAAGGCGGGCGATCAGCCCCTCGATCCGCAGGAGGTCCTCGGCCGGGTTCTGGTTGGCCCACCACTTCACCGCCGACACGCCGGCGCACACCACCTCGGCGAAGTGGCGGCCGTCGATCCCGCCGATGCTGGAGGAGTTGTAGAGCGCGTCGAAGTCCTGCTGCACGAGCAGGTTGGAGCCGACGAAGCCGGTGTGGCCGATCAGCGCGCGCGCGCCGCTGAGCGCGTCGGTGGCGCTCATCCGTGGTCCTGCGTCTGCAGGCTGCGGGTGACGATGTCGCGTCGCAACGGGCTGGCCAGCGGCGAGAAGCCGCGCTCGCGGCTGGATTCGATGAAGGCCAGGATGCGCTCCATGGCGAAGAAGATGGTGTCGATCTTGCCCGACATGACATGGAACACGCGGCCGCGACGGAACACCGAGCAGGAGCGGTCGTCGAAGTTGCCGACCGGCTTGGTCTTGATCGCGAGCTGCGGGCCGACGAAGCGGAAGCTTTCCTTGAAGGTCGGCAGGTAGCGCGACACCTGCTGCTCCATCGCCGCCACCTTGGCGGTCACCGTGTCGGACGACACGCTGTCGCGTATGCGCTGCGCTTCCTTCGCGTTCGTGACGCGGGCGAGCGGCGTGTGCGGCACGCTGGACAGGGTGTAGATGTTGGGATCCTCGGTCGGGTACACCGAGCACAGCGGACCGTCGACGAAGGTGACGGCGGGGAAGCCGTGGTCCGTCTCGTAATAGAGAAGCATGGTGGGTTCGTAGAAGAACGGCATCGGCATGCCGAGCTGCTGGCCCCAGCTGGCATCGATCAGCAGGTCATACGGCTCGCCCTCCACCAGCACCGCGTCGGCCGCCTCCTCGATGCTGGACACGCGGTGCTTGAGCACCAGGCTGTCGCCGAGCAGCTCGCAGAAGAAGCGGCGCGCCTGCTCGATCAGCAGCACGCGCTCGCCGGTCAGCATCAGGCCGGCCACCTCGCGCATCGGCACGGAAGTCTCGGTCTGCTCGCGGAAGTCGATGCCGGTGGAGGTCATGATGAGGCGGTAGGTGGCGAAGTCGATCAGGCTTTCCGCCTTGGGAACGGCGTAGATGTTCTCCGACACCTCGCGGCTCAGCTGCGGGTAGCGTTCCATGAAGCGCATGAAGCCGTCGCGCGACTGGACGCGGGTGCCGTGGTGGCGCGGATAATGGAAGCCCAGGTGCAGGCGGAACTGGTTGTTGCCGGAGGCCTCGTGCAGCGGGCGGCCGTGCTGCTCGAACACCTTGACCTCGAAGCCGAGCGCCTTGAGCGAGCTGCCCAGGTGGCAGCCGTACCAGCCGGCTCCGATGATGGCGACCCGCGAAACCATGGCCTTCTCCCAGCCGTGCCGAACGGCGCAACGAGCCCGCAACCTACCCGAAAAGGCAGCGGACAAGCCAGCCCGCGCGCCCGTCTAACGTTTCGATGGCGTTTCTTGGCCTACCGGTCGATCTTGAAGTTGAACACCTGCATCATCTGCGTCGGCACCGCCACGCCGTTCTCACGCGCCGGCCGGAAGTGCCAGTGCGAGACCGCGTTGGTCGCGGTGCGGTCGAGGTCGGGATGGCCGGACGAGACCGCGACCTCCACCGCCGACACCGCCCCGTCCGCGTCCACCGAGACCAGCATCTCCACCGAGCCCTCCTCGCCGCGCCGGCCGGCGGCGCGCGGGTACGGGGGCATCTTGTTGGCGTGGCGGTCGTCCGGGGCGGCGGGGATCACCTGCGGGTCGTCCTGGTGGCCGTAGCCGAGGCCGTCGGCCGGATCGAGATCGACCTCGGGTTGCGACGCGGCGGCCTGTTGCGGCGGCGAAGGCTGCGGCGCCTGCACCTCCTCCTGCTTCGGCGCGTCCGGCGGCACCGTTTCCGCGTCCGGTGCGGCCGCGGTCTGCGGCACGTCGGAGCGGTCCGGCGCGCCCTGCGGCGCCGGCGGGCTCGGCGGCGCAGGCGGGGCCGGCGGGGCCGGCTCGGCAGGCGGCGTCGGCGTCGAGCCGCCGGTGTAGCGGTTCTGGTCCTCCACCATCTCGATCGTCGGCGGGTCCTTCTGCATGGCGGGTGGCGGCACCGGCTGACGCGGCCCGAGCACGGAGCCGAGCAGGCGCGGCCCTTCCAGCACCGCGACGGTCGCCAGCACGTGCAGCAGCACCGCCACCACCGCCGCCGCGACCAGGATGCGGCGGCGATGGCGGCCGCCCCAGCCGCGCGACGGGACGAACAGCCGTGTCCGCGGCGCCGGGCCGACCGGCACCGCGCGATGGGTGTCCCGGCGCCGCGTCCGCACCGGCGACGCCATCGGTCAGGCCCGCAGCCGGTCCGGGATCGGCAGGCCGAGCCGGTCCGGGATGTCCCAGATCTCGCGCACGGTGCGCAGCGGCCTGAAGCCGGCCCGCAGGTAGGTCGGCAGGGCGCGGGGATGGTCGGCCGTGCAGGTGTTGACGCGCACGCTGCCGCTCTGGCTGCCGGCCCGCGCCAGCGCGATCGCGGCAGCTAGCAGGCCGGGGCCGGCGCCGGTGCCGATGGCGTGCGGCATCAGCCCGAAGTAGCTCAGGTTGACGTCGCGCCCGCTGCGCCCGTCCAGCTCGAAGAATCCTGCCGGCTCGCCGTCGCGATACAGGGCGTAGATCGCCGTCGCCGGGTCGGCGAGGAGGACCGCGATCTCCCGGTCCGGCGCCGCGCGGCGCAGCCACCAGCAATAGGCGCGGCCGACCGTGTCGTAGAGGTAGCGGTAGAACCCGACGCTCGGGCGCACCACGCGCACCAGCGCGTCCCCGGGCGGCAGCGGCGGCGCCTGCACCGCCACACCCGGTTCGAGGCGCAGGAAGGTGACGTCGACCGCGATCCGCGTCGTCCGGTCGGACACAGGCTGCGGGAACGTCGTCATCGGCAGCGGCTTCCTGCGGGATGGCCTACGGGAGCGGTCGGGACACGGGAAACGGCCGGATCAGTCGTCCAGGAACGAGCGCAGCTTGCGGCTGCGGCTCGGGTGCTTGAGCTTGCGCAGCGCCTTGGCCTCGATCTGGCGGATGCGCTCGCGGGTCACGTTGAACTGCTGCCCGACCTCCTCCAGCGTGTGGTCGGTGTTCATGCCGATGCCGAAGCGCATGCGCAGCACCCGCTCCTCGCGCGGCGTGAGCGAGCTCAGCACGCGCGTGGTCGCCTCGCGGAGGTTGGTCTGGATCGCGGCGTCCAGCGGGATGACGGCGGTCTTGTCCTCGATGAAGTCGCCGAGATGGCTGTCCTCCTCGTCGCCGATCGGCGTTTCCAGGCTGATCGGCTCCTTGGCGATCTTGAGCACCTTGCGCACCTTCTCGAGCGGCATGCCGAGCTTCTCGGCCAGCTCCTCGGGCGCCGGCTCGCGGCCGATCTCGTGCAGCATCTGCCTGCTGGTGCGCACCAGCTTGTTGATGGTCTCGATCATGTGCACGGGGATGCGTATGGTGCGCGCCTGGTCGGCGATCGAGCGGGTGATCGCCTGGCGGATCCACCAGGTGGCGTAGGTCGAGAACTTGTAGCCGCGTCGGTACTCGAACTTGTCGACCGCCTTCATCAGGCCGATGTTGCCCTCCTGGATCAGGTCCAGGAATTGCAGCCCGCGGTTGGTGTACTTCTTGGCGATCGAGATCACGAGGCGGAGGTTGGCCTCGATCATCTCCTTCTTGGCACGCGCAGAGTCCCGCTCGCCGCGCGATACGGTGGCGTAGACGCGGCGGAACTCGCTGATCGGCAGCCCGGTGTCCTGCGCCACCTGCGCCACCTTGCCGCGCAGCTCGCTCACGTCCGGGGCGTGTTTCGCGACGAAGCTCTTCCATGCCTTGCCGGGCAGGGCCGCCACGCTGTCCATCCAGCCCGGGTCCATCTCGTGGCCGCGATACTTGATCAGGAAGTCGTCGCGGCTGACCTTGGCGCTCTCGGCGTGTCGCAGCATGCGGCCTTCCAGGCCGTTCAGCAGCTGGCTGATCTGCTTGAGCTGGGTGACCAGCTCCTCGATCCGGTTGTTGTGCAGGCGGACCTGCTCGACCTTGGCGACCAGCTCGTCGCGCAGCTTCTCGTAGCTCTTCTCCGAGCGGTCCGACATCTCCTCGCCAGCGGTGAGGCTGTCGAGGCGCTTGCTCTGCACCTTGTGCAGCTTCTTGTAGAGGGTCTCGATCTCCTCGAACTGCAGCAGCACTTCGGGCTTGAGCTTCTCCTCCAGCGCCGACAGGGACAGCCCGGCGCCCTCGCCTTCCTCGACGTCGTCATCGCCGCCCGGCGTGTCGAAGCTGGGCTCCGGCGCCGGTGGCACGGCCGCGCCGTCCGCCGCCTCCTCGCCGGCCACCGTGCCGGCCTGCGTCGCCTCCAGGTCGATGATGTCGCGCAGCAGCATCTGGCCGACCTTGAGCCGGTCGTGCCAGGAGATGATGGCGCGGAAGGTAAGCGGGCTTTCGCACAGGCCGCCGATCATCTCGTCGCGGCCGGCCTCGATGCGCTTGGCGATCGCGATCTCGCCCTCGCGCGACAGCAGCTCCACCGAGCCCATCTCGCGCAGGTACATCCGCACCGGGTCGTCGGTGCGTCCCAGGCTCTCGGCGTCGACGTTGCCGCTGGGCGTTTCGGGGTCGTCGGCCTCGACCTTCTTCTCGACCTCCTCCTCCTCGCGGACGGCCTCGGCGTCCTCGTGGTCCTCGTTCTCGACCACCTGGATGCCCATCTCGGAGAGCACCGCCATCACGTCCTCGATCTGCTCCGACGACATCTGGTCGGGCGGCAGCACCGCGTTCAGCTCGTCGAAGGTGATGTAGCCGCGCTCGCGCCCGCGCGCGATCAGGCGCTTGACCGAGGCCGACTGCGTGTCGAGCAGGGTGGCGTCGGCGTCCTGCTCGGTTGCAGTCGCTTCCGTGGTCGCCGCCGTCTTCGTCGCCATGCTCAACCCAACTCCAACCCGATCCGGACGTCCCGCAGCCTGGCAGCGCGCCCGGCATCCGCGCCGACCGTCCTAGTCGTCATCCCCGGCCTGCTCACCCCGCTCGACGGCGGCCAGGGCAGACCTCAACAAGATCAACTGCTTCTGAGCTGCCAGATCCCACCGCTCCGTTAAAACCCGCTGGGCTGCCGCGACCTGGTCGCGCAGGCCGGCGGCGTTCACAAGACCGAAGAACTGCCACCAGGCCTCCTCGGCATCGGCGGGCATCGCCGTCTCGGAAGCAGCGGCCGCGACCGGCAGGGGGCTCGGCGCCAGGATGACGTCGACCTGGGACGACAATCCGGCCGAGTGCAGGTGGGCTATGAGACCTGCCGAGTCAAGTGCGGGTGATGCCGGCACCTCGCCCCCGGGCGCCCGGCCGAAGGCGTCGATCGTGCCGCACGGCGTGCCGGCCCAGTCCAGCAGCGCCGCGCGCACCTGCGCCAGTTCGGCGGGCAGCTCCAGGTGGCAGAACGCCTGCTCGACGTCGTGCAGCAGGTCGGGGTGGTGGAGCAGGATCGCCAGCAGCATGCGCATGCGCTCCAGGCGCACCCCGTCGGCTTCCGGCACCGGACGGGCCGCCGGCATCGCGGTGATCCGCGGCGGCTGCCCCGCCTGGCCCGGGCGTGCGCCTCCACCGCGCCGCGCGAAGGTCTCGAAGAAGCGCTGCTGCAGGGTGCGCCGATACTCCGCCGCCAGCCCCTTGTGGCCGATGGTGGCCGCCGCCGCTGTCAGCCGGGCGTGCAGGGCCGCCCGCTGCTCCGGTCCCGGATCGCGCACCCCTTCGCTCAGCAGCTGGAACAACACGTCGGCCAGCGGCGCCGGATCCCTGAGCGCCGCCGCCATGCCGGACACGCCGCGGCTGCGCAGCAGGCTGTCCGGGTCCTCGTTCTCCGGCAGCCGGACGAAGCGCAGCGTGCGCTCCGGGTCCAGCAGCGGCAGCGCGGTCTCCGCGGCACGGATCGCGGCACGCCGGCCGGCGCCGTCACCGTCGAAGCAAAGCACCGGCGCCGGGTGCACGCGCCACAGCGACTCAAGCTGCTCGGTGGTGAGCGCGGTGCCGAGAGGCGCCACCGCGCCGCCGAATCCTGCCTGGTGCAGCGCGATCACGTCCATGTAGCCTTCGACCACCACCAGCTCGCGCAGCGGCGACGCCTCCGATCCCGGCCTGGCCGTGCGCAGCGCCGTGGCCGCGCGGTGAAGCCCGTACAAGGTGCGCCGCTTCACGAACAAGGGGGTTTCCGGCCCGTTCAGATATTTCGGCTGCCCGTCGCCCAGGATCCGTCCGCCGAAGCTGACCAGGCTCCCGCGCCGGTCGCGGATCGGGAACGTCACCCGGTTGAAGAACAGTTCGCCTTTGGGGGCGCCCTGCTCGTCCAGGCGCATCAGCCCGGCCTCCGCGACCAGCTCGACCGGGAAGCCCTGTTCCTTCAGCTCGGCCAGCAGGGAGCCGCGGCCGTCGCCGGACCAGCCCAGCCCCTGCTCGGCGATCGTGTCGTCGCTCAGGGCACGGCCGCGCAGGTAGGCCAGGCCCTCGCGCCCCTGCCCGCCCTGCAGCCGGCGCACGAAGCCCGCCTGCGCCGCTTCGAGCACGTCGACCAGCGTGCGCGCCCGCTCCGCGCGGCCGCGGTCGGCCGGCGCCTGCTTCGGCACTTCCAGCCCGGCTTCGCCCGCCAGGCCCTCCACCGCCTCCAGGAACGACCGGCCTTCCGACTGCATGACGAACGAGATCGCATCGCCGTGCGCGCCGCAGCCGAAGCAGTGGAAGTGGTCGTCGTACACGTAGAAGGACGGCGTCCTCTCGCCGTGGAACGGGCAGCATCCCTTGAACTGCCGTCCCGACCGGGCAAGCTTGGTTTTCCGTCCCACCACCGCGGCGATCGGCGTGCGCGCGCGCAGCTCGTCCAGGAAGGCGGGGTCGAAGGCCATCCCCCGGTTGTAGGTGGGCGTCCCGGACAAATCCATTGCGGCGACCGGTGGTGGCGGGTTGACGTCGGACGATGCCTTGACGAGACGATGGAGCGGTCTCGGGCCGATGCCGGAGGAGATGGATGCGACCGCTGCTGCCGAGATGGTTCACGTCGCGCAGCCCGGTCGGCGGCGGGCACGACACCGGCAACGATGCCGCCGCGGCCGAGCCGCCGGTGATCGACCTGTTCGCGAGGCCGCACTCCCCGGTCGCCCCGGACGGAAGCGGAGGCGACGCGTCGCGGGAGGCCGAGGGCAAGGCAGCAGGGGGGAGCTTCGTGGTGGTGCAGGCCGTCCCGGCGCGCCGCCTGGTGGTGCCGGAACCGCTGCGCCTGATCGACGGCCGTCTGCATCTGCATCTCGGCGACGGGCTCGTCTGCCCGCTGCGCCACGGCGATCCGTCCGGGCTGCTGCCGGGATGGAGTGCCGCCACGCTTTATGTCGGATGCGACCGGCTGCTCTGGTTGTCTCTGGTCCATCTCGACGGACACGCCACCGACTGGTTCCTGACCGAGGCCGGTAGCCACATCGCCGACACGGTTGACAAGCTGCCGGCTCCGGTGCGGGACCGGCTGGTCCGGCATGTGCAGGACCTGCTGGCGATCCAGCCGGGCCCCGACCGCGACCGGGCGATGGACGCCTATGGCCGCATGCACCCACGCACGCGGCGGGCGATCGAGTTGTGGATCCCGGGCGGGAATGGCGGCGGCGCGATGGCGGACGGGGCCGGCGGCGCGCCGGTTGCGACGCTGCCGCCGCAGGCAGGGCTCCTGGTTTCCGGCAGCCGGCTGGAACCGGACGACCTGCTGCGGCCGGGCGTCCTGGCCGGCACCTGGCGACGGGAGGACGGTCATCCGGTGCTGCTGGCGGGACATCGCGTGACGGTCGCGCTGCCGCTGTCCGGCAGGCCGGCCCATGCGCGGCTGAGCCTCGAGGTGAAGGGGCTGCCGGTGCCGCGACGGCTGACCGTGTCCATCAACGGCTGGACCGTCGGCGGATGCCTGATCGGGCCGCAGCACCGGCACGGCACGCGGCTCGACTACTGGATCCCGGCCGAGGCGCTGGAAGCGGGCACGATCACGGTCGCGCTGGACACCGCGCCGGAATCCGTCGTGCCTGCGGCGGCGCTGGTGCTGGAGCGTGTCGCGTTCGACCTTGGCGCCCTGCTGCCGGCGGGCGTGCCGGACGCGGTGCCGGCCGATGACGGCGCCCTGATGGCGGCGTTCGGAAGCCTGGGCGAGGACTGCGAGTTCGGGTTCGTGCAGCGGCATTTCGGCATCGAGCCGCTGGGGCTGTTCCGCTTCGCCGGCGCCGGAACCATGCGCAACCTGCTGCGCCTGCTCGATGGCGGCCTCGACCGACTGGGGGAGCCGGGCTCGCTGTCGGCGAAGCTGGTGGACGCCAGGCTGTACCGTCCGCCGGAACCGCCGCTGGTCGTGCCCGAGTTCCTCATGACCGACAAGCGCCTGGGCTTCTTCTTCCACACCTTCCGCGGACCGGAACAGGAGCCGGAGGCCGACGCGATCGCGGCCAACGAGCGGAAGCTGCGCTACCTGAAGCGCAAGTTCGTGGAGGACCTGGAGGACGGCGAGAAGATCTGGGTGCTGAAGGACGGCAGCCGCGGCGACACCAACGAGGCGTTCGCGTTTCTGGCGGCACTGCAGCGCACGGGGCCGAACAAGCTGTTCTGGGTCACGCGCGTGGTGGAAGGCCGGCCGTCGGGATCGGTGGAATGGATCGCCCCCGACCTGCTGCGCGGCTATTCCGGTGGCTCGCACCACGACGCGCAGGTGTTCGACCCCGCGATCTGGCTCCGGCTGTGCCGCAACGCGTATCGCGCCTTTGCCGAACGGGATGCCGTGCGGAGCGCCTGAGCCGCTTCGGCCGCGGTCGCGCCGGCGGGCTTGGCCGCGCTCCTACCCGAGCCTTGCCTTCACCAGCGCATTGGCCCGGCCGAGGTCGAGCGTGGCGCCGTGCCGGGCTTTCAGCGCCGCCATCACCCGGCCCATGTCCTTCATCGACCCTGCCCCGGTTTCCTGCACCGCGTCCGCCACCGCCATGGCCAGCGCCGCGTCGTCCATGGGTGCCGGCAGGAACTCCTCGATCACCACGATCTCGGCATCCTCCTTGGCCGCCAGCTCGCCACGGCCGCCCTGGAGGTAGAGCACGGAGGATTCGGCGCGCGACTTCACCATGTTGCGCAGCATCGCGACGATCTCGTCGTCGCCGATCTGCTCCACCCCTTTCGGGCGGGCGGCGATGTCGAGATCCTTGAGCCGGGCCAGCACCATGCGCAGGGTCGAGACCCGGGCGCTGTCGCCGGCCTTCATCGCCGTCTTGAGGCCGTCGGTGAAACGGGTGCGCAGAGTCATGGCATCGACCTCCTGATCCGCCGCGCGGCGCTGGAAGAGACTTCCGGACGCTGAACCATTGGGAAACTTCTTCCCAGGCAGCGGCGAACTTGCTAATGCCTCGTGGCGAGGCTGGAGGCTCTTATCATGGCGCTGTCTGTGGAGGCGATCCTGGAACGGCTGGGTGGCCCGGCGCAGGCGGCGCTGCTGACCGGGGTCGGCACCGAGGCGATCCGCAAGTGGCGGCAGGCCGGCGCAGTGCCGCCCAAGCACTGGAGCGCGATTCTCCGCGTCACCGGCCTCGGCGTGCACGACCTGTCCGATGTTCCGGCGGGCGTCGAGCGCGACCCGGTCGCTCCGGACCCCGCTCCGGACGCCCCGCCTGACGGCGCCACCGCGGTGCTGGTGCTGGCGGACGGCAGCGTGCTGTGGGGCCGGGGCTTCGGCGCCCATACCGAGGCGGCCCGGTCGGTGGGCGAGATCTGCTTCTCCACCGGGATGACCGGCTACCAGGAAACGCTGACCGATCCCTCCTTCGCCGGGCAGATCATCACCTTCACCTTTCCCCACATCGGCAACGTCGGCATCACCGCGGAGGACGACGAGGCGGTCAACGTTTCGGCGTGCGGCTTGGTGGTGCGGGAGGACCTGACCGAGCCGTCGAACTGGCGCTCCACCCAGACCCTGGATGGATGGCTCAGGGCCCGCTCCATCCCCGGCATCAGCGGCGTGGACACGCGCGCCCTCACCCGGCGCATCCGCGACCGGGGGCCGCAGACCGCGGTGCTGTGTCATCCGGCCGGCGGGCTGTTCGACCTGGCAGCGCTCCGCCAGGCAGCCGCGGCCTGGCCCGGGCTGGAGGGCATGGACCTGGCGCGGCTGGTGTCCTGCACCCAGAGCTACGCGTGGGACGAGGGCACCTGGACCGGCAGCGCCGAGGCGCCGCGCCGGCCGGACGCGTCCGCAAGGCACGTGGTCGCGGTGGACTACGGCGCCAAGCGGAACATCCTGCGCGGTCTGGTGCAGGCAGGCTGCCGGGTGACGGTGGTGCCGGCCGACGCCACCGCCGAGGACATCCTGCGGCACTTGCCGGACGGGGTGTTCCTGTCCAACGGTCCCGGCGACCCGGCGGCGACGGCGGACTATGCGGTGCCGGCGATCCGGGGCGTGCTCGATGCCGGCATTCCGGTGTTCGGCATCTGCCTCGGGCACCAGCTGCTGGCGCTGGCGCTGGGCGGGAAGACCTTCAAGCTCGACCGCGGGCATCGCGGGGCCAACCAGCCGGTCAAGGACCTGGCTACCGGCCGGGTGGAGATCACCAGCCAGAACCACGGCTTCGCGGTGGACGATGCGAGCCTGCCTGCGGACGTGCGGGTGACCCATGTCAGCCTGTTCGACGGCTCCAACGAGGGCATCGCCAGCACGCGGCTTCCCGCCTTCTCGGTGCAGTACCATCCGGAGGCGAGCCCGGGTCCCTCGGACAGCTTCCACCTGTTCGAACGCTTCGTGGACATGATGAGAGATGGTTCAAGGAAGGTTACGGAGATATAGCCTTACTGACCTATAAACCACTAATCTTCCGATATGGATCCCGTACGCAACCCGTTCGTCCCGGGTGCCGGCGCCTCGCCGCCGGAACTCGCCGGCCGCAGCCCGCTGCTCGACCAGGTGCAGGTGGTGTTCCAACGCGCACTGTCCGGCCGGGTGGCGAAGAGCTTCATCGCCGTCGGCCTGCGTGGCGTAGGCAAGACGGTGGTGCTGGCGCGGGCCGCCCAGCTGGCGCGCGAGGCCGGGTTCCGGGTCTGCCTGATCGAGGCGCACGAGCGCAAGCCGCTCGCCCTGCTGCTGGTGCCGCACCTGCGACGGCTGCTGCTGGAGCTGGACCGGCTCGGCGCGCTCAGCGAGCAGGTCAAGCGCGCGCTGCGTGTGCTCAAGAGCTTCGTTTCAGGTCTCAGGCTGCGCGCCGGCGAGGCGGAGCTGGAGCTCGACGTCGAGCCCGAACACGGTTCGGCCGACAGCGGCGACCTTGACGCCGACCTCCCGGAGCTGATGGCGGCCCTGGGCCGCGCCGCCGCCTCGCGCCGGACGGCGGTCGCCATCATCCTGGACGAGATCCAGTACCTCGACGAACGCGATCTCGGCGCTCTGATCATGAGCCTGCACCGGGTGATGCAGGAAGGCCTGCCTGTGGTGCTGCTGGCAGCCGGGCTGCCCCAGGTGGTGGGCCTGAGCGGACGCTCGAAGTCCTACGCCGAGCGGCTGTTCGACTTTCCGGCTCTCGGGTCGCTGTCCCCCGACGATGCGCGCCTGGCGCTGGCCGGGCCGGCGCGGGAGGAGGGTGGCTCGTTCGACGACGACGCGCTGGACCAGATCGTCGCCATCACCGAGGGCTATCCCTACTTCCTGCAGGAATGGGGCTATCAGGCCTGGAACGTGGCCGAGGGGCCGCAGATCTCGGTCGCTGACGTCGAGATGGCGACCAGCCGCGCCATCGCGGCGCTGGATTCCGGCTTCTTCCGCGTCCGCTACGACCGCCTGACCCCACGCGAGAAGGTGTATTGCCATGCCATGGCAGCGCTCGGCCCGGGCGCGCACCGCTCCGGCGACGTGGCACAGGCGATGGGCACGCGGGTGCAATCGGTGGCCCCGTTGCGCGACGGGCTGATCCGCAAGGGCATGATCTACAGTCCGGCGCATGGCGAGACCGACTTCACCGTGCCGCTGTTCGACCAGTTCCTGCATCGCCTGATGCGGGTCTCGCCCTCCTCCTGAAGGTCGCCCAAGCCATGCCAAAGCGGACAGACATCCAGTCCATCATGATCATCGGCGCCGGGCCGATCGTCATCGGCCAGGCGTGCGAGTTCGACTATTCCGGTGCGCAGGCCTGCAAGACGCTGCGCGACGAGGGCTACCGGGTGATCCTGGTGAACTCCAACCCGGCCACCATCATGACCGATCCGGGGCTGGCGCACGCGACCTATGTCGAGCCGATCACGCCCGAGTTCGTCGAGCGCATCATCCTGCGCGAGCGCCCGGACGCGATCCTGCCCACCATGGGCGGGCAGACGGCGCTCAACACGGCGATGGCGCTGCATGCGTCGGGGTTCCTGGAGGCGCACGGGGTCGAGCTGATCGGCGCCAAGGCGGAGGTGATCGACCGCGCTGAGGACCGGCTGAAGTTCCGCGACGCGATGACCGAGATCGGCATCGAGAGCCCGCGCAGCGTGATCGCGCACACGCTGGCGGAAGCGCGCGACGCGCTGGCGCAGGTCGGGCTGCCTGCGGTGATCCGCCCCTCGTTCACGCTCGGCGGCACCGGCGGCGGCATCGCCTACAACCGCGCCGAGTTCGAGCAGATCGTGTCCGGCGGGCTGGAAGCGTCGCCTACCACCGAGGTGCTGATCGAGGAAAGCGTGCTCGGCTGGAAGGAGTACGAGATGGAGGTCGTGCGCGACAGCGCCGACAACTGCATCATCGTGTGCTCGATCGAGAACATCGATCCGATGGGGATCCACACCGGAGACTCCGTGACGGTGGCGCCGGCGCTGACGCTGACCGACAAGGAATACCAGCGCATGCGCGACGCCTCGATCGCGTGCCTGCGCAGGATCGGCGTCGACACCGGCGGCTCCAACGTGCAGTTCGGCGTCAACCCCGCCGACGGGCGCATGGTGGTGATCGAGATGAACCCGCGCGTGTCGCGCTCCTCGGCGCTGGCGTCCAAGGCGACCGGGTTCCCGATCGCCAAGGTCGCGGCGCGGCTGGCGGTCGGCTACACCCTGGACGAGCTGGCCAACGACATCACCGGCAGCACGCCCGCGGCGTTCGAGCCGACGCTCGATTACGTGGTGATCAAGATCCCGCGCTTCACCTTCGAGAAGTTCCCCGGATCGCCTGCCCTGCTGTCGACCAGCATGAAGTCGGTCGGCGAGGCGATGTCGATCGGCCGCTCGTTCAACGAGGCGCTGCAGAAGGGGCTGCGCTCGATGGAGACGGGCCTCGCCGGGCTCGATCCGGTGGAGGTGCCGGGCGACGGCGGCGCGGACGCGTTCCGGGCGGTGCTCAGCCAGCCCAGGCCGGACCGGCTGCTGATGGCGGCGCAGGCGCTGCGCGCGGGGCTGTCGGTCGCGGAGATCCACGAGACCACCCGGTTCGACCCATGGTTCCTGCGCGAGCTGGAGAAGATCGTGGCGGCGGAACGACGGATCGAGAGCGGCGGCCTGCCGCGGGACGCGCAGGCCTTGCGCCGCCTCAAGGCGATGGGGTTCTCGGACGCGCGTCTCGGCGTGCTGTCCGGCACCGACGCCGCCACCGTGCACGCGCTGCGGATGCAGGCCGGGGTGCGTCCGGTGTACAAGCGCATCGACACCTGCGCCGCCGAGTTCGCCTCCGTCACGCCATACATGTACTCGACCTACGAGGGCGGCTACGGCCAGCCGGAATGCGAAAGCGATCCGACCGACCGGAACAAGATCGTCATCCTCGGCGGCGGGCCGAACCGCATCGGCCAGGGCATCGAGTTCGACTACTGCTGCGTGCACGCGGCGTACGCGCTGCGCGAGGCCGGCTACGAGACGGTCATGGTCAACTGCAACCCGGAAACCGTGTCCACCGACTACGACACCTCGGACCGGCTGTACTTCGAGCCGCTGACCGACGAGGACGTGGTGGCGCTGATCCGGCGCGAGCAGGAGGCGGGCACCGTGCTCGGCTGCATCGTGCAGTACGGCGGGCAGACGCCGCTCAAGCTGAGCCAGTCGCTGGGGGCGGCCGGCATCCCGATCCTGGGCACCCCGGCGGACGCGATCGACCGCGCCGAGGACCGCGAGCGGTTCCAGGCCATGCTGCGCACGCTCGGCCTGCGCCAGCCGGAGAACGGCATCGCCCGCTCGGCCGCGGAGGCCGAGGCGGTGGCGGAGCGCATCGGCTATCCGGTGGTGATCCGCCCCTCCTACGTGCTGGGCGGGCGGGCGATGGAGATCGTGCACGACCGGGGGAGCCTCCCCCGCTACATGCGCGTGGCGCTGCAGCTGGCAGGGCCGGAAGTCGCGTCCGGCCCGGTGCTGATCGACCGCTACCTGAACGACGCGATCGAGGTGGACGTCGACTGCATCTGCGACGGCAGCGACGTGTACGTGGCCGGCGTCATGGAGCACATCGAGGAGGCGGGGATCCATTCCGGCGACAGCGCCTGCTCGCTGCCGCCGTACTCGCTGTCACCCGCCACCATCGCCGAGCTGAAGGACCAGACGGAAGCGATGGCGCGCGAGCTCGGCATCGTCGGCCTGATGAACGTGCAATATGCCATCAAGGGCGAATCGATCTATGTGCTGGAGGTGAACCCGCGCGCGTCGCGCACGGTGCCGTTCGTGGCCAAGGCGACCGGGGTGCCGGTGGCCAAGATCGGCGCCCGGGTGATGGCGGGGGCGAAGCTGGGGGAGTTCCGCCTCGACGACCGCGCCATCGCGCCGCACGTCGCGGTCAAGGAGGCGGTGTTCCCGTTCGCGCGCTTTGCCGGCGTGGACGTGATCCTGGGGCCGGAGATGCGCTCCACCGGCGAGGTGATCGGCCTCGATGCCAGCTTCGAGCGCGCCTTCGCCAAGGCCCAGCTCGGCGCCGGGGTGAAGCTGCCGCTCGCCGGCCAGGTGTTCCTGTCGGTGCGCAACGGCGACAAGGCAGCGATCGCGGCGCTGGGCCGCCGCCTCGTCGGCATGGGGTTCAGCCTGCTGGCGACGCGCGGCACCGCGGCCACCCTGCGCGAGGCCGGGATCGAGGCCGGGGTGGTCAACAAGGTGCTGGAAGGGCGGCCGCACTGCGTCGACGCGATCCGCTCCGGCGACGTCCAGATGGTGATCAACACGGCGGCCGGGGCACAGTCGGTGGCGGACAGCTTCGACATCCGGCGCAGCGCCCTGACCGCCAGCGTGCCGCACTTCACCACCATTGCCGGCGCCCGTGCCGCCGTCTACGCCATAGCGGCCCTGCGGGCCGGCCCGCTTGAAGTCGCTCCGCTGCAGTCCTACTTTCACGGATCGTTCTGAGCGGACCCGAGACGCCACTCTCCGGAAGGCGCAGCGCCGGGTTCGCCGCCCGCAGCCGCCCGCACCGTTCCACGACACGATCATCAGTTGAGGACGCCTTCGTTGCAGAAATTCCCGATGACCGGCCGCGGCCTGCAGCGGCTGGAGGAAGAACTCCGCAAGCTCAAGAGCGAGGAGCGGCCGGCCGTGATCCGGGCGATCGCGGAGGCACGCAGCCATGGCGACCTGTCGGAGAACGCGGAGTACGACGCGGCGCGCGATCGGCAGTCCTTCATAGAGGGCCGGAT
Organism: uncultured Acetobacteraceae bacterium; assembly: GCA_964247735.1. Taxonomy (GTDB): domain Bacteria; phylum Pseudomonadota; class Alphaproteobacteria; order Acetobacterales; family Acetobacteraceae; genus Lichenicola. Next base: position 71,928 of record CAXTVS010000012.1, read on the forward strand.
CGGCGAGCTCGAGGAGATCGTTTCGATGGTCGAGGTGATCGAGCCGCACACGCTGTCGGGCGATCACGTCAAGTTCGGCGCGCAGGTGAAGCTGGTCGACGAGGAAACCGACAAGGAGGTGTCGTACCAGATCGTCGGCGTCTACGAGGCCGACATCAAGTCCGGCCTGCTGTCGGTGTCGGCGCCGCTGGCGAAGTCGCTGATCGGCAAGAAGAAGG
>CAXTVS010000013.1:0-70210 GCA_964247735.1 uncultured Acetobacteraceae bacterium
CCTCTGGTGCACCGGTTGTCGCGCCAGCGGCACAGCCGGGTAGCTACGTGCGGACGAGATAACCGCTGAAAGCATCTAAGCGGGAAACTTACCTCAAAACCAGGTCTCCCAGGGAGCAATCCCAGGAGGGCCGTGACAGACCATCACGTCGATAGGCCAGGTGTATACGGGCAGCAATGCCCTCAGCTAACTGGTCCTAATCGCCCAACAGGCTCAATCACATCCGGACCGCCCGCAACGGCCGTCCAAAACCACATGCATAGAAATCATCCACAGCCGTCGGCACAGCCAGGCCGGCAGGCACGCGACACGGCGCTCACACACATCACACGCACCAACCCCCACACGTCCAGCACCCAGGGTGCCTCGGACGACCTGGTGGCCATGGCGGGGAATGATCCACCCGATCCCATCCCGAACTCGGCCGTGAAAACCCCCAGCGCCCATGATACTGCGTCTCAAGACGCGGGAAAGTCGGTCGCCGCCAGGTCTTCCAAGGCACCCATAAACCTAAGCCAGAACAACCTGTCCATCACACCACACCATCACCCACGCGGGGTGGAGCAGCCCGGTAGCTCGTCAGGCTCATAACCTGAAGGTCACAGGTTCAAATCCTGTCCCCGCAACCAGATCACCCGCACAACCAAAACACGAAGCCCCGGCGGAAACGCGGATGCCTCCGCCGCGCCCAAAGAGCGTCCCGCCCGATAGGGCCGCCAAGGCGCTGCTGCAGCTTACGCCGGTGGTGGTTCCGGTTAGCCCGGAACCTCCGCCCCGTCCTGACTCCAGCGGACATGGAAGGAGCCGGGCCGGTCGGTTCGCCTGTAGGTGTGCGAGCCGAAATAGTCCCGCAGCCCCTGCAGCAGGTTCGCCGGTCCCCGCGCTCGCCGCAGCCCATCGAAATAGGCCAGGGAGGACGCGAAGGCCGGTACCGCCACTCCCGTCTCGGCCGCCAGCATCACCACGTCCCGCCAGGCCGGCTCCGCCTTCCGCACCGCCTCCGTGAAGTAGGACTGCAGAAGCAGGCTTGGCGCATCCGCTTCACGCTCATAGCCTTCCCGGATCCGGTCGAGGAACGCCGCCCGGATGATGCAGCCGCCCCGCCAGATCGTGGCGATCGTCCCGAGATGCAGACCCCAGCCATAGGTCTCGGATGCGACCGCGAGCTGCTCGAAGCCCTGGGCGTAGGCAACGATCTTCGACGCGTAGAGGGCGTCCCGGATCTTGTCGATCTCAGCCCTGCCGGCCTCCCTCGTGCCTCCGCGGATCCCGCCCAGCGCCCGCTCCGCCGCCTGGCGCTGCTTCGGCCGCCCCGACAGTGCACGGCTGTAGACGGCTTCCGTAATGGCGGTGATCGGCACGCCGAGCTCGAGCGCCGATTGCGCGGTCCAGCGCCCGGTGCCCTTCTGCTCCGCCTCGTCGACGATCTTGTCGACCAACGCTCCTCCGCCCGCTGGGTCCTGCTTGCGGAGCACGGACGCCGTGATCTCGATCAGGTAGCTGTCGAGGTCGCCCGACTTCCAGTCGGCAAAGATGTCGCCGATCTCGCCAGCGCTCTTGCCATACACCGTGCGGAGCAGGTCGTAGGCCTCCGCGATCAGCTGCATGTCGGCGTACTCGATGCCGTTATGGACCATCTTGACGTAGTGGCCGGCGCCGTCGGGACCCATCAGGGCGCAGCACGGCGTGCCGTCCACCGACACCGCCATCCTGGTGAACATCGGCGCGACCCGTTCCCACGCCTCCGGCTTGCCGCCCGGCATCATCGAGGGCCCGAGCAGCGCGCCCTCCTCGCCGCCCGACACGCCCATGCCTACGAAGTGGAGCCCCGCCCCGGAAACCTTCGCCTCCCGGCGCCTCGTGTCCTCGAAGAGGGCATTGCCGCCGTCCACCAGGATATCGCCCGGCTCCATCAAAGGCAGGAGTTCGTCGATCACCGCATCGGTGGGCACGCCGGCCTTGACCATGATCAGCACGACGCGCGGCTTCGCCAGCTTCGACACGAAGTCGGCCGCATCCGTCGAGCCGACGAAGTGTCCCTCCGATCCGAACTCGGCGAGGAGCCGGTCGGTACGCGCCTGCGTCCGGTTGTGCACCGCGACGCGGAACCCGTTCCGTGCGGCGTTCCGTGCGAGGTTTGCCCCCATCGTCGCGAGGCCCGTCACTCCAAGATCCGCCAGTTCCATGATTACCTTCCTTCGGCGTCCAGAGCACAGGCGAAAGGAATTCTCGAGATGCCATCCTGGACAGCAGCAAGCTGTCGTCGATGGCCGCAGGTAACGCACCTCAAGCAAACCATACATCCTGCCCCAGTCTAAGCAAGCTGCCGACCGCCGCTCGCTGGATGTTATCTCCTTGCATTGCCTCGGAGCATCACCGCCTGATCTGGTGGAGGCAGACGATGGCGCAGCCGAGCGTGAAGGCGAGGCGGATGTCGGCTCCGCGTTCGTTGCGCACGGTGACGCGGCGCGGGCGGTTCAGCCAGGCACAGGTGCATGCGACCACCTCAGCGGTGCCAACCCAGACGCTCCGCCCCGCGACGGGCAACGCGGGGCCGGATGCCCCGGACATGCCACCCTCCCACCCGTTGTTCTGACAGGCGGAGACGCGGTCCCAGCCCTCGGGCGCCGATCCTTCGATGAGGATCGTCCTGCGACTCAGGCGTCTATGGCGGTGGTCTTGCCTCGCGCTCCACATCGGTGCGCCCGCCGGTCGCGCAGGAGTGCGTGGGAAGATGCCGCCGGGACACGGGACGATCCTCATGGGCGGCAGCGGACGGGCTCATGGACCGCAGCATGACGGGATGGCAGGCAGCGGAGCAGGCCTGCGCGCGGTGAGGGGCCAGCGCCGGACCGGCCGTCCGCAGCGACCGCGGGAGGTGCCGGGATCCATCCGGCACAACAGCGGCCGGGACGCGGCGCTGCCGGCGGCGACCGGGAGCCCCTAGCACACTGCCCTGCACGACAGGACGGTCCTGGCCCGGTGCCGTGCCGGATGAGCCCGCGACGTCGGGTGGCTGGGAGACCTGGATCAGAACCGGGTCAACCGCCCAACAGAACATCAAGGTGGCTGCACATCTGTTCGCAATCAGATCCAGTCATCATGCAAGGACCGGAGCTCAACAGGTAAGCCGGATGCGAAAGTCCCGAATGTCCGGCTGCACGCTCATGCTGTCGTGCAACTTATGGGTGTCTTCAAAAGCATTTAACGTTCCCGTGTAACAGGGTCCCTCTGCTATCCACCCCTGCCGCTTCGTCATAGGATGAGGGTGACACGAGCGAGGCGACAAGGATCAGAGGATCCGCAGCACCGTTCATCTGACGAGGTTACCCAGTTTGATCGATACACCTTGAGGCGCGCCCTTCGTCTTGCCGCGCCTGCGCTTCCCCTGTTTTGCGGGGGTTGCGCCCCGGCCGGCTTCTGGCTCCTGCATCCCCGCGGGCCGGTGGCCCTCGCCAGCCTCCAGTCCTGGATCGTCGACACCGCAGCCACCTTCCTGGTCATCGGCCCGGCCACGCTCCTGGTCATGTGGGCCATCTGGCGGTATCGCCGCACCGGCGGAAAGGGCAGCTACACCCCCGGCTGGTCCCATTCCCTGCCTCTTGAGGCGACCTTCTGGGGAGCTCCCCTGGTGGTGGTGATCGCCCTCGGCTTCATCGCGGTCAAGGGTGCCTTCGACACCGATCCGGCTGGACCGGGAGTCATGTCCAGCGGTGACGACGCGAAGAAGCCGCCGGTCAACATCGACGTCATCACCACCGACTGGCAGTGGCTCTTCATCTATCCCGATCATCACATCGCGGTTGCCAACGAGCTGGTGCTGCCGGTGCACACCCCGGTGCGGTTCCGCCTGACCTCGTCGACCGTCGCGACCGACTTCTTCATCCCGCAGCTCGCCGGGCAGATCGACGTGATGCCCGGGATGCGGACCTGGCAGGGCCTGATCGCCAACCAGGTCGGCACCTATGACGGCTTCGCCTCCGACTACAACGGCCCGGGCTTTTCCTGGATGCGGTTCCAGACCCGGATCGTCTCGCCGGCCGAGTTCCAGGCCTGGGAGACCGGTGTCGAGAAGGCGACCAGGCACCTGGACTACGCCGAGTTCGACCGGTTCGCCGCGCCGACCATCAACAAGTACAACGCCACCGCCGAGTTCTCTGCCGTGCAGGACGACCTGTTCGACCGCGTCATGCAGAACGTGATGATGGGCAAGACCTATTCCACGCCGGCCGACTTCACCGAGAAGAAGTCCCACAAGGTGAACAACGGCGCCCAGCCGACCACGACAACGCCCGCCTCCGACAAGGATGAGAACCCATGAACGAGGTCCAGCAGCATTGGGACCCGATCTTCGGTCGCCTGACCCTGTCGCAGGTGCCCTATGACAACCTGATCGTCGGCTTCGCCTTCATCTTCGCCGCCACGCTGGGTCTGTTGATCCTCGGGTTGCTGACCTACTACCGCAAGTGGGGCTACTTCTGGCGCGAATGGCTGACCACCATCGACCACAAGCGCATCGGCATCATGTATGCCGTGGTCGGCACCGTCATGCTGTTCCGCGGCTTCGTCGACGCCATCATGATGCGCACGCAGCAGGTCATGGCCGCAGGCCCCGCCTCGCCCGGCTACCTGGGTGCCGAGCACGGCTACCTGCCGCCGTACCACTACGACCAGATCTACGGGTCCCACGGGACCATCATGCTGATCTTCGCGGCGACCCCGATCCTCGCCGGGTTCATGAACTTCCTGGTGCCGCTGCAGATCGGCGCCCGCGACATGGCGTTCCCCTACATCAACGCGCTCGCCTTCTGGCTGACCGCGGTCGGCGCCGCCCTGACCATGCTGTCCCTGTTCCTGGGCGACTTCAGCCACGCCGGCTGGGTCGGCCTGGCGCCGCTCACCGAGCTGCCCTACAGCCCGGACGTCGGCGTCGACTACTGGAGCTGGGCGATCCAGATAGGCAGCATCGGCACCACGCTGGGGGCGGTGAACATCATCACCACCATCATCAAGATGCGGGCGCCGGGCATGACCTGGATGCGCCTGCCGCTGTTCACCTGGACCTCGCTCACCACCAACGTGATCGGCCTGACCGCCTTCCCGGTGCTGGGGGTCGCGATCGGCCTGCTCAGCCTGGACCGCTACTTCGACACCCACTTCTACACGACGGGCATGGGGGGCAACTTCATGCTCTACACCGACCTGTTCTGGATCTGGGGCCATCCGGAGGTGTACTTCATCATCCTGCCGTCCTGGGGGATCATGTCGGAGGTCATCCCGACCTTCTCCCAGAAGAAGCTGTTCGGCTATCCGGTGATGGTGGCGGCGACGCTCAGCATCGGCTGCATCTCCTGGACGGTGTGGCTGCACCACTTCTTCACCATGGGTGCCGGGCCGATCGTCAACGGCTTCTACAGCGTGTCCACCATGCTGGTGGCGATCCCGACCGGCGTGAAGGTGTTCGACTGGGCGCTCACCATGGTGCGCGGCCGCGTGACCTTCCCGACCCCGATGCTGTGGGCGGTGTCGGCCATCTTCATGCAGATCATCGGCGGCTGGACCGGCATGATGCTGGCGATCCCGGCGATCAACTACATGACCCACAACGGCGTGTTCGTGATCGCGCACTTCCACTGCGTGGTGATGGTGACCGTGTTCGCGGTGATTGGCGGCACCACCTTCTGGTTCCCCAAGGTGTTCGGCTTCACCCTGCACGAGCCCAGCGGCAAGTGGGTGTTCTGGCTGCTGGTGGGCGGCACCTTCATCGTGTTCACCGCCATGTTCGTGCTCGGCCTGACCGGAATGCCGCGCCGGCTCGCCTACGTGCCGTACCAGAGCTGGTGGCCGCTGCTGGCGGTCGAGGAGATCGGCGTGTTCGTCGACATCGCCGCCCTCGGCGCCTTCATCTACCAGATGTGGGTCAGCATCCGCGACCGCGAGCTGAACAAGGCCGGCCGTGATCCCTGGGGCACCAGCCGCAGCCTGGAATGGATGACCCATTCCCCGGTGCCGGCCTACAACTTCGCGGTGATCCCGCACGTCAACGCCCGTGACGAGTGGGCCTGGCGACGGGACTACCGGCTGCACCACGTGATGCCGGGCGAGTACAAGGACATCGAGCTCCCGGTCAACACGCCGGTGCCCCTGTTCCTCGGCATCTGCACCGCGGCGTTCGGCTTCGCCATGATCTGGCGCATCTGGTGGCTGGCGATCGCCTCGCTGCTGGCGATCATCGCCATCGTCTGCCTCCGTTCGTTCGGCGGCAGCACCGGCACCACCATCCCGGCCGAGGAGGTCCGACGCCTCGAGCGCCTCGCGACGCGGCCGAGCGTGAGGAGCAGGCCCGAGACAGCACTTCCGGAGGGCGTGGTCGTGCTCGGCGGCGGAGACGCGCGATGATCATCGCCGGTCTGCACGACGAGCCGCCCGGTCCGGGCACCGTGCTGTGGGCGGACATCGACCACGAGCACGACATGATGAGCACCCGCATGCTGGGCTTCTGGCTCTACATGCTCAGCGACTCGCTGATCTTCGCCGCCCTGTTCGCCGCCTATGCCGTGCTGAGCTATCCGACCAGCTTCATGGGCGGCCCGACCCCGCGGGACGTCGCCTCGCCGCTCTACGGCTATGCCGAGACGGTGGTGCTGTTCACCAGCGTGTTCGCCTACGGCATGGTCATGGTCAAGCTGCGGCAGGACCTGCCGCGGGCGGCGATCGGCTGGCTGCTGGTGTCGTTCCTGATCGGAGCGCTCTTCATCGGCATGGAGACGCACGAGCTGCAGGACGTGGCCAGGATGGGCGGCCCGCCGCAGCGCAGCGGCTTCCTGTCGATCTTCTGGTGCGTGGTGGTGGCGCACGGCGTGCACCTGCTGTTCGGCCTGCTGTGGATGCTGGTGATGGTGGCGCAGATCGCGCGCGACGGCTTCACCCAGCTGGTCACCTACCGGCTGGCGAACCTGAAGGTGTACTGGCTGTACCAGGGCCTGATCTGGACCTTCGTCTACACCTTCGTCTACCTGCGGGGATCGATCTGATGATGGACTTCGACAACACGAAGCCCTGGGAACATCCCGAGGTCAGCCTGTCCAGCGCCAGCAAGTACTTCGTCGGCTACGTCGTGACGCTGGCCCTGCTCGGCATCTCCCTGCTCCTGGTCCGCGCCCATGCGATGACGGCGTTCAACCTCCTCGCCACCATCTCCGTGCTCGCCTTCCTCACCACGATCGCCAAGCTGGTGTTCCTGTTCCACCTCGACTTCTCCGAGACCCAGCGCTGGAACACGTTGACGCTGATCCTGAACGTCCCGCTGCTGATCCTGTCGGTCGGGCTGACCTCCTGGATGTTCCAGGTCCTGTTCCAGCGGGTGATGATGCACTAGCTCCCGGCGCTTCAGCCCCGTCCGGGGCCTACTGCGCCAGGTAGCCGCCATCGACCGGCAGCACCGCGCCGGTGACGAACGAGGCGTCGTCGGAGGCCAGGAACAGGATCGCCTGCGCCACCTCCATCGGGCTGCCGATCCGCCCCATCGGGTGCATCGCCTTGACGCCGGCGATGTAGGCGTCGGACAGCCTCTTCACCGCCTCGGTGCTGATCGTGCCGGGCGCCACCGCGTTCACGCGTATGCCGCGCGTCGCCAGCTCCACCGCCAGGTGCTTGGTGATGCCCGACGCCACGAACTTCGCCGGGCCATAGACCGCCTGCCCCTTCTGCCCGGCCTCGCCGGAGATCGAGGACAGGCAGACGATCGAGCCGCCGCCGGACTTGAGCATCGCCTCGGCAGCGAACTTGCAGCACAGGAACATGCCGCGCCCGTCGACCGCCATGACGTGGTCGAAGTCCTCCGCGGTCGCGGTCAGCAGGTCGAGCTCCGGGATGATCCCTGCATTGGCCACCAGCACGTCCACGCGGCCGAACCCGTCCACCGCCGCCGCGATCATCGCCTGCGCGTCCGCATTGCTCGACACGTCGCCGACCACCGTCCGGACGTCGCCGCCCGACCCGGCGATGAGGCCGCGCACCTCCTCCAGCCTGCCTGCGTCGATGTCGGTGATCACCACCTGTGCGCCTTCGGCTGCGAACAGCAGCGCCGTGGCACGTCCGATGCCGTTGGAGGCGCCGGTGATCACCGCGACCTTGTTCAGGAGGCGGCCGCGGCCGGCGGGAAGGGCGTCGCTCATGATGTCTACTCCGGAGTCCGGCAAGGCGGCATCAGCTGCCGCGCCGCTTCTGGTTGAGGCTGTCGATCAGCACCGCCCCGAAGATCACGGCGCCCTGGATGAACTGGACCCAGAACGGCTGCACGTTCTTCAGGGTGAGGCCGTTGTTGATCAGGCCGATGATCAGCACGCCGAGCAGCGTGCCCAGCATGCTGCCCTTGCCGCCGAACAGCGAGGCGCCGCCGATCACCACCGCGGCGATGGCGTTGAGCTCCAGTCCGGTGGCCGCGATCGGCTGCGCGCTGTCCAGCCGTCCGGCCAGGATGATCCCGCCCAGCCCGGCCAGCGCACCGCTGATGACGTAGACGATCGCCAGCGTCCGGTTGACCGGGATGCCGGCCAGACGCGCCGCCTCCCGGTTGCCGCCGACCGCATAGATCTCGGCGCCGAACACGGTGCGCGCCAGCACCAGGCCGGCGAGGAGGAACACGCCCAGGCTGACCAGCGCCGCCACCGGAAACGGCCCCAGGTTGCCGCCGCCGATGTCGTCGAAGCCATCGGGAAACGAGAAGATGGTGTTGCCGTTGGTGACGATGAAGGCGAGCCCGCGCGCCATCGCCAGCACCGCCAGGCTGACGATGAACGGGCTCATGTTCAGCGCGGTGACGGCGAAGGCGATGAAGCCGCCGGACAGCGCGCCGATGCCCAGCCCGACCAGCACCGCGAGCGGCACCGGAACGTGCGCGTTCAGCGCCAGCCCCGCCATGACTCCGGAGAACGCCACCACCGAGCCCACCGACAGGTCGATGCCGCCGGTGACGATCACGAACGTCTCCCCCACCGCGACGATGCCGATCAGGGCGCTGGCCAGCAGGATCGACAGCAGGTTGGCCGAGGTCAGGAACGCCGGCGTGGTCAGCGCCAGGTACAGCGAGATGCCAACGAAGCCGACCACGATCGTCAGCTCGTTGATCGCCCGGCCGACCGAGCGGAGCCCGAAGCGTCGCTCCTGGGCCTGGACGGCCTGGGCGGGTGCCATGGCCTGGCCGTCCGACGGGGTACGCATCAGCCGAGGGCCGCGAGCTGCATGACGCGCTCCTGGCTGAACTGGTCACGCGACAGGGTGCCGGCGAGGCGGCCGGCACGCATCACCAGGATCCGGTCGCTCACCCCGAGCAGCTCGATCATGTCGGACGACACCACCAGTACCGCACCGCCGCCCTCGGCGAGGCTGTTGATCAGCCGGTAGACCTCGATCTTGGCGCCGACGTCGATGCCCCGCGTCGGCTCGTCGAGCAGGAACACCCGCGGATGCGTGGTCAGGGCGCGGCCGAGCACGACCTTCTGCTGGTTGCCGCCGGACAGCGACCGCACCGGCTGGCGTATGCCCGGCGTGCGGATGCGCAAGGACTGCACCGCGTGCTCGGCCAGCCGGTCGACCCGGCTGCGGACGACGATGCTGCGCAGCCGGGACTGCCGACGCAGCGTCGACAGGGCGACGTTGCTGCGCACCGAGAACGGCAGCACCAGCCCCTCGGCCTTGCGGTCCTCCGGCACCAGCGCCAGGCCGGCAGCGATGGCGTCGCGCGGCGAGCGGATCCGCGTGTCCCGCGACTGCACGCGCACGCGGCCGTGGCTGGCGGGCAGGGCGCCGTAGATCGTCTTGAGCAGCTCGGTGCGGCCGGCGCCGATCAGGCCGCCGACGCCCACCACCTCGCCGGCGCGCACGGAGAACGACACGTCGGAGAAACGGCCGGCACAGCCGAGCCCCTCCACCTCCAGCACCACCTCGCCGGCGGCCGCGTGCCGCTCGGGAAACAGAGCCTCGATCGGGCGGTTGACCATGGCCTGGATCAGCGACGTCTCGGTCCAGTCGGCGGCGGGACGGGTTTCCACCGCGGCACCGTCGCGCAGCACGGTGATCCGGTCGCAGTTCTCGAACACCTCCTCCAGGTGGTGGCTGATGAACACCAGCCCGACGCCGGCGGCGCGCAGGATGGCGATGGTGGCGAACAGGATCTTCTGCTCGGCCGTGGTCAGGGTGGCGGTGGGCTCGTCCATCACGATCACCCGCGCCTGCCGCGACAGCGCGCGCGCGATCTCGACCAGCTGCTGCTGCGCGATGCCGAGCTGGCGCACCCGGGTCTGCGGCGGCACCGTCAGCCCGACCCGGGCGAGCAGCGCCCTGGCCTCGCGGTGCAGCTCCGCGCGGCGTATCCCGCCGAGCCGCCCGCGCGGCAGGTTCCCGAGATAGATGTTCTCGGCGACCGACCGGTCCGGCACCAGGCTCAGCTCCTGGTGGATGACGATGATGCCGGCATCCAGCGCGTCGCGCGGCCCCCTGGGCAGGAAGGGCCGCCCGTCCAGGCGCATCTCGCCGCCGTCGGCCGGGAACACGCCCGCCAGGATCTTCATCAGCGTCGACTTGCCGGCCCCGTTCTCGCCGACGATGCCGAGCACCTCGCCGCCGTCGAGCGAGATGCTGACGTCGGACAGCGCCCTGACGCCGGGGAAGCCCTTGGAGATGCCCTGCATCTCCAGCAGACGGGCCATGGTCCTGGCGCCCGGTGGCCGCTGCTAGCGGCTGACCTGGTCGCCCCACAGGCCGTAGGACTGGGCGGCCGCGCTGTCGATGTTGGCCTTGGTCAGCAGCATGTGCGGCCAGTACTGGTGTGCCGGGATCTTGCTCTTGTCGCCGTGCAGGTAGGCCTCGACGTAGCTCACCGACTGCTGCGCCATGGTCAGCGGGTTCTGCGACAGGGTGGCGTCCATCTGCCCGCGCCGTATGTCGCTCAGCGCCTGCTCGGTGCCGTCGATGCCGATGATGATGATGTGCTTGGGATCGCCGATCGGCGCCGCCCGGTTGGCCTGCCGGATCGCCCGCACCGCGCCCACCGCGTTGTCGTCGTTGCCGTTGAAGATGGCGTCGATGTCGCTGTGCGCGGCGAGCAGCTGCGTGGTGATGTTGAACGCCTTGTCGGCATCGAAGTCGGCCGCCTGGCGCGACACCAGCTTCAGGCCAGGATTGTTCTTCTGCAGGGCCGCGAACTCGGTGGAGAAGCCGTGCTCGCGCTCGTCGCCGGCGGTGGTGCCGAGCAGGCCCTCCAGGTCCACCACGTTGCCCTTGATCGTGCCGTAGCGCTGCTTGAGCTGGGCGGCGATGAAGTCGGCGCCCTCCTTGCCCAGCGCCTCGTTGTCGGTTTCCAGGAAGTTCACCTGGCAGGAGCCGCACGCCGCACCCCGGTCCAGGGTGAACACGGGGATGCCCTTCCTGTTCGCCTCCTTGACCACCGGCACGATCGAGTTCGCGTTGATCGGGTTCAGGATCAGCGCCGCAACGTTCTGGTTGATGAGGTCGGTGACCTGGTTGGTCTGGGTATTCGCATCACCGTTGGCGCTGGTGTTGACCAGCTTCAGGTCCTGGTGGTTGCCGATGCCGATCTGCACCCCCTTGGTCATCCCCTGGAAGAAGGGGTTGGCCAGGGTGGCGACGCTGAGGCCGACGAGGTCGGCGGCTCGTGCCTGGGCCGCCCCCAGCAGGGAGGCTGCGACGACGGCGGCGAGCACGCCGCTTCCTGGCTTGGACATGATGGATCCCCGTTCTGTGCTTGTGCGACCCGGTCGAAGTCGAGTTCGCCCGGGGTGATCGTCTTGTCGTGATGCCGTGCCGCTGAATTCCGTGCCGGGACGCGGCAAAAGTTGTATGACACGTTACCGCGTCCAGCGGCATGCGCAAGGTCCGTGTCGTTGCATGGCGCGAGCGTGGTCTAGCGGCCCGGGACCCCGGTGGTGTTGAGGTAGAGCGCATAGACCGACGTGCTTGCGGCCATGAACAGCCGGTGTCCCTTCCTGCCGCCGAAGCAAAGGTTGGCACAGGCTTCCGGCAGGTGCACCTTGCCGATCAGGTCGCCGTCCGGCGTGTAGCAGCGCACGCCGTCCTCGCCCGGGTCGGCCCAGCCCATGCTGCACCAGATGTTGCCGTCCACGTCGACGCGCAGCCCGTCGGTGAAGCCGGGCGCGAAGTCGTCGGCGAAGACCCGGCCGTTGCGCAGCGCGGTGCCGCCGACGTCGAACACCCGGATGTGCGACGGGCCGCCATGGGTGATGCCGCTGTCGACCACGTAGAGCCGGCTCTCGTCCGGCGACAGCGCGAGCCCGTTCGGGCGGGTGAAGTCGTCGGCGACCACCGTGGCCCGTCCGGTCGCGGGATCCAGGCGGTAGACGTTGCGGCCGATCTCCGACTCCGCCTGGTGTCCCTCGTAGGGACCATCGATGCCGTAGCCCGGGTCGGTGAACCAGATCGCCCCGTCGTTCGCGACGACCACGTCGTTCGGCGCGTTCAGGCGGTGGCCCTCGTGGCGGTCCATCAGCACGGTGATCCGCCCGTCCGGCTCGGTGCGCGTCACCCGCCGCGTGTCGTGCTCGCAGGTCACCAGGCGCCCGCTGCGGTCGCGGGTGTTGCCGTTGGCATGGTGGCTGTGCGCGCGGAACACGCTGACGTGCCCGTCATCCTCCAGCCAGCGCATGATCCGGTTGTTGGGGATGTCGCTCCACAGCAGGTAGCCGCCATCGGCGAAGTAGACCGGCCCTTCGGCCCAGCGGAAGCCGGTGGCGATGCGCTGGATCGCCGCGTTGCCCTGCCTGGCGGTGAACCGCCTGTCGAGCGCCTCGATCGCGGCGTGGGGATAGCGCGAGCCGGGCAGGTCGCCCAGCGGCAGCGCCGCATACCGGCCGAACGGGTGGTCGGCGCTGTAATGCCCGGTCTCGGTCATGGAGCGTGTCCTCCTGGTTCTGCCCGCTTGCCCGCGCGATGATCGACCCGATCGCGACACGTCGCCAGGGGTGTCGCAGGCAGCATCGCCATCGCGGCGGCGACGCGCTACCGGTTCCGCACCGCAGGGCCGGCCGGTGCCGGATAGGCGCTCCTGTACGCCTCGATCACGTCGTCGATCGTCGCGTCGCTGGTGAAGCCCAGGCTGCGGGCGTGCGCGGCCGAGAAATTGCCCGGCCAGGAGTTCACGATCCGCTGCACCGCCGGGTCCGGCTCGATCCGCACCCGGTCCGCCACCGCGTCGCCGGCCAGCCGTCGCAGCGCACCAAGCATGCCGGCGACCGACACCGACAGCCCGGGCATGTTGATCACCCGGCGGCTGCCCAGTGCTGCGGCCGGCAGCGCCTCCCCGTGCAGGAGGTTGCGGATCGCCTGGTCCGGCGACATCAGCCACAGCACCGTGTCCGGCGACACCGGGCACACCGCTTCCACCCCCGCCAGCGGCTCCCGGATGATGCCGCTGGCGAAGCTCGACGCGGCGCGGTTCGGCTTGCCCGGCCGCACCACCACCGTCGGCATGCGCAGGCTGCGCCCGTCGACGAAGCCGTGCCGGCTGTAGTCCGCCAGCAGCAGGTCGGCCACCGCCTTCTGCGTGCCGTAGGAGCTCTGCGGCTCCCAGACCTGGGTGTCCGGGACCACCTCCGGCAGGATGCCGCCGAACACCGCGACCGAGCTGGTGGTGACCAGCTTCGCGCCCTTCGCGACGGCGCGGATCCGCTCCAGCAGCCCCCGGGTGGCGTCCAGGTTGACGCGCATGCCGAGGTCGAACTCCTCCTCCGCCTGTCCGGAGACGACCGCGGCGAGGTGGAACACCACGTCGGTCCGGTGGTCGACCAGCTGCGCGACCGCCGCGGGATCGGCGACGTCGCCGGCGACCGGCACCACGCGGCCGTCGGGCTCGTCGATCGCGGTGGTGTCGAAGGCGAGGATGCGCTCGATCGGGCCCGACCGGCCGTCGCGCGCGGCGACGGTGCCCTGCCGGAGCAGGGCCGCGACCAGCCGTCGCCCCAGGAAGCCTGCGGCACCCGTGATCGCAACGCGCATCCCGATCTCCCGACAGGCCCGGTCACCGCCCAGGCTGTATGATAGGTTTTGCGCATCTTCGGCGGCGGTGCAAGGGACCGCGCCCGGACCGCCCGAGCTTGCGGCCGGGGATCGGGCGCGGAAGAATGCGCGGTGGTCACCCGTGGCCGCGCGATCGATCCGTGCGGCGGCGCGGGTCCGCAGGCCGATGGAGGAAGACGCGCATGCAGCTCCACAGCCGGGTCGACCGATTGGCCGAGGCGCTTCGCGAGCGGATCCAGGGCGGCGCCCTGCCGCTCGGCGCCAAGCTCGCCTCCGAGCAGGCCATCGCCGCCGAGTTCCAGGTCAGCCGCACGGTGGTGCGGGAGGCGGTCGCGCAGCTGAAGTCGGACGGGCTGCTGGAAACCCGCAAGGGAGCCGCGACCCGGGTGAGCGCGCCGAAGGAGGGGACCGGACGCGGCCTGTCGATGCCGCGCTCGATCGACGGGCTGCTCGGCTTCCTGGAGGTGCGCCGGTCGATCGAGACCGAGATGGCGGCCCTGGCCGCCGCCCGCCGCACCGACCGGCAGTGCCGGGAGCTGGAGGCGGCCCTGCTGTCGATCGACCGTGCGACCCGCGAAGGCAGCAGCGGCGTGCAGGAGGACCTCGACTTCCACCTGGCGATCGGCCACGCCACCTCGAACGCCTACTGGAGCCAGTTCGTCCGTCTGTTCGCCGAGCCGATGCGCTCGGCGATCGGGGTGACGCGCGCCAACGAGGCCAGGCGGGTGGACTTCGCCACGGCGGTGGCGGACGAGCATCGCCGGATCTACGACGCGATCCTGCACCAGGACCCGGCGGAGGCGCGCGCCGCCGTGCACCTGCACCTGCTGAACGCGGCCGAGCGCATCATGGGGGCCGACACCGAGTTCTGGCAGCACGAGGGCGGCGACCTGGCCCAGCTCTGGGCGACGCACGCCCTGTCGGGGACGGGCGGCCGCCGAAGGAAGTCCTGAGCCCGACCGGTCCGGCATCCGGTCCGCCACGCCTCGCCGCGGTTGCGCATCGTCGCCTACTTGGCTCATGGTTGCGCAACCGAGCAGGCGCCAAGCCGGCCGGAAAAGGGGAAGATCGATCCATGACCACGGCCAGCGCGTCGCGGCGGCGGAGCTGCCTGCTGTTCTCCATCCTGGCGTCAGGCCTTGCCTGCGGGGGGGCCGGCGCCGCCCGGGCCGCGGACCCGTCCAACGCGCAATGCTTCACCCCGGCCAGCGGCAGCGCCGGCATGGTGAGCATGCCCGCCAAGAAGGGCCCGTACCGGATCGCGTTCGCCAACGGCTTCATCGGCAACGCCTGGCGGGTGCAGATGCTGCAGACCCTGAAGGCGTATGCGGCGCAGCCGGAGGTGGCGTCGCAGATCAAGGAGCTGCGGATCGTCAGCGTCGGCACCGACGTGTCGGCGCAGATCGCGGCGATGGACAACTTCATCAGCGCCGGCTTCGACGCCATCCTGATCGACGCCAACAGCCCCACCGCGTTCAAGCCGGTGATGCGCCGCGCCAAGCAGGCCGGGGTGCTGATCGTCAGCTTCGACAACACGCTCGACCGCACGGCCACCGAGACCAACCTGGTGCAGGTGAACCAGGACCAGAAGGCGATGGGCCGCATGATGGGCGAGTGGCTCAACCAGACCATGAAGGAGAAGAAGCGCGTCATCGAGGTGCGCGGCGTACCCGGCAACAGCGTCGACCGCGACCGGCACGAGGGCTTCCGGGAGGCGATGGCGGAGGATCCGGGCATCCAGGTCTCGGAGGTGGTCGGCAACTGGGACGACGGCACCGGGCAGAAGGCGGTCGCCGACACGCTCGCGGTGACCGGCGGCGTCGACGGCATCTACACCCAGGGCGGCAGCACCGGCGTCACCCACGCCGTGCTCGACAGCCACAAGCCGCTGATCCCGATCGCCGGCGAGGGCGAGAACGGCTTCCGCAAGCTGATCGCGGCCAACAGCAAGGACGGCCTGCTCGGCGACAGCGCCGGCCAGTCTCCGGCCCTGTCGGCGGTGTCGCTGAAGGTGGCGCTCGCGGTGCTGGGCGGGCAGTCGGTGCCGGCCGAGATCAGCGTGCCGATCCCGTCCGCCAACTACAAGACGCTCGAGCCCGGCAAGAACTACTTCCCCGAGCTGAGCGACACCTTCTTCGCCGCGCACGACTTCCCCGTGTGCGACATCAACCTGACCGCCCAGCAGATCACCGGGGTCGCCGCGAAATGAGCAGCGCCGCCGCATCCCCGGATGCGGCGGCGCGGCCACCGCTGCTGGAGCTGTCGGACGTGGTCAAGCGCTACGGCCCGGTCACGGCCCTGGCGCACGGCACCCTGCGCTGCGAGGCGGGATCGATCCACGCCGTGATGGGCGAGAACGGCGCCGGCAAGAGCACCCTGATCAAGATCGTGTCCGGCGTGGTGGCGCCGACCGAGGGCGAGATCCGCCTGGACGGCGCGCCGGTCCGGTTCCGCGGCCCGCTCGACGCGCAGAAGCGCGGCATCGTCTGCGTGTTCCAGGAGCTGTCGCTGCTGCCCGACCTCAGCGTCGCCGACAACATCGGCATCACCGCCCCGCCGCGGCGGTTCGGCCTGATCGACGGCCGCGCGCAGATCCGGCAGGCCGAGCGGCTGCTGGCGGAGATCGGCTGCGACGGCATCGACCCGCGCCAGCGCGTGCGCGACCTGCCGCTGTCGCGCCGGCAGATGGTCGAGATCGCCAAGGCGCTCGGCCACCGCCCGCGCCTGCTGATCCTGGACGAGGCCACCTCCGCGCTGACCGCGGACGATGTCGAGCGCGTGGTGGTGCTGCTGGAGCGGCTGCGCGGCGAGGGCATGGCGATCCTCTACATCTCGCACCGGATGCACGAGATCCGGAAGCTCGCCGACACCTGCTCGGTGTATGCCAACGGCCGCCACGTCGAGACCTTCGCGCACGGCACCCGCAGCGAGGCCGAGATCGTGCGCATGATGATCGGCCGCGAGCTGTCGCAGATGTTCCCGCCACGCCCGCCCCGCCCACCCGAGGCGGCCGCCCCGGTGCTGGAAGCGCGGTCGCTCGCCTGGGAGGACCGCCTGCGCGGGGTGTCGCTGTCGGTGGCGCCGGGCGAGATCGTCGGCCTCGGCGGCCTGGACGGGCAGGGGCAGCGCGAGTTCCTGCTGGCGCTGTTCGGCTGCCTGTCCGGCCTCGGCGGCGAGATCCGCATCGACGGCGCGCCCGCCACCTTCCGCGGCCCGTCGGACGCGATGGCGAAGCCGGCCCGGCTGGCGCTGATCCCGGAGGACCGCAAGACCGAGGGGCTGATGCTGCCGATGACGGTGGCCGAGAACCTCACCGCCGCCACGCTTCGCGCCTGGTGCCGCGGCCCGTTCCTGAACGGCGCCCAGGAACGGGCCGCGGTGGACGAGATCGTGCGCCGCATGCGGATCAAGGCGGTGCTGGACCTGCCGGTCAGCACCCTGTCCGGCGGCAACCAGCAGAAGGTGGCGATCGGCAAGTGGCTGCTGGCGACGCCCCGCGTGCTGCTGCTGTGCGACCCGACGCGCGGCATCGACGTCGGCACCAAGCAGGAGATCTACCGCCTGCTGCGCGAGCTCGCCGCCACCGGCACCGCCGTGCTGCTCCACACCACCGACTACGACGAGCTGGTCGGCCTGTGCGACCGGGTGGCGATCTTCTATGCCGGCCGCATCAACCGCCTGCTGGAGGGCGACGGCATCACCGAGGAGGCGATCATCGCCGGCGCGCTCGACATCGGCGCGCAACGGGAACAGGCGGCGTGAACCGGTCCGCGCTTCGCCTGCTGCTGCGTCACAACGCCCTGCCGCTGCTGGCGGGCTTGATCTTCGCCGCCATGTTCGGGCTTTACCTCCTGCTGCAGCCGAACGGCATACGCACCGACGTGCTGGTGACCGCGTCCAACAAGGGCGTGCTGCTGGCGCTGATCGCGGCGGCGCAGACCCTGCCGGTGCTGACCGGCGGCATCGACCTGTCGGTGGGCGCGATCGTGGTGCTGTGCAACTGCCTGGCGTCCATCCTGGTCAGCGGCAGCGGGCTGCAGATCGCGCTCGGCGTCGCCGGAGTGCTCGGCGGCGGCATCGCCGCGGGGGCGTTCAACGCGCTCGCCGTGGTGGTCGGCCGGCTGCAGCCGATCATCGCCACGCTCGCCACCAGCACCATGTTCTACGGCGTGTCGCTGCTGCTGCGGCCGAGCCCGGGCGGCGACGTCGACGACGACTTCGCCAGTCGCCTCACCGGCGCGTGGTTCGGCATCCCGGTGAGCCTGATCCTCCTGCTGGCTGTGCTGCTGCTGCTGTGGATGCCGTTCCGCCGCTCGGCAACCGGACGCGGCATCTACGCGATCGGCTCGGCGGAGGCGTCCGCCTACATGTCGGGGGTGAAGGTGGCGCCGGCCAAGTTCGCCGCCTATGTCGGCGCCGGCTTCCTGTCCGGCCTGGCCGGGCTGCTGCTGACGCTGATCGCGGAGTCGGCGCAGGCCAGCGCGATCCAGGCCGGCGACCTCACCCTGAACAGCATCGCCGCCGTGGTGATCGGCGGCACCTCCCTGTTCGGCGGCGTGGGCGGCATCGCGGGCTCGGTGCTGGGCGCCTTCATCCTGCGCACCATCGGCGACCTGCTGTTCGTGCTCAAGGCGTCGCCGCTGTGGCAGCCCTTGTTCCAGGGCCTGATCCTGCTGCTGGCGGTCAGCCTCGGCGCGCTGCCGATGCTGCGCATACGCAACCGTCTGGAAACCTACCGGTGAGCGTCCCGGCCGCGATGCCGCGGCGCCCAAGGTCGCAGGACAGGTTCCGGGCCTGGCTGCACCGGCTCGACCCGCCGCTGGTGGTGGCCGGCGCCTGCATCGTCGCCATCCTGTTCGGCGGCTCGCTGTACAACAGCAGCTTCCTGTCGCCGCACTACCTGGTGCAGCAGCTCCAGGTCGCCTCGTTCCTCGGCATCGTCGCCACCGGCGCGATGCTGGTGATCCTGCTCGGGCACATCGACCTGTCGGTGCCCTGGACGCTGACCGCCGGCGCCATGCTGGCGACCGGGCTCGCCGGCAGCACGCTGGGCGGCGTCGCCTCGATCCCGATCGCGCTGGCGGTGGGCGCCGCGATCGGCCTCCTGAACGGGATCGGCGTCACGGTGCTGCGCATCCCGTCGATGATCTTCACGCTGGGCGTCAACGCGGTGCTGCAGGGGCTGATGGTGCTCTACACCGGCGGCTCCGCGCCGCCCTCGTCGGCCGCGCCGATCGTGCGCTGGATGTCGGGCGGGCAGCTGCTGCCGGGCTTCCCGAACGCGATCCTGGTCTGGGCGGCCGTCGGCGCGTTCGCCGCCGTGCTGCTGCGCGCCACCCCGTTCGGCCGCACCGTGTACGCGATCGGCAACCGCGAGCGCGCCGCGTACCTGTCCGGCATGAAGGTCCGCCGTGTGGTGTGCCTGAGCTTCACCCTGGCCGGCAGCGCCAGCGCGGTCGCCGGCCTGCTGCTCACCGGCTATGCCGGCAAGGCGTTCCAGGGCATGGGCGACACCTACCTGCTGCCGGCGATCGCCGCCGTGGTGCTGGGCGGCACCAGCATCGTCGGCGGCCGCGGCTCCTATGCCGGCACCGTCATCGGCACCATCCTGATCGTGCTGCTGCAGAGCATGCTGGCGGTGATGCAGATGCCGGATGCCGGCCGCCAGATCATCTACGGCGCGGTGATCTTCGTGATGCTGCTGCTCTACGGGCGCGGCCAGACTGGCCAGGCCTGACCCCGCCGCTCCGGTGCCGCGGTCTTCACGGCGGCAGCCCCGCATGGCATCCCGGTCCGGCCCCCTGCCAGGATCCCCGATGCGCCCGTTCGTCCTGCTTGCCGTCCTCGCCTGTCCGGTCGCCGCATTCGCAGCGCCGCCGCTGCACCAGTTCGACAGCGTCGTCCTCTCCCCGGACGGGCAGCACGTCGCCTCGATCGAGAACGACGACGTCGACTCCGACACCGCCCCGCCGCAGTCCCTGCTGATCCGCGACCTCCTCGGCCACGCCACGACCGTGTCGCTGCCATGCCAGCCCGGCCCGGACTGCCGCATCGCATCCCCCGCCTGGAGCGGCGACGGCACCCGTCTCGGCTTCCTGCTCGACCACGCCACCGACGGCACCACCGACATCGAGGTGGTCGACGCCGCCGGCGGCACCCCGCGCCGGCTGCTGTCGTTCGACGGGCCGCTGGTGGGCCTGCGCTACGGCCCCGGCGACCGGCTCGCCGTGCTGGCCACGCAAAGCGCCCACAAGCGCGTCGGCCGCACCGAGGCGGCGGCCCCGCTGACGGGCGAGATCGGCACCGCGGTCGACGAGCAGCGCATCGCCGTGCTGGACGGGCAGGCGCTGCGCTTCGTGTCGCCGCCGGACCTCTACGTGTACGAGTTCGACTGGCGGCCCGACGGCGGCTTCGTCGGCACCGCGGCGCATGGCGACGGCGACGACAACTGGTGGATCGCCAGGCTGTACGCGTTCGACCCGAACGGCGCGTCGCGAACGTTGTTCACGCCCGGGCCGCGCGAGCAGCTGGCCTCCCCCGTCGTGTCGCCCGACGGACGCAGCGTCGCCTTCATCGGCGGCTGGATGAGCGACTTCGGCTCCACCGGCGGCGATGCCTACCTGCTGCCGCTCGATGCCCCCGGCCCGGCGCCGCGCGACCTGACCCCTGGGTCGCATGCCACCGTCACCGCGATCGACTGGCGCTGCGGCGACGGGCTGACCGGCGTCACCCTGGCCGGCGACACGGTCTCGATCCGGAGGCTGGACGGCGGCGGCGCCCCGTCCTGGTCCGGGCACGGCGCGCTGTCGTCGGAACGGTACGGCCTGTCGGTGTCCTGCAGCCGGCACGGCATCGCCGCGGTCGCCGAAAGCTTCACCGATCCGCCGGAGATCGTCGCCGGACCGATCGGCGGCTGGCACGCGGTCACCCATGCCAACGCGGGCGTTCCGGCCCCCTTCACCGCGCGCTCGGTGAACTGGCGCGACGACGGCCTCGACGTGCAGGGCTGGCTGCTGGAACCGTCGGGATCGACCGGGGAGCGGCGGCCGATGGTGGTGCTGGTCCACGGCGGCCCGGAGGCGGCGGCCACCCCTGCGTTCCCCTCGGCGCAGGGCAGCCTCCGGGCGCTGCTGGCGCAGGGCTGGGACGTGTTCGAGCCGAACTACCGCGGCTCCTTCGGCCAGGGCGAGGCGTTCGCCGCCGCCAGCATCCAGGACCTGGGCGGCGGCGACTGGCGCGACGTGCTGACCGGCGTCGACGCGGCCGAGCGCGCAGCCCCGGTCGACGACCGGCGCCTCGGCATCACCGGCGGCTCCTATGGCGGCTACATGACGATGTGGGCGGTGACGCAGACGCACCGCTTCCGCGCCGGCGTGGCCGATGCCGGGGTGTCGGACTGGCTGTCGATCGAGGGCGAGGCGCCGCAGGCCGGCTCCGACGAGGTCAACTTCGGCGGCTCGGTGTACGACAACCCCCAACCCTACCTGCGCGCCTCGCCGATCACCCACATGCGCGGCGTCTCGACCCCGGTGCTGATCGCGGTCGGCGAGCGCGACGCCGAGTGCCCGATGCCGCAAAGCCTGGAGTACTACACCGCGATGAAGGCGCTGAACGTGCCCACCGACTTCGTGGTGTATCCCGGCGAGGGGCACGCGCTCCGGCGCGAGGCGGACCGGGACGACCTGCGCCGGCGCACGCTCGCCTGGTTCCACCGCTGGTTTGTGACACCAAACGGTGACACCACCCGCGCTCAGGCGAACAGCACCCGCGGCAGGTAGAGCGAGACCACCATGTTCGGCACGTCGACGATCTCGGAGACGCGCAGATCGCCGGCGACGCTGGCCAGCATGTAGGCCTCGACCGGGCTCACGCCGTGTCGCGCCGCCAGGAGGTCGATCATCCCGGACACCGCGTCGCGGGCGCAGCCGTGCAGGTCGGGGCCGATGCCGGTGGTGACGTCGTAGCCGTACGAATCGAGATGCCGCGTCACCGGGCCGGGCAGCTCGTAGCGGGGGAACCGGGGTGCGGCCCCCTTCAGCAGCTCGAACCTGAGCGCCACCGTCATCGGGCTCTCGATCGCGGTGCCGCACACCTCGCCGTCGCCCTGCGCGGCATGGGTGTCGCCGATCGAGAACAGCGCCCCCGCCACCTCCACCGGCAGCACCAGCGTGGTGCCGGCGCCGAGGTCGCGTATGTCGAGGTTGCCGCCGACCCGGCGCGGCGGGACGACGCTGTGCAGGCCGGGCTCTGCCGGTGCCGCGCCGATCGTGCCGGCGAACGGCTTGAGCGGCACCCGGGCGAAGGATCCGAACGCGGCCGGCGCCAGCGTGTCCGCGTCGTACTGCCAAAGATGCAGCGCCGGATCGGGAAACTGGTCGGCGAGCAGGCCGAAGCCGGGGATGTTGGCGGTCCAGCCCCAGCCGGACGGCCCGAAGTGCTCGATCCGCACCACCAGCGCGTCGCCGGGCTCGGCGCCGTCGACGTGGACCGGGCCGGTGACCGGGTTCACCCGTCCGAAATCCAGCGCACGCAGGTCGCCGAGCGTGCTGTGCGGCGACAGCTGGCCGCCCGAGCTGTCCACCGTCTCGAACAGCACGCTGTCGCCGGGTGCCACGCGCAGCGCCGGCGGGTTGTCGCGGTTCCAGCCGTGGTGATGCCGGTGCGCATGCAGCGTGTGTCGATGGCCGGTCATGGGTGGGCGGACTCCGGAATGCCGGGCGTGGAGGAGGCGACGACGGCTTGCAAGGCGGATTCCACGGCCATGGTTCCTGCAGGCGCGTCACGGGCGACGGCAGGGCAGGTCTTGCCCGATCTCGTCCTTTTCCGGCAGGAACCACCGCAACCAGGAACAGGTGTAGGACATGCGGCTGAAGCGGCTCGTCGACATGTCCGAAGCCGTCGGAACCGCGTCGGCGGTGCTGCTGCTCGCCGGCGCTGCACCGGCGCCTGCGGCACCCCCGACGGGCGCACTGGCGCCGCCGCCCGGGAACCTCCTGTTCCTGTCGGCGCGGGCGAAGGGGACCCAGACCTATGTCTGCCTGCCGGCAGCGGACCGTTCCTCTCCGGCATCCTGGCGGCTGCTCGGTCCGCAGGCGAGGCTGTCCGCATCCGAGCCCGATGCGCATCCGGACCTGGCCGAGCATGTGCTGGCTGCGGTGCCGGGCGCCGCGACGGCACCGCAGCCAGCCTGCGTCGAGGCTGCGGACGGCGTCCAGCAGTACTGTCCAAGCTGGCGGAGCCCGAGCGACGGGAGCACGGTCTGGGGCGGGAAGCTGGCGAGTGCCGCCGCCGGAAGCGGTCCCGCCTGCCCTGACAGGGGCTCGATCGCCTGCCTGCTGCTCAAGGCGGTCGCGACCAGCAGCGGTCCACGGCCGGCCGGCCTGTTCTCGCGCACGACCTTCATCCAGCGCCTCGACACCAGCGGCGGGCGTGCTCCCGCCGCCGCCTGCACGGTGGGGCAGGTGGCGCTGGTTCCGTATGCGGCGACCTACCTGTTCTATGCCCGCCGGCCCTGAGCCGCTCGTTCGTGGGATCAGGCGACCGGTTCGCAGTAGAGCCCGGTCGCCGCGAGATGCACGTCGAGAACGGTGTCCGGCCCGGCATCGGGCAGGTCGAGCTCGGCCTGTCCGTTGGTCCAGCGATGCGTTCCTTCCTCCGCGTGCCAGCCGCCGAGACCCGGTGAGCCGATCGGGACCACCACGTCCTGCAATCCGGTCCACAGCACCAGCTTGTCGACGGCGACGCCCAGGGTGCGGCGGTCGTCGACGAACGGACCGATGACCTCGGCCGGCACGCTGCTGCGTGACAGAAGTCGGACCGGCCGGGCGTTGCGCGGGATGTGGAACATGTGGCGCTGCCCGTTGTGCCAGCAGGCGTCCAGCTCGCGGCCGTCCTCGAGCAGCAGGCGCAGGTTCGGCTGGTCGGTCAGGACAGGGGCGCTGTCGTCGCTGCACCGGAAGCCGAGCAGGCGGGCCCGGTCGGCGAGGCGGGTCCAGATCGGCTCGACCAGATCGCCGGCGACGACAAGCGGCGCCGCCATGGGAAGGTCGCGCCTGACCGACACGCCGGCGGTCCCGTCCACGAACAGGTCGCGGTTGCCGGTGTCGAGATAGCTTTCGGCGGCGAGCCCTTCGGCGAGGAGGATGCCGTGCGTGTCCAACTCGACGTGGAAGAAGTCGTAGACGGGGATCGAGCGGTCCACGACGACGGAGCCGCCGTTCACCAGCATGCGGGCAGGGACGAGGCCGCCCCCGGCAAGGATGCAGTGCTCCGGAGTGACAAGCAGGTCGCGGTGCGGGACGTTCTCGGAGACCGCATGCCTGCGGATGCGGACCGGATACGCCTCCTTGCGGTTGCCGAACCCGGCTGCGTCCATGCCGCGACCGCCGACCCAGCTCACCGGCCTGGACACGCCGACGCCGTTCTCGATCACCGTGACCAGGTCGCCGGCCCGCAGGCTTTCCACCGCCGTCTCGCCGTCCGGCGTGGCGATCATGGTACCGCGCAGGAAGCAGGTGGCGTTGACGGTGAGCGCGGTGTCCGCCGCCATCGACCCGTCGCTGTCGTTGATGGCGAGGTCGATCAGGGTGGACACGGTCTGGCCGGGAGCGACCTGGCCGACGGTCGGCGTGAACTTCAGCGCTTCCAGTTCCGCAGTCAGGTTGCCCGGCGTCGTCGCGGTGAGGGTGTACGTTCCTACCTGGCCGGAAGTCTTGCTGAGACCCGTGCCGCTCAGTGTGCCGTCGGCATTGGTTGGCACGCCGTTGCTGCTGAGCGTGATCGTCGCGCTGACGGTGGTGGTCATGTCGGAGTCGGACACGGTGACGGCGGCGAACGGCATGGATGCCGCCTGGTCCGTGCCGGTCTCGCTGGACGGAAGGCCGCTGATAATGGGCGTCGAGCCGGTCCCGGTGCTGCCGTCGCTGACCAGTCGCAGCGGCGTGTTCGGGCTGCTGCCGGCGCCGTTCTGGACGGAGGTGTAGAGCGATGGGGTGCCCTCGTACAGCGAGCTGGGGTTTTCCGTCTTCCAGTCGATGTAGAGGCCGGTGTACTGCCCGCCGCTCGAATGCAGCGAATGGATCTCGTAGGACGAGCCGCTGGCGGACGTCGCGTAGGGCAGCGTTCCCATGCTGGTGAAGGTGGTGGTACCGCCGCTTCCCGAGACGGTGAAGGTAGCGTTGCTGACGGCGACCAGGTTGCCAGAGCTGTCGTACTCGGCGGTCCAGGTTCCGGACAGGACGGACCCGTCGGAAAACTGCGCATCTTCGATCGATGTCGTAACGAATGTGTCGGCCATAGATTAACCTTATCTTGACGATTCTGTATTTGCCCGGCTCAGGGTTCGGACGTGCAATACTTGTCCCCAAGAAGGTTATCAAACCGTTTGTTTCGTTTAACTAACTTATAGCGCGTGGGACAAATAATCATCCCGATCCCAGTGAGGGACGACAATACTTCTATTTGGACTGTCGCCATCAAGACGACGGTGAGCCTGGAGTACGGTCTGGCGCTGGACGCCGCCGTCACGAAGGCGAAGCCGGCCGCGACATCCCTTGAGCGACGTGAAGCGCTCGATTCCCGTCCTGCGAACCGCGAATTTTCAGCAATCGCTAACCAGATTCCTTCACACACCGTTGCTCGGGGAGGAGTGGCGGCGACAATGTTGGTCCACGGGGCAGTTGGTGCCGGACATCGTGGCCAGCGGCCGGGATGGCTCGTCCTGCATGCGGTGCTGCTGGGCCTGCTTCTGCCCTGGTTCCCGATCCCGGCTGCCCAGGCCCAGTTCACCAGGTTCCAGAACTTCACCGACGAGCAGGGACTCGGGAACCTCACCATCTATGCCCTGGCCCAGGACCGGGACGGCTATATCCTGGTCGGCACCGAGGCCGGTCTCTACCGCTACGACGGCGCGGGTATCGGTGCCTATGGCAACGGCCTGCCTTCGGCGGCCTGGATCCAGCAGATCGTCACCGACGAGCCCGGGCGGGTCTGGGTCGTCACCGCCGACGGCCTGTACGTTCGTCACGGTGGAACGTTCACGATGGTCGACGTCGGGCCACCCGTCCGGCTGTTGTCCTCCCATCTCCTGGCCGTCACCGCCACCCGCGTCGTGCTCGACGTCGGCGGCACGCTTCTCGGCGCGCCGGTCGGCGCCGACGCGGTCGGCAGGTTCTCCCCGGTATTCGGCCCGGACACGCTGGGCCGCGTCCCGGAACTGGCAGGCGCACGGTTTGTCGCGCCGGACGCCGGAGGCGGCCTGCTGATCGGATGTGGCGTCTCGATCTGCCGCGAAGCGAACGGACGGGTTGCGGTGCTTGGCGAGGCCGATGGCCTGCCCGTGGACAGCTGGCAGGTGGCGCTCCGGACGGCTGACGGTACGCTCTGGGCCCGCAGCCTTGAGCGGATCGCCTGGCGCAGGCCGGGCCGGGACCGGTTCGAGGTTGCTATCCTGCCAGGTGGCCGCGGTTCCGGCGGAGCGGCTCCCGGCGAGCACACCTCCTATGTCGCCCATCCGGAACGGCTCGGCCTTCTGGACGACCGGCATGGCGGCGTCCTGACCCAGGGCGCCACGGGCCTGATCGACTGGAACGGCACCGCCTGGCGCGCCTATGCGCACCATCCCGGCGGCCTGCCGACCAACCGCCTGCAGGCCTTCATGTTCGACCGTGAAGGGTCGCTCTGGGTCGGCAGCTTCGGGACCGGCGTGTTCCGGAGCATCGGCATGGGCAGCTGGGAGCACTGGACCGCGGACGACGTCCTGCCCAGCAACATCGTCTGGTCGATGACGCGGCTTGCCAACCGCCAGCTCTGGGTCGCGACCGACAGCGGCACCGCCGCGATCGGCGACACGGCGTCGAGCCTGTCCCCTGAAACCAACTACGTCGCCCAGGCAACACAGGCCGGCCGGGTCTGGCTGGCACCCGTCGGAGCCCCGATGAGCCGGATCGATCCGGCGCGGAACACGGTGGAACGGTTCCCCTCGGTTGGCCGGGTGGTGACGGCGGACACCGACCCGGACGGCCGGCTCTGGCTGTGCACGCCGGGAGGGCTGTTCCTGGTGGCGCGGCCCGACGCGCCGGCCGCGGATGTCCACCCGGACCTGGTGCTGGCGCACGACGTGCAGCAGGTGGCGACCGATCCTGCCGGCACAGTATGGGCGCTGTCCGCGGACGGCGTGTTCCGGCGCGGCGTCGACGGACGGTTCGGCCTCGTGGTGCTGCCCGCCTTGCTGAAGAGCGCGCCGTTCGCGCTGACCTTCACGCCCGGTGGCGAGCTGTGGGTCGGCACCGAGTCGACCGGCGTGCTCCGGTTCCGCGTGACCGGCCGCCGCGTCGACGTCCTGCCTTCCGTGACGTCGCCGGTCATCGGCTCGAACAACGTCCTGTTCGCCCGTCGCGACCGCCGGGGCTGGATCTGGCTCGGCACCGATCATGGCGTCGACATGTTCGACGGCGTCACCTGGCGGCGCTTCGACGGCAGCGACGGGCCGATCACCAACGACATGGACCAGGCGGCCGTCTACGAGGACGTGGACGGCTCGATGTGGTTCGGCACCAGCCATGGCCTGTCGCATCTCGTGGATCCGACCGCCCGGCCGCCGGCGGAGGTGCTGCACCCGCTGGTGACCGGCTTGACGTTCGACAACCGGTCGCTGGCGCTGGCGCCGTCGATCCGGACCGACTGGAGTGCCGCCTCGCTCACCGTCCGGTTCGTCGACCTCGACTACAGCCATGGCCACAACGTCGCGTTCCGCTACCGGCTCGGCGGGATCGATGCCGACTGGAGCGCCACGACCGGGCACGAGGTGCGCTATGCGGGCGTGCCGCCGGGCAAGTTCCGTTTCGAGCTGGTCGCGGTGGACACCGTGCATGGGTGGACCTCCGCGCCGGTCGGCTTCGCGATCCAACTCCGCGCGCCCTGGTGGCGTCGGTGGTGGTTCTACGGGCTGTGCACGCTGGCCGCGACCGGCGTGCTGGCCGGGACCTGGCAGGTCCGGATCCGGTTGCTGCTTCGCCAGAAGCGGCGTCTGGAGGACCTGGTGGGCGCCCGCACCGCCGAGATCGAGGAGGCCCGGCGCGAGCTGCAGCGACAGGCCCTGTCGGACGCCCTGACGGGCCTGGCCAACCGACGCGCGATCATGGAGGTCCTGGAACAGGCGGTCGCAACGGCCCGGCGTTCCGGCGCGCCGCTTGCCGTTCTCCTGTGCGACATCGACCATTTCAAGGAAATCAACGACTGCTTCGGTCATCTGGCGGGCGACGAGGTGCTGACCGCCTTCGGCGCCAGGCTCGGCGCCGCGATCGGTGCGTCCGACACGGCAGGGCGCTACGGCGGCGAGGAGTTCCTCCTCATCCTGCATGGCGCTCCGGAGGCCGTTCTGCGCAACGTGTCGGCCGTGCACCGTGCCCTCACCGAGGTGCCGTACAGGGTGGGCGACCTGTACCGGCCGGTGACGTCGAGCGGGGGACTCGCCTTCCTCCGCAGCCAGGACGGCGCGCTGTCGCTGATCGCCCGTGCCGACGGGGCCCTCTACCAGGCAAAGAAGAACGGACGGAACCGGATCGAGGACGAACGGTCCCTGGACGGGTTCCGGCCGCTGGCGGATGCGGATGTCGAGGGCAGCCGGGTGCACCACCTGGCATCGCGCTGATCGCGGTTCCCGGCTTCCCCTGCGCCACAACGACCTTGCGCCCGCAGGAGGGGACGCTTGCGCCGTTGCCGCATCCGCGTCCCGGCCGTCCCCGGAACGGGATCGCCGCGCCGGTGCCATGCCCGCTGGCCGGCCGCCTCCGGCCTGCGGGCAGCGGCCAGCCCCATGCCGGGATCGCCCGGACGATCGGCGGCGCACTTTCGTTCGAGTTGGTTTGAGAGGATAAGGAGGGCCATCCGCTGGCCGAGACCGCCACCTCCGGGCCGGCGCGGCCGCCTGGCCAAGAGGATCCGGAAGACATCCAGATGAGCGCCGTCCTTTCCGCAACTGGTCCGACCGGGCCGGCCTGGACCCCTTCGAGCTGGCGGGACCGCCCGATCAGGCAGGCGCCGTCCTATCCTGACCAGGCGGCGCTGGACGCGGTCGAGACGCGCCTGCGCGCCTACCCGCCGCTGGTGTTCGCCGGCGAGGCCCGCCGCCTGAAGCAGCAGCTGGCGCTGGCGGCGGACGGTGGCGCCTTCGTGCTGCAGGGCGGCGCCTGCGCCGAAAGCTTCGGCGAGTTCACCGCCGACGTGATCCGCGACACCTTCCGGGTGCTGCTGCAGATGGCGGTGGTGCTGACCTTCGGCGCCAAGGTGCCGGTGGTGAAGCTCGGCCGCATGGCCGGACAGTTCGCCAAGCCGCGCTCCGCGGACACCGAGACTGTCGGCGGCGACACCCTGCCGTGCTACCGCGGCGACATCGTCAACGGGTCGGAGTTCACCGCGCGCGCCCGGCTGCCGGACCCGGCGCGGATGGAGACCGGCTATTTCCAGTCTGCCGGCATCCTCAACCTGCTGCGCGCCTTTGCCGGCGGCGGCTACGCCAACCTGCACCAGGTGCATCGCTGGAACCTGGGCTTCGTCGAGCGCAGCCCGCTGGCGGCGCGCTACCAGGACTTGGCGCAGCGGATCGACGAGACGCTCGCCTTCATGGGCGCCTGCGGCCTCGGCGCCAACGCCTCGCAGGTGGACGAGACCGAGTTCTACACCAGCCACGAGGCGCTGCTGCTGCCGTACGAGCAGGCGCTGACCCGGGTCGATTCCACCACCGGCGACTGGTACGGCTGCTCGGCGCACTTCCTGTGGATCGGCGACCGCACCCGCCAGCCGGACGGGGCGCATGTCGAGTTCCTGCGCGGCGTGCGCAACCCGGTCGGGCTCAAGGTCGGGCCCACCACGACGGCCGGTGACCTGCTCCGCCTCATCGACCTCCTCGACCCGTGGAACGAGGCCGGGCGGCTCACCCTGATCAGCCGCATGGGCGCGGACGGGGTGCGCAGGCACCTGCCGCCGCTGCTCCGCGCGGTGCGCAAGGCCGGCCGCACCGTGGTCTGGCTGTGCGACCCGATGCACGGCAACACGGTCAGCACCGCGTCCCGGGTCAAGACCCGCTCGTTCGACGCGATCCTGTCCGAGCTGCGCGGCTTCTTCGACGTGTTCGCGGCCGAGGGTGCCCGGCCCGGCGGGATCCACGTCGAGATGACCGGACAGGACGTGACCGAATGCGTCGGCGGCGCCCACCAGCTGACCGAGGCGGACCTGGGCGGCCGCTACGAGACCTTCTGCGACCCCAGGCTGAACGCCGAGCAGTCGCTGGAGATGGCGTTCCTGGTGGCGGAGGAGCTCACCACCCGGCATCGGGCGGCGACCCGGTGACCGGAGCGGACGGAACGGTTGGCGATGCGGAGATCCGCGCCAGGACCGACGCCTACTTCAACCGCACCAGGGCGATCGTCGTACGGTTCGGCGACCGCCGCGTCACCTATGCCTTCTTCCTGCGCCGGCCGGTGATCGCCGCCTATGGCCTGATGACGGGCTGGCTCGCCGAGGCCGCACGGGCACGTCGGCTCGAGGTGCAGTGCGAGCCCTGCGTCGCGGAAGGCGACTGGGTCGGCGCCGGGGAGCCGCTGGTCTACGTGTCCGGCAGCTTCGCCGGCCTGGTCGACCTGGAAACGCTTCTGCTGCAAAGGCTGGGAGCGGCGTGCGTCGCTGCCCACAACGCCTACCAGATGTGCCTCGCCCTGCCGAAGGTGCGGTTCCTGGCGATGGACGCCCGCCACTGCGCCGGATGGGAGATGCAGGAGATGATGGCCTATGCCGCAGCGGTTGGCGGCCGGGCGGCGCAGCGCGAGGGCGCGCTCGGCTTCACCGGCTGCGCCAATGACGCCACCGCGCACTTCTACGGCGCCGACGCCGGGGCGGGAACCATGCCGCACGCCCTGATCGGCTATGCCGGCTCGACGGTGGCGGCGGCCGAGATGTTCCACGACGCCTTTCCCGATGCCGACCTGACCGTGCTGACGGACTATTTCGGCCTGGAGGTGTCCGACGGGCTGGCGGTCTGCCGGCGCTTCCCCGAGCTGGCCGCGGCGGGACGGATCGGCGTGCGGCTCGACACCCATGGCGGCCGGTTCCTGGAGGGCCTCGACCCCCAGGCAAGCTACGCAGCGATCGAGCGTCATGCCCCGGGGGCGATCCGCCGCTACCGCAGCGACGCCGAGCTGCGCCACCTGGTCGGCACTGGCGTGTCGGCGGCGGCGATCTGGCGCATGCGCGAGGCGCTGGACGAGGCCGGGTTCGACCGGGTCAGGATCATCGCCTCCTCCGGCTTCGGCGTCGACAAGTGCCGGGTCATGGCCGACGCGGAGGCGCCGATCGACGTGGTCGGCACCGGCAGCTTCATCCCTGACACCTGGTCGGAAACCTACGCCACTGCCGACATCGTCGCCTATGACGGGGTCCCGCGGGTGAAGGTCGGGCGGGAGTTCCTGCTGCGCCGGGTTGCCGAACGGGATGCCGGAACGGGCCCGAGCGCATGAGCGAGGACCTGTTCGGTCCGGAGGACGGCTGGCGGGTGCGGATCATCGACCTGTCGGGCGCTTCGGAAGACGACATCGTGGAGGAGGTCGGCGGTTTCCCGACCCTGCCGCTGGCGAACGCGTTCTGCCGTGCCTATGTGCGCGACAGCATCGAGCGCTGCCGCATGCCGGGCGCCAGCAGCCGCGAGGTACTGGCTGCTTGGTTCGCGTTCGGCGAGGACGCCGAGGTGGTCGATGCCGGTGAGGAAGGCTGGCGTTCGGCGAACGAGCTCGACGAGTTCGCCTCGCACCCTGGCTCGGAGATCGAGCGCGATTGGCGCTCGATCGACCCGCGCCGGGCGGAGGGCCTGGACGGCGACGAGGAAGAGGACGACTAGGATCGTGCCGCGGTGAAGCTTCG
Organism: uncultured Acetobacteraceae bacterium; assembly: GCA_964247735.1. Lineage (GTDB taxonomy): Bacteria > Pseudomonadota > Alphaproteobacteria > Acetobacterales > Acetobacteraceae > Lichenicola. Next base: position 31,963 of record CAXTVS010000013.1, read on the forward strand.
TTTCGCGCCGAGCCCGACCGGGCTGCTGCATGTCGGCAACGCCCGGCAGGCGGTGGCCAACGCGCTGCACGCCAGGCGCCACGGCGCCGGCTTCCTGCTCCGGATCGACGACACCGACGCCGAACGGTCGCGCGAGGAGCACGTGGCCGGGATCCAGCACGACCTGCGCTGGCTCGGGCTGGAATGGGACGAGTTGGTGCGCCAGTCGGACCGCATCGAGCGCTACGAGGCGGCGGCGGCGCGGCTGAAGCAGGTCGGCCGGCTGTATCCTTGCTTCGAGAGCGAGGAGGAGCTGCGGGCCAAGCGCGAGCAGCGCCTGCGCCAGCGCCGGCCGCCGGTCTACGACCGGGCCATGCTGCGCCTGACCCCCGAGCAGCGCGCCCAGGCGGAGGCGAACGGCAAGCAGCCGTACTGGCGGTTCCGGCTGTCCGACGGCAACGCGTCCTGGGACGACCTGGTGCAGGGCCGCACGGAGGTGAAGCTCCCGTCGGTGTCCGACCCGGTGCTGATCCGCGCCGACGGCACCGTGCTCTACACCTTCGCCTCCGTGGTGGACGACCTGGAGCTCGGCATTACCCACGTGCTGCGCGGCGAGGACCACGTCACCAACACCGGGGTGCAGCTCGATATCATCGAGGCGCTGGGCGGACGGCCGGACCGCTTCACCTTTGCCCACCTGCCGCTGCTGCTCGACGAGGCCGGGTCGAAGCTGTCCAAGCGGTTCGACGGCCTGTCGCTCCGCGCCCTCCGGCACGACGGCATGGAGCCGACCGCGCTGGTGGCCTACCTCGCCCGCCTCGGCACCTCCGAGGATCCGCAGCCGCTGGGCTTCGACGAGCTGGCGGCCAGCTACGACCTGCGCCGGGTGTCCAGGTCGCCGGCGCGGTTCGACATGCGCCAGCTCCTGGCGCTGAACCGGCGCACCATGCACGTCATGCCGTTCGGGCAGGTGCAGGACCGGCTGCCCGAGGGTGCCACGGAAGCGTTCTGGAACGCGGTGCGCGGCAACGTCGACATGCTGTCGGAGCTGCGGCACTGGTGGGACGTGGTCAGCGGCAGCATCGTGCCGCCGGTGCAGGAAGGGGAGGCCGACTTCCTGCTCCAGGCGATCGACGCGCTGCCGCCGGACGGGCCGGAGCATCCCTGGGACCACGCCACCTGGCCGAGCTGGACCAAGGCGCTGCGCGAGTCGAGCGGCCGCAAGGGCCGCGCGCTGTTTCACCCGCTGAGGCTGGCGCTGACCGGCGAGGAGCAGGGGCCGGAACTGCGTGACCTGCTGCCGCTGATGGGCCATGAACGGGTGAGCGGCCGGCTCCGCATGGCGGCCAGCTGACGACAAAGGTTACATGGACAAGAAGCAATCTGGTAGTGGAGCATAAAGCGGCATATTGAACATCGCGAATGGTGCGATGCGCAAGACAGCGCGTGGCGAGGAAGGCGTGGCCGGGAGGCCAGGCTGCGAGCGGCGAAAAGGTCTTCCCGAGCGGGAAGCGCGGCGAACCGGTGTCTGCCTGCACGTCCTGGCACAGGCCAGGACGAGGTGAACGACGGGTGCCGTATCAACGAGGCGCGGAATGATTACGAAGAGACTGCCGTTCCTGACCAGGGCCTTCGCCCTGGCGGCGCTTGCGTCGCTGGCGGGGTGCAAGTACTCGATTCTTGACCCGAAAGGGTCGATCGGCGCGGCAGAGAAATCGCTGATCCTGACCTCGACCTACGCCATGCTGGTCATCGTCGTGCCGGTGATCCTCCTGACCCTGTGGTTCGGCTGGCGCTACCGGGAGGGAGCGGGCGCCCGCTACGAACCGGACTGGGGCCATTCCGGCGTAATCGAGATCTTCTGCTGGGGCATTCCCTGCGCGATCATCGCCTTCCTGGGCTACCTGACCTGGGTCAGCACCCACGCCCTGGATCCCTACAAGGCGCTCGACAGCCAGAGGAAGCCGCTGGTGATCGACGTAGTGGCGCTGAACTGGAAGTGGCTGTTCATCTACCCCGACCAAGGAGTTGCCACCATCAACGAGGTGGCCTTCCCGGTCGGCACCCCGGTCGACTTCCGGATCACGTCGGACTCCGTGATGAACTCGTTCTTCATTCCCGAGCTCGGCAGCCAGATCTACGCCATGGCGGGCATGCGGACCCAGCTGCACCTGATCGCGGACCGGGAAGGGACGTTTCCCGGGCTGTCGGCGATGTACAGCGGGCGCGGCTTCTCAGACATGCACTTCAACGCCATCGCCACCACAGACAACAAGTTCGCCGACTGGGTGTCCAACGCGCGCAAGTCGAGCGTCCCGCTCAACGCCGGTGACTACGTCAAGATCGCGGCTCCGGAAGAGAAGGCGCCGGTGCAGTATTTTTCGGACGTCGAGCCAAACCTGTTCAACGAGATCATCGCCAAGTACATGGGCAAGGCCGAGAGTTTCCACTCCGGCGTTAGGGAGTAGCAGGATCATGCTGGGGAGAATGACCCTCGCGGACGTGGCCGTACTCGACTCGCCGATCATCATGATGGCGGGCGTGTTCATGGCCCTGGTCGTCGCGGCCATCGTCGGGACCATCACCTACACCAAGAGCTGGGTCTACCTCTGGAAGGAGTGGATCACCTCGGTCGATCACAAGAAGATCGGCATCATGTACATCATCGTCGCCATCGTGATGCTGCTGCGCGGCTTCTCCGACGCGATCATGATGCGCGCGCAGCAGGCCATGGCGTATGGCGGCCATGCCGGCTACCTGCCGCCGCACCACTACGACCAGATCTTTACCGCCCACGGCACCATCATGATCTTCTTCATGGCCATGCCGTTCATGATCGGGCTGATGAACATCGCAGTCCCGCTGCAGATCGGCGCCCGTGACGTGGCGTTCCCGTTCCTGAACTCGTTCTCGTTCTGGATGACGGCCGTCGGCGCCATCCTGGTGAACGTGTCGCTGGTGCTGGGCGAGTTCGGCCAGACCGGCTGGCTGGCCTACCCGCCGCTGTCCGAGCTCAAGTTCAGCCCGGGCGTCGGCGTGGACTACTACATCTGGTCGCTGCAGCTGACCGGCCTCGGCACCCTGCTGACCGGTGTCAACTTCTTCGTCACCATCGTCAAAATGCGGGCACCGGGCATGACCTGGATGCGCATTCCCATCTTCACCTGGACCATCCTGTGCACGGCCATCCTGATCATGGCTGCGTTCCCGATCCTGACCGTCACGTTCGGCATGCTGTCGCTGGACCGCTATCTCGGCATGCACTTCTTCACCAACGAGCTTGGCGGCAACCAGATGATGTACGTCAACCTCATCTGGGCCTGGGGCCATCCGGAGGTGTACATCCTGATCCTGCCGGCCTTCGGCGTGTTCTCCGAGGTGGTGCCGACCTTCAGCCAGAAGCGCCTGTTCGGCTACAAGGCGATGGTCTACGCCACCGTCTGCATCACCTTCCTGAGCTTCGTGGTCTGGCTGCACCACTTCTTCACCATGGGCTCCAGCGCCAACGTGAACGCCTTCTTCGGCATCACGACCATGATCATCTCCATCCCGACGGGGGTGAAGATCTTCAACTGGCTGTTCACCATGTATCGGGGGCGCATCCAGTACACCTCCATGATGCTGTGGACGATGGGCTTCATGGTCACCTTCGTGATCGGCGGCATGACCGGCGTGATGCTGGCGCTGCCGGGCAACGACTGGGTGCTGCACAACTCGCTGTTCCTGATCGCGCACTTCCACAACGTGATCATCGGCGGCGTGTTCTTCGGCTACATGGCGGGCCTGACCTACTGGTTCCCCAAGGCCACCGGCTTCAAGCTGAACGACAGCTGGGGCAAGGCCTCGTTCTGGTTCTGGCTTACCGGCTTCTACGTCGCGTTCATGCCGCTCTACGTGCTGGGCTTCCTCGGCATGACCCGGCGCATGAACCACTACGACAACCCGCAGTGGACGCCCTACCTGTGGGTCGCCGCCTTCGGCGCGCTGATCATCGCGGCGGGCATCGCCTGCACCGTGATTGGCCTCGTGGTGAGCATCCGCCAGCGCCACCTGCCGCAGAACCAGGACATCACCGGCGACCCGTGGAACGGCCGCACCATCGAGTGGTCCACCTCCTCGCCGCCGCCGTTCTACAACTTCGCCGTGCTGCCGCACGTCGACGCGCTGGACGCCTTCAACGAGACCAAGAAGCGTGGCCAGGAGGCGCGGGAGACCCCGGTCTATTCCGACATCCACATGCCGCGGAACACGCCGGCCGGCTTCATCATGTCGGTGGCGGCCGGGATCGTCGGCTTCGCGCTGATCTGGCACATCTGGTGGCTGGCGATCATCGGCATGCTGGGCGTAATCGGCACCTTCATCGTCCGTTCCTGCAACGACGACATCGACTACTACGTGCCGGCGGCCGAGGTGGCCCGCATCGAGGGGCTGCACAACGCACGCGTGGCGCAGCTGGAGCTGACCCATGTCGCCTGACAGCTTGGTCGCCCACCACGGCGAGTTCGCTGAGGACCATTCCCACGAGCCGAACAACGTGTTCGGCTTCTGGCTCTACCTGATGACCGACTGCATCCTGTTCGCGACGATCTTCGCCGCGTTCGCAGTCAGCCGGCACCAGTATGCGGGCGACGTCAGCGGCCGCGACATCTTCGACCTCAAGTATGTGGGGGTGGAGACGGCGCTGCTGCTGGTCAGCTCCTCGACCTACGGCTTCGCCATGATCAACGCCTACCAGCACAGGCTCGGCCAGGTGATCACTTGGCTGGCCGTAACGTTCCTGCTCGGCGCCGGCTTCGTCGGGATGGAGATCAACGAGTTCCACCATCTCGTCGCCGAGGGGCACGGACCGGACCGCAGCGCCTTCCTGTCCGCCTTCTTCACCCTGGTCGGCACCCACGGCCTGCACGTCACCTGCGGCCTGCTCTGGATGCTGGTGCTGATGGTGCAGCTCACCGTGATGCGCAAGCCGCTCGACACCCGCTACGTCAACCGGCTGATGTGCCTCAGCCTGTTCTGGCATTTCCTGGACATCGTCTGGATCTGCGTGTTCAGCCTGGTCTACCTGATGGGGGTTCGGTGATGGATCATCCCGCACTGCACGGACACTCGCATAAGACCCACATCGAGGGATCCGGGGGTGCCGGCCATGCCGGCTACGGCGCCTACGGGATCGGCTTCGCGCTGTCGGTGATCCTGACCGTCGCAGCGTTCTATCCCGTCATGGTGCCGGGCACGCTGCCGGCCGGCTGGATCGCACCCCTGATCGCGACCCTGGCGGTGGTGCAGATCTTCGTCCACCTGGTGTGCTTCCTGCACATGAGCGCCGGATCGGAGCAGCGCTGGAACGTCACCGCCTTCGGCTTCGCCCTGCTGGTGGTGTTCATCCTGATCGGCGGCTCGCTGTGGATCATGCGCAGCATGAGCCTGGGCATGGCCGACCCCGACGTGCCGGCGGTGCCGACCAGCGGTCACTCCGGCAACAGCATGGGCAACATGAACGGCATGTAGCAGGTCGCCGATACCTGGCCGATGCTGGCGCCCGCTGTTTCCGCAGCGGGCGTCGTCACGTTCAACGGGGGCAGGGACTGTCCGGCGAGGGACCGGCATCGCATCCGTCGCGAAGGGCGGCCTCCGTTTGATCCTGGCTGAGTCGCCTGATCGAGGAGATGGCGAGGCTCGCCGGCTGCTCCCCGATCGTCTCGACCTCGACGGTCGCCTGGCCAGGCTTGGCGAACAGGAACACGCAATCGTTCAGCTCGGTGCCGCTGCAGGATACCAGTTCGGGATACCGGTGCCTGATGGTGCCGTTGCCGATGTCGTTCAGGAAGAGGTCGGACCGGTTTGCAGGCAGTGCGAGACAGGGATGGTAGCCACGCGCGCGCAAGGCTCGGACGAAGCTCCGGAAGCTGGGCAGGGGAAGCAGGTCCTGGTGCATCCACACCTGTCCCCGGGCCGGGCCGGGGCCCATGAGCATGGGCAGCGCGAGCAGCGCCACGCATGGCCTCACCGCGCTGGGTATCCGGGCTTCGGGATGCGGGTGACCAGCACGAATCGCGTCGCCATCATGACCGCGATCGCCACCAGCGCTCCCGCCAGCGCGATCCAGAGCCCGGACGCGCCGTATCGCAGCCGGAACGCCAGCATCCATCCCAGCGGCAGGCCGACCAGCCAGTAGCCGAGCTGCGCCAGCACCATCGGCGTCCTGGTGTCGCCCATGCCGCGCAGCGCGCCGATCGCCACCACCTGCACCCCGTCCGCCACCTGGAACAGCGCAAGGATGCCGAGCAGGGTGACGGCGATCCGGAACGCCGCCCGGTTTCCGGGAACCGAGGGGTCCAGGAATGCCGACGCCACCAGGTCCGGCGTGCACAGGAGCAGCAGCCCGATCGCGCCCATGACAAGCGCTGCCATGCCGATCGCCACCAGCCCGGCGCGGCGTGCCGCGATCCGGTCGCCGGCGCCGGTTGCCAGGCCCACGCGGACGTTCGCCGCCTGGCCCAGCGCCATCGGCACCATAAAGGTGAAGGTGCCGATGCCGAGCACGATCTGGTGCGCGGCGAGCGATGCGGTGCCGAGCAGTCCCGCGGCCAGGCTGGCCAGCAGGAACATCAGCACCTCGCCCGCGATCGTCGCCATGATCGGCAGCCCGAGCCGCAGCAGCGGCGCCAGCTCGCGCCGCTCGGCGCGCGGCGGGGTCACCAGCCTGCCGCGGCGCCGGCTGCCGTGTAGGCAGGCGAACAGCACCAGCACCGTGATCCACAGGGTGGCGGCGCTGGCGATCGCCGAGCCGCGCAGCCCCAGCGCCGGCAGTCCGGCCGCGCCGTAGATCAGCGCGTAGTTCAGCAGCCCGTTGCCGACCGCCATCGCCGGAGTGACCCGAAGCAGCAGGCCAGCCTGATCGATCGCCGGCAGCATCGCCCGCATCGTCCCGAGCCCGGCCACGTAGGCCGGCGTGCCCCAGCGCAGGATGCCGAGGTAGAGCCCGACGTCGTGCGCGAGCGGCGCCGGCTCATGGAGGCGGCGTAGGATCGGATCGGCCAGGCCGAACAGCACGAACAGCGGCACAGACAGGGCGAGGCCGAGGCAGAGACCGGTGCCGTACAGCCCGGCGATGCGACGCGGCGTGCCGGCGCCGCGCGCCTGTGCCGCTAGAATGCCGGCCGCCATCAGCGGCCCCTGCAGCGACGCGCCGATGGCGAAGAACAGCGTGCCCGATAGCCCGCCGGCCGCCACCGCACGATCACCCAGGCCGCCGAGCAGGATCGTGTCGGCCAGCCCCATCGCAATCTCCGACAGGCTGACGATCGCCAACGGCACCGCCAGGCGCAGGAGGACCACGGCGTGCACCGTCTTCCCGGCTTCGACGGTTCCGACCTCGGTCATCGCTTCTTCACCCGGCGTGTTCGTTGCGGCACGTGCTTGCCGCCCTGCGGCCGATGCCGCAAAACCGGGCAATGGCCCAGCTCACCCTCCACGACAGCCTGACCCGGACCACGACACCCCTCGTGCCGCTCGATCCGGCGCATGTGCGCGTCTATTACTGCGGGCCCACCGTCTACGACCTGCCGCATGTCGGCAACCTGCGCGCCATGCTGTCGGCCGACCTGCTTGTACGGCTGCTTCGTGCGCTCTACCCGCGCGTCACCTTCGTCTGCAACATCACCGACGTCGACGACAAGATCAACGCGCGGGCTGCCGAGCTCGGTATCGGCATCGACACGCTGGCTGACAGAACGATCGCCGAGCTGCACGCCGATCTCGCTGCCGTGGGGATCCTGCGGCCCGACATCGAGCCGCGTGCCACCCACCACGTCGGCGAGATGATCGCGCTGATCTCGAACCTGATCGCCTCCGGCCACGCCTACGCGGCGGATGGCCACGTGCTGTTTTCGGTGCGGCACTTTCCCGAGTACGGCCGCCTGTCGGGACGCAATCCCGACGAGCTGCTGGCCGGCGCCCGCGTCGAGGTGGCGCCCTACAAGCGCGATTCCGGCGATTTCGTGCTGTGGAAGCCGTCGACGCCGGAGCTGCCGGGCTGGGACAGCCCGTGGGGACGCGGCCGGCCCGGCTGGCACATCGAGTGCAGCGCCATGGCGGAGCGCTATCTCGGCCAAAGCTTCGACATCCATGGCGGCGGCAGCGACCTGCTGTTCCCGCACCACGAGAACGAGCGCGCGCAAAGCCTGTGCGGCTTTCCCGGCAGCAGCTTCGCCACTGTCTGGCTGCACAACGCGATGCTGAACGTCGACGGCGAGAAGATGTCCAAGAGCCTGGGCAACTTCCTGACGATACGCGAGGTGCTGAAGGAGGCACCGGCGGAGGCGTTGCGCCTGCTGCTGCTCGGCACGCACTACCGATCGGTGCTGGATTTCACCCGCACCCGTCTGGCCGAGGCGCGCCGGACGCTCGACCGGTTCTACCGCGCGATCCAGCACGTCGAAGCGGATGGCGAAGGGTCGGTGCCGGACGAGTTCCTCGACGTGCTGTGCCAGGACCTGAACAGCCCCGGCGCGATCGCGGTGATGCACCGCCTGGCCGACGCCGCTCTGGCCGGACAACGTTCGGCCGGGAAGGACCTTCGCGCCGCTGGTCGGCTGCTCGGCCTGCTGCAGGCGGATCCGGCGCAGTGGTTCCGGGCCGATGCGGATGCCGGGGCGGTGGAGCAGGCGATCGCTGAGCGGCTGGCGGCGCGCAAGAACCGCGACTTCGCCCGCGCCGATTCCATCCGCGCTCGGCTGCTGGCGGACGGCATCGTGCTGGAGGACGGGCCCGCCGGCACCACCTGGCGGCGCGCGTGACCGGCCGCGACGGCGGCGCCGCACTGGCGCCGATCGGCAACAGCCCGGTCGTGATCCTGGTACGGCCGCAGCTGGCGGAGAACGTCGGCAGCGTCGCCCGCGCCATGGCCAATGGCGGTCTGTTCCACCTCCGTCTGGTGGCTCCGCGCGACGGCTGGCCGCAGGAACGCGCCTGGCGCGCTGCCTCCGGTGCGGACCGGATCCTGGACCAGGCGACCGTGCACCCGGACGTCGACCACGCGGTATCCGACCTGCACCACGTGTTCGCCACCTGTCCGCGCCCGCGGCACGTGGTCAAGCCGGTGCTGACCGCGCGGGGCGGGGCAGCGGAGATGCGCGAGATCGCCGGCCGGGCCCTGTGCGTCGGCATCCTGTTCGGCCCCGAGCGCGCCGGGCTCGACAGCGACGACATGGCGCGTGCCGACGCGCTGATCCGCTACCCGCTCAACCCGGGCTTCTCCTCGCTCAACCTGGCCCAGGCGGTGATGATCATGGCCTACGAGTGGTGGCTGGCGGCCGACGACACGGCCCCGCGCACGCTGATGACCAACGAGACCCGCGTCGCCAGCAAGGGGGAGCTGGAGAACTTCATGGGCCACCTGGTCCGCGAGCTCGACGCCTGCGGCTTCCTGCGCAACCTGCCCAAGCGGCCCGGCATGGTGCGCAACCTCCGCCACTTCTTCGAGCGCGGCGAGGTGACCCAGCAGGAGCTGCGCACGCTGCACGGGGTGGTCACCGAGCTGGCACTGGGCCGGCGGCTGCGCGGGCGCGACGAGGGCGGCTGAGGCCTCCGCCTACCGGTTGACTCGGCGACCGGCCGCTCCTATACGCGCCGGCTACTGCCGGAAACGTGGACGGTCCGGCCGGCCTCGCTTGCGAGGCCGGTAACACGGAACGCGCCCGCCTCGACCTCCGGGTCCGGGCCTACCGGTGCAACAAGCGGATCAAGGCGGCGGGCCGACGGCCTGGACGCGCACCGCATAGAAATGTCGAAAGGAGTGCGCTCGTGACCAAGCGCCTCGAGAGCAAGTACAAGATCAACCGCCGGCTCGGCGTCAACCTGTGGGGCAGGGCCAAGTCGCCGATCAACAAGCGCGAGTACGGTCCCGGCCAGCACGGCCAGCGGCGCAAGCAGAAGCCGTCCGACTTCTCCGTGCAGCTGATGGCCAAGCAGAAGCTCAAGGGCTACTACGGCAACATCAGCGAGAAGCAGTTCCGCAAGTACTACGACGAGGCGGTGCGCCGTAAGGGCGACACCTCGGAGAACCTGGTGGACCTGCTGGAGCGCCGGCTGGACGCGGTGATCTACCGCCTCAAGTTCGCGATGACCCCGTTCGCCGCGCGCCAGTTCGTCAACCACGGCCACGTGACGGTCAACGGTCGCAAGGTGAACATCCCCTCCTTCCTGGTCCGCGACGGCGACACCATCGAGGTGCGGGAGAAGAGCAAGCAGCTGGCCGTGGTGCTGGATGCCGCGCAGAGCGGCGAGCGCGACGTGCCGGAATATCTCGAGGTCGATCACCGCGCGATGAAGGGGCGGTTCCAGCGCAGCCCGAAGCTGTCGGACGTTCCGTATCCGGTGACCATGGAGCCGAACCTGGTCGTCGAGTTCTATTCGCGCTGATGCTTCTTGCAGGAGGCGCTGCCTCCTGCACCTCCGCCAGAGGGCAGTCGCCCTTTGGACACCCGATTGATGAAACCATGGGTTCGAAGGGCGGCGCCCTTGGCGGGATCGGGCCGCGAAGCGGACCGATGGGGTGGAACCCCTGACCTTGTCCGACCTTCAGTCCGAAATCTCCCGCCGACGCACCTTCGCGATCATCTCGCATCCGGACGCCGGCAAGACCACGCTGACCGAGCGCCTGCTTCGCGCCGGCGGCGCGATCCAGCTCGCCGGCAACGTGCGCGCCAAAGGCGAGCGCCGGCGCACCCGCTCCGACTGGATGGGCATCGAGCGCGACCGCGGAATCTCCGTCGTCACCTCGGTGATGACGTTCGAGTACGGCGGCTGCATTTTCAACCTGCTCGACACCCCCGGCCACGAGGATTTCTCTGAAGACACCTACCGCACCCTGACCGCGGTAGATTCGGCGGTAATGGTGATCGACGCCGCCAAGGGGATCGAGGAGCGCACGCGCAAGCTGTTCGAGATCTGCCGCCTGCGCGACATCCCGATCATCACCTTCGTCAACAAGATGGACCGTGAGGCTCAGGACCCGTTCGCCCTGCTCGACGAGGTGTCCCAGGCGCTGGCGCTCGACACCGCGCCGGCGACCTGGCCGATCGGCCGCGCCGCCAGCTTTGCCGGCACCTATGACCTGCGGGCGAGAAAGGTGCACTGCGCGACCGAACTGGCCCAGTCCGACCCACGCATGATCGCGCTCGGCGAGGAACTCGAGCTGGTGCAGGCAGCACTTCCCGAATGGGACCGCGAGGGCTTCGACGCCGGCCACCTGACCCCGGTGTTCTTCGGCAGCGCCATGCGCGAGATCGGCGTGACTGACCTGCTCGATGCGCTGGTGAGCTTCGGGCCCGCCCCGCGCGCCCAGGCGACGGACGGCCGCATCGTGCAGGCGGACGAGCCGGCGATGACCGCGCTGATCTTCAAGATCCAGGCCAACATGGACCCGAACCACCGCGACCGGATGGCATTCGCCCGTGTCTGCTCCGGCCGGCTCGCACGCGGCATGCGGGTCAAGCACGTGCGCTCGGCCAAGCAGTTCGCGCTGCATACGCCGCAGTTCTTCTTCGCCCGCGACCGGCAACTGGCCGAGGAAGCGTTTGCCGGCGACGTGGTCGGCATTCCCAACCACGGCACGCTGCGCATCGGTGACACGCTGACCGAGGGCGAGGACATCCGCTTCACCGGGGTGCCGCACTTCGCGCCCGAGATCCTGCGCCGGGTGCGCCTCGACGACGCGATGAAGGCGAAGAAGCTGCGGTCCGCGCTGCAGGAGCTGGCGGAGGAGGGGGTGGTGCAGCTGTTCCGCCCGCAAGATGGCAGCCCGCCGATCGTCGGCGTGGTCGGCACGCTGCAGCTCGACGTGCTGCAGGCGCGGCTGTCCGGCGAGTACGGCGTGACCATCGGCTTCGAAAGCACGCCTTACTCCCTGGCGCGCTGGGTCGACGGCGACCGGACGCGGCTGGCGGGCTTCGTCGCCACCAACCGCGCTGCAATGGCGGACGACATGGATGGTGCCCCGGTGTTCCTGGCCAGTTCGGCGTTCATGATGCGACGCACCGCCGACATGAACAGCGGACTTCACTTCTTTGACATCAAGCAGATCGGCACCGATCCAGGCTGACTTCCGCCGTCCGCCTGTAACGACTTTTTACCGATCTTTAACGTTCGTCTTTTAGCAATGGCAGCTGTCGCTGGCAGCGGTCCGGGCGCTCAAGCCTGATCCCCTGTCGACTCGAAACAGCTTGTTCAAGCCAGCAGGACGAACCTCATGAGCACGCAAGACACCAGCGTCGAGATCACCGGAGCCGGTTCCGCGACCGTCATCAGCGGGCAGCAGGGAGCGCTCTTCCCCGACCTGGTCGTGACGAGCGGTGACGGGTCCGACGTGTCCGTGACGCTGCTGCTTCCTGCCTCCGAGGGGACTCTGTCGATCGCCGGCGTGCCGGCGGACGTCGCGGCAACGCTGATCCAGCGTCCGGACGTGTCCACCAGCGCCCTGCTGATGAGCGGCACCACGGCGCAGGTACAGGCGGCGCTGTCGGAGGTGATGCTGACGCCTACTTCCGGTCTCACGGCCTCGTCGTCCGGCAGCTACCAGCTGATCCTGTCCAACGACGCGCAACGCAGCTTCGTCACCGGCAGCCTGACGATCGCGGCGGCACCGGTGGTGGTGGCGCCGGTCGTGGTCACGCCTCCCGTCATCCCGGCCCCGGTCACGCCGACGCCGGCCGCGCCTGCCTACGTGCAGACCGGTTCCAGCTACGCCGTCAGCAGCGACGCGTCGCAGGCGGCGGTCATCGATGCCGGCACCACCGCCTCGACCGTCACCGGGGGTGCTGCCTCCCTCGACTTCACCGGAGGCAACGCGACGCTGTACCTCAGCGGGACCGGCAGCACGACGGTGCATAGCGAGGGCGGCAACACCGTCTGGGTGGGAGCCGCGCCGCTCAGCTACGTCAGCGGCGGCGACAGCACGTTCCAGGTCAGCAGCGGCAGCATCGACATCAGCGGCGGCGCCGCCAGCGACAACAACATGATCGTGCTCGCCGCCACCGGCACCGGCAATGTCGACGTCACCACCTCCGGCCCGTCCGCCACCGTGCTGTTCGGCGGCCCGTCCTCGCTGCACTACACCGGCGGCAACGCCACCGTTGTCCTGAACGGTGCCGGCATGACCGGCAGCGTTGTCGTGGACAGCACCGGCGGCAACACCGTGTGGGCCGGCGCCGGCGACCTCACGTACAACTCCGGCGGCACCAGCTCGCTGATCCTGTCGACTGGCGCCACCACCGTCACCGGCGGCGCTGCGGGCTCCGCCACCAGCATCTCGATGGGCAGCGGCATCCTGGACTATGACGGCAGCGCCGGCACCGCCACCGTGCATGGCGGCGCCGGCATGGCCTCCGTGATGGGCGGCAGCGGCGCGCTGAGCGTCGACGGCGGCAACAGCGTGGTCACCCTCACCACCGGCAGCGCCACCGTGACCGGCGGCGGTGCCGGCACCGACAACGTCGTCTACAACGGCAGCGGCGACGTGGTCTTCCAGGGCTCGGCCGGCGCTGCGGTCGTCACCGGCGGCACCGGCTCGGACACGGTGCATGCCGGCTCCGGCGGCGGCTGGTTCGGCGCCGGCTCCGGCGGCAACAGCTACCTGCAGGCCAGTGGCGGCGCCACCTTCCTGCAGGGTGCTGCCAACGGCGACGTGCTGGTCGGCGCGGCCGGGGGATCCACCTGGATGCAGGCCGGCGCCGGCAACGAGACCCTGCTCGGCGGCAACAGCTCGGGCATGGTCACCATGCAGCTCGGCACCGGCTCGGACCACGTGGTGCTGTCCGCCGGCGACAGCGCCATCACCACCGGCAGCGGCACCGCCAGCATCTCCGGCGGCGGCGGCACCGAGCTGCTCGACATCGCTTCCAACGGCGGCGCCACCCTGTTCTCGTCGGGCAGGACGGACCAGGCCACCATCAACGGCTTCCGGTTCGGCACCGACCATCTCGCCCTGTCCGGCACCTCCGTGACCGGCCTCATCCATTCGAGGGCCGGCACCGTCATCGACCTGTCGGGCGGCGGTTCGATCACCTTGAACGCCGTTCACGTCACCAACATGGATGGGCTGCTCGGCTAGGATCATCCGGAAGCTTTCCTCCGGCCGTGATGGCGGCCGGAGGAAACACGTCCCGCCATCTGCCGTTGTTGCTGCACCACATCGTGCAGGAGACGCAGATGCCCGACATCACCGGACGCAGGATTGCCGTGCTGGCGACCGACGGGGTCGAGGAAGTGGAGCTGACAAGGCCGGTCGAGGCGCTGCGTGAGGCCGGGGCCGAGATCACCCTGGTGTCGCTCAAGGCCGGGCAAATCCAGGCGATGAACGAGGACGTGAACCCGGCCGGCAAGCATCGGGTCGACCTGCCCGTCGCCGAGGCCGATGCCGGATCGTTCGACGGCCTGCTTCTGCCGGGCGGCACCACCAATCCGGACAAGCTGCGCCTGGACGAGGATGCGGTCAGCTTCGTGAAGGGCTTCGTGTCGGCGGCCAAGCCGATCGCGGCCATCTGTCATGGTCCATGGATGCTGATCAATGCCGGCGGCGTCGCCGGACACACCATGACCTCCTGGCCGTCGCTGCAGACCGATCTCCGCAACGCCGGTGCCACCTGGGTCGACGAGACGGTGGTCAGGGACGGCAAGCTGGTGACCTCGCGCAATCCGAAGGACCTGCCCGCCTTCTGCGAAGCGATCATCGCCTTGTTCGCCGAGGCCGTCTGACCGGAGGGCTCCGGTCTCAGCCGTTCCAGAAGCCCATCAGGATCCGGGCCGACGGCAGCAGCATCGGCTCGCCTTCCGACAGCAGCCGCGCAACGGCATCCGGTGTGACCACGCGGAGCGCATCATACTCGTCATTTCCTGCGTGCACCCGTCGCGCCTCGATGGTCGCGAACGACAGGGTCGTTCGAAGTAGGAAGCCGACGTCGACGACATGGGTACCGGCATGCTCGATCGCCACCACCGCACGGACGTCCTCGACTTCCGCCGGTTGCAGACCGAGTTCCTCGTCCAGTTCCGCCAGTAGCTGGCTGGTCAGGTCGATCGTGTCCAGCCCGTTCCGCGCCTCGACATTGCCGGCCGGTGGCGACTGCCAGAAGCCTGGCAGGTACATCGCACCGCTATGACGCCGCCCCAGGACCAGTCCGTCCCGGCATTCGATCAGGCCATTCACCGCCAGCGCACGGATCTGCAGCCGGTCGAACAGGTCCGGATGCCGCATCTGTGCCAGCACGCGCCGGTATTCGGTCCAGTGGCCGTCGATGCGGTCCGGTGCGATCGTGTCGGCGCAGAACACCCGACCGTTGAACAGGCCTGGCCGCCCGGCGCATTCCGCGGCCCAGAGTGCGTTGATCCTCGCATCCAGATCCGGCGGCAGCTCCGCCATCGCCCGAGCGACCACGAGTGCAACATCCGTCCGCAGCGCGACGCTCCGCCAGCCGGAACCCGGATCCGCCACGCAATCCGTTTCGATCAACCCATCTGCTCGTGCCAACTGTGGCCGGTGACGCGGATCAGCGTGCGGGCCGCTTCCGGACCCCAGGTGCCGGCGCTGTAATGGTGCAGCGTGCCCGGGTGGCTCTTCCACGCCTTCAGGATCGGCTCGACCCAGGTCCAGGCCGCTTCCACCTCGTCGCGGCGCATGAACAGCACCGGGTCGCCTCGCACCGTGTCCATCAGCAGCCGCTCGTAGGCGTCGGGATAGCGTGCGCCGAACGCCTGCTCGAACGAGACGTCGATGTTGGCCGGGCGCAGGTTCATGCCGTCGCCGCCCGGCACCTTGTTCATCACCGACAGCTGGATGCCTTCCTCCGGCTGCAGCCGGATGATCAGGCGGTTCGCTTCCAGCCGGGTTGGGAAGATCGACCACGGCGTTTCGCGGAACTGCACCACGATCTCGCTGACCTTGGCCGGCAGGCGCTTGCCCGAGCGCAGGTAGAACGGCACCTTGCCCCAGCGCCAGCTGTGCACCTCCGCCTTGATGGCGATGAAGGTCTCGGTGTCGCTCTGCCGGCCCTCGCCGAGCTCCTCCAGGTAGGCCGGCACGATCTCGTGGCCGACCTGGCCGCGCCCGTACTGGCCGCGCACCGCGACGTGGGCGACGTCGGCCTCGGTGACCGGCTTGAGGGCCCGCAACACCTTGAGCTTCTCGTTGCGCAGGTCGTCCGCTTCCAGCGAGCCTGGCGGCTCCATCGCCACCAGGCACATCACCTGCAACAGGTGGTTCTGGATCATGTCGCGCAACGCGCCGGAGTTATCGTAGTAGTCGCCGCGCCCCTCGACGCCCACGGTCTCGGCCGCGGTGATCTGCACGTGGTCGATCGCGTCCGCGCTCCAGATCCGCTCGAACACCGGGTTGGCGAAGCGCAGCGCGATCAGGTTCTGCACCGTCTCCTTGCCGAGGTAGTGGTCGATCCGGAAGATCTTCTTCTCGTCGAAGTAGCGGCCGACCTCGTCGTTGATGCGGCGTGCGGAGCCGAGGTCGTGGCCGATCGGCTTCTCCAGCACGATCCGGGCCGCCTCGGTCACCAGCCCCTTCGCGGACAGGTTCTCGCAGATCGGCCCGTAAAGCTCGGGCGACGTCGCCAGGTAGAACACCCGGATCCTGTCGCGCACCTCGTCGCCGAACAGCCGCAGCAGGTTCTCCCAGCTGCTCGCCGCCTCGGCGCCGTTGACGCTGGCGTAATACACCATGTCGAGGAACTGCCCGATCAGCGCGTCGTCGAGCGCGTCGGCCTTTACGAAGCGACGCAGCGCCTTGTCCGCACGGCCGCGGTAGTCGTCGTCCGACAGCTGCGACCGCGCCGCGCCGATGATGCGCGAGTCTGGCGGGATCTGCTTGTCGCGGAACCGGTGGTACAGCGCCGGCAACAGCTTGCGCATGGTCAGATCTCCGGTCGCACCGAAGACGATGTAGTCGAAGCTGTCCACCGTGCTCATCGCTGGCATCCAATCGGCTCCCTGCTGTCCGTCCCGGCGTGACGAAACGCGGGCATTGTCATTGACCGGGCGCGTCCTGCCAAGGTAAGCCCCGCGGCCTTGGCGGTCGATCGGGACCGATGGCGTGGCGGGGGCAAGGGATCATGACGCTGGAAGCGGCGGACCGGGCGGCCGGGCATGACGACGCGCCCGCGGACACCGCGGCAAGTGCCGTGGGCGGCATCGCCGCGGAACGGCTGCGCAGCATCATCGAGCGGGTCGAGCGGCTGGAGGAGGAGCGCAAGGCGCTCGGTTCCGACATCAAGGACATCTTCGCCGAGGCCAAGTCGGCCGGGTTCGACGTCAAGGTGATCCGCCAGATCATCCGCATCCGCAAGCAGGAGCCGTCCGACGTCGAGGAGCAGGAAACGCTGCTCGACATCTACCGGCGGGCACTCGGCATGTAGCAACGCCGCCTGCCGATGCCCTCGATCTGTCTGGCGGGGCGGATTCGCTTGAGTCTATAGTGGCTTGTGCCGTCGATGCTGCCCCTGCCGGACTGGATGCCGTGGTGGATCCAGCTCGCGATCCTGATCGTCGCGATCCTGTTCGGCTTCGCGCTGCTGCTGATGCCGTTCGCGGTGTTCGGCCTGAAGGACCGGCTCGAGCTGATCGAGGCGCAGCTCGACGACGTCCATGCCGAGCTGCGCATGCTGGCCAACCGGCTGCCGGAGGTGGCGCGCCCGCCCGCCCGTGCGATGGAGCAGGAGCCGGTGGCGGAGGAGATCGTGCCTCGTCCGCGACCCGCGCGCCCTCGTCCGCAACCGGTTCCGGTACCGCCGGTTCTGCCCGAGGCGTTGCTGCCCAACACTCCACGTCGACCACGCGACAGCGACGACTGGTCGGACGGGCCGCCGTTCAACGACGAGGCGGTGGGCCCGAGGCGTCCGCTGCGCGCCACGCCGCTTCGCGACGTCGACCAGGAGCGCGCGCCCCGCAGCCGGTCCGAGCCGACCCTGCGCTGGCCGCCGCGCTGATCGGAAGGAAAGGCGGCACAGGGCTCAGCCCGACGCCAGCACCAGGTCGTCGCGATGGATCATCTCGTCGCGGCCGCGCCAGCCGAGCAGGGTCTCGATCGCGTCGGACCGGTGGCCGATGATGCGGGCCGCATCCGTGCTGGCATAGGCCGACAGCCCGCGCGCGATCCCGACACGGTCCTCCGAAACCACCAGCACCAGGTCGCCGCGCCCGAAGCTGCCTTCGACCGCGCACACCCCGGCCGGAAGCAGGGAACCGCCGGCGTGCAGGGCCCGCGCCGCGCCGCGGTCGATCACCAGCTGTCCTGTCGGCCGCAGGTTGCCGGCGATCCATCGCTTACGTGCCGAGCGT
The DNA here is from genome assembly GCA_964247735.1 of uncultured Acetobacteraceae bacterium. Classification (GTDB taxonomy): domain Bacteria; phylum Pseudomonadota; class Alphaproteobacteria; order Acetobacterales; family Acetobacteraceae; genus Lichenicola. Next base: position 50,281 of record CAXTVS010000013.1, read on the forward strand.
CCTTCCGGCACCGGCAGGAACCAGCTGCAGCGCGTTTCCGTCCCGAGCCCCCGGAGCGGGTTCGCGACGCTGCCCAGGCCGATCGCCATGGCGCAGCCGGCCCGCGTGGCGATCCCGGCTGCCATGAGCTTGGTTCGCATGCCGCCCGACGAGTAGCCCGGCGGCGGCGCACCACCCATGGCCTCGATGTCCGGGGTCAGATCCGTCACCAGCGGGATGTGCCGTGCGTCCGGGTCCTGGCGCGGATCCGCGGTGTAGAGCCCGTCGATGTCCGACAGCAGAACCAGCTGGTCGGCGCCGATCATCCCGGCCACGCGGGCCGCCAGCTGGTCGTTGTCGCCGAAGCGGATCTCGGCCGTGGCGACCGTGTCGTTCTCGTTGATCACCGGCACGCAGCCGAGCCCGAGCAGGGTTGACAGCGTGGCCCGTGCGTTCAGGTAGCGACGCCGGTCCTCGGTGTCGTCCGGCGTGAGCAGCAGCTGTGCCGCGACCAGCCCGTGCGCAGACAGCGCGACGCTCCAGGCCTGCGCCAGCCGGATCTGGCCGACCGCAGCCGCTGCCTGCTTCTCCTCCAGGCGCAGGCTGCGACGGGTCAGCCCGAGGGCGTGGCGTGCCAGCGCGATGGCGCCGGACGAGACGACGATCACCTCCACGCCGCGTTGGCGCAAGGCGGCGATGTCGGCGGCGACGCCGTCGAGCCATTCGGCACGCGGCGCCGCCGCCTCGCCATCGACCACCAGCGCGCTGCCGATCTTGACCACCAGCCGACGTGCCTGGTCGAGCGACGGCGCCGGGGAGGAGGGACAGCCAGGCAGGCTCATCCGACTGCTCGGCGGCCTTCGGCAACACGGTCCTGCAGCACCCGGAGCGTTTCCGGAACGTTGCCATGCGTGGCGGCGGACACCGTCAGCACCGTGGCACCGGTCGCCTTTTCCAGCGCACGGCGTCGCGTGCCCAGCTGCTGCGGCGTCATCGCGTCGGTCTTGTTGATCGCCACGATTTCCGGCTTGTCGGCCAGGCCGCCGCCATAGGCCACCAGTTCCTCCCGGACCGTCCGCCACGCCTCCACCACGTTGCCGGCCGCGCCGTCGACCAGGTGCAGCAGCACGGCGCAGCGCTCGACATGGCCGAGGAAGCGGTCGCCGAGCCCGGCACCCTCGTGCGCGCCCTCGATCAGCCCGGGAATATCGGCCAGCACGAACTCTTCCGAGTCCGACAGCCGCACCACGCCCAGCTGGGGGTGCAGGGTGGTGAAGGGGTAGTCGGCGATCTTCGGCCTGGCGGCGGAGGCCACCGACAGGAAGGTCGACTTGCCGGCATTGGGCAGGCCGATCAGCCCGGCATCGGCGATCAGCTTGAGCCGCAGCCAGACCCAGCGTTCCTCACCCGGCCAGCCCTTGTCGGCCCGACGCGGCGCCCGGTTCGTGCTGGTCTTGAAGCTCGCGTTGCCGAACCCGCCGTCGCCGCCACGGCACAGCAGCACCTGCTTGCCCGGCTGGTCGAGGTCGGCCAGCAGCACCTCCCGGGTCTCGTCGAAGACCTGAGTCCCGATAGGCACCCGGATCAGCACGGGCGGCGAGCCCGCACCGGTGCGGTCCGAGCCGGATCCGTTGCCGCCCTTGCGCGCCCGGAAATGCTGGGTGTAGCGGAAGTCGATCAGCGTGTTCAGGTTGGCCGCCGCCTCGAACACGATGTCACCGCCGCGGCCGCCGTTACCGCCATCCGGGCCGCCGAACTCGATGAACTTCTCGCGCCGGAACGCGACGACGCCGTCGCCGCCGTCGCCGGACCGCACGTAGATCTTGGCCTGGTCAAGGAACTTCATGCTGGTCTCGGTCCGTTCAGGCCGCGTTCGACGAAGGACATCGTGGAGACGAAAAAGGGCCGGCCCGAAGGCCGACCCCTGAGCTTCGACCGACCGAAACGGTATCCTATTCGGCGGCGAGCGACTTGGCGTCGACCGAAACCTGCACACGCCCCTCGGAGCGGGTTTCGAACTTCACGTTGCCGTCGATCAGGGCGAAGATTGTATGGTCGCGGCCAAGGCCGACGTTGCGCCCAGGCTTCACCTTGGTCCCGCGCTGGCGGATGATGATGTTGCCGGCGATCACTGTCTCGCCACCGAACTTCTTGACGCCGAGGCGGCGTCCGGCGGTATCGCGACCGTTGCGGGACGAGCCGCCTGCCTTCTTGTGTGCCATGGCCTGTCTTCCTGTGCCTGTGAGCTGCCGACGCCGATCCGGAAACGCAGGTTCCGGAAGACGGGTCAGGCGGGGCTGATCTCGCCGATGCGCAGCACCGTGACGGGCTGGCGATGACCGTTGCGGCGGCGGCTGTTCTGCCGGCGGCGCTTCTTGAAGATGATGACGGTATCCAGCTTGTCCTGGGCGATCACGGTCGCGGTGACGCTGGCGCCAGGCACCAGCGGCGTGCCAATGCTGGTACCGCTCTCGCCGCCGATCGCGAGCACGTCGTTGAAGGTCACGGTAGCCCCGGCCTCCGCGTCGAGCTTCTCGACCTTAAGCACGAGGTCAGGGGTGACGCGGTACTGCTTCCCGCCGGTGCGGATGACTGCGAACATTGTTCAGGCTTTCCGATCTCTTGATCCGCGCGTGCCCCGCTGGAGCGGATGCCGGCGAACCCAGTCGCTTCTTGTGATGGGCCGGGCACCCAACGATGGGAGCACGGCAACGCCCCTCCCGACCGGACGCGGCCTGAAGCGACTGGCGGGCATCTATCCGATCGATGCGGGCCTGTCAATTAGTTGTCAGGCTGCTCCCGGAGAGGTTATAAGCCGGCCGCCACTGCCTCCGGAGAGGTGCCAGAGTGGTCGATCGGGACGGTCTCGAAAACCGTTGTGCGTGCAAGCGTACCGTGGGTTCGAATCCCACCCTCTCCGCCAGAGACACCGTACTACGCTTTGAAAATGTTGTAGTTTTCTGCCCAGGAGTGGTGTCGACTCCCATTTCGTTATATGGATCGCTTTGCCGCTCTCCCGGCAGACCTTCAGCTTCTCAGAAGAAGGCTCCGTTCCGCCGGAAAGGAGTACGAGAAACTGTGCACGACGTGAGACGTGAGGTGGTCAACAAGGCATGTCGCCAAGCCTTGGCGGCGTGAGGCGCGGACGGCTCCAGGTGACGCAGCAACCAGATCATCATATGGCCGGAGCTTCAAGGATATCGCTACCGCTGGCAGATCGAGGAGCGCCCGCCTTTATGATCCTGGTAATGCACTTGAATGTGTCCGTCAGGCTCCAATAAGGCCCGTGGGAATTCACAGGCAGCGTGGATTACGATCCACGGTGCTGATGGGTCGCCATGTGCTGACGGACGCCTGGTGGGCGAAGATGAAACCGCATTGTCCGGGCAAGCCGACAGACCAGGGTCGAAGTGGCGGGGACAACCGCCGGTTCCTGGAGGCGGTGTTGTGGATTGCTCGTACCGGCAGCCCGTGGCGCGATCTGCCTACGCTGTTCGGCAACTGGAGCACCGCGTTCCGGCGCTACAGCGACCGGCGCAAGGCCGACGTGTTCAAACGGCTGTTCGACGCCTGCTCGCATGAGCCGGACATGGAATGCGCCATGGTCGACGCCATGACCGTGAAGGTTCACCGCCACCGACAGGGCGCAAAAGGGGAACTCAGAGCCAAGCCATAGGCCGCTCCAAGGCGGCATGACGACCAAGATCCTGGCGCTCACCGATGCAGTGGGCAACCTGGTGCGCTTCGAGCTGCCGCCGGGAGACCGTGTCGACACGCTCGGCGTCGCGCCGCTGCTCGACGGCGTCCAGTTCGGCGGCCTGATCGCCGACACGGCGTTCGACAGCGACGCCATCGTCGCCGATCCGAACGGGAAAGGCGCCAAGATCGTCATCTCGCAGCACCCGCGTCGGCCAAGCCGCTGCCGCTCGATCGCGACCTCTACAAGTCGCGCCATCTGATCGAGGACTTCTTCTGCAGGATCAAGAAGTTCAAGTGCATCGCCAGGCGCGCCGACAAGACCGCCAGAGCTTCAGAGCCATGATCTACCTCGCCGCCACCGTCATCAACTCCCGGCGAATTCCCAAAGGCTTCAGACCAGAACCAACCGGCTACCTCCCTCTTCCGGATGACGCACCCACGCAGAAGGCGAGCAGGCGCTGGAGGCATACCCGGTGCCTTCTGCTACGCCATGCGACCCCTTCCCGACGACGTGCCGCACATGACGATCTCAAGCGGTCGTGGGCGCAGCGTCATCAGCGTTGACCGACGAGGGGACGCGTAGCGGGATGACGACATCAGGCGGCGGATCGTGCTGACCGATGGAAGCAGCCTTGCATACGGACGCGCCGTCATCGAACCGTCAGCGATCAGGCTCGCAACCGACCCTCCACGATCGCGAGCAGGTCCGGAAACCGCGGTGACGTCACCCACTTCCTTGTAGTTCAGGACGTGCGCCACGATGTGCGATCGTGCTTCCCGGCACCCGCTGGCGGATGAGCGGCTACCGGCCACAAGCCCCTCGTCCTTTCAGACATCGCGTCTCCGTTGCGGCCGTGGCGCCGCCTTCCGCAATCCCGTAATCCTTGCCGACAGCGGATCCGTTGGCCGGCTTCAAGGTCCGACGATCCGGATGAAGGATGCCCGGTTCAGGAACACAGCCATGCGTCTGCAGGACTGCCATAACTTTCACGACTTCCGCCGTCTGGCCCGGCGCCGCCTGCCCGGCCCCATCTTCAACTACATCGATGGCGCGGCGGATGATGAAGTCACCTATCGCCGCAACACGGCGGCCTTCGAGGAATGCGACCTCGTTCCTAGCGTGCTGCAAGGCGTGCGGGAGGTCGACCTATCCACTACCGTGCTGAACCAGAAGCTGCAGCTGCCCTTCTACTGCTCCCCAACGGCACTGCAGCGCCTCTTCCACCACGACGGCGAGCGCGCCGTGGCGGCAGCGGCGGGCAAATATGGCATCATGTTCGGCGTGTCGTCCCTGGGCACCACAAGCCTGGAGGAGGTCCGCCGCATCAGCAGCGGGCCGCAGGTCTACCAGTTCTACTTCCACAAGGACCGCTCGCTGAATCGCGAGATGATGGCACGAGCCAAGCAGGCTGGCGTGCAGGTGATGATGCTGACAGTCGACAGCATCACCGGCGGTAATCGTGAGCGCGACAAGCGTACCGGCTTTGCCATCCCGTTCCGGCTGAACGTGGCCGGCATGTCGCAATTCGCGGTCAAGCCGTCCTGGGCGTTCAACTACGTCCGCCAGGGTGCCTTCCGGCTGCCGCAGCTGGAGAACCACGTGGACATGGGACGCGGCGCCATGTCGATCAGCCGCTACTTCACCGAGATGCTCGACCCGTCGCTGGATTGGGAGGACGTCGCGGCGATGGTGCGGGAATGGGACGGGCAGTTCTGCCTTAAGGGCGTCATGTCGGCCGCCGACGCCAAGCGGGCCGCCGCGATTGGCTGCACCGGCGTTGTGGTATCAAACCACGGCGGACGCCAGCTTGACGGCTCACGCTCCGCCTTCGACCAACTGGCCGAGGTCGTGGATGCGGCGGGGCACCTGCTCGACGTGCTGATGGACGGCGGTGTGCAACGGGGTACGCACGTGCTCAAGGCGCTGTCGCTGGGCGCAAAGGCAGTGGGTGTCGGCCGCTACTATCTTTTTCCTCTGGCCGCCGCGGGACAGGCGGGTGTGGAACGCGCCCTGGAGCTGATGCAGCACGAGCTCGAACGGGCCATGAAGCTGATGGGCTGCACCACCATCGCGCAGCTCCGGCCGGAAAACCTGCGCTCCCGATCGGGTGCACCCGGCTGAAGCGGTATGCGGCGCCAGCCCTTTGGCTAGGCGGACCTTGAACTCGGTGTAGCCGACGCAGCCAGGGCTGCCGTAGAAGCGGATGATGGCGGGACCGCTGACCGAGGCCACCTGCTTGAGACCGGTCATGCTCATTGTCATCACCGCCTCGGGCTGGCCCAGCACGATGCCGACGAGGCGCAGCTCCGCCCGGCTCAGCGCGTGCCGCGTCTGCGCCACGGCAGTGAGCAGGTGGCTCGGCGCCTCGGACGTGCGCGTCCGGCGGGTTTACACCGGCACCAGATCGGCAAAGCACCGTATCCTTGCTTCCGCGGCCACCTCCACCAGCGAGCCGGTGCCCCGGTCGACGATCTGGCACGCCATGTCGGCCGCCGCGGCGCAGTCGCGGTCGATCGCCGTCTCCCCGACGAACAGCCCGTCCTGCGCTTCCACCCCGAGTGCGGCCAGCGTGTGCAGAAGTGGCGCCGGATGTGGCTTGCGGTATGGCGTGGTGTCGGAGCCCACCACCAGCTCGACGTAGCGGCCGACGCCCAGATGATCGAGGACGGTCCCGACCAGGACCTGCAACTTATCGGTGCAGATCCCAATCCGCACGCTGGCGCGACGCAGGGCCTGCAAGGCGGAGGCCGCGTCCGCATAGGACGGCGAGTGCACCGCCGGACGTTTCTGGTAATAGGCGACACAGCGCCTGGCGTCGGCCTTTACCCGCGCCGCGTCGATCGGCTGGCCGATTGCGGCATATGTTTTCTCCACCAGCGCACTCGCTCCCTCGCCGGTGGAGCGCTTGATTGCCTAGAACCCCCCGCGGCGGCAGACCGTGATCGGTCAGCATGCGGTTGATGCCGGAAGCGATGCCCGGGGCGCTATCGACCAGGATGCGCTCCAGGTCGAACACAACCGTCTTCACGAGGTCGGTTCCGGAACCGACGCCGCCGCGTTCACGCCGGTGAGCGCGTCGAACGGCGACGTTTACACCGGATGCAGCCGATCACAGGTCGCGACGGCCGGCACGGAGGGTCGCCTGGTGCCGATGACCCGATCGCCTCCGCCGCCTCGTCCAGCGACCGCCAGTGGCCACGGCCGACACCAGCCAGCAAGATGGCGCCATTTGCCCCACCCTCGACTGCCCCGGTTACGGTCGCTACCTCCTGCCTGGAAACGTCAGCCAGCATCTGCAGCCGAGCAGGCGAGGCGGCGCCACCGCACACCAGAATCCGCCACCAGCTTTGGGATCGAGTGGGTGTTCAGCAGCACCCCCTCCATCATGCCGGCTCATGTGGCACAGGTTGTGGGCGCGAGTCGGACCGACTCACGGCCTGCGTCCTGCCGGTGCCACGCGCCGGCATCGCTCACCCCTGAGATAGAGCAGGAACAGCAGCCTGCCGGCACCTGCTGCGCCACGGCCACGATCTCGTCGAAGGCGAGCGATCCACCCGGCAGCGCCGACAGCGCGTCCCGCCAACACTGGAACGCGCTGTCATGAACGTGACCTCCACGTGCCAAGTTTGGCGCATGCTGCCGCAGGACACCTGCAGCAGCGCCCCGGATTATCCGGACGCGACGCCGACGCCGACCTCGTCGGCATACCGACCGTGGCGCCGAGGCTCTGGATGAGATTGACCACCGGCAGGTTCATGTCGCTCCATGATCCACATTCATCATGTTCTGTCGTCTGATCACGTCGGAAGACGCCAGTCCGGCAGAACGCCACCCAACTGTGACGTCAGGATGTCAGCGGCTTGGCGTACTTGAGATCCCAGGTGCGGGATGCGTATGTCGGTGATCCGCACCAAGGGGCCGGACACGGAGAGGGCTGCGACCGGTTGACGGTTCTCGTTGAACACGACGGCAGCGACACAGCGTAGCCCGACCGCATGTTCTTCGTCATCAACCGCATATCCCACCTGTCTTGCCAGTGCCAGATTCCTCCGCAGAGCGGTGGTCGTGTTGATCGTTTTTATGGTCAGGCGCGGCATGCCGCGCTGGTGCAGCACCCGAGCGAGGTCGCCATCCGGCATCGCCGACAGCAGCGCCTTGCCGACGCTGGAACAATGCAACGGCACGCGGCCTCCGGGACGGGCGAAGGCACGCATCATATGGCGGCACTCGACCTGCGACAGGTAGATCGCCTCGAACTCGTCCTCAACGGCGAGGTTCACGGTTTCCTCGTTCTGCTCCATCAGCATACGCATCTGTGGACGCGCCAGCGCCGTCAGGCTGCGCGTCTTGAGGAAGGCGCTTCCGGTCACGAAGGCCTGCACGCCCACCGACCAAAGCCGTCGCTCCAGGTCGAAGTGCACGTAGCGTTCCTGCTCCAACGTCGTCAGCAGCCGGTGGGTGGTGGACAACGACAAGCCGACCTGTTGCGCCAATTCGGTCAAGGCCATTCCCTCGTCGGCCGCCGCGAGGCGGTTCACCAGGGCCAGCGCCCGCACCAGCGACTGGACCTGATCCGATCGCTCGGGCTTCGACTGTCCACCCGACACCCTGGTGGTCGCACCCCCCGGCATGGAGATCTTTCGGCGTGTCGGCATCTCCGCTCCCCCGGCTTCGCCTCCAGCCTAGCTGAAGGGTGTTGGCACGGAAACCGTTATCCCCTTCTGAAGACTGTGCCTTTTGCCTGTGCTTCCGCGATGCGGAATAGCTTCAGCGTTTCTGTTGCGGTTGCGCAGGAAGGAGGGAGAATGGCGCCGATAGGTAAAGGCGGTCAGGGAGGACTACCAATGGCCCGGATGAAGGCAGTCGAGGCGGCGGTACGTGTGCTGGAGCGCGAGGGCGTGACGATCGCGTTCGGTGTGCCTGGGGCTGCTATCAATCCGTTCTACGCTGCCATGCGGAACAGGGGATCGATCCGCCACATCCTGGCCCGCCATGTCGAGGGCGCCTCGCACATGGCAGACGGATACAGCCGGGCCAAGGCAGGCAACATCGGTGTCTGTGTCGGCACGTCGGGCCCGGCCGGTACCGACATGATCACCGGTCTCTATACCGCGATTGCGGATTCGATCCCGCTGCTCTGCATCACCGGGCAGGCGCCGCGCGCCAAGCTGTACAAGGAGGACTTCCAGGCGGTCGATATCGAGCTGCTTGCCAAGGGGGTCACCAAGTGGTCGATCTGCGTGCGCGAGCCGGCCCAGTTGCCGATGACGTTCCAGCAGGCCTTCCACGTCATGCGCTCCGGCCGTCCCGGCCCGGTGCTGATCGACATGCCGATCGACGTGCAGATGGCGGAGATCGAGTTCGACGAGGACACCTATGCCAGCCTGCCGGTGTACAAGCCCGCCGCGACGCGGGCCCAGGCGGAAAAGGCGATGGCGATGCTGTGCGCCGCGGAGCGGCCGCTGATCGTCGCCGGCGGCGGCATCATCAACGCCGACGCGAGCGAGACGCTGGTCGAGTTCGCCGAGCTCACCGGCATCCCGGTGATCCCGACGCTGATGGGGTGGGGCACGATCCCCGACGACCACGCGCTGATGGCGGGAATGGTCGGGCTGCAGACCAGCCATCGCTACGGCAACGCGACCCTGCTCGAGTCCGACTTCGTGCTGGGCATCGGCAACCGCTGGGCCAACCGGCACACCGGCTCGATCGAGACCTACACCCGCGGCCGCAGCTTTGTGCACGTCGACATCGAGCCGACCCAGATCGGCCGGGTGTTCGGCCCGGACTACGGCATCGTGTCCGACGCCGGGGCGGCACTCGCCCGCTTCATCGAGGTGGCGCGGGAGATGCAGGCGGCCGGCACGCTGCCGGACCGTGGCGCCTGGGCGGCGTCCTGCCTGCACCGCAAGAACAGCATGCTGCGCCGCACCCACTTCGACGAGGTGCCGCTGAAGCCGCAACGGGTCTACGAGGAGATGAATCAGGTCCTGGACCGCGACACCTGCTACGTCACCACAATCGGGCTGTCGCAGATCGCGGGCGCGCAGTTCCTGCGGGTTTATCGCCCGCGCAACTGGATCAACTGCGGCCAGGCCGGGCCGCTCGGCTGGACCCTGCCCGCAGCACTCGGCGTGCGCGCGGCGGATCCGGACAGGAAGATCGTGGCGCTGTCCGGCGACTACGACTTCCAGTTCATGATCGAGGAGCTGGCGGTCGGCGCGCAGCACAAGCTGCCCTACCTGCACGTGGTGGTGAACAACTCCTATCTCGGCCTGATCCGGCAGTCGCAGCGCGGCTACCAGATGGACTTCGAGGTCAGCCTCGCGTTCGAGAACATCAACGTCGGACCGGACGGAGAGGGGATCGCCGGCTACGGCGTCGACCACGTGGCGGTGGCCGAGGGGCTCGGCTGCAAGGCGATCCGGGTGAAGAGCCCCAACGAGTTCAAGGACGCCTTCGCCCGGGCCGAGGCGCTGATGGCGGAGCACAGGGTTCCGGTGGTGCTGGAGTTCATCCTGGAGCGGGTGACCAACATCTCGATGGGTCTCGAGATCGACAGCATCAACGAGTTCGAGGACGTCATCTGCCTCGATCCGACCCTTTCGATCCGCAAGAGCCAGGAGATGGAGCGCCCGGGCGTTGCGGCCAAGCTGCCGCAACCGGCCTAGCAGAACGACCTCGCGCAAGGGAGAGGCACCTGTGCCGAAGTTCGCCGCCAACCTGACGATGCTGTTCACCGAGCTGCCGTTCCTCGACCGCTTCGCCGCCGCGGCGGAGGCGGGGTTCGAGGCGGTCGAGTTCCTGTTCCCGTACGACTTCGACAAGAGCGTGCTGTCCGATGCGCTCGAAGCCAACCGGCTCCAGCTGGTCCTGCACAACCTGCCGGCCGGGAACTGGGCCGCCGGCGAGCGCGGCATCGCCTGCGACCCGACCCGTGTCGGCGAGTTCCGAGAGGGGGTGGACCGCGCGATCGGCTACGCGACGGCGTTGCGATGCCCCCGCCTGAACTGCCTGGCCGGCATCGTCGCGGCCGCCGACGGCACGGTCGCACGACGGACGCTGATCGACAACCTGCGCCACGCTGCCGGGACGCTGGAGGATGCCGGCATCGCCCTGCTGCTGGAGCCGGTCAACACGCGCGACGTTCCCGGCTTCTTCGTCAGCCGCACGCAGCAGGCGCTGGAGATCCTGGACCGGGTCGGCTCGGACAACCTGAAGCTCCAGTTCGACATCTACCATGCGCAGGTCATGGACGGCGACTTGGCGACCACGATCGAGACCCATCTCGACCGGATCGGCCACCTGCAGGTCGCGGACAACCCGGGTCGGCACGAGCCGGGCACCGGGGAGATCAACTATCCCTTCCTGTTCGGCCGGATCGACGCGCTCGGCTACGACGGCTGGATCGGCTGCGAGTACAAGCCGCGTGGCGCGACTCGGTCCGGCCTGGACTGGCTGGCGCCGTATCTCGGCCAGGCCTCCCCCGCCTTCCTGCACGAGGACATCACCACATGAGCACGATCGGCTTCGTCGGCCTGGGCGTCATGGGACGGCCGATGGCCGGCCACCTGATCAGCGGCGGCCACACCCTGGTGCTGAACAGCCATGGGGGCGTGCCGCCGGAACTGCTGGAGGCGGGGGCGAGCGCCTGCGCCACCGGCCGCGAGCTCGCCGAGCGGTGCGAGATCGTGATCACCATGGTGCCCGACACCGTTGACGTGGAGTCGGCGCTGTTCGACCGCGACGGCATCGCCGCCGGGCTGTCTGCGGGCAAGACCGTGATCGACATGAGCTCGATCTCGCCGATCGCGACCAAGGCTTTCGCCGCACGCATCAACGCGCTCGGCTGCGACTATCTCGACGCGCCGGTTTCCGGCGGCGAGGTCGGCGCCAAGGCGGCGAGCCTGAGCATCATGGTTGGCGGCCCCGCGCACGCGTTCGAGATGGCCCGGCCGATCCTGGCGCTGATGGGTCGCAACATCACCCTGGTCGGCGGCAACGGCGACGGCCAGACCACCAAGGTCGCCAACCAGATCATCGTGGCGCTGACCATCGAGGCAGTCGGCGAGGCGCTGCTGTTCGCGTCCAAGGCCGGTGCCGATCCGGCGCGGGTCAGGCAGGCGCTGATGGGCGGCTTCGCGGCGTCCCGCATTCTGGAGGTGCACGGCGAGCGCATGGTGACGCGGAACTTCGAGCCCGGCTTCCGGATCGCGCTGCACCAGAAGGACCTCAACCTGGCGCTCGCCAGCGCCCGCACCCTCGGGGTCAGCCTGCCGAACACCGCGACCTGCCAGGAGCTGTTCAACGCCGCTGCCGCCGCCGGCGGTGCGGCCTGGGATCATTCCGCCATGGTGCGCGTGCTGGAGACGCTGGCCTGCCACGAGATCGGCGTGGCGGCGTAGCGGCGGGAGCAAGGGAGGACGGGTGATGGCCGGGCACGAGACGGCGCTGCTGATGCGGATGTTCCAGGCGGCGGTCGCCTCGGTGTCGGCGGATCTGTGCCTGCCGCCGCACCTGCCGCTGCCGCCGCGCGGCCGCACGATCGTGGTGGGCGCGGGCAAGGCGGCCGCCGCCATGGCGGCGACGGTGGAAGCGCACTGGCCCGCGACCGCGCCCCTGGACGGGCTGGTGGTCACCCGCTACGGCCACGGCGTCGGCTCGCCCGCCCGTGTCGCGGTGGTCGAAGCCGGGCACCCGGTGCCCGACGCGGCCGGCCAGGATGCCGCCCGGCGCATGCTGGCGCTGGTGCGCGGACTTGGCCGCGACGACCTCGTGCTGTGCCTGATGTCCGGGGGCGCTTCGTCTCTGCTGGGGCTGCCGGCCGACGGGATCGACCTCGCGGCCAAGCAGGCGGTCAACCGCGCCCTGCTGCGCAGCGGGGCGCCGATCCACGAGATGAACGCGGTGCGCAAGCACCTGTCGGCGATCAAGGGCGGCCGGCTGGCGCAGGCGGCGGCACCGGCGGAGGTGCTCACGCTGGTGGTGTCCGACGTGCCGGGGGACGACCCGTCGGTGATCGGCTCCGGGCCCACAGTGGCGGACCCGAGCACGCTGTCCGAGGCGCGCGCCGTGCTGGCGCGGCGTGGCATCGCGGTACCGGAAGCGGTGGCGGCGTGGCTGCGCGACCCGGCGGCGGAAACGCCCAAGCCCGGCGACAGGGCGTTCGACCGCGCCCGGACGGTGGTGGTCGCGACACCGCAGGCGGCGCTGGAGGCGGCAGCCGAGGTGGCGCGGCGGGAAGGCGTGCTGCCGCTGATCCTGGGCAACGCCATCGAGGGGGAGGCGGTGGAGGTGGCGCGGGTGATGGCCGGCATCGCGCGGCAGTGTGCGGCGCACGGCCAGCCGGCGCCGGGCCCGTGCGTGCTGATCTCCGGCGGCGAGACCACCGTGACGGTGCGCGGCAGCGGACGGGGCGGGCGCAACGTCGAGTTCCTGCTGGGTCTCGCGGTGGCGCTGGACGGGCATCCCGGCATCCACGCCATCGCCTGCGACACCGACGGGATCGACGGCACCGAGGACAATGCCGGAGCGCTGCTGTCGCCGGACAGCCTGTCTCGCGCGCACGCGCTCGGCCTGTCGGCGCGGGACCGGCTCCACGACAATGACGGGCACGGCTTCTTCGAGCGGCTGGGCGACCTGGTGGTCACCGGCCCGACGCGGACCAACGTGAACGACTTCCGGGCGATCCTGGTCACCGCGCAGACGCGGGAGCGGCCCGCGACGCCGTAGCATGCCACCTATCTGAAGCGAGGATGTACCGGCGGCACAAGCCGGACAGGAGGACGCGATGATACAGATGCCCATACCCGACCAGGAGGTGCTGGCGCGACGTGACGGCATCGTCGCCGCCCTCCGACGCATCGTGCCCGGCGAAGGCGTGATCGACACCGAGACCGAACGCCGGGTGTACGAGAGCGACGGGCTGACCGCCTACGGCACCCTGCCGATGGTGGTGGTGCTGCCGGAAACCACTGCCCAGGTAGCGGAGGTGCTGCGCTACTGCAGCCGCAACGGCATCAAGGTGGTGCCCCGCGGCGCGGGCACGTCCCTGTCCGGCGGGGCGCTGCCGCTGGCGGACGGCGTCCTGCTGGGCATGGGCAAGTTCAAGCGGATCCTCGAGGTCGACATCGACAACCGCTGCGTCGTGGTGGAGCCGGGCGTCACCAACCTCGCCATCACCCACGCCGTGCAGGATCGCGGCTTCTACTACGCGCCCGACCCGTCCAGCCAGATCGCCTGCACCATCGGCGGCAACGTGGCGGAGAACTCCGGCGGCGTGCACTGCCTCAAATACGGCCTGACCACGAACAACGTGATCGGGGTCGAGATGGTCACGATCGACGGCGAGGTGGTGCGGCTGGGCGGCAAGCACCTGGACGCGGCGGGCTACGACCTGCTGGGGGTCATGGTGGGATCCGAAGGGCTGCTCGGCGTCGTCACCGAGGTGACGGTGCGCATCCTGCCCAAGCCGCCCGGCGCGCGTGCGCTGCTGATCGGCTTTCCCGGCATACAGGGCGCCGGCGACTGCGTGGCGGCGATCATCGGCGCCGGCATCATCCCGGCCGGAATGGAGATGATGGACCGGCTCGCGGTGGAGGCGGCGGAGGCGTTCGTCCATGCCGGGTATCCGCTTGAGGCCGAGGCGCTGCTGATCGTCGAGCTGGACGGCTGCGACGCCGAGGTCGACCACCTGGTCGCGATGGTCGAGGAGATCGCCGTCGCGCACGGTGCCGCGAGCTGCCGCACCAGCCGGAACGAGGCGGAGCGGCTGCTGTTCTGGGCCGGCCGCAAGGCAGCTTTCCCGGCGGTGGGACGCCTGGCGCCCGACTACTACTGCATGGACGGCAGCATCCCGCGCAAGCGGCTGGGCGACGTGCTGTCGCGGATCCGGCAGATGGAGGGCGCCTACGGGTTGCGGGTCGCCAACGTGTTCCATGCCGGCGACGGCAACCTCCATCCCCTCATCCTTTACGACGCCAACCAGCCCGGCGAGCTGGAACGGGCGGAGGAGTTCGGCAACGACATCCTGCGCCTGTGCGTCGAGGTCGGCGGCGTGCTGACCGGCGAGCACGGCGTCGGCATCGAGAAGCGCGACCTGATGGGCGTGATGTTCACCAAGCCCGACCTCGACCAGCAGCAGCGGCTGAAATGCGCGTTCGATCCGGACAGCCTGCTCAATCCCGGCAAGGTGTTTCCGGAACTGTGCCGCTGCGCCGAGCTGGGGCGCGTGCACGTGCATGCCGGCCAGGTGCGGTTCCCCGACCTGCCGCGGTTCTGAGGGACGCGCATGACCGTCTTCCATCCGACCGATGCCGCCGAGCTGGAGCAGATCGTGGCCTGGGCGGCCGAGGAGGCGCAGGGCCTGGAGATCATGGCCGGCGGCAGCAAGCGCGCGCTCGGCCGGCCGACGCAGACCGACCACGCGCTGGACATGAGCGCGTTCAGCGGCATCGTCGACTACGACCCGGCCGAGCTGGTGCTGACCGCGTCCGCCGCCACCCCGATGCGCGAGGTGCAGGCGCTGCTCGACGCGCACGGACAGATGCTGGCCTTCGAGCCGCCGGACTGGCGCCACCTGCTGGCGGAGCCCCCGCTTCCGGAGCCCCTGTTGCCGGAGCCGGGCGCGGCCGCCCGGGAGCCGACCCTGGGGGGCGCGGTGGCGTGCAACCTGTCCGGGCCGCGCCGGATACGGGCCGGCGCCGCCCGTGACCACCTGCTCGGCCTCGCCGCGGTGAACGGCTGGGGCGACGGCTGGAAGACCGGCGGCACGATGGTGAAGAACGTCACCGGCTACGATCTCTGCAAGCTGCAGGCCGGCGCCTACGGCACGCTCTCGGTGCTGACCGAGCTGACGGTCCGGGCGCTGCCCCGGCCCGAAAGCAGCAGCAGCCTGGTGCTGGCCGGGCTCGACGACGAGGCGGGGGTGCGCACCCTGCTGGCGGCGCTGAACACCCCGCACGAGGTGTCGGCGGCGGCGCACCTGCCGGCCGCGGCGGCGGCGCGAACCGCAGCCGCCCGCGCCGGGGCCACCACCGGACCCGGCCCGATCACGGTGCTTCGGCTGGAAGGGCCGCGTCCGTCGGTGGAATATCGGCTGGGCGCGCTGGAAGCCCTGCTCGGGCGCGGCATCCGCCTGCAGGCGGCCCAAAGCGTCGCGTTGTGGGCCGAGGTCGCCGCGGTGCAACCGCTGCTCGGCCGGTCGGACAGCATCGTCTGGCGGATCTGCTCGACGCCGAGCACGGCGCCTGCGGTGCTGGGCCTGCTGAAGGCGCGGTTCATGGAAGCCGAGGGGTTCTACGACTGGGGCGGCGGCCTGCTCTGGGTATCTCTCGATCCGGACCAGGCCGGCGCGGACTGCGCGGCCGGATTCGTGCGCGAGGCGGTCGGGCGCGGCGGCGGCCAGGCCATGCTGCTGCGCGCCACGCAGGCGGCGCGCGACCGGGTCGCGGTGTTCGAACCGGCCCCGCCGCCGCTCGAGGCCCTGTCGCGGCGCGTCAAGGCCAGCTTCGATCCGAAGGCCGTCCTCAATCCGGGCCGCATGCAGCGGGGAGCATGACCATGCAGACGCGATTCACTGCGGAACAGCTGGCCGATCCGGACACCGCGGAAGCGGCCAAGGTCCTGCGCTCCTGCGTCCATTGCGGGTTCTGCACCGCGACCTGCCCGACCTACGCCCTGCTCGGCGACGAGCTCGACAGCCCGCGCGGCCGCATCTACCTGATCAAGGACATGCTGGAGAACGACCGCCCGGCGACGGAAACGGTGGTCAAGCACGTCGACCGCTGCCTGTCCTGCCTGTCCTGCATGAGCACCTGCCCGTCCGGCGTGAACTACATGCACCTGGTCGACCACGCCCGGCACCACATCGAGAAGACCTATACCCGCCCGTGGCGCGACCGGGCGATGCGCCGCCTGCTCGGCTTCGTGCTGCCGCGGCCAGGCCTGTTCCGCCTGTCCCTGCAGGTGTCGCGGTTCGGCAAGCCGTTGCGTCGGTGGATGCCGGCGCAGCTCCGCGTGCTGCTCGACCTGGCGCCGCATCGGGTGCCGCGCGCCTCGACCGTGGACCGGCCGCAGCGGTTTCCCCCCGCCGCCCTCCGGACCAGGCGCGTGGCCCTGCTCAGCGGCTGCGCGCAGCGCGTGCTGGCGCCGGAGATCAACGAGGCCACGATCCGGCTGCTGACGCGGCATGGCTGCGAGGTGGTGGTGGCGCCGGGTGCAGGCTGCTGCGGCGCCCTGACGCATCACCTCGGCCAGGGCGGCCACGACGCGGCACGTTCCAACATCCTGGCCTGGAACCGGGAGATCGAGGCCGGCGGCCTGGACGCGATCGTCATCAACGCGTCCGGCTGCGGCACGACGGTGAAGGATTACGGATACATGTTCCGCAACGATCCGGCGCTGGCCGAGCCCGCGCGCCGCGTCTCGGCGCTGGCACGCGACGTCACCGAGCTGATGAGCGAACTCGAGCTGCAGCCGCCGACGGTCCCGACCGGGCACCGGGTCGCCTACCACAGCGCATGCTCGCTGCAGCACGGCCAGCAGGTGCGCGACGAGCCGAAGCGTCTGCTCGCGGCGGCGGGATTCACCGTCGTGGACGTCCCGGAAGGACATCTCTGCTGCGGCTCCGCCGGCACCTACAACCTGTTGCAGCCGGAGATCGCGACCCGGTTGCGCGAGCGGAAGGTCGCCAACATCGAGCGGATGACGCCCGAGCTGATCGCCGCGGGCAACATCGGCTGCATGACGCAGATCAGTGCCGGGACGCGCATCCCGGTGCTGCATACGGTGCAGCTGCTGGACTGGGCAACTGGTGGTCCCCGGCCGGACAATCTCCCGATTTGAGGAGCCCCGGGGCAGTGCAGAAAGAACAATGAACGGGAGGGTCCAATGTTCAAGCAAGTGCTGACGCCGGTCGCCGGCAGTCTGCCGTTGTCGTTCCTCGTCGCCGTGCTACCGATCGTCGTCGTGCTGGTGCTGCTGGGCGTGCTGCGCCGGCCGGCCTGGCAGGCCTCCCTGGCGGGGCTGCTCGTCGCCTTCGTGATCGCCGTCTCGGTGTGGCACTTTCCGCTGCGGCTGGCGCTCGACAGCGTGGCCGCGGGCGCCACCTTCGCCCTGTGGCCGGTGATGTGGATCGTCGTCAACGCGCTGCTGCTCTACAACGTCGCGGTCGTTTCAGGCCGGTTCGACGCTTTCCGGGACTGGATCATCGAGCACCTGCCGAACGACCGCCGGGTCGTGCTGGTGGTGATCGGCTTCTGCTTCGGCTGCCTGCTGGAGGGCGTGTCCGGCTTCGGCACGCCGGTCGCGATCACCAGCGCGCTGCTGATCCTGGTCGGCTTCCCGGCGATCGAGGCGCTTACCTTCACGCTGATGTTCAACACCGCACCGGTCGCGTTCGGCGCGCTCGGCGCCCCGGTCACCGTGCTGGGCCAGGTCACCGGCATCCCGGCTGCGACGCTCGGCGCGATGATCGGGCGGCAGCTGCCGTTCCTGGCCCTGCTGCTGCCGTTCTACGTCATGGCGATCTATGGCGGCCTGCGCTCGGTGCGCGCCCTGTGGCCGATGCTGCTGGTCGCGGGCGGCAGCTTCGCCGTCACCCAGTTCGTCGCGGCCAACTACCTCGACTACGCGCTGACCGACGTGCTGTCGTCCCTGATGGCGCTGGTCGTCACGCTCGGCTTCCTGCGCCTGTGGTCGCCGCGGCCCGACGCGGACTTCGCCGTCCACGCCCGGCCCTCGACGCCGCCGGGGCTGGAGCTCGCCCGGGCAGTCGGCGCCGACGTCGCGCGGAGCCGGACCACCGCGCCCGTTCCTGGCTGGCAGGGCTGGATCCCGTGGGTGACGGTGTCGGTCGTGGTGATCGTCTGGACGCACCTCAAGGTCTTCACCCTGGGCCAGCGGACGATCGCCTGGCCCGGCCTGCACAACCAGGTGTTCATCACGCTCTACGGCAAGCCCTATGCCGCCAACTGGATGTTCCAGCCTCTCACCACCGGAACCGCGATCCTGCTCTCGGTGATCATCACGACGAGCCTGGTTGGTCTCAAGGGTCACCAGTTCGTCCAGGCCGTCCGCATCACGGCCAGGCAGAGCCGCATCGCCATCCTGACCGTGGTGCTGATCGTGAGCCTCGCCTACCTGATGAACTATTCCGGCCTGAACTACTCGCTCGGCCTCGGCGTCGCCTCGGTCGGCGTGTTCTTTCCCCTGCTGTCCTCCTTCCTTGGGTGGATCGCGGTGTTCCTATCGGGCAGCGACACGTCCGGCAACGCACTGTTCGGCAACCTCCAGGTGGTGGCGGCGCACCAGCTCGGGCTCAGCCCGGTGCTCATCGCCGCCTCGAACTCCTCCGGCGGCGTCATGGGCAAGATGATCTCGCCGCAGAACATCGCCACAGGCGCGGCGGTGACCAACCTCAAGGGCAAGGAGGGCCTTGTGTTCGCGAGGACCTTCAAGCACAGCATCTTCCTGACCCTGCTGCTGGGGGTCATGGTCGTGCTGCAGCAGTACCTGTTCCCCGGAATGATCCCGTAGCAGTCCACGATTTCGCAATGATGAGGAGGTCGCCATGATCGTGGGATCAGTTCTGGCAGCGAAGGGAAAGGAGCTCGTCCGGGTGGCCCCTGAGGTCCCGGTCGAGGAAGTCACGCGCATCCTGCAAGCGAAGGCGATCGGCGCGGTCCTGGTGATGCAGGATGGCGTGCTGCTCGGGATCCTGTCGGAGCGCGGGATCGTCCGTGCCCTGGCGCTGAATCCGAACGGCGTACGGGCGATGCGAGCCGACAGCGTCATGAAGCCGTTTTCCTGTCAGACGAGCCCGTCGGCAACGATCGAGGACGCCATGCAGATCATGACGGATCACCGCGTCCGCTATCTTCCGGTGATCGAGGAGCACCAACTGGTCGGCCTGCTCAGCGTCGGCGACATCATCAGGGCCAAGCTCGGCCATTCGCTGCTGGAAGTGGAGAATCTTGCCGCCTACATCACCGGTGGCCGATAGCCGGCGAAGGGATCCACTAAAGGTCGTTGCCACTTGCGATCCGAACGGGATCGTTGCGCTGCGTGATGCGAGCCAATCCACTTCCTGGTTCGGCAGGATGTGTTGGAAGCAGCATCGCGTCCGGTCGTCGTTCGAGCCTATCCGCTCGGCATCGTCTTGGTCACGTACTCGAACCGTCCGATCAGGGCGAGCAGTTAAGAACGCCTAACAGAACCGCCTGATCTGGCTGAGGCAGACGAGGGCGCAGC
>CAXTVS010000014.1:0-69147 GCA_964247735.1 uncultured Acetobacteraceae bacterium
GGATGTCGTGCTCGGCGACGTGGCTTTCGAACTGGCCGGCGCTGACGAAGTAGACGGTGCGCACGCGACGGCCGCGCTTGAGCACCCGCTCGGCAGGTGCCGTGAAGTGGATCGCCAGGGTCATCGCCAGGTCGTGCAGCACCGCTTCCGGCACCCCGTCCAGCGCCGGCACCGCCTTGATCCGGCTCTCGATGCCGCTCTTGAGGTTGAAGCGCAGGCGCCGCTCCAGCCGGTGCCGCCTCGCCTCCACGCCGCGATGCAGCTCGGCGTGCAGCTCCTCGCCGATCAGGCTTTCGCCCAGCAGCTCGTCGTACTGCTCGCCTTCCAGGCGCAGCGCCACCTGGCGCAGCATCCGGCTTTCCAGGGCCTCGGTGTAGCCCTGGTAGTGCAGGCGCATGGTGCCGATCGCCTCCTCCAGCAGCCTCCGCTGCCGTTCCAGCACCTCCGACACGATGTCGGCCACGCGCACGCCGAGCGTCGGCTCCACCCGGCGGCGCATGTAGCGGGTCAGCGACAGCGCCACGAGATGCGCGATCATCAGCATCTCGAAGCGCTCCATCATGCAGTACATCAGCGGCGCGTCGAGGCGCAGCCGGTGGTGCACCGTCTGCGCCAGCCGGAAGCGCCAGCTCGGGCTCAGCCGGCGGCGCACGGCGCGGACGTAGCCGAACCGGCCTTCCGCCCGGGCGCCGTCGATCATCGCCTCGGCGGTGCGCAGCAGCTGCTCCATCACCCGGCGCGAGATGCCGCGGATGCGGAACAGGTCGAGCAGGATGGAGCGCTCGTGGTTGGCGATGGTGATCAGCGCCAGCGTCACCCGCTGCCGCTCGCCGAGCGCGGTGTCGAAGGTGTTGGCCGCCTGCTCCTCGGCGATGCGGCGCTCCAGCCCCTCCATCACGTAGCGGGTGGCGTGGGACGGGAAGCCGAACTCGCCGGCGATGCGGCGGGTGCGGTCGCGCACCGTGCCGAGGCCGATGCCCAGCACCTGGTGGCGCAGCGCCTGGTCGATCGGCGACAGCTGGTCGAGGTGCAGCGCCACCACCAGGAAGCGCAGCGTGGTGCCGTTCAGGAACAGGGTGAACAGCACGAAGCCGGTGGCGACGATGCCGACGAATCGCGCCACCGGCGCCGACACGTGCGGGTTCTCCGTCACCGCCAGGGCGAGTGCCAGGGTGATGGCGCCGCGCAGGCCGCCCCAGACCATGGTCGCCTTGAACCGGGTCGGCACCGGCGGCGACAGCCGGGTCGCGGCCAGGATCGGCAGCAGCCCGAAGATGACGGCGGCACGGGCGGCCATTCCCGCCGCGACGGTGATCGGGATCAGCACCAGGTCCCAGCGCGTCATGCCGACCAGCAGGCGCGGCACCAGCATGGAGGCCAGCAGGAACACGAGGGAGCCGGCGCAGAACACCAGCTGCTCCCAGAGCTGCTCGCCGAAGCGCCAGGTCTGCGGACGCAGTGTGGAGGGGCCATAGACCGAGAAGGTCAGCCCGGCCGCCGCGGTGGCGACCACGCCGGAGAAGCCGAACACGCGGTCGCAGACGATGTAGGCGACGTAGGGCAGCGCCAGGGTCAGCGTGACCTCGCCCGCAGGCGTGCCCCCGATCAGGGCGATGGTGGCGAGCGTCAGCCGCCCCAGCACCACGCCCACCGTCACGGCGCCTGCGAACGAGACGGCGAAATCGACGGCTGCGTGCCCGATCGAGATGTGCGCGTGGCTGGTCAGCGCCGGCAGCAGGATGCCGAAGATGGAGATCGCGGCCGCATCGTTCAGCAGCGCCTCGCCCTCGACCAGGCGGGTGAGCCGCGTCGCGGCGCCGATCTCGCGGAAGATGGCGGCGACGGCACTCGGATCGGTGTTGGCGACGATGGCGCCCAGGGTGAGGCAGACCACCAGCGGCATGCCCGCCACCGGATACAGCGCGAAGCCGATCGCGGCCGTGCTCGCCACCACCGCCACCACCGCCAGCAGCAGCACGGTTGCCGCCTCGTGCGCCAAGCGACGCACGTCGATTGCGAGCGCCCCCTGGAACACCAGGATCGGCAGGAAGATCAGCAGGAACGCCTCGCTGTCGACCGGGAAGTCGAGCAGGGTGCGGGCGGCGCCGTCGAACGCGTTGATGGTGGGCGAGCGGAGCAGGAGGTCGGCGGCGCCGCCGAGCAGGATCCCCGCCAGCGCCAGCAGCACCGTTTCCGGCAGCTGCAGGCGACGCGCGATCGGCTGCACCGCGGTTCCCAGCACCAGGAGCAGCGCGATCGCGAGCAGCACCGCCGGCAGTCCCGTGACCATCATGCGCCTCCCCGGCTGGCAAGCCTCGCCGCTACCCTGCCATATCCCATGCATCCGTTGCATGACGTAGAGGCGAGGATGCGCGGCAGGCGGGCACCGGCGTCGCGGCCAGGGAGGCGTCGAGGCGACCACGGGGCATCGTGAACCGGCTGCAGGTCGTGGCCGGCCGGGTTGGAAGCGCCGGAACGGCGGACGGCGGAGCTTCGTCCAGCCAACTCCGGTCAGGTCAGGCCTCCCGGCCTCAAGAAAGGCTCTTGCTCATGTGCACGACGACGCCGATGTCGGGCACAACCGCCTCGTGGTCCATCCGGTAGCCGAGTCGCCCGTAGAGCCGCAGGTTCGCGGTGAACCGGCTGTTGGTGTAGAGCCGCACCTCGGCGAGCCGCAGCGACCGCGCAAACCCTTCGGCGTGTGCCAGAAGCGCACGCCCGTATCCGCGGCTCTGGAAGGCAGGTTGAACCGCGACGTTCACGATAAGCAGGTGGTCGCGCTCAGGACGCATCTCTATGAGCGCAGCCAGTTCGTCACCGACCTGCAACAGGTCGACCGCGTGGTCGCGCACGGCAACATCGTAGTTGGCCGTCATGGGCCTCGGCTTCCGACCGAGGACCACCACCCACTTGGCGTAAGCGGCGCGTGACAAGTCGCGAACGGCGATGGCGTCGGATGGCGTGGCTCGCCGAAGCGTCAGTCCTTCATCCATCCCGGTTTCTGCCCGTCAAGACCGAGCTCCTGCGCATGCACCAAACCCATCCGTCACCTGGTTCCGCTCCGAGCCGGTTCCAGCGGTGCAGCGGCGACCGCCGGTCAGGTCGGCAACACGTCCCGGACAGGCCGGGAGGTCGCCCCGGTCGCCTCGATCCAGGCCTGCGCCCGCGCCTCCGGGTCCGGGTCCGCCACGACGTCGGACACCACGGCCACCGCATCGGCCCCGGCGCGGAGGCAGGACGGCGCACGGTCCAGGGTGATGCCGCCGATCGCCACCAGCGGGACGGCGCCGAGGCGGCGCTTCCAGTCGCCGATCCGCTCGAGGCCCTGCGGCGCCCAGGGCATCTTCTTCAGGGTGGTCGGCCAGATCGGCCCCAGCGCCACGTAGTCCGGCGCCACCGACAGGGCGCGGTCGAACTCGGCGTCCGAGTGGGTGCTGACCCCGAGCCTGATGCCGGCGCGACGGATCGCCGGCAGGTCGGCGGCGTCGAGGTCCTCCTGGCCGAGATGGAGGAAGCCGATCCCCTCGTCGATCGCCGCCTGCCAATGGTCGTTCAGCACCAGGCAGGTCCCGCGGCGGTCGCAGTCGGACTTGGCGCTCCTGATCTCGGTCCGGAGCGCCGGGCCGTCCGGCGACTTGTTGCGGAGCTGGACCAGGCGCGCGCCGGCCGCCGCCATGCGGCGCACCCAAGCGGCGCTGTCCACCACCGGGTAGAAGCGGCCCGGCAGGCCCTGCATCACACGAAGGCCCGGCCCAGCACCGGGGTCGACGGGCTCGCCATCTCGCGCGGCTCCATCGGGTCGGCCAGCCGCGCCGCCTGCCCGGCCTCGATCGCCAGCCGGAAGGCGCGCGCCATCGCCACCGGGTCGCCGGCCTGCGCCACCGCGGTGTTCAGCAGGATCGCGTCGTAGCCCATCTCCATGGCCGCCGCCGCCTGGCTCGGCAGGCCGATGCCGGCATCCACCACCAGCGGCACCTCCGGGAAGTGCGCGCGCAGGGCACGCAGCGCCCACGGGTTGTTCAGGCCGCGGCCGGAGCCGATCGGGGAGCCCCACGGCATCAGCACCTGGCAGCCGGCACGGAGCAGCCGCTCGGCCACCACCAGGTCGTCGGTGGTGTAGGGGAACACGGAGAACCCGTCCTCGCCCAGGATGCGCGCCGCCTCGACCAGGCCGAACACGTCCGGCGTCAGGGTGTCGGTCTCGCCGATCACCTCCAGCTTGATCCAGTCGGTGCCGAACACCTCGCGCGCCATCTGTGCCGTGGTCACGGCCTCGCGCACGGAGTGGCAGCCGGCGGTGTTGGGCAGCACGCGGACCCCCAGGCTGCGGATCAGCGACCAGAAGCTCTGCCCGGCCGCCGTTCCGCCGTGAGCAGCCGACGCCTCGCGACGCAGCGACACCGTCACCAGCTCGGTGCCGGACGCCCGCACCGCGTCGGCCAGCACGTCGGGCGACGGATACTGCGCGGTGCCCAGCATCAGCCGCGAGCGCAGCTCGGTGTCGTAGAACAGCATGGTCAGCCTCCCTGCATCGGCGCCAGGATCTCCACCGCGCTGCCTTCCGCGAGCGCCCGGGCGGCACGGCGGGCAGCGGGCACGAAGTCGCCGTCGACCGCGGTGGCGACGCGCAGGCTGCCGTAGCCGAGTTCCGTCAGCGCCGCGTCCAGGGTTGCGGCGGCGACGTCGCGATCCTCGCCGTTGACCCGTATCCTCATCCCACCCTCCCGGCGATCCGCATCCTACAGGAACCACGTCACGACGAGGCCGCACGCAGCGATGAAGGTAATGCCGTTGGTGGTCCATCCAAGCAGGTTGGTCAGGCGGCCGTTCACCCGGTCGCCCATCACGGCGCGGTCGTTGGTCATCAGCAGCATCATGAACAGCAGCGGCGGCACCGAGAACCCCTGCACCACGCCGGACCAGACCAGCGCCCGCATCGGGTTGAAGCCGAGGAAGTTGAGCGCCACCGCGACAACGGTGGTCAGCGCGATGATGGCGTAGAACAGCTTCGCCTCGTGCAGCGGGGCGTTCAGGCTGCCGGGCCGGCCGACGCTCTGCACCAGGTCGTAGGCGGCGCCGGTGGTCATCACCGGCACCGCCAGGAAGCCGACGCCGACGACGCCGAGCGCGAACAGCAGCTTGGCCGCGTGGCCGGCCAGCGGCTCCAGCGCGGCCGCGGCGTCGGCCGCGCTGTTGACGTCGGTGTGGCCGGCGGCATGCAGCGTGGCGCCGGTGGACAGGATGATGAAGTACAGGATCACGTTGGAGAACAGCATGCCGACGAGCACGTCGCGCCGGGTGCGGCGCAGCTCGGCGTCGGAGGCGCCCTTGCGCTGCCAGACCTCGGTGCGGCCTTCCTCGATCTGCTCCTCGACCTCCTGGTTGGACTGCCAGGTGTAGATGTAGGCCGACAGCGAGGTGCCGATGCAGGCTACGACCAGCGACAGGAAGCCGGCGTCGAACCGCACCTGCGGCATGAAGGTGCCGCGCAGCACCGCGAGCAGGTTCGGGTGGGCCAGCACCGCCGAGGCCACGTAGGCGAACAGGGCCAGCGCCAGCCAGCGGAAGATGCCGCGCAGCAGCGCGTAGGAGCCGAAGTACTGGAACAGGAGGATCACCACGCCAGCGGCGATCACGATGGCGGGGATCGGCACCGGCAGCAGCAGGTTCAGCGCGGCGCCGATGCCGCCGAGGTTGGCCGCCGCCTCGATCACGTTGCCGGCGAAGGCGCCCAGCATGACCGGGTAGAGCACCCACCAGGGGTAGCGGTCGCGGATCACGGCGAACAGGCCCTTGCCGTAGACGCGCCCGAGCTTGGCGGCGAGGTAGACCACCACGTACATCATCGGCAGCACGACCGGGGCGATCCACAGGAACGCGAGCCCGTACTTGGCGCCGACGCTGGCATAGGTGCCGATCGCAGACGGGTCGTCGTCCGCGGCGCCGGTGACGATGCCGGAGCCGAGCAGCCGCAGGATGCCGCCGTCCCGCGGCGCCGGTGCGGGCCGCGCGACCGGGCGCGGACGAAGCAGGTCTGGCGGCTGGTCAGGCATCAGCATTCCTTCCGGCGCCGCCGATCCGGCGGTCGTCGCTCGCTCGCCGGCACCGGACGCTCAGCCCGGCTGCGGCCCGAGCAGCGCGTCCGCCAGCCGCATCGCCAGCACCGGCGCCAGCAGGTAGCCGTGCCGGAACATGCCGTTGACGTGCACGATGTCGCCCGCGGTGTCGAGGCGCGGCATGTTGTCGCCGAAGGAGGGGCGCAGGTCGGCGGCGATCTCCAGGATTTCCGCCTCGGCGAAGGCGGGATGCAGCGCGAAGGCGGCGCTCATCAGCTCCACCATCGAGCGCAGGCGCGGCGGCCCGCGCTCCTCGCTCTCGATCATGGTGGCGCCCAGCATGAACACGCCGTCAGCGCGCGGCACAAGGTACACGGGGAAGCGCGGATGCAGCAGCCGTACCGGCCGGTGCAAGGCGATGCCGCGGGCGCGCATCAGCAGCATCTCGCCGCGCACGCCGCGCAAGGCCGGCAGCAGCGCCTGCGACGCGATGCCGCGGGCGTCCACCACCCGGTCGAATCGGCCGGGCGGCAGGTCCGGCTGCCGGAGGACGACTTGGCCACCGAGTGCCTGCAGCCGCTCCGCCAGCGCGGGGAGCGCGTGACGGGGATCGAGGTGCGCCTCGCGTGGGAAGAACAGCCCGCGGCCGAAGCGGCCGTCCAGGTCGGGCTCCAGGGCCGCGATCCCTGCGCCGTCGAGGGTCTCGTGGCCGGTCGTGCGGCGGGCCATGCGGCTGAGCTCGCCGGCGTCGCGTCCCAGTGCCAGCACCAGCGTGCCGGCGGAGCGCGTGTCCGGCACCTGGCGGCGCCACCAGTCGAGCGAGGGCAGCGCCATTTCCGTCAGCCCGGGCGGGGCGTTCTCGGCCTCGCACCAGGGGGCGAGCATGCCGCCGGCCTTCCAGGAGGCGCCGGAGCCGACCGCCGGCCCCGCCTCGGCCAGGGTCACCGCCGCGCCGCGCTCGGCCAGGGTCACCGCGCTGGCGAGCCCGGCGACGCCGCCGCCGCGCACCAGCACCGAAAGCGGTGCGGTCATGGGGAGGCGGGAGCGCCGTCGAGGCCGAGGTGCCGGAACACCGCGATCTCGCCGTTGCCGCAGAAATCGTCCTCGACCGAAAGGGCGGCCATCAGCTCCGGCGACAGCCGGATGCGGCGGTCGCGCACCGCCTGCAGCATTGCCGTCGCCGCCTCGGGCCGGAACGGCAGGTCGAGCAGGTCGGGGCCCCAGCAGCGGATCAGGGACAGCGCGTACTGCTCCACGCCGTCGTAGATGCGCTCCAAGGTCGGGAACAGGTCCTGCGACAGGCCGTCGTGCCGGAACAGCGGCGTCGCCGGCACCGCGTCGTCGTAGCCGGTGACCTGGCCGTGCGGCGCGGTCAGGAACGCTTCCAGCATCAGGCCGTAGCCGCCGGTGAAGTCGGCGACGTTGCCGTCGGCGAAGGCGCCGAAGGCGTGGCCGCCACCCGTGCGTACCTGCGCCGCGTCTTGTGACACGCCCATGTAGAGCCCGATCAGGGGCCGGCCGAGGGCGGTCTGGATCGCGGTCTGCATGGTGCCGCTGTAGCCCACGTCGACGAAGCCGAGCGGCCCCGGCCCGGTCAGGCCGATCTGCGCGGCATAGGCGGTGAACGCGCGCAGGGCGCCGGCACCGTGTGCGGCGATCCCGTCGCCCATCAGCTCGATCATGCAGCGCACGAGGTCGGCGTCGCGCGGGAAGCTGATCCGGTGGTGCCCGTGGCCGAGTGCCGCGTCGGGGACGAAGCCGAGCCGGGCCAGGAGGAAGGCCTCCAGCGAGCCGTTGAACCCGGCGCCGCGCAGCACCGCGTCCGGGTCGAGCCCCCGCCCCTGCGCCGCCGCCAGGGCTGCGCGGCGCGAGCAGTGCAGGTAGGAGGAGGGCGGCAGGTCGGTCCGGCCGCTGGCCTCGCGCACCGCGTCGTAGAGCCGCTTCAGGAACCAGCCTTCCCGGGACACGAAGAACAGCCGGTGCATGTGGCGCAGCGTCGGGTGCCGCGCCAGCCAGGCGACGAAGGCGAACACGAGCGGCCCGAACAGCACGGCACCCGCCGCCTCCGGCTCGCGCAGGACCAGGGACGGGTCGACCGGATCGAGGTAGGGGGAGTTGAACAGCCGGCACGCCACCGGGCCCAGCAGGATGTCGTCGCCGAGCGTGCGCTCGCCGCCCGGCGCCAGGCCGTAGAACTCGAACAGGGCGGCAGGGCTGAGGACGTGGAAGTGGCGGATGCCGTGGTCGGCGGTGCCCTGGATGTCGGACTGCTCGTTGTCGCCGACATGCAGCAGCCGCGGTGCCGTCCCTGCCCCGCCCTGTTCCTGCGCCGCCACGATCGGCCACAGGTTGCCGCGGTCCTTGCGGGCGCGGCGCTGCGACGACAGGTAGACGTCGTCCATCGCGATGCCGGCCTGCGCCAGCACGGCGTCGAACGCCCGGCGCGGCAGGTAGCTGTCGCTGGTCGCGACCACGCGGCGTCCGGTGCGCCTCGCGTGGTCGAGCGCCTCGATCATGACCGAGCGCGGGCGGAGCGTGCGGCGGTCGAGCGCCACCTCCTCGTGATGGACGAAGGCGATCGCCTCGGGGCTCCAGGCCGGGCCGGCGTCGTCGGCGAAGCGGGCGTAGATCTGGTCCAGGTCGACGTCGCCCATCCCCTCCTGGGCCTGCCGGGCCGCGGCTTCGGCCGCCTGCCGGCGCGCGACGAAGTCGTCCGCGCCGCGGTGGCGGCGCGCCGCCTGCACCTCCAGGAAGCGGTGCACCGCGTCCGGCCGTAGGCAGATCCGGGTCAGCAGCGTGTCGAACACGTCGAACGAGACCGTGTCCACCTGGGCGATGGTGTCCAGCAGGCCGGCATGGGAGGCGCGGCGGTACTGGTCGAGGTTGCGGCTGCTCCAGCCGGGACGGCACAGGCCGCGCTCGTAGTCGAGCTCGGTGAAGCCGTAGCCGGCCTCCTGCGCCACCAGCACGATCACCCGCTCGATGGCGTGCATGATCGTGCCGTCGGTCTGGCCGAGCTCGGGCGGGAAGTCGTCGGGTGTCCAGGGATGGTCGAGCAGGGGGGCGATCGCCTTCGTGCGGGCCCAGAACATGCCGCCGACGGGATAGTCCAGCATGCCGCCCGGCACGGCCGAGCGGAGGCCCAGCCGGTCGAACAGCGGCCGGGCCAGATGCCGGTTGGACAGCCAGTGGTAGCCCCAGTAGCGCATCTCCTCGCCGGGCGAGGCGGTCAGCACGCCGAGGGACGGGTCGTCCACGAAGCGCTGGATCAGGCCGCTGACCACCGGCCGCGCCGGCAGCAGGGTGCGCAGCAGCACCTGCCGCCAGCCCGCCTGCTCGGCGCCGCGATAGGCGGACTTCTTGGTGTGGAGGTGCAGCACGAGGTCGTGGGCGGCGACGGCGTGGCGCAGCCCGACCAGGAAGGGTCCGAAGTTGCGGCCGCGGTTCTCGTGCACCTGCACCAGCAGGGAGGCGTCAAGGCCGTGGGCCGGGAACTCGGCCTCGATGCGCTCCGCCTTCTCCGGCTCGTCGGTGGTGACGAGCAGGGAGAAGCGGTACGGCAGCATCGCCAGGGCGGCGCAGATCTCGCCCCACAGCTCGACGTGGAAGACGTGCGCCGCGACCGCGATCGTCGGCCGTTGCGAGGGGGTGGGCAGCGACACGAGGCGCTCGACCGGGCGCCCGAACGGGTCCCAGGGCGGATCGGCCAGCACCGAGACCGGCCGACGCCCTTCCGCGACGCCACCCTGGAGGTAGTGGGTGAGCGGATCGTCGATGCCCGGCCGCAGGTGCCACGCCTGCCGGAGGTAGTCGCCGACGTCGAACAGCGGCCCGGGCGATGCCTGGGCGCGGACGCCGCACGCCAGGTAGTGCTCGATCGGGTCGAGGTCGCTGTGCCGGGCTGGTACGTGGTGCCGGATGTACCAGTCGCCGTCGAACAGGCCGGAGCCGGCGGCCAGCGCACGCCTGCGCTCGATCCCCTGCCGCCGGACGATCGCTTCCTGCCGTTCCCGGTCGGCAACGATCATCTCGGGGCCGGACGGCAGGCGGTTCATGATCGAAGGCTACCACCTGCGGGGCGGCAGGTCGAAGCCCGCCCGCGGCGGCGTGAGGACGGAGGCCCAGGTGGAACGAGGTCCCGGGTTGCCGTCGAGCAGACCGCTCCGCGGCGGCTGCGGTGACCTGTGATTCCGGACCGAAGCGGCCGCCTACCGGATCTTCGGCCTCGCTCCGGCCGGACCTGCCGCGATGAGCTGGTCGATCCCGCTCAGGAAGGCCTTCAGCACGGTGGAGGGATTGTCGGGACGGTAGCCCACGGCGAGCTCGATGGTCGGCGGCCTGCCCTTCAGCGGCCGGCTCACCACCGACCACGGGAGCAGCGGCTCGACATAGGTCGGCAGCAGCGCGATGCCGCGTGTCGAGGCGACGAGAGAGATGCCGGTCCCGAAGTTGTCGATGCGGTAGCTGGGCTCGATCGCAACCCCGTTCCGGCGAAGGTAGCGTTCGACCACGTCCCGCAGGACGTGGGGAACGTCCGAGAAGCCGATGAACACCTCGCCCTCCAGGTCCCGGGCAGCGACGGCGTCCTGCCCGGCCAGACGGTGGTCGCTCGGCAGGACGGCAACCAGCGGCTCCCTGGCGATGACGCGATAGTCCACGCCGGGCCGCGGCTCGATCCGGAGGAAGCCGAGATCGAGCTCTCCCCGCTGCAGCGCGTCGGCGATCTCGATCGAGTGCAGGCTGATGACCTTGAACTCGATCCTCGGCAGGTCGGCGTGCAGCACCCGCGTGACATGCGGCAGCCAGTCGACCTCCTGGCCGGTGATGAAGCCGACCGAGAAGGCCGCCCGGGCCGGCCTCGCGGCGCGCCGGGCGGCCTGGACGGCTTCCGCCGCCTGGCCCAGTGCGAGCCGCGCGTGGTCGAGGAAGACGCGGCCCGACGGGGTCAACGTCATGCCGCGCGCGCCGCGCGTGAAGAGCTGGACGCCCACCTCGAGCTCGAGATCACGCAGCTGCCGGCCCAGCGAGGGCTGTGCCGTGTGCAGCCGCCGTTCCGCCGCGACGGTGACGCTGCCTTCCTCCGCCACGGCGACGAAGTAGCGGAGATGGCGCAGCTCCATCCGGTCCATGCCCATCAGGTATGGCTGGACGATATACAAAGTCTTTTCCAGAACCGCAACGAACACCTAGATCTTCCACACCAACCGGAAAGGAGCCTACCGGCAAGGCAGAAAAGGTTCGCACGACAACGCTCGACTCGTTCTTGATGCGAGA
The DNA here is from genome assembly GCA_964247735.1 of uncultured Acetobacteraceae bacterium. Taxonomy (GTDB): domain Bacteria; phylum Pseudomonadota; class Alphaproteobacteria; order Acetobacterales; family Acetobacteraceae; genus Lichenicola. The sequence goes on from CAXTVS010000014.1 coordinate 11,331, forward strand.
ACGGCGCAACGGCGCAATGCCTTGCAGGGCTGCTTCCGCATCAGGTCGTTGCCGTCCGACGAGCGGAGCCGGTGCAGGTCGCAGCGCCCCGGGTTCCAGGTGGCCATCGCGACGATACTGGCGTCCGCTGGACCTGGATTACCCTGCTTCTCGACGATGAGCCGGACCGACACCCGGATCGACCGGATCCGGACGTCCGGAAACTTCCTCAACCCAGCAAAGGAATACCGACCATGACAAACCTGACGGGCAAGACGGCCCTCGTGACCGGCGGATCTCGCGGCATCGGCGCCGCGATCGCCAAGCGGCTGGCCGCCGACGGCGCCAACGTGGCGATCACCTATGCCCAGGGTGCGGCCGCCGCCGCCCAGGTGGTGAGCGCGATCGAAGGGGCCGGCGGCCACGCGATCGCGATCCAGGCGGATGCCGCCGATGCCAAGGCCGTCACCGCCGCGGTCGAGAGGGCCGTCTCCACCTTCGGCCGGCTCGACGTGCTGGTGAACAATGCCGGCACCGCCATCCCGAAGCCGTTCGAGGAGACGACGCTGGAGGAGATGGACCGCGTGATCGACATCAACCTGCGCGGCGTGTTCGTCGCCACGCAGGCCGCACTCAGGCATCTGCAGGATGGCGGCCGCATCATCACCATCGGCTCCTGCGTGGGAGAGCGCCTGGCGACGCCGGGCCTGGTGGCCTACGCCGCGACCAAGGGCGCGGTGAAGATGTTCACGCAAGGCCTGTCGCGCGAGGTCGGAGCACGCGGCATCACGGTCAACAACGTCCAGCCGGGCCCGATCGACACCGATCTCAACCCCGCCGCCGGCGACTGGGCGACGCCGCAGATCGCGAACACGGCGTTGAAGCGCTACGGCCACGTCGACGACATCGCCGCCATGGTGGCGTTCGTCGCCGGTCCGGACGCCGGTTACATCACGGGCGCAAGCCTCACCGTCGACGGCGGCACCAACGCCTGAGCAGGAGCACGGCCATGGCCAGCTGCAACGGGAAGACCGCCCTCGTCACCGGCGCGTCGCGCGGCATCGGCCGGGCAGCCGCGCTGGCCCTGGCCGAGGCAGGCGCCCAGGTGCTCGTCCACTATGGACGGAACGTCGACGAGGCGGACGCGGTGGTCGAGCGGATCCGGGCGATCGGCGGCCGGGCGCAGGGGATCGGCGTCGATCTTGCCCTGCCTGACGGACCGGCGGAGCTTGCCCGGCGGGTACGGGCGATCGCCGGCGAGCGCCTCGACATCCTGGTCGCCAACGCCGGCATCAGCAAGACGGCGTCGATCGAGGACACGACGATCGCGGACTTCGACGCCCTGTTCGCGGTCAACGTCCGCGCGCCGTTCTTCCTGGTGCAGCAGTTGCTGCCGATCCTGCAGGACGGCTCGAGCGTGATCTTCACCTCGTCGCTGGTGGCGCACGCCGCGGTCGGCTCGCTCCCGGCCTATGCCGCGACGAAGGGCGCGATCGATACCCTGGTCAGGCACTTTGCCGCCATCCTCGGGCCTCGCGGCATCCGCGTGAACGCGGTTGCTCCGGGGGTGGTCGCGACCGACATGTCGAGCTTCGCCAAGACCGAGGCCGGTCGTGACCACGCGCTCGGGTTCCAGGCGCTCAAGCGCATCGCGCAGGCCGACGACATCGCCGACGCCATCACCTTTCTGGCCTCCGACTCGGCGCGCTGGGTGTCCGGCGACACGTTGAGGGTCGATGGCGGATCGAAACTGTGACGGGCGCCACCTGGAACGCTGGAAGCCGGGTTCAGCCTGATGCGTGCCGTGCCCGCCCGGCTGCAGGATGAGGCAATCCGACGGTCGTTTCCGGGCCGGCTGCCGACGGCCATGCGTTTCCCGCCAAGCTGATGAAGGACCACTTCCATGGCGGATCGTCCCATCAAAACCTCAGGTCATGACCATCCCATCACGATCACCCCGAACGGAAGCCGGGTGACGATACACGTGGGCGGCAGGATGATCGCCGACACGACGAGTGCCCTGACGCTGCACGAGGCAAACTATCCTCCGGTCCATTACGTTCCGCGCAAGGACGTAGATCTGGCTGCACTCGCCACAACGGACACGCGTACCCATTGCCCCTACAAGGGCGAGGCGTCCTACTTCAGCATTCCGGCAGGCGGTGCGCGTTCGGTCGACGCGATCTGGAGCTATGAGGATCCGCATGAAGGCGTCGCTGCCATCAAGGATCATCTCGCCTTCTATCCAGATCGCGTCGAGACGATCGAGGAGCATGCCGGCTGAGTCTGACCGGGAAGGAAGCGCAGCCGGATCCGGTCGATGGCTGCGGCCGTGCGGTCAGCACGCGATCCGCTGCATCCCCGTGCACACCTCGAACCCATCCGACCGCGCCACCGCCACCAGCGTCATCCCCGCCTGCTCCGCCACACGCAGCGCGAGCGCGGTCGGAGCCGAGACGGCCGCCAGCACCGGCGCACCCATGATCGATGCCTTCTGCACCAGCTCGACCGAGATGCGGCTGGTCATCACCACGATGCCGTCCGATGCCGCCCGGCCGGACGCGGCCAGCGCGCCGTGCAGCTTGTCGAGCGCGTTGTGGCGGCCGACGTCCTCCCGCAGGGCGACCAGCCCGTCGCGCTCGGTCCAGAACCCGGCCGCGTGCACGGCGTGGGTGCGCCGGTTCAGCGCCTGGGCCGGGCGCAGCGACTCCATCGCCGCCTGCACCGCCTCGGGCGTGTAGCGCCGCCCTTCCGGAACCGGGCGCGGCGGGCGCAGCGCCGCTTCCAGGCTTTCCAGACCGCACAGGCCGCAGCCGGTCGGGCCGGCGACGTGGCGGCGTCGGGCGTCCAGCGTCCGCATCTGCGCCTCGCCCACCCAGAGGCGCAGCTCGATGCCGCGCAGGTGCGCGTCGGGCTCGGCGCGGAGCAGCACCGTCTCGATCTGCTCGATCTCGGCGACCGAGGCGACGATCTCCTCGGACAGGCTGAAGCCGCGCGCGAAGTCGTCCAGGTCGAGCGGGGTCGCCATCATCACAGCGTGCGACGTGCGGTTGTAGGAAAGGGCGACCGGCATCTCCTCCGGCACCTCGCGTGCGCCCGCGGTGAACGCGCCGTCGCGCCAGCTCAGGCGGTCGATCCGCCGGACCGGATCGACCGCGTCCATCGGGTGCGCCCCTACTCCACGGTCACGGACTTGGCCAGGTTGCGCGGCTGGTCCACGTCGGTGCCCTTCAGCAGCGCCACCTCGTAGGCCAGCATCTGCACCGCGATGCTGTGCAGGATGGGCGCGGTGAAGGCGTGCGCCTCCGGCAGCACGATCAGCTGCTCCGCAACCCGCTGCATGCGCGCGGCCCCGGCCGGGTCGGTGAACAGCAGCAGCCGGCCGCCGCGGGCGCGGGCTTCCTGCAGGTTGGACGCGGTCTTGTCGAACAGCCGGCCGGAGGGCGCGCTCGCCACCACCGGCACGGTGCGGTCGATCAGCGCGATCGGGCCGTGCTTCATCTCGCCGGCGGCGTAGGCCTCGGCGTGGATGTAGGTGATCTCCTTGAGCTTGAGCGCGCCCTCCAGGGCCACCGGGAAGTGCGCGCCGCGGCCGAGATACAGCACGTCGCGCGCCTCGGCGATCACCGCGGCGGCGTCCCGGATCGCGGGGGCGAGCGTGAACAGCTCCGCAGCACGGCCGGGCAGGTCGAGCAGCGCCTGGACCAGCTCCTCCTCGCGCGCCTGCGTCAGGGTGCCGCGCGCGCGGCCGGTGGCGATGGCGAGGCAGGCCAGCACCGACAGCTGCGCGGTGAACGCCTTGGTGCTGGCGACGCAGATCTCGGGTCCCGCCACCGTGTCCAGCACCAGGTCGCTCTCGCGGGCCATGGTGCTCTCGGCGACGTTGAGCACCGACAGCACGTGCTGGCCGCCGGCGCGCAGGCTGCGCAGGGCGGCCAGCGTGTCCGCGGTCTCGCCGGACTGGCTGATCAGCAGGCCGAGGCCGCCCTCGGCCAGCGGCGGCTCGCGGTAGCGCAGCTCGCTGGCGACGTCGGCATCGACCGGGATGCGCGCCTCGGATTCGAGCCACCAGCGGCCGATCATCCCCGCATAGAACGCCGAGCCGCAGGCGGTGACGGTGATGCGGGGGATGCGGGCCAAGTCGAACGGCAGCTCCGGCAGCACCACCCGGCGCGTGCCGGGGTCGATCATGCGCTGCAGGGTCTGGCCGATCACCAGCGGGTGCTCGTGCAGCTCCTTCTCCATGTAGTGGCGGTAGCCGTCCTTGCCGATCGCCCCACCCGGCAGCGCGCTGTGCCGGATCTCGCAGGGCACCTGCTCGCCGTCGGCGTCGAACATGTCGGCACCGGATCGCGACAGCACCGCCCAGTGGCCGTCGCGGAGGTAGGCGATGCGGCGGGTTAGCGGCGCCAGCGCCAGGCTGTCGGAGCCGAGGAACATCTCGTCCTCGCCGAAGCCGACCGCGAGCGGGGCGCCATGGCGGGCGCCGATCATCAGCTGCGGGTGGCCGGCGAAGATCATCGCCAGCGCGTAGGCGCCGCTCAGCCGCTTCAGGCAGGCCTGGGCCGCCTCGCGCGGCGCCATGCCCTGCTTGAGGTTGAGGTCGACCAGCTGCGCCACCGTCTCGGTGTCGGTTTCGGTGGAGAACACCTGGCCCTGCGCTTCCAGCTCGGCGCGCAGCTCGGCATGGTTCTCGATGATGCCGTTATGCACCACCGACACGCGGTCGGTGCCGTGCGGATGGGCGTTGCCCTCGGTCGGCGCACCGTGGGTCGCCCAGCGGGTGTGGCCGATCCCGGTGACGCCGGGCAGCGGGCGCCGCTCCAGCACCTCGCCCAGCCGGTCCAGTTTGCCCTCGGCGCGGCGGCGGTCGATGTGCCCGTTCACCAGTGTGGCGATCCCGGCGGAGTCGTAGCCGCGGTATTCCAGCCGGCGCAGCGCGTCGAACAGGAGCGGGGCCGCCTCCCGCGTGCCGACGACGCCGACGATTCCGCACATCAGTCCGTCTCCCGCTTCAGCCCTGTCCGCAGGGTGGCACGCAAGGTGGCGCCCCGGCCCGGCTTGGTATCCTGTCTTGCCCGCCCGAACGCCAGCGCGTCCGCGGGAACCTCGTCGGTGATCGTGCTGCCGGCGGCGACGAAGGCGCGGTCGCCGAGCGACACCGGTGCCACCAGGGTGGCGTTGGAGCCGACGAACACGTCCGTGCCGATCGTGGTCCGGTGCTTGGACACGCCGTCGTAGTTGCAGGTGATGGTGCCGGCGCCGATGTTGCTCCCCGGCCCGATCGCGGCGTCGCCGAGGTAGGCCAGGTGGTTGGCCTTGGCGCCGGCGCCGAGCCGGGTCGCCTTGAGCTCGACGAAGTTGCCGACATGCGCGAGCGACTCCACCACCGTGCCGGGACGCAGCCGCGCATAGGGGCCGATCAGCGCGCCCTCGCCCACCACGGCGCCTTCGAGGTGGCTGAAGGCGCGTATCTCGCTGCCGGCCCCCACCGTGACGCCGGGGCCGAACACCACGTTCTGGTGCACGGTGACGTCGGGGCCCAGCACCGTGTCGGCGCACAGGAACACCGTGTCCGGTGCCAGCAGGGTGGCGCCGTTCTCCATCGCCAGCCGCCGCAGCCGGCGCTGCACCACTTCCTCCGCCTCGGCCAGCTCGACACGCGAGTTGATGCCGCGCAGCTCCTCCTCCGGCGCCTCGACGTGGCGCACCACCGCACCCTCGGCGGCGGCCAGCGCCACCACGTCGGTGAGGTAGTATTCGCCCTTGCTGTTGCCGTTGCGTACCTGGGCGAGCCAGCGGGTGAAGTCGCCGGCGCCGGCGCACAGCACGCCGGCGTTGCACAGGCCGATGGCGCGCTCGGCGTCCGTCGCGTCCGCCCATTCGACGATCCGACGCACCGTTTCGCCGCCGGCACCATCCCGCTCCGTCACCAGCCGGCCGTAGCGACCCGGATCCGCCGGGCGCATCGCCAGCAGTGCCAGGCCGGTGTCGTCCTGCCGACGGCGCGCGACCAGCCGGGCCAGCGTGTCCGGCGAGACCAGGGGGTTGTCGGCATACAGCACCGCCACGTCACCGGCGCCGAACAGCGACGCCGCCTGCAGAGCGGCATGCGCGGTGCCGAGCCGATCCTGCTGCACCACCACCGGGTGCGGGGCGGCGACCGCCTCCAGCGCCGCGGCCTCCGGACCGGCCACCACGACGATGCGCTCGAACACCGCGCTGCAGCTGTCGAGGAGGTGACGCAGCATCGGCCGACCGGCGATCGGATGCAGCGCCTTCGGCCGCGTGGACTTCATGCGGGTGCCGAGGCCGGCGGCAAGCAGGATGGCGGTGGCATCGACGCGTTGGGACATTTCTTCTGCCGGTAGCGGTCCGCGCTGATGCCGTCAAACCCGTGCCGAACCGGAACCGATCAACAACCGTTACGGATTACTGCATGACCCGCTCCTCGCGCGACTTCCCCCTGCTGGTGTTCGACCTGGACGGCACCCTGGTCGACAGCGTTCCGGACCTCCTGTCCTGTGCCAACCGCATGCTGGACCGGCGTGGGCTGCCGCACATCGAGGCGGACGAGTTGCGGCCGATGGTCGGCGATGGGCTGCACGCCCTGGTCGAGCGCGTCCTGCTCAGCCGCGGTGCGGTGCCGGACGCGCGGGCGGTCAGCGCCTACATGGCCGACTACGCGGTGCACGCGGCGGACAGCTCGCGGCTGTTTCCCGGGATCGGCGCCATGCTGGACGGGGCGCTGGCAGCAGGCTGGAGGCTCGCCGTCTGCACCAACAAGCCGGCGGCCGACGCGCGCCTGCTGCTCGCGGCACTCGGGATCGGTCCGCTGTTCGCAGCGATCGGCGGCGGCGACAGCTTCTCCTCGCGCAAACCCGATCCCGCCCACCTGCTGGGCACGGTCGCGCTGGCGAACGGGCGGCGCGAACGCGCGGTGATGATCGGCGACCACCGCAACGACGTGTCCGCCGCGCGCGGCGCCCGGATCCCGTCGATCTTCGCCGGCTGGGGCTATGGCGGCGCGGAAATGCATGCCGGTGCCGGCGCGGTGGTCGGCGATCCGGCCGAGGTGCCGGGCATCGCGCTCCGCCTGCTCGATGCCGCGGCCGCCGGGACCTGACGGCGGCCGCTGGACCGCGGGACGCTGGCATGGCTTGTGCAGGCGGCCGACCCCGCAACCCGATGCACGGAGCCTGATCCGCGATGCGCACCCGCCCGACCATCCTGCCGGACCTCGTCCGGTGACGGCGCGCCTCCTCGCCGTCGCCCTTCTGGTCCCGGTCGCGGCGGCGGCGGCCCCGTCGGGCGCGGAGCTCTACACGCAGCAGTGCTCGAGCTGCCACCAGGCGGACGCCGCCGGGGTTGCCGGCCAGTATCCGCCGTTGAAGAACCGGGTCGACAAGATCGCCGCCACCCCGGAAGGCCGGCACTACCTCGCCGACCTGCTGACGCACGGCATGGCGGGCTCGATCCAGGCCGCCGGCGACACCTATGTCGGCTACATGCCGGCCTTCTCGCACCTCAAGGACGACGAGATCGTCGCGGTGCTGGACTGGGTGTCGGCGCTGGGCGACAGCAGGCCGCCGGTCACGATCGCCGAGGCGGACGTGTCCGCCGCACGCGGCCGGACCCTGACCGCCGCCGCGGTGGCGCAGGAACGCAAGGCGCTCGACGCCCAGCACCCGCTTCCTTAGGCCGGAGTCCCGCGCTCAGAAAGGCGCCAGCGGGTCTATGCTGGCGCCGAAGCTGCGCTGCTCCACGGCGTCCGCATCGCCGGCCAGGACCTCGTGGCGGGTCGCGTCGCCGTCCCGCCAGAAGCGGATCGAGAAGTCCTGGGCGCCCACGGTCAGGTCCCTGATCGTGACGTCGGGCAGCCAGTCGGGAAGCTCGGGATCGATGAACACCCGGCCGGCGACCGCGTCGGGCAGCAGGCCCAGCATCGACTGCAGCAGGGTGAAGGCGGAGCCTGCCGCCCAGGCCTGCGGCACGTTGGCGCCCAGGTACTGGACCGGGAAGTTGGTGCCGTCCTTCTGGATCCCGGCGTACAGCTCGGGCAGCTGGTTGTCCCCGAAGTGCCCGGCAGCACCGCTGATGTCGCGGGCGATCTGCGCCGCTTCCGCGCCGAAGCCGTAGCGCTTGAAGCCCATCGCGATCAGCGAGTTGTCGTGCGGCCAGACCGCGCCGAGCTGGTAGGCGTAGGGGTTGAAGGAGCGGTGCGCCGCCGACAGGGTGCGTATGCCCCAGCCCGACCACATGTCCGGCTGCATCAGCCGCGCCACCACGCGTGCGGCGCGATCCGGCGGCACGATGCCGGACCACAGGCACTGGCCGGGGTTGGACGCGACCGACAGCACCGGCGTCTTGTCGCCGTCGAGGGCATAGGCGTAGGTGCCCTCGGCCTCGTTCCAGAAGGCCGCGTTGAAGCGCTCGAACAGTCGCGCCGCCTTGTCGCGCAGGGCTGCGGCGCGCGCGGCGTCGCCGAGGTGGTCGAAGATGTGCGCCATCCGGCGCCACGCGTCGTAGACGTAGCCTTGCAGCTCGCACAGCGCCTTCGGCCCGCGCACCAGGCTGCCGTCGGGATACATCACGGCATCGCCGCTGTCCTTCCAGCCCATGTTCTCGTAGCCGGCGGACGAACGGGTCTGGTATTCCTGGAAGCCGTCGCCGTCGCGGTCGCCGTAGTCGTCGATCCAGGCGAGGCAGGCCTCGGCGGCCTTCAGGTGGCGGTCGAGCAGGTCGCGGCGGCCGGTCGCCCGCCAGGCCGCATGGAGGGTGATCAGCCAGAGCGGGGTCGCGTCGGCGGTGCCGTAGTACGGCGTGTGCGGAATCAGCTTGAAGTACGCCAGCTCGCCGTAGCGCAGCTCGTGCATGATCTTGCCGGGCTCGGCGTCACGGTAGTCATCGCGCTCGGTCGCCTGCAGGCCCTGCAGGATCTCCAGGGTGCCGGCGGCGAAGTCCGGATAGATGATGAGGTTCTGCAGCGACACGATCAGGCTGTCGCGGCCGAACGGCGCGACGAACCAGGGCAGCCCGGCGGCGGGCATGAAGACCATGTGGTCGCCATCGCCGATCGGCAGCCGCAACGCAGCCATGTCGGCGGTCGCCTGGTGGAAGAAGCGGTAGAACTCCTCGTTGGAGGTGCTGATCTTCATCACCCGGCGCTGCCAGTCGCGCAGGTCGGCGGCATGCCGGTTCTCGGCGTCGTGGGCGACGCAGGACTGTGGTGCCGTGATCTCCTGCCCGCAGTCGAGGAGGTCGTAACGCAGGCAGCAGTGCCAGCCGGCGCCGGGCTCGAGGTCGATCGCGAAGCTCAGCCGGCCGTTGGCGTAGAGCGCCTCCGCGCCGGCGGCGGTGATGGTGACGCCGCGGACGAAGTCCTGGTTGCGGTAGGTGTTCGCCAGCGACTGGCCTCCGGGGTCCCACTGCGTGGTGATCCGGCCGCGGCGGACGATCTTGTCCGACTTCACCTCGAACGTGTCGGCGAAGTCGCAGCGCAGCGCCAGCTCCAGGTTGAACCGGACCGGATGGAGGCCGTGGTTGGTGACGTCCAGATCCTCATGGATGCCGCCGTCGACCTCGCGGCTGATCACCAGGGACATCGTGCGGGCGGCTACGGTGCCGTCCTGCGTCAGCACGTCCGCGTTGGTGAGGAAGATGCGCGACGCGTAGTAGGCAATGGCGCCGCCGTTGAGCAGCACCCAGGGGGTGCCGTTGGCGTAGATCGACCAGGCGCTGATCAGCCGGGTGTCGCGGAAGTACAGCCCCTTGTCGGAAGGCCAGTCGATCTGCCCGCTTTCCTCCGAGATCAGCACCGTCTGTCCCTGGTGGATGGCGATCTGCGGCGGACCGACCTGGACCTTGAACGGCATTGGCTTGGCTCCCGGCGTCTCGATCGACCCATGGCTCAACACGTCGGGATCGCGCTTGTTGCATGGGAACGGCCGCCCCCGCTCCGTGCGGCGCGAGTGCAGCGCGCGGTTGTCGGCACGCTCGGCGTCGGGCGCGGCCGGGCCGTCCGGCGACGGCCGGAGGTCAGGGACGCGGGCGAGCCGGCTACGGTCGGGTCGCGATGTGCGGGGGCGGAACCAGATGGCGGGTGAAGAAGTCGTCGGCCGCATCGAACAGGGCGAGCCAGGAGTGCTCCCGCAGCAGGTCGTGGATCTCGTCGGGGATCACCAGCTGCTCGACCTCGACCCCGTGCCGGCGAAGTGCCGTGACCAGTTCCACCGACTGGGAGAAGGGAACGTTGCGGTCGTCGTCCGCGTGGACCACCAGCACGGGCGAGCGCCACCGGTCGATCGTCGCCATGGCCGAGGAGTCGAAGGCAAGCTGGGCGGCGCCGGCCGGGGCACCTGGCCGATCGAGACCGGGAAGCATGCTGCGCCAGTCGTGCACGCCGGCATAGTCGACTCCCGCCGCCAGGAGGTTCGAGGCGCGTGCGAGCCCCAGCGCGGTCATCAGCCCGCCGTAGCTTCCGCCCCAGATGCCGACCCGGGCAGGGTCCACGTCCGGGCGCGAGCGCAGGTAGAGCGCGGCACCCAGGATGTCGTTCAGCTCGCTGGCGCCGCTCGCCGCGAAGTTCAGCGGCGCCCGGAAGTCGAGGCCGTAGCCGATGCCGCCACGGTAGTTGACCGACAGCACCACGTAGCCCTCGTCGGCGAGGTACTGGTTCATCGCGTACATGAAGGTGTAGGCGTCCATGGGATGCCAGCCGAGGAGCATCTCGCGGGACGGGCCGCCGTGGAAGAACAGCACCGCCGGACCGGGCGCGCGCCGGCGGCCCGGCGGCGGCAGGAAGAGCTGGGCGTGGATGAGGAGGCCGTCGGCGGCGGTGAGCACCACCGGCTGTGGCTCGACCAGCCGGGCGGACGGGAAGTCCGCGGGGATGGCATCGGGGGCGAGGTCGGTCGCGGCGCCGCCCGATATCACGACCGGGCGCATCGGGTTGCGCGCGTCGCCGTGCAACGCCAGCACCTGTCCGCCGCTGGACAGGACGGGATAGTCCTCGATGCTGGCACCGCGGGTCAGGGCGTGGGGGGCGCCGCCGGCGACGCCGACCTCCCACAGGTGCCAGCGATCGGTCTCCTCCGCGTTGGCGGAGTAGACGATGCGGCTCCGGTCGGAGCCGAGGGCGGTGTTGAACACCTCGCAGGCGCCGGGCGTCAGCTCGCGCGCCGGGCCTCCGGCCGCCGGCACGGCGTAGAGGTGCGCCCAGCCGGTCCGCTCCCAGGGAAAGACGATGCGGTCGCCGGCGGTCCACATCAGGGGCCGGTCGCCGAGCAGAGGATAGAAGACGCTGCCCGGGCCGGGTGCGGCTGCCCAGATCTGGTGGGCGGCACCCGTCGCCGGATCGGCAATCCAGATGGACCAGGGCTGGCCCTGGCGGCGGTCGGACGGGAAGCCCGCAGCGCCCGCCGGCACGCGGACGAAGGCGAGACCGCGCCCGTCCGGCGACCATTCCGGCGCCTGGTCGGTGTCGAAGCTCGGCTGCATCCAGGTGACGAGGTGGCTGCCCATGTCGTAGATGCCGACCAGGCTGTGGTCCGCGCGCGTGCTGACGAAGGCGAGGCGCGCCCCGTCCGGCGACCAGGTGAGCGCGCCGTCCTCGCCGCGGTCGTGGATCAGCGGGCTCGGCGCCCCGCCGGCCAGCGACGCGGTCCAGACCTGTCCCTCGGACAGGTAGGCGACCACGTCGCCCCGGGGCGAGACGGCGGGGGAATGGCCGGGCCCCACCTGCCGCGGGGCCCGGCCGTCGATCGACGCGGTCCAGACCGCCTGGGGCGGCGCGCCGCTGGCGAGGCTCATGATGTTGACGGGACCGCCGCCCTCCAGGCTGCCTCCGCGGGTGTAGGCCACCATGCGCCCTGCCCCGTCCCAGCTGAGTTCGCCCAGGTCGTTGCCGTCGTCGCCGGCGTAGGCAGTGACCGGCTGGCTGCGATAGCTCCCGTCCGCCGCCTTCCGGGCGACCCAGACGTTGCGCACGCCGTCTGCGTCGTAGACCCAGGCGGCGCGTCCGCCCTGCGGCGCCGCGACCAGGGACGAGGGGAAGGGTGCGCTCAGCACCTGCTTCAGGGTGAAGTCGTGCGGCAGGCCGGACTGGGCGCGCGCGGCGGAGAGCGGGAGCAACAGGAGTGCTGCGGCCATCAGGCCGGGCGTGCCGATGCGACGTCCTCGTATCGCCCTCGTCATGGCTGCTCCCCCTGGTGTCCTTGATGTCGGATGACGATGGCGCCCGACGTCGTCAGGCGGATCCCGGAGCGGCCACGTCGGGCAGGAGGCGCGCGGCGCGGCGCAGGCGCCACACGCCGAGCGTCAGCAGGGGCAGGACGTAGACGGCGAGGAACGTCCAGCCGAGCAGGGTGTAGCCCCTGGCGATCAGCGTCACGAGGCCGAAGCGCGCGGCGACGAAGATGGACCCGACGAGCAGGCCGAGCGCCACCGAAAGTCTTGCGGCCCGTGGCATCGGGTCGCCGCGCCGCCGGAGCCAGGTATGGGCCAGGCGCGCGTTGACCGCGTGCACCAGGCCGGTCCCGCTTTCGAGCAGGGCGGCGAAGATCATGACCTGGAACAGGACGCGGAAGGCGGGCAGGTCCAGCTGCCGGAGCAGCACGTCCGACGGCAGAGTCGCCCGGCCGATCCCGGGGTAGTCGGCGCTCATGCAGACGTAGAAGAGTGCGGCCGGGATCATCGCGACCGGACCGCACGCCAGCCCGGCGAGCACCGCGTCCCGCCGGCTGGTGAGGTGGCGCACCACGGGCAGCACCACGACGGCGCCGATGACGTTGTAGCCGGCATAGGCGAGGCCACCGGTCGCCCACCTCGTTCCGATCGGGATCGGCCGGGCAAAGGCCGACGCGACGGCGCCGCCGAACCGGCTGAGACACAGCAGCAGGAAGAGCGCGTAGGTGGCGTAGAGGAGGATGGAGACGTACTTGAAGACCCGCTCCACCGCGGCGTCGCCCCACGCGGTGAAGGATCCGATCAGGATCGTCAGGAGCAGGGTACCCGTCAGGGCCGGCCAGCTGAACACGGCCTGTCCGATGGCGCCTGCGGCCGCACCGAACACGGCAAGGATGAGGATCAGGAAGACGAAGTAGGCCAGCTCGAAGCTCAGCCCCCACCGCCCGAGCAGGTGCCTGAAGAACATCCGGTAGTCGCCGCTGCGGGTCTCGTGCGCGAACAGGAAGGTCAGGACGCAGACCAGGCTCCAGACCGCGGTCGCGAGCAGCATGCCGAGGAGGCCGCCGCGCGGGCCGGACGGCAGGAAGAACTCCGCCAGCTCCCGGCCGGTGGCGTAGCCGCCTCCGATCACCACCGCCTTGAAGGCGAGCGCCGGCAGCAGCCAGCGCTGGAACCGGGACGGGTGCCGGCTCACGAGGGGCCCGGCTCCATCCGGACGGGACGAGGACAGCCGATGACGCGTGCGAACCGAGACGGCCGTCGGGCAGCGCCGGGACGGTCTGGCCGGGTCGCACGGGATCGGCCGCCGACATGGTGATCTTCCGGAGCGGCCGCGATCGCGTGGCGGCCGACTTCGTCCGGTCGGACGGCATGGCGGCTCACTTCGCGCCGACCGGCGTGAAGTCGAGGTCCTGGTAGTCGAAGCTGAAGTCGGCGGCCGGGGAGACCGGCTTCATCGTGACGTGGGACACGTGGCCGTCGAGGTCGAGCGCGAAGGTGACGAAGGCTGGTTCGATCGTCCTGTCGGTGAGGCGCGTGACGAAGCTGTCGTACTGCCAGTGGTCCAGCGGCCCCGACATGCGCGGGGTGGACCTGAAGTCGATCGTGAGGTGGTCGCCGCTGCGGCCGACGACGATGTTCCCGTACCAGTTGTCCTTGTAGGTGCCGACATAGGCGTCGAGCGGCTCGGAGGGACCCACCTTGGCCGGTCGGGCCGCCCTGGTGTTGACCAGCGCAGCCGCCTTGGCCAGCCGCGAGGCCGCATAGGCCTGGAACCTCGCCGGCCAGTCCTGGCTGGGCAGGCCCAGGTAGTGGTCGAGGAGCTCGTACATCAGGCCGAACAGGAGGTATCCGTCCTCGCTGTTGATCTCGATCGCGAAGCCGACATCCTTGCCCGGCAGAAGCACCACGACGCTCTCGGAGCCGAGCACCGCGCCGCTGTGCCACACGATCTTCGCCCCCTGGTAGTCCCGCACCTCCCAGCCGAGCGCGTAGGTGTCGAACAGCGGGGTCGTGGCCGCGAGGGAGGGCGGCCGCGGCTGGATCGGCTGCAGCACCACCGGGTTCCACATCTGGTCGTGCGCGGCCTCGCTGAACAGGCGGCCGCCGTCCGGGAGCCTGCCGTGCGCGAGCTGGAGCTGCAGCCACTTCGCCATGTCGGCGATGCTGACGGCCATGCCGCCGGCGGGTGCTGCCGCCCGTCCGAGCTCGTCGTGCTCGTCCAGCACCTGCTGGTCGCCGAGGCCGCGCACCGCTCCCGTCGTCCGGGCGTGGGGGAAGGCGCGGTCGGGATCCTTGAAGTGGCCTGGGCTGTCGGTGGTGGTGTCCAGCATCCCGGCCGGCACCAGCACGTGGTCGTGCACGTAGGCTTCCCAGCTCTGGCCCGTCACCGCCTCGATCAGCTGCCCCACCACCATGTACAGGACGTTGTCGTAGGCGAAGCCGTAGCGGAAGCTGGTGGCGGGCTTGAGGTAGCGCAGGCGCCGGACCGCCTCCGCCCGCGACAGGCTGCCGCGGGGAACGAACATGAGGTCGCCCTCGCCGAGCCCAAGGCCGCTGCGATGCACCAGCAGGTCGCGGATGGTGATCTCCCGCGTCACCCAGGGGTCGTACATCTGGAAGCCGGGCAGGCGGTCGATCACGCGGTCGTCCCAGGAGATCCTTCCGGCATCGACAAGGGTCGCCAGCGCCGCGACGGTGAACGCCTTTCCGGTGGACCCGGTGGCGAAGATGGTGTCGACGTCCACCGGGTCCGGCGCACCCAGCCGGCGCACGCCGAAGCCGTGCAGGAAGGTGGTCCGGCCGTTCTCCACGATGGCGACCGACAAGCCGGGAACGCCAGCCTGGCTGCGGAGCGCCTCGACCCGGGCCTCGAAGCCGTCCGGGGGCGATGCCGCCGCGGGCAGCGCGAGGCCCAGCAGGACCGGCAGCAGTGCCCAGGCGCGGATGCGGCTGGACGAGGGGCAGGCGGAAGGGCGGGAGGGGCGCGTCATGAGAATTCGGCCTGCAGGTCCTGTTGTTGCTGCGCGCGTTCGGCCCGGTGCAGGGCGGGATCGAGAAGCCGGAGCAGGAGGCCCGCGACGGCCGCCAGCACGGTCAGCAGCATGAAGAAGGCGGCATGGCCGGTCCTGCTCCACAGCACGCCGATCAGGCCGGCCGACAGGCTGCCGCTGAAGATGGTGAGGAACCAGGCGGCGACGGTGGTGGCGCCAAAGCCGGGAGGCGCCAGCCTGGCGAACACGCCGAGCCCGGTCGGCAGGATGAACAGCTCGCCGAGGGTCAGGATCGCGAAGAACAGGACGAGCCACGGCCAGCCGACCGGGACGGCGCCGTGCGACCAGGCCAGAAGGGCCAGCAGAAGGTAGGACCCTGCGACGACGAGCGCGCCGGCGGCCATGCGTCGCGCCAGCCTCTGCTCGCGCCCCCTGTCCGCCTGGCGCCGCCAGGCGGCGAGCAGCGGCTGCGTGAAGACGATCACGAACAGGGAGTTGAGCGACTGGAACCAGGTCATCGGGACCAGGACGTGTCCCGCGCTCCGGTCGACGCTGGTGTCCGTCCACAACGCCACCGTGTTGCCGACCTGCTCATAGGCGCTGCGGAACACGGTCACCGACAGCGCAACGCCGAGGAGCAGCAGCACGGTGCGGCGGTCGATGCGCGGGCGCCCGCTGTCGACGGTCACGCGCCTGGCCGCGGCCGGCGAGTCCGGAAGATAGCGCTGGCCCGACAGGTAGATGACCAGGCCCGACAGCATGCCGAGCCCGGCAACGCCGAAGCCGTAATGCCAGCCGTAGAGCTCGCCGATCGTTCCGCAGGCGAGCGGGGCGAGGAAGCCGCCGATGTTCACGCCGAGGTAGTACAGGTTGTAGGCCCAGGAGCGGCGCGGATCCCCGGGCGCATAGAGGTGGTCGATCTGGCTGGGCAGGCTCGGCAGGAACAAGCCGTTGCCGAGCGCGATCGTCACCAGCGCGGGGTAGAACAGGCTCTCGAACGTCATCATGAAGTGGCCGGCGGCCATGATGCTGGCGCCCAGGATGACCGCGCGGCGCTTGCCGAGCAGCCGGTCCGCGACCGCGCCGCCGAGGATCGGCGTGAAGTAGGCGCAGGCGGTGTAGGCGCCGTAGACGAAGGACGAGGTGCCCTGCCCCAGCAGGAGCTGCTTGGTCATGTAGTAGACCAGCAGCGCGCGCATGCCGTAGTACGAGAACTGTTCCCACATGTTGGTCAGGAACAGGATCGTCAGGCCGCGCGGCTGGCCGAACCACGGCGAGGCCTCCCTCATCGGGACGCTGCCGATCCCCAGACCTCCGAACCGGCCCAGATGTCGCCGTCGCGGTAGACCACCGACGGCGCGCGGTCCGCGGTCAGGAAGGTCGGTCCGTCGAGATCGACGACGTCGCAGAGCTGCGCCAGGACGAAGGCTGGCGCCATCGCCAGGCTGGTGCCGATCATGTTGCCGACCATCACGCCCAGGCCCAGCCGGCGCGCTTCCGCGGCCATCAGCAGCGCCTCGGTCAGGCCGCCGCACTTGTCCAGCTTGATGTTGACCACGTCGAAGCGGCCGACGGCGGCGGACACGTCGGCAAGCGACAGGATGCTCTCGTCGCCCGCGATCGGCACCATGGACCGGTAGCCCTCCAGCGCTGCCTCGCGGCCGCGCGCCAGGGGCTGCTCCAGCAGCGACACGCGCTGCGCGTGCAGTGCCGCGACCAGCGGATCGAGGTCGTCCGGCCCGAACCCCTGATTGCCGTCGACGCCGAGCCAGGCGTCCGGCCGGGCCTGCCGGATCGCCTGCACGCGGCTGATGTCGAGGTCGAGCTCGCCGGTGAGCTTGACCTTGATTGCGCGGGCCTCGGTATAGCCGCGCGCGCCCTGCGCCATGATCTCGGGCCGGTCCGCGCCCAGGGTGAAGGTGGTGCGGACCGGGTGCGGCGCGTCCTGCCCGGCGAGGGTCCAAACCGGCACCCCGGCCCGCGACGCGTCCAGCTCCCACAGCGCGCAGTCGACGGCGTTGCGGGCGCCTCCGGGCGGCATCACCGCCCGCAGCTCCTCTCGCGTGAGGCCCTGCTCGATCGCAGGCCTTGCGGTGCGCAGATCCTCCAGCATGTGCGCGACGTCGTCGCCGACGTAGTAGACGCCGGCGCCCTCGCCGCGTCCCCTGTGCGCGCCGTCGGTCAGGGTGACCACCACGACGTCGGCGCTCTCGAACACGTGGCCCGAGATACGGAACGGCTGGGCCAGGCGCAGCCGCTCGGTCGCGACGTCGAGCGTGAGGCGCGGCATCAGTAGTTCACCGTCATGGCGAGCAGCCCGAAGGTGGAGGCGAAGTAGAGCAGCATCAGCGAGGACAGGACCATCAGCACGCTCCAGACCCGTCCGGACCAGCCGCGGCGGGCGCGCCAGGCGAGCCAAAGGTTCCAGAGCATGACCGGCACGGCGAGGACGAACACCAGCAGGCCGACGGCCTGCACCGCCCACAGCGCGGCGTCGGACGGGCTGGCGTCCTTCAGCATCGACAGGATCAGCATCGTCCACCAGACCATCACCCCGACCGACAGGCCGGCGAACAGCCGCGCGGTGCGGTAGGCGGGCCGTGCCGGCTCCGGGACCGGCAGCGGCGCCCGGTAGCGACGGCGCACCAGGGCCGCAACCGGCCAATGCAGGAAGCTGAGCAGCAGGACCGCGAGGCCAGCCGCGAGCGACGGCACGATCCAGCCGGCGGACCGGCCCGCGGGAACCGGGTCCATCACCTCGAACGGCGACATGAAGTCCCAGCTCCAGCGCACCACCCGCCCGTCCACCACCTTGGCGGCGAGGCGGTCATGGCCGGAGGCGTCGCGCCACACGAACGGCGCGATCTCGGTCCAGTGGCGCAGGCCCCCACCCGGCTCGGTGATGCCGGACACCACCAGCTCGCCCTTGGGGCCGGTCGAGATCGTGGTCTGGCCCAGCAGGGTCGCGACGTTCAGGAAGTTGCCGACCGCCTTCCGGCTGGCCTGCCAGCGTCCCGCCATCATCCGGGCGTGCTGCGCCGCGAGCTCCGGCGCCACGGTGCCGTCCTGCGCGGTGGACGGGAAGTAGCGGTCGGCGAAGTCCTTGAACAGCGAGTTGCGCAGCCCCTGCACCGCGCCGTCCTTGCCGACGCTGTTGAAGGATGCGTAAAGCCCGACGCCATCCTTCATGAACAGGTGCAGGATGGTGTGGAAGTTCTCGGTATCGCCGAGGTGGCCGATCACCTCGTGCCCGTTGATGTTGGTCTCGAAGAAGCCGAGCTCCATCCGGTTGAGCGGCGGCACCAGCGAGTAGGGATCGACCTTGGCCAGCGGGCTGTCGTGCATCGTCTGCGCGGTGGCCGGGTCCAGGATCCGCTGGCCGTCCAGGATACCGTCCTGCAGGTGCGCGATCATGAACCGCGCCATGTCGGTCGCGGTGGACGATTCCGCGCCCGCCGGAGCCGGAATGATGAACTCGAAGCCTTGTCCGGGTTCAGACGCGCGCCCGTAGCCGGTCGACATCTGCGGCGCCAGGCGCGCCGGAAGCGGCTGCCGGAAGGTCG
The DNA here is from genome assembly GCA_964247735.1 of uncultured Acetobacteraceae bacterium. GTDB lineage: Bacteria > Pseudomonadota > Alphaproteobacteria > Acetobacterales > Acetobacteraceae > Lichenicola. The sequence continues at coordinate 30,052 of CAXTVS010000014.1, forward strand.
AGTTCCGCATGCCGAGCGGCGCGAACACGTGCTGCTCGACGTAGTCGTCGAACGGCGTGTGCGAAGCCCGCTCGACGATGTAGCCGGCGAGCGTCGTCGCCCAGTTGGAGTAGGCGGGCGTGCTGCCGGGCGCGTAGATCCGGTCCGGTATCGAGCCCTTGAGGTACGTGCCGAGCGGTTCCACCTGCTTCGGATCGTACGAGATGATCAGCTTGCCGGTCTCGTTGAAGCCGGCGGTGTGCGTCATGATCTGCCGCAGCGTGACCGGCTGGCCATGATAGGGCGGGATGCTGAAGTCGAGGTAGGCGTTGACGTCGCGGTCGAGGTCCAGCTTGTGCTGCCCGACCAGCTGCATCACCGCGGTCCAGGTCGTCAGCTTGGACACCGAGCCCGGCCGGAACAGGGTGCGGTCCGGATCGACCGGGATCCGCTTGGCGACGTCGGAGAAGCCGTAGCCCCGCGCGGTCAGGATGTGCCCGTCCTTGACCACGGAGACTTCCGCACCCGCGATGTCGTCGACCCGCAGCGCGTACGGCAGGTACCCGTCGAGCCAGCTGTCGACGTCCGCTTTCGTCAGCGGGTGGGCGCCGGGCGGAGCCGGGACCGCCGTGCTCGCCGGCGTGGTCGGCTGTCCGATGCTCGGTGCCGCAGCCGGGGGTGCCAAGGTGGGAGGCGCCAGGGTGTCGGCATCCGGCGGGGCCGCCGAGATCGCCAGCAGGCCGAGCAAGGCGACGGCCAGTGTCTTGAGACGTTCCATGGGTGCTCCGGCCGTCTGTTCGCCTGTTCTCGCACGGTCCGCAACAACGGCGATCGACACTGCTCGGACTGGGATAGCTTATCCTGCTGGGAGAGTGCGTCAACACGCGCATTTGAGATGGCTTCGAGGTCCGGGAGCCGCCGCGTCCTTCGCGCGCGTCCTTGACTATGTCCCAGGCAGGATGGCTATGATCCCTCAGGCACGATAGGGTGGCGTCGAAGCGCGCTGCCAGGGTCGATGCGCGCCACCCGTCTCACACGCTCGCGCAGCCTGGGCCCTTCTTCGTTGGAACTGGAATTGGTTTGATGCCAGGGAACGAGCGCGGCTTGGGCGTAGGGACGACCGGGGGATCCTCGAGACGGCTTCCAAGGTCATGACCGTCTCCAGGGCCACGCTGGGCTCGCTGATGCGGGACCTGAGGAACCGGCACGGCCTGACCCTCAAGCAGATGAGCACGATCACGGGGATCCCGTTCTCCACCCTCGCCAAGGTGGAGCACGACCGGCTCACCCTGACCTTCGACAAGCTGCAGATGGTCAGCGAGCGGCTGAACATCCGGATGGCCGACCTGTTCGCGGAGCCGGACACAGCACCTCCCGCCATCGCCAACAGCCGGCGCAGCATCGCCACCTTGGCCAACGCCCTGTCAGTCGCCACCGCCAACTACGACTACCATTACCTGTCGCCCGATCTGCGGCAGAAGGACATGATCCCCATCGTGTCGCGCGTGAAGGCGCGGTCGCTCGCCGAGTTCGGCGACCTGGTCCGGCACGACGGGCAGGAGTTCCTCTACGTCCTGAGCGGCCGGATCGTCGTGCACACCGAGTTCTACGGTCCCACCACCCTGGCCGCCGGCGAGTCGATCTACATCGACAGCAGGATGGGACATGCCTACGTCCTGTCCGAGGGCTGCGACGAGGCGCTGGCGCTCTGCGTGTGCTCGACGACGCAGGAGGAGCTGTTGGACAACGCGTCGCGTCAGGTGGTCACGTCCGCACGGCCGGGACCGGTCTTGGACGGTCGGAAGAAGAGCCGACGGCCCGAGCCGGCGACCCGCTGATGTCGAGCACCGAGGCGATGCGGTGCCTGAGCGTTCACGAGCATCCGCACCGCGCTCGCCGTGAGGACCCTGCACGAATTACCGGCCCGACTGCCTAGGGGCGGTGCGAGCACGCATCCGGCCCGTGGCAGCCGGTTCCGTGCGTACGCCCCTCCTCCCGGCTCGGATCCTCGATCATGCGCTCCCCATCCGGCGACAACCCGCCGACATGCTCCGTCCGCTACGACGTGACGGCCTTGTCCAGTCCGGGCCTCCTGAGCACAGTTCTCGCCCCCTTTGCCCGCCGCAGCCTCATTCCGGACTTGGTGCGGGCAAGCCGTGAGGGCGAGACGACGGTTGTCGAGATCGTCCTGCAGGAGATGCCTGCCCAGCTGCGGGCCGGCTGCGAGGCCAACCTGCGGCAGCTGGTCGACGTGGTGCGTGTCGGCGTCATGTCGGTCTCCCGTGGCGGCCCGGACGCGCCGTAAGCCTGCTTGACCAGCCGCAGGCATTCTTTCGGTAGCGACCCAAAACGATTGACCATATCCCGTATGGGACTATAGCGTCTCATCCAGAGATTGGTCAGCCCGGTGCGCGGGTCATCTCGGGGGGAAGCCGATGAAGTGCCCACGCATCCGTCCACGTGAGGTGGCCGCCGTGCTGTCGCTCGCCGCGGCGCCGGCCCTGGCGCAGACCGTGACGCCGCCCACCACCGCGGCCGGGGCGTCGACCTCGTCCAGCGTTCCTCCGTCGGGCAATGCCGGCCAGCGAGGCGGGGCGAAGACCAACGTCGCCCAGACCAGCCCCACCCGGACCAACGAGCCCGAGCAGATCGTCGTCACCGCGAACCGGCGGCGCGAGCTGCAGCGCAACGTGGCCAACAGCGTCACCGCGATCTCCGGCAAGGAGCTCGACCGCAAGCAGGAGGTCCGGCTGCAGGACCTGCTCGGCCAGGTGCCGGGCCTGTCGATCGAGGCGGAGGACAAGACCGCGGTCCGCATCGTGCTGCGCGGCATCAACACCGGCGGTGCCGGCGCCACCGTCGGCTCGGTGCTGGACGACGTCCCGATCAACACGACCGGGTCACAGAACAACGCCTCCACCAACACCCCCAACCTCGACACCTACGACCTGCAGCGGATCGAGGTGCTGCGCGGGCCGCAGAGCTCGCTCTACGGTGCCACCGCCGAGGGCGGCCTGATCAAGTACGTCACCAACACCCCGGACCCGCGGGCGTTCTCGGGCGAGGTGGAGACCGGGGTCGACGGGACCACCGACGGCGGCATCGGCGGAACCACCAAGGGGTTCGTGAACGTCCCGTTCTGGGACGGCAAGGCCGCGGTTCGTCTCACGGCCTGGAACGAGTGGTTTCCCGGCTACATCGACGACCCGGAGATGGGCAAGACCGACGTCAACGCGTCGCAGCAATACGGCTGGCGTGCGTCGGTGCTGGTGCAGCCGACGCCGGACCTCACCGTCCGGCTCACCGCAGAGCGCCAGAGCCTGCTGAGCGACGCGTCCGACGACATCCAGGTGGTGGGTGCCGCGGTCAACCCGGCGACGCCGCCGTCGAACCAGCTTTCCCTGGTCGACGGACTGACCAACAACACGGCGCTGCCGACCAGCAGCCAGAACGAGTCAGCGATCTACTACGGGACGGTCGACTACGACCTGCACGTGGCGACCCTCACCTCGGTCACCAGCTTCTCCTACAACAACTTCGAGAGCCTGTTCGACGAGACCAACACCAACCTGGCGCCCGGGGTGGACTACGGCAGCTACATCGGGTCGCTCTACGGCGTCGTGCCCAGCCTGGTCGACGAGCGGCAGAACTCCAACACCGACAAGTTCAACCAGGAGGTAAGGCTCGCCTCGGATCCGGGACTGACGCTGCTCGGCCGCCGCCTGGACCTGCTCGGCGGCGCCTACTACACGCACGAAACCTCTACCTTCCGGCAGTTCCTGGACGCGCAAAACCCGACCCAGATTGGCACGGTGCTGTCGCCGCCGCTCGGCGGCGCCGCGCAATACGGCCAGCTTTCGGACTGGGCGGTGTTTGGCCAGTTCGACTACTACCTGCTGCGCAACCTCGACGTGGCGCTGGGCGGCCGGTTCAGCGGCACCGCGCAGCACGCTCAGACGACCAATTTCGGCGACATCCTGTTCGGGCCTGGCAACGTGGCGCCGCAGTACACGTCGAACGACCACGACGCGCTGTACTCGTTCGCGCCGCGCTGGCGCCTGAACGACAATACCCTCTTCTACGGCCGCATCGCCACCGGCTACCGGCCGGGCGGGCCCAACCTGGCGGTGGCGGGCCTGACCGATGTTCCCTCGTACCAACCGGATCGGACCGTCAACTACGAAATCGGCTGGCGGCAGGACCTGTTCAACAAGACCGTCTCCATCGACCTGACCGGCTTCTACATTGACTGGAAGAACGTGCAGGTGCTGTCGATCTTCACCACGCCGCAGGGCGAATTCGATGTCAACGGCAATGCCGGCGCCGCGGTCAGCAAGGGCGTCGAGTGGAGCTTCACCTGGCTGCCGCTGCGCGGCCTCCGGCTGAACGCGACCGGCGACTATACCGACGCCCGGCTCACCGCGAACGCGCGCGGCCTGGGCGGCGTCGCTGGCGACTACCTGCCCTACGTCCCCGATGTCAGCACCAGCATCAACGTCGATTACAGCTGGCACGCCTTCCGCGGCTTCAACGCCTACGTGTCCGGTACCTGGACCTTAACCGGCGAGCGCTACACTGACTTCTCGTCGTCGCCTGTCGTGGTCTCGCACGCCCTGCTGCCCAGCTACAACACCGGCGCGATCCGCATCGGACTCGAGAACAAGCGCTACGGGCTGGAAGCGTTCTTCGACAACATCGGTGACGAGCGCGGCATCACCTTCTACGGCAGCGAAGGCGGCGCCGGCCAGACCGGCCAGGCCAGCATCATCCAGCCGCGCACCATCGGCCTGACCGCCCGGGTGAAGTTCTAGGGCCGCCAGGCGCCCGAGGAGCAGAGGCATGAGGACCACGTCCAGCCGTGCCAGCCGACCCGCCGCTCGGGCCGGGTGCCGCCTCGGCATCCCGTCATGACGCCCGACCCGCCACCGGCTGCGCCGGCAGTGCTCGACCTGCCTCGGCCCTACCTGCTGTTCCTGGGTGATGCCACGGAAGCCAGCTTCGCCAAGACCGCCTTCGGCCTGCGGGACTGGGCACCCGAACTCTGCGTCGGCGAGTATGTGCTGCCGGGTGGTACCGTCAGCACCGGCCTTTCCCCCCTCACGCCTGGCGAGGCTCAGGCACGGGGCGCGCGTTCCCTGGTGATCGGCGTGGCGAACTTCGGCGGCGTCATCCTGCCCGGCTGGGTCGACGCCCTGACGGAGGCGTTGCAGGCGGGCCTGGACATCGTCAGCGGCATGCACAGCCCGCTTTCGATGGTGCCGATCCTCGAGGAGACCGCGAGGCGGCATGGCCGCAGGCTGGTCGAGGTGCGGGTTCCGCCCGCCTCCATCCCGACCGCCACCGGGCGCAGGCGTGCCGGCAGGCGGCTCCTGACCGTGGGGACGGACTGCGCGCTGGGCAAGAAGTACGCAGCGCTGTCGCTCGCGCGCGCCTTCGCCGCCCGCGGGCTGGACGCCGATTTTCGCGCCACCGGGCAGACCGGCATCATGATTGCCGGCCGCGGCATCCCGATGGATGCGGTGGTGGCCGACTTCGAAGCCGGTGCGGCGGAGATGCTCAGTCCCGACGCCGCGCCCGACCACTGGGACGTGATCGAGGGTCAGGGATCCATCTTCCATCCCTCCTTTGCGGCGGTGTCACTGGGGCTGCTGCATGGCAGCCAGCCTGACGTGGTCGTGGTCTGCCACCAGCCGGGCCGGACCACCCTGGGCGGGCTCCCGGACTACCGGATACCGAGCCTGGAGGAGACCATCGACCTCACGCTCCGGCTGGGCAGACTCACCAACCCGGGGATCCGCTGCGGCGGCATCAGCCTCAACACCGCGCATCTGGACGACGCCGAACGGCAGCACGTGCTGGACGAGACGGGGCACCTGCTTGGTGTTCCCGCTGCAGACCCGATGCGCCCGGGCCCCGCGTTCGACCGGCTGGTCGAGTCCTGCCTCGCCGGATGATGGACGTGGACCGACCGAATGGTCGCATCCGGTCAGATCGGCAGCGGTACGAAACAGCCCCTAGACGTCCAGGTTGGCCACCTTCAGCGCGTTGCCGACGATGAAGTCGCGCCTTGGCTCCACGACGTCGCCCATCAGGGTCGAGAACACCTGCGCCGCGTTCTCGATGTCGCCGACGCGGACCTGCAACAGGGTGCGGACGGCCGGATCGAGCGTGGTGGTCCAGAGCTGCTCGGCGTTCATCTCGCCAAGCCCCTTGAAGCGGTTGATGGCCAGACCCTTGCGGCCCTGCCCCAGGATGCGCTCGTAGGCCGAGGCCGGACCGGCCGCCTGCAGCGTGCTGCCGTCCAGGGTCAGCGTGGCCTCCGTGCCGAAGTCGCGCGCCAGCAGGTCGGCATGCTCGGCCGCCCACAGCACGTCGGCGCTGCGCAGCGTCACCGGGTCGAGCCGGTACAGCTCGCCCACGCCGCGCACGGTGCGACCGAGCTGCAGCCCGTCCGCATCCGCCGACACCTTCCATCCCCGCTCCGCCGCCGGCGATGCCGCGTCCAGCCGAGCTGCCAGCACCTGCACGCGTGCCTGCGCCCGCGCCACGTCGCCGGTGAGGGCGCCGGCGATCGCCGCCTGCTCCAGGATCCACACCGGCGCCTTCACGCTGAGCCGGCGCAGGGCACGCGCCGCCTCGCGCAGCCAGCCGGCCTCTTCCGCCAGCTCCGGACCCGCCAGCACGCGGCCGTCGGCATAGGTGAGCCGGGCGTGGGCGAGCGCCTTGTCGAGCAGGTACTGCTCCAGCGCCGCGTCGTCCTTGAGGTAGCGCTCGTCGTTGCCTCGCTTGGCGCGGTAGAGCGGCGGCTGGGCGATGTAGAGATGGCCGCGATCGATCAGCTCGGGCATCTGCCGGAAGAAGAAGGTCAGCAGCAGCGTGCGGATGTGCGAGCCGTCCACGTCGGCGTCCGTCATGATGACGATGCGGTGGTAGCGCAGCTTGTTGATCGAGAACCCACCCTGCTCCGGCTCGCCGCGGCCGATGCCGGTGCCGAGTGCGGTGATCAGCGTGCCGATCTCGGCCGAGCCCAGCATGCGGTCGAAGCGCGCGCGCTCCACGTTCAGGATCTTGCCCTTCAGCGGCAGGATCGCCTGGAACCGGCGGTCGCGGCCCTGCTTGGCGGTGCCGCCCGCGGAGTCGCCCTCGACCAGGAAGATCTCCGCCTTCGCGGCGTCGCGCTCCTGGCAGTCGGCCAACTTGCCGGGCAGCGAGGAGATGTCCAGCACGCCCTTGCGCCGGGTCAGCTCGCGCGCGCGGCGCGCCGCCTCGCGCGCGGCGGCGGCGTCGGCCACCTTGGCGACGATGAGCCGCGCTTCCTTGGGATGGGTCTCGAACCAGTGCGAGATCGCGTCGGCGACGGCGGCATGCACCACCGGTTGCACCTCCGAGCTGACCAGCTTGTCCTTGGTCTGGCTGGAGAACTTCGGATCCGGCACCTTGACCGACAGCACCGCGGTCAGCCCTTCGCGCATGTCCTCGCCGGACAACGCGAGCGTGTCCTTCTTGGCCAAGCCCTCGGCATACTTCGCCACCACACGCGTCAGCGCCTGGCGGAAGCCTGCCAAGTGCGAGCCGCCGTCACGCTGCGGGATGTTGTTGGTGAAGCACAGCATGGTCTCGTGGAAGCTGTCGTTCCAGGTCAGCGCGAACTCGACCTTCACCCCGTTGGCGTCGTCCGCACCGTCGGCTGTGATCGGGTCGGGCACCACCGGCACCTTGCCGCGATCGAGCCACTGCACGAAGGCGATCAGGCCGCCCTGGTAGCAGAAGCGCTGCTCCTGCACCGGCGCGTGCCGCTCGTCGCGCAGGTTGATCTCCAGGCCGGAGTTCAGGAACGCCAGCTCGCGCAGGCGGCGCTCCAGCACCGCGAACTCGAACTCGACCCTCGTGAACGTTCCAGCGCTGGGCTTGAAGGTCACCCGCGTGCCGCGCGGCTCCAGGCTTGGACCGACCACCGACAGCGGCTCCACCGCCTCGCCATGCCGGAAGCGGATCAGGTGCTCGGTGCCTTGCCGCCAGATCCGCACCTCCATCCATTCCGACAGCGCATTCACTACCGCAGCACCCACGCCGTGCAGCCCGCCGGAAACCTTGTAGCTGTTCTGGTTGAACTTGCCGCCGGCATGCAGCTTGGTCAGCACCACCTCGGCGGCGCTGATGCCCTCCTCGACATGCATGTCGGTCGGGATGCCGCGGCCGTTGTCGCGCACCGTGACACTGCCGTCGCCGTTCAGCACCACGTCGCAACTGGTCGCATGGCCCGCCTGCGCCTCGTCCACCGCGTTGTCGATGATCTCGAACGCCATGTGGTGCAGGCCGGAACCGTCGTCGGTATCGCCGATGTACATGCCCGGACGCTTGCGCACCGCGTCCAGGCCCTTCAGCACCGAGATCGACGCCGCGTCGTAGTCGGCAGAAGGCGGTCCTTCGGCAGGCAGGTCCGCATCGCGCGCACGCACCGGTTCGGCGTTTTCTGACATGCCTGCTGGACACTCCGCATCGGAAGAAATTATGTCTCCTGACTATAGGCACTCCCCGCCGTCCAAACCAGCGTCCAGCAGGCGTCCCTGCTCCGCGCGGATGCTCGCCGCGTGTTCCCGGAGCCGCTCCAGAAGCGGCCGGAACAGGTCGAGGTCGGTTCCGGTCAGCAGCACCTGCGAGGACAGGCGTTCCAGTGCGGTGAACAGGGCCTCACGGCGGGTGCGGTCCAGGTGCACCAGCGGCTCGTCGAGCAGCAGCAGCGGCGCGTCCCCGCGCAGCGACCCGATCAGCGCCGCATGCGCCAGCACGACGCCGATCAGAAGCGCCTTCTGCTGGCCGGTGCTGGCGGTCGCGGCTTCCCGTCCCGTCTCGCCGTCCGACAACAGCAGGTCGGCGCGGTGTGCCCCGAGGGCCGCGCTGCCTGAGCGGGCGTCCGCCTCGCGTCCCGCTGCCAGCGCCGCACGCAGCCAGTCCTCGACCGCGAGCGCCGGCTCCGCGTCGAGGCGGTCGGCGACCGGGCACGACAGCGCCAGCCGCGCCGGGGGGAACCCGGTCGGCTCGGAGGACGCCGCGTCCGCCCGCGCATTCAGCCGCCCGACCAGCGCGCGACGTGCCGCGGCGGCAGCCACCGCATGGCGCGCCATCGACAGCTCCAGCCCGTCGATCCAGGCGCCCTGCGCCCGTCCGGTCGCCAGCAGCCGGTTGCGGCCACCCATGGCCTCGTCATGCGCCGCGATCTCCCGGGCATGGCCCGGTTCCAGGGCCAGCACCAGGCGGTCCAGGAACCGGCGTCGTCCCGAGGCGCCCTCGACGAACAGCCGGTCCATCTGCGGGGTCAGCCAGATCGCGGACAGGCGCTCGGCGATCGCACCGCGGCTGCGCAGCGGCGCGCCGTCGAACCGGAACACCCGCCGCCCGGGCGGGCCGTCCGGCACCGTCCCGGTGCCGATCTCGAAGCCGTCCGTGGCGTCGTCGAACCGCGCCGCTACCGCCCAGTGCAGGGCGCCGTGACGCGGCAGCTCACCGATCCGCGCGCCGCGCAGCCCGCGCCCGGGCACCAGCAGGGACACCGCCTCCAGGAGGTTGGTCTTGCCGCTGCCGTTCGGACCCGTCACCACGACGATCCGCGCCGCGTTGCGCCAAACCAGCGTGGAATAGTTGCGGAAATCGGTCAGCGCCAGCCGGACCAGGAGCGGCGCAGTTCCTCCCACGCCGCCGGCGCGCGGCCTAGACCCGCATCGGCATCAGCACGTAGAGCGCGGACGGGCTGTCGACGTCGCGCACCACGGTGGGCGCCGCGCTGTCGGAGAACACGAACTCCACGTTCCTGTCGATCTGGTCGGTGATGTCGTTCAGGTAGCGCGCCTGGAAGCCGATCTCGATCGGCGACGAATCGTAGGTCACCCGTCCCTCGTCGAGCTCCTCCTTGGCGGTTCCCTGGTCGGGGCTCGCCGCCGACAGGGTCAGCAGGTGGCGTTCCAGCGACAGCTTCACCGGGCGTGACCGCTCCTGGCTGATCGCGGACACGCGCGCCACCGCGTCGGCAAAGTCGCGCTTGCCGACGCGAAGGATCTTGTCGTTGTCGCGCGGGATCACGCGCTCGTACTCGGGAAAGGTGCCGTCGATCAGCTTGCTGGTCAGCATCACCGTGCCGACGGTGAACTGGATCCGCGTGTCGGACAGCGCGATCTCGACGTCCTCGCCCGCCTCGTCGAGCAGCTTGCGCAGCTCGGCGATGGTCTTGCGCGGCACGATCACGCCCGGCATGCCGGCCGCGCCGGGCGGCAGCTCGGTCTCGACGCGCGCCAGCCGGTGCCCATCGGTGGCGACCGCGCGCAGCATGTCGCCGGCCTCGCCCTTGGCCGGATGCAGGTAGATGCCGTTCAGGTAGTAGCGCGTCTCCTCCGTGCTGATGGCGAAGCGCGAGCGGTCGATCAGGCCGCGCAGCACCACCGCGGGGATGCGGAACCGGTGCGGCAGGGTGCCTGCGGTCATGGACGGAAAGTCGTCCACCGCGAGCACGTTCAGGCTGGTGGCGTAGCGCCCGGCCCGCAGCGCCAGCGGCGCGTCGCCGCCCGCCTGGTCCAGCTCGACCTCCGCGCCGTCGGGCAGCTTGCGCACGATCTCGAACAGCACCGAGGCGGGCGCCGTGGTCGATCCCTCGCGGCTGGCGTTGGCTGCCACCTCCTCGACGATGGCGATCTCCATGTCGGTCGCGGTCAGGGTCAGCCGGCCGCCGCGGACCGCGATCAGGACGTTGGCCAGGATCGGGATCGTGTTCCGCTTCTCGGCCACGCTCTGGATGTGGGCGAGCGCCTTGAGCAGCGTCGCGCGGTCGGCCTTGAGCTTCATGGTCCTGGTCTCGCCGGAGATGTCTTCGAGCGGGGATCGCAAACGGAACGACGACCCTAGCAGCCGGCATGATCCAGGGAAAGCAGGGGCCTAGGCGGATCCGGGCCGGCTGGCAGCCGGCAGGTCCGCCGTCAGCTTTCCAGCATGCGGCGGAGCAGCTCGACGTCCTCGGCGAACGCGGTGTCGACCTCCATCAGCTCGGTCACCCGGCTGACCGCGTGCATGACGGTGGTGTGGTCGCGGTTGCCGAACTTGCGGCCGATCTCGGGCAGGGAGCGGGAGGTGAGCTGCTTGGCGAGGTACATCGCCACCTGCCGCGGACGCGCCACCGCGCGCGCGCGCCGCGCCGAGCTCATGTCGGTCAGGCGGATGTTCCAGTGCTCCGACACCTTTCGCTGGATCTCCTCGATGGTCACGCGGCGGTCGTGCGCCTTGAGGATGTCGTGCAGCACCTCCTGGGTCGCGTCCAGGGTCACCGGCCGGCCGAACAGGTTGGCGTGCGCGATCATGCGATTGAGCGCGCCTTCGAGCTCGCGCACGTTGGTGGTGATCTTGTGCGCGAGGAACTCCAGCACCTTGGGCGGCACCGCGACGCCGGAGGCCAGCGCCTTGGCTTCCAGGATGGAGATGCGCAGCTCGAAGGTGGTGGCGTGCAGGTCGGCGACCATGCCGCAGCCGAGCCGCGTGCGCAGGCGGTCCTCCAGCCCGGATAGGTCGGAGGGCGACTTGTCGGCCGACACCACGATCTGCTTGCCGGCGTCGACCAGCGCGTTGAAGGTGTGGAAGAACTCCTCCTGCGTGTTGTCCTTGCCGATCAGGAACTGCAGGTCGTCGATCATCAGCACGTCGACGGAGCGAAGCTGCTCCTTGAACTCCATCGTCGACTGCGAGCGGATCGCGGCGATGAAGCGGTACATGAACTTCTCGGCCGACATGTAGGCGACCGATACCGGGCCGGCGTCGCGCGCCGCGCGGGTCAGCTCGAGCCCCACCGCGTGCATCAGGTGGGTCTTGCCGAGCCCGACCCCACCGTACAGGAACAACGGGTTGAAGCCGGGGCTGGACGGCCGTTCCGCCACCCGTCTCGCGCAGGCATAGGCGAACTCGTTCGGCTTGCCGACCACGAAGCCATCAAAGGTGAAGCGCGGGTCGAGCGGTGCCGCGAGGTCGCCGCGCGGCTCCGCTGTCGGGGCGTGGGAAACAGGCGCGGGTGCGGGTGCGGCCATCTGCACCGGCGCGGCGGGCGGTGCCGACGGTGCCGCTGCCGCCGAGGCGACCGGCGCACGAAGTTGCGGCGACAGCATCAGCTCGACGCGGCGGATGGCGGCGATCTCGCCGTTCCACATGGTGCCGAGGCGGTCGCCATACTGGCTGCGCACCCAGTCGCGCAGGAAGCGGGTCGGCAGGTACAGCGTGATCTCGTCGTGATCGACCGGACCGAGCGTCATCTGCCTCAGCCAGGTATGGTACTCCACCTCCCCGACCTCGGCCTGCAGCCGGCTGCAGATGCGTGCCCAGTGCGCTGCCAGCGGGTGGCTGTCGCACGCTTCGGCCGCGTTGCCCGAGCGCTCCGCCACCGTATCGGTCGAGGTGCCGCTCAGGACACCCGCCTCCTGCCTGCTGGACGTCACGCTCACCCCACCCGCTCTGTCATTGACGCCAAAGCTCGTTGACGGAGCTGCATCCTTGCCAACGTGAGGACGATACGACACAGGCCGCAACAAGCGGCGCGTTCTACCGTGCACAAGCAGGGAGATGCGGTTTTCGCAGCGACCGGTCGGCGTCATGACCGTTCCGAGACGATAAGCCGCAGAGTCGTGGGTGGCAACGGGAATCTGGACGCGATCCGAAAAGCGCTGACTGCGGCACAGTCAAGATGAAATCGGCGTTGTCCTAACCCTTGCGCGGCGCGGCATACGCGTGACAAGCGCAACAAAAACGGGCCGCGTGCATGCACGCGGCCCGTTACAACTGTTCCGGTTGAACCGGGCAGGGATCAGGCGGCCGCGATCGCCTTGATCCGGGCGGACAGGCGGGAGATCTTGCGCGACACGGTGTTGGCGTGGATCACGCCCTTGCCCGAGGCGCGCTGCAGCTCCGGCTGCGCGTCACGCAGCGCCGCCGCGGCCTGCTCCTTGTTGCCGGACGCGATCGCCGTCTCGACCTTCTTGATGAAGGTGCGCATGCGCGACTTGCGTGCCGCGTTGCGGGCGGTACGGACTTCGGTCTGCCGGATGCGCTTGCGCGCGGATGCGGTGTTCGCCATGCTTCTCTGTTCACTACGACGCGGTCATGGGCCGGGAGCAGCGAATGGGACGAGCATGTCCAGATCGCGGGCGCAACCGGCGAGGGGTCGGTCTTCTAGGACACGATCCCCGGCTGCGTCAAGCGACGTCACGGTGAGGCGGCGGAGCGCTCAGCGCTGCAGCCGCGGGCAGAAGAAGCTGCTTCGTCCGCCCTGCACGATGCGGCCGATCCCGGAACAGGCGGGCAGACCGGGACATTCCGGACAGCCCTCCCCGGTGCGGCCGTAGACGCGCCAGGCGTGCTGGAAGAAGCCGAGCTCCCCGTCCGGCTGCACGTAGTCGCGCAGGCTGGACCCCCCCGCCGCGATCGCCTCCTCCAGCACCGCGCGGATCGCGGCGACCAGCCGTTCGACTGCCGCCCTGCCGACGCCGCCCGCGTCCCGCTCAGGCGACAACCGGGCGCGGAACAGGGCCTCGCACACGTAGATGTTGCCGAGGCCCGCCACCACGCGCTGGTCCAGCAGCGCCGCCTTGAGGCTGGTCCGACGACCGGCCAGCGCCGCCGCCAGCACCGCCGGGCCGAACCCCGGCTCCAGCGGCTCCGGACCCAGTCCGGTCAGCAGGCGGTGCGCGTCCTCCGACGCGGTCGGCAGCAGGTCGATCGCCCCGAACCGGCGCGGGTCGACCAGGCCGAACCGGCAGCCCTGCTCGGTCTCGATCACCACGTGCTCGTGCCGTCCCACCACCACCGGCACCGCAGGGTCGAGCCGGAGGAGGTTGACGCGGCCCGACATGCCGAGATGCAGCAGCATGCTGTCGCCACCGTCCAGGCGCATCAGGATGTACTTGCCCCGGCGCCGGAAGCCCTCCACCCGCGCGCCGCGCAGCCGGTCGGCCAGCCCGGGCGGCATAGGCCAGCGCAGGTCCGGCCGGCGCATCTCGGCGCGGATGATGGTGTGCCCCTCGAGATGCGCCCGCATCCCGCGCATCACGGTCTCGACTTCTGGGAGTTCCGGCATCGCTCGCCCGCACGCTATACCGGGACCCCATGAGCGACAATCCGCCGACCGCCGCCTCCCCCACCACCGATTTCGGCTTCCGGGACGTGCCGCTGCACCAGAAGAAGCCGATGGTGCGCGCCGTGTTCGACAGCGTGGCGCCCCGATACGACCTGATGAACGACCTGATGTCGCTCGGCATCCACCGCGCCTGGAAGCGTGCCTTGGTGGCCGCGTTGGCGCCACGGCCGTCCCTGGCCCTGCTCGATCTCGCCGGTGGCACCGGGGACATCAGCTTCGGCTGGCTGCGCGGCGGCGGCGGTCCCGCGATCCTGTCCGACATCAACGCCAGCATGCTGGCGGTCGGCCACACGCGGGCGGTGGAGAACGCCCTGATCGGCCGTCTCCGCTTCCTGGTGGCCGACGCCGAGCGCCTGCCGCTCCCCGACCGCAGCGTCGACCGGGTGTCGATCGCGTTCGGCCTGCGCAACTGCACCGACAAGGGGGCGGTGCTGTCCGAGGCACGGCGCGTGCTGAGGCCGGGCGGACGGTTCTTCTGCCTGGAGTTCTCCCGCGTGCAGGTGGCAGCACTGGCGCCGCTCTACCGTGCCTGGTCGTTCGGCGTGCTGCCGCGTCTGGGCCAGGCGGTCGCGGGCGACGCGGCCAGCTACCGATACCTGGCAGAGAGCATCGCCAAGTTCCCCGACCAGCAGGTCCTGGCGCAGATGCTGCGCGACGCCGGCCTCGCCCGGGTCGCGGTGCAGAACCTGTCCGGCGGGATCGCCGCGATCCATTCCGGCTGGCGCCTGTGATCCAGGCTCCTGCGATCCCGGCCATCGACCCGCTGCACGGGCGGCGCGTGCTGCTGATCGTCAGCGGCGGGATCGCCGCCTACAAGGCGCTGGAGCTGGTCCGGCTGCTGACCGGCCGCGGCTGCGCGGTGCGCTGCGTGCTGACCGCGAACGGCGCCCAGTTCGTCACCCCGCTCAGCCTGCAGGCGCTGAGCGGCGAGCCGGTGCACACCACGCTCTGGTCGCTCACCGACGAGAGCGAGATGGGTCACATCGCCCTGTCGCGCTCCGCCGACCTAGTGGTGGTGTGCCCGGCCTCCGCCGACATCCTGGCGCAGATGGCAGCCGGCCTGGCATCGGACCTCGCCACCACCCTGCTGCTCGCCACCGATACCCCGGTCCTGGCGGCGCCGGCGATGAACGTGCGGATGTGGGAGCATCCCGCCACGACGGCCAACATCGCCACCCTGCGCGCCCGCGGCATCCACGTGGTCGGCCCGGACGAGGGCGTGATGGCCTGCAACGAGTTCGGGCCCGGCCGCCTGTCCGAGCCGCCGGCGATCCTGGATGCGATCGCCGCCTTGCTGTCGGACAACCGGGTGCCGCAGGACCTCCTCGGCCGGCACGCCCTGGTCACCGCCGGCCCCACCCACGAGCCGATCGACCCGGTGCGCTACCTGGCCAATCGCAGCAGCGGCCGGCAGGGCTACGCCATCGCCGCCGCCCTCGCCGCGCGCGGCGCACGGGTCACCCTGGTCAGCGGCCCGACCGCATTGCCGGCGCCCGTCGGCGTCGCCCGCGTCGCCGTGGAGACCGGCCGCGAGATGCTGGCTGCCTGCGAGGCGGCGGGCTGCGCCGACATCGCGGTGCTTACCGCCGCGGTGGCCGACTGGCGCGCCGCGTCGCCGAGCCCGTCCAAGCTGAAGAAGCGGCCCGGCCAGGACACGCTGTCGCTGGACCTGGCGCTCAACCCGGACATCCTCGCCCTGCTGTCGAGGGCAGGCCCGAACCGCCCGGCGCTGGTGGTCGGCTTCGCGGCCGAGACAGAGGCGCTGCTGGAGCACGCGTGCGCCAAGCGGGTCGCCAAGAACTGCGACTGGATCGTCGCCAACGACGTCGGCACGGCCGGAGGCGCGGAGACCGGCGTCATGGGCGGCCTGCACAACCAGGTCCACGTCGTCAGCGCGGCCGGCATCGAGACCTGGCCGCGCCTGGACAAGACCGAGGTCGGAATCCGCCTCGCCGCGCGCATCGCGATGTCGCTGGCCGACGGCTCCGTATCATGACCGCGCCCGTCCGCGCCATCCACGTACGCCGCCTGCCGCATGCCGAAGGCCTGCCCCTGCCATCCTATGCCACCGCGGGTGCCGCCGGGATGGACCTGCTCGCCGCGGTGGCGGAGACCGTGATGCTGGCACCGGGCGAACGGGTGCTGGTGCCGACCGGGCTGGCGATGGCGCTGCCGCCCGGGCACGAGCTGCAGATCAGGCCCCGCTCCGGCCTCGCGCTGCGGCACGGCATCGTCCTGCCCAACGCGCCGGGCACGATCGACGAGGATTACCGCGGCGAGCTCCAGGTCATCGTCATGAACGCGGGGAACGCGCCGTTCGCCATCGAGCGCGGGATGCGCATCGCCCAGGCGGTGCTGTCGCCGGTGCTCCGGGCCGAGTGGCAGGAGGTCGAGGCGCTGGACGGCACGGTGCGTGCGGAGGCCGGCTTCGGCAGCACCGGCTTCGGCAGCACCGGCCCCGATGGCGGTCGTCGCGCAACCGTCACGACAGTCCCGTCTGGCGACGCATCCTGAGGTAGGGTAAAGCCGGCCCATCATGAACAGGAACGCCGACTGAGGGGGGCTCCATGCTGCCAATGCGCTTCGTCGCCATGCGCGTCCCGGCCAACGCCTCCGTCCAGACCCGTCCCAACTTGTTCGACTTCGTGGCCATCCTGGTGATGCTGGGCCTGGCGCTGGCGTTCGGCAGCATCGCCCGTCACACCCTGGCCCCGTTGTCGGCGCCCGGCGCCAACGAGATCCACCTCCAGGCCGCCTACCTGCCCGGCTACGCGGTGCGCACCACGCTGCGCATGTTCGCGGCCCTGGCGTTGTCGCTGCTGTTCACCTTCACCTATCCGGTGTGGGCGGCGAAGAGCCGCCGTGCCGGCGCGCTCCTGATCCCGATCCTCGACATTCTGCAGTCGGTGCCGATCCTGGGCATCCTGACCTTCACGGTGGTGTTCTTCATGGGCCTGTTCCCGGGGCGCGTGCTGGGCGCGGAGCTGGCGGTGATCTTCGCCATCTTCACCGGCCAGGCCTGGAACATGGCGTTCAGCATGTACCAGTCGCTGAAGACGGTGCCGGCCGACCTGGAGGAGGTGTCGCGCGGCTTCGGCCTGTCCGCCTGGCAGCGCTTCTGGCGGCTTGAGGTGCCCTACGCCATGCCGGGGCTGGTGTGGAACACCATGATGTCCATGTCCGGGGGCTGGTTCATGCTGGTGGCGGCCGAAGCCTTCACCGTCGGCGGCACCGCCGTCACCCTTCCCGGCATCGGCGCCTTCATCTCGGTCGCGATCGTGCAGCACGACATCGTCGCCGTGTTCGAGGCGATCCTGACCATGCTGGTGGTGATCCTGCTCTACGACCAGCTGCTGTTCCGGCCGCTGGTGGCCTGGTCGGCGCGGTTCCGCTTCGAGACCACCGCCGGTGCGGTCGCGGAGGACCCGTGGATGCTGGCCCTGCTGCGCCGCACCCGCCTGCTGAACCGCATCAGCCGGCTGTTCGCCGACATGCTGACGACCGTGGGCGGCCTGCCGCTTGGGCCCCGGCCGTCGGCGCAGCGGCGCAACCTGGTGCCCAGGCGGCTCGGCGACGGGCTGTGGTTCTCGCTGCTGGTCCTGACGGCAGCGGTTGCCGCCTGGCAGGTGACGCTCTACGCCCGGGCCAACTTCAGCCTGGTCGAGATCGGCCACGTGGTGCTGCTCGGCGCCTATACCCTGACCCGGGTGGTGCTGATGATCGCGCTGGCGACGGTGGTCTGGGTGCCGATCGGCGTCTGGCTCGGCCTGCGCCCGGTCTGGGCGCGGCGGGCGCAGCCGGTGGCGCAGTTCATGGCCGCGTTCCCGGCCAACCTGTTCTACCCGATCTTCGTGATCGCGATCGTGCACTACCACCTGAGCAGCAACGTGTGGCTGACCCCGCTGATGATCCTGGGCACGCAATGGTACATCCTGTTCAACGTGATCGCCGGCACCGCGGCCTTCCCCGGCGACCTGCTGGAAGCGGCACGCAACTTCCAGATCGGCGGCTGGCGCTGGTGGCTGCGCGTGATGCTGCCGGGCATCTTCCCGTACTACGTCACCGGCGCGCTGACCGCCTCGGGCGGCGCCTGGAACGCCGCCATCGTGTCGGAGATCGCCAGCTGGGGCCACACCACCCTGATCGCGTCGGGGCTCGGCAGCTACATCCAGCAGGCGACCAACGCCGGCGCCACGGCCCGGGTGGCGCTCGGCGTGGTGGTGATGTCCCTGTTCGTGGTGGTGTTCAACCGTCTGGTCTGGCGTCCGATGTACGCCTTCGCCGCCCGTCGCCTGACCTTCGCCTGAGGACGTGACGATGGACACCACGCCTCAATTCGCGGCGTCGCCGCAGGCCGCCGACGACGAGCTGATCCGCATCCGCAACTGCCGCCAGTCCTACCACAAGGAAAGCAGCGCCGACCTGGTGGTGCTGGACGACGTCGACCTCACCCTGACCGCGGGCGAGATCGTCGGCCTGCTGGGCCGCTCGGGCTCGGGCAAGTCGACCCTGCTGCGGATCGCGTCCGGCCTGCTCCGCCCCACCTCCGGCGAGGTGACCTGGCGCGGCGTGCCGCTGCGCGGGCCGGCGCCCGGCGTCGCCATGGTGTTCCAGAGCTTCGCCCTGTTCCCCTGGCTCACCGTGCAGGCCAACGTCGAGCTGGGCCTGGAGGCCAAGGGGGTTGCCCGCGCCGAGCGCGAGCGGCTGGCCGAGGAGGCGATCGACCTGATCGGCCTCGGCGGCTACGAGAACGCCTACCCGAAGGAGCTGTCCGGCGGCATGCGACAGCGCGTCGGCCTGGCCCGGGCGCTGGTGGTGCATCCCGACCTGCTGCTGATGGACGAGCCGTTCTCGGCGCTGGACGTTCTTACCGCGGAGAACCTGCGTACCGACCTGATCGAGCTGTGGTCGGAGAAGAAGCTGCCGGTGAAGGCGGTGCTGATCGTCACCCACAACATCGAGGAGAGCGTGCTGATGTGCGACCGCATCCTCGTGTTCTCGTCCAACCCCGGCCGCGTCGCGCACGAGCTGCTTGTGCCGTTCCCGCACCCGCGCAACCGGCACGATCCCGCCTTCCGCCTGTTCGTGGACCGCATCTACGGGCTGATGACCCGCCGGGAAACGCCGGCGATCGACGCCGCCGCGGCCAAGCCGGGCTCGGCCTTCAACCAGGCGCTGCCGGAGCTGCCGATGAACCTGATGGCAGGCCTGATGGAAACGCTGGCCGAGCAGCCGTATCGCGGCCGGGCCGACCTGCCGCTGCTGGCGGGCTCGCTGCAGCTGGAGCTGGACGACCTGCTGCCGCTCGGCGAGAGCCTGCAGATGCTGAAGTTCGCCGAGCTGGAGGAAGGCGACATCCGCCTCACCGCCGAGGGCCTGCGCTTCGTCCAGGGCGAGCTGGACGAGCGCAAGCGGATCCTCGGCGCCAGCCTGATGAAGAACCTCGCGGTGGTGCCGGCGATCCGCCAGGTGCTGGACGAGCGCTGGAACCACCGCGCGCGCGCCGAGCGCTTCCGCGACGAGTTGGAGGACCACATGTCGCCGGACTACGCGCGGCGGACCCTGCAAACGGTGATCGGCTGGGCCCGCTACGCCGAGCTGTTCGACTTCGACGAAGAGGCCGACCAGTTCTTCCTCGACGAGGACGACGACTGAGGACGCTCAGCCGGCGCGCCGGTCGGCGTCCGGGCGGCGCAGCCGGTCGGCAAACGCCTTGCGGAACTTGGCCACCTTGGGGGCAATCACCACCCGGCAGTAGCCGGCACCCGGGTGCAGCGCGAAGTAGTCGTGGTGCTCGGCCTCCGCCGGGTAGAACGCCGGCAGCGGCAGGAGCTCAGTGACGATCGGCCCGTCCCAGATCCCGGCCGCCGCGATCTCCTGCATCACCGCGCGGGCCGTGCCGTGCTCGGCGTCGGACCCGGTGAAGATCACGGAGCGGTACTGGGTGCCAACGTCCGCTCCCTGGCGGTTGGGCGTGGTCGGGTCGTGGATGGTGAAGAACACCCGCAGCAGGTCGGCGTAGGACAGCACCGACGGATCGTAGCCGACGCGCACCACCTCGGCATGACCGGTACGGCCGGAGCAGACCTGTTCGTAGGTCGGCGCGACCGTGCTGCCGCCGGCATAGCCCGACAGCACGTCGGACACCCCGTCCAGGTCCTTGAACACCGCTTCCAGGCACCAGAAGCAGCCTCCGCCCAGCACGGCGACGGCAGTGCCGCTGGCCGCCGCCCGGGCGGGCGTGCCTGACGCGGCGGTGGAATGATCGGACATGTCGTTGCCTTTCATGGCTTGCGGCGGGTGAACGGTCTGGACCGTTCACAACGGAATGGCGAAGCTGACATGGCGACGCGTTGCACGGGCGAACACCCCTGAAGGTGAGGTTCGATCATGCCGGTCCTGCAACCGCGTCGAGGGTCATGACGATCTGGCAGTAGCGGCGCGCCGCCACGACAGGAGGGAAACGACCGATGTCCGACAACCCGCTCGAAGACGATCCCGCACGGGACGCCCGCATCAAGGAGCGCGCCTATCATCTCTGGGAGGCGGACGGCGGTCCGCATGGACGGCACGACGAGTACTGGGAACGGGCCAGCGAGCTGGTGAGGATGGAGGAGGCGGGCCTGCCGGGGCAGCTGCCGAACCCGTCCTCGCTGCCGGGGGCCGACCCTTCGGCGACCGAGCCGGTCGAGGAAGCGTTCATCCAGGAGAATTTGGGGGAGTTCCCGGATCGGTTCGCGGACCAGGGCGAAAGCCAGCCGACCCCGAAGCCCAGGCGGGCCGCCCGTGCCAAGGCCGCCGAGGACGGGCCGCCCACAGGAGCCGCCGGCCGCGACAAGCCGACCGCCGCGGCCAGGCCCGCGCCCACTGCCAAGCCGGCGCCCGCCGCCAAGCCCCCGGCCGCCGCCAAATCCGCGGCCACCATCAAGTCCGAACCAGCCGCCAAGTCGACTCCGGCGGCAAAGCCCGCGCCGGCGGCGAAGCCGGCTCCGACCGCCACGGCCAAGGCGCGCAAGCAGAAGAGCTGACGCGCGTCCTACTTGGGCACGATCACGACGGATCCGTCCGGCGTGGTCGCAGGCGGCCGGATCACCGGAGTGCTCTGCGGTGCCATCCCGGGCGGCTTGATCCTCATCCCGGGGTCGATCCCGCGGTCCGGGACCACCGCGTGCATGCGCTGGCTCCCCGGATGGGCGGTCGCCATACCTTTCCCGACCGCCGTCTGGGCCATGCAGGGCATTGCCGCGCCCGCTGCGGCACAACCCAGGAGGATGGCAACGAACCGGTCCGCTCTACACGGCATGACCACCCTCCCACCTGACATCTGGCCAACGAGGCGCGGACCCGGCGGTTCCGGCCGCGCCGGGACGGCCGCCGCGGGGTTCTAGAAGCGGCGGCGCAGCCGGTCGGGAATGCGCCACAGCGAGTCGCCGCTCAGGTGCAGGTCGATCCGGTACAGCGCGTCTTCGCGGCCGGCAGCACTTCGCATCACCTGGTCCTGCCACGCCGACAGCATCGGGTCGTCCGGCAGCAGCGTCGCGACGTGGCACTTCGGCAGTCCGGCCATCGCGCGCAGCATGCCCTCCCAGCGCTCGTCCGGCATGCGCTGGTGCGATCCCGCCTCCGGCGTCACCCAAGCCTGGCTGCGGGTGCGATGCAGCCGCAGGAGGCCGGACGGCAGGTCGGCATAGCGCAGGTGGAACAGGAACAGCGGCCCGAACCGCGGCACATCGTCGATGCAGTGGAAGCCCGGCGCCCACGCCACCCGGCGGCGGATCACCACCGGCTTGCACATGGCGCTGCTGGTGCGGAGCCAGCTGCGCTGCAGCGTGACCGGCCGGTCCCAGTCCAGCGCCAGCTCCTCGTCCGGCACGTGGATCACGTCGAAGCCCGTCGCCGTCACCACCGCATCGCGATCCAGCGTCGAGGCGAGCCCGGCCAGGGAGGCGTGCACCGCCGGATCGGCCACCAGCAGCTCGTCGACGTCCGTGTAGATCACCGCGTCGTACCAGTTCAGCAGCGAGGCGCAGACGTCGGACACGAAGCCGCAGCGGCGACCGTCGTCCTGCGGCGAGCGCGGGAGGCGCAGGACGCTTGCCTGTGCGAGTGCGGCTGCCGCGGTGCTGCCGTCGTCGCTGCCGTGGTCGAGCACGAAGCAGTTCGCGGCGCCGGCCTGCCCGGCATAGTGCCGCAGCCAGACCGGCAGGAACACCGGCTCGTTGTAGACCATGGTGACGACGGCGAGCGGCGCTTTCATGACCGACATGTATCCCCGTTCGCCCGGCAACTGAATGCCCGGCCGCCGGGCCCGGGCACTTGAACCGTCCGCGCCGCTCCTCCATACGATGACTGCATGGCAACCATGCAACGGCCCGGCCTGACCGCCCCTCCGCGCAGCGCCGGGAGCCATGCGGCATGAGCACCACAGCCGGCGCGCAGGGCGTCACCCAGCGGGTCGGCCGCCTGGGCCTGCGCAAGACCCTGGCGCAGATCGAGGCGGAGACCCACTCGCACGGGCTGAAGCGCAGCCTCGGCGCGCTCAACCTGACCATGCTCGGCATCGGCTCCACCATCGGCGCCGGCATCTACGTCATGACCGGCGCCGCCGCCGCGAACTACGCGGGGCCGGCGATCCTGCTGTCGTTCCTGGTCGCCTGCCTCGCCTGCGTGTTCACCGCCCTGTCCTATGGCGAGCTGGCTTCGACCATGCCGGTCAGCGGCTCGGCCTACACCTATGCCTACGCCTCCATGGGCGAGATCGCGGCCTGGGTGGTGGGCTGGCTGCTGCTGCTGGAATACGGCATCAGCTGTGCCGGCGTCGCGGCCGGGTTCTCCGGCTACGCCACCAGCCTGCTGCACGACTTCGGCGTGAACATCCCGGACTGGTACTCGATCTCGTTCGTGCAGACCCTGCCCGGCCCGCACGGCACCACCCTGCTCGACGTCGGCCACGGCATGAACCTGGTGGGCGCCTTCGCCTCGGTGATCGTGACCGTGCTGCTGGTGATCGGGGTATCGGAGTCCGCCACCGTCAACAGCGTGATCGTGGTGCTGAAGGTGTCGGTGCTGCTGGTGTTCGTGGCGCTGGGCATCTCCGCCATCCACCCCGCCAACTGGACCCCGTTCATCCCGCCCAACGAGGGCGGATTCCGCTACGGCGTCCCGGGAATATTCCGCGCCGCCTCGGTGATCTTCTTCGCCTATGTCGGCTTCGAGGCGGTCTCGACCGCGAGCGCCGAGGCCATGAACCCGAAGCGCGACGTGCCGATCGGCATCATCACCTCGCTCGGCATCTGCACCGTGATCTATGTCTGCGTCGCCGCCGTGATGACCGGCGTGGTGCCCTACAAGCAGCTGGGCGTCGCCGACCCGCTGGCGATCGCGGTGGACGCGATGCACCAGCCCTGGCTGGCCCTGTTCGTCAAGATCGGTGCCGTGACGGGGCTGTGCTCGGTGATGCTGGTGCTGCAGTACGGGCAGAGCCGGATCTTCTTCACCATCGCCCGCGACGGGCTGCTGCCGCGCGTGTTCTGCGTGCTGCACCCGAAGTTCCGCACTCCCTGGCTCGGCACCATCCTGCTCGGGTTCGGCGTCGCTGCCGCCACCGCGCTGCTGCCGATCGACATCATCAGCGACCTAGTCAGCCTCGGCACCACCACCGCGTTCGGCATCGTCTGCTTCACCGTGATCTGGCAGCGCAACGCCAACCCCGACCTGAAGCCGCCCTTCCCGGTGCCGTTCGGCGCGCTGCGCATCCGCGGCGTGTGGCTCGGGATCGTGCCGATGCTGGGGATCGCGTTCGCGCTGGTGATGGCGGTGCCGCTGCTGATCGACATCGTGCGCGCGCTGCTGAACCACGATCCGATCCCGGCCCTGCTGCTGCTCGGCTACGTGGTGATCGGCGCGCTGTGCTACCTGCTCTACGGCTACCGCCATTCCCGGCTCGCGGCAGACACCGCCGCCGCACGCTGCCCGGAAGAACCGTCCGCATGCTGAACTCCCGGATCGTCCTGATCGTCGGCCTGATGATCGTGGGCTTCATCATCACCTCGATCAGCGTCTGGGTGCTGGCGTTCGACTTCAACTCCAGCGACGTCCCGGCCTGGACCGGACGCTGGCTGGCGGAGCGTCTGCCGATCCTGATCGGCGTGCTGATGGTGGTGGCGGGCTTCCGGCTGCTGTCGGCGACCCGGGTGCCGCGTCCGGCCACCGCGCCCGACGACGACCCGGCGCCGTGACGACGGCGATCCGACCGGCTGTTCCGGATCAGGCATCCTTCGGTCGCGCCCAGGCAAAGGTCCCGTGATGTCGACCGGGGCGATGCGGCAGACCGAGTGAGGCGGCACCGCCTCTTTGCCCGCGAAGGCGATCGTTGCACACTCCGCGCCATGGACAACCTCGCCTTGAACAAGCCGGCGCTGCAAAGCTCGGTGTCGGCCTGGTCAAGCAGCCCGGTGCCGGAACAGGCCGCGCGAGGCGGCAACGATGGGGACCTGTCGCGTGACCTCGGCGTCCATACCGACCGCGAGCGCGATCCGTGGTGGCAGGTGGACCTGCAGGGCACCTACGCGGTGGAGCGGGTCTGCCTGTTCAACCGGGACGCGTTTCCCGAGCGGCTGCTGCGGTTCAGCGTGCTGGGCTCGCTCGACGGCGTGACCTGGGACCTCCTGGCGTCGAAGTCCGACGACCGGGTGTTCGGTCCGGACGGCGCGCCGTTCACGCTCGACCTGCCGTTCTGCCCGAGCCTGCGCTTCCTGCGTATCCGGCTCGATGGCCTCAACTGCCTTCACTTCAAGGAGTGCCGGGTGTTCGGCGTGCCGGCCGATCCGGACGCGGCCGCGCCGGAGGCCGCCCCCGGGACCGATCCGACACGGGTCGTGTTCTCGGCGCTCTACAACGAGAGCGACGCCTTCCTGCCCACCTACCTCGCCAACTTCCTGCACTACACAGGCGAGGAGTGCGTGCTGCTGGTCAACCTGCCACCCGGCCGCACGGTGCCGGAGGTTCCGTCGCACCACCGGGTCGTCGTGTTCAACGGCCGCACGCAGCGTCAGAAGTTCGGGCACACGCTGCTCGTGGGACATCTCGAGTCGTATGCCACCGCGCTGCAGCGCGATCGCTTCGATTACTTCTGTCCGATCGCGTCCAACAGCCTGTTCTTCCGCCGCTTCGACCCGTCGGCGATGATCCGGCAGTTGAGGGCAGGTCACAAGGTGCCGACCGACCTCGACGTCACCTTCGACATAGGCCTCGACATCGACCGGCTGCCGGGCAACTGGCACTGGCCCAAGATCGCCGG
The DNA here is from genome assembly GCA_964247735.1 of uncultured Acetobacteraceae bacterium. Classification (GTDB taxonomy): domain Bacteria; phylum Pseudomonadota; class Alphaproteobacteria; order Acetobacterales; family Acetobacteraceae; genus Lichenicola. The sequence goes on from CAXTVS010000014.1 coordinate 55,488, forward strand.
CAACCCGCCGCTGAGGGATTTCCTGAAGCACCGCTGGGGACTTGCGCACCTGTCGCAGAACCAGATCGAGGGGCTGACCGCGTCCACGGCCGACTGGAACCTGTTGCATGAGCGGATGGCGGAGTTCCCGTTGCTGGGCGATCTTCTGGCTCATGAAGGCTCGGCGTTCCTTCCGCTCGAGGAGATCCTTCCCGCCAGCTTCTTCCTCCAATCCGGCAGCGGTCGCTACGTCAACATCTGCCACGTGTTCTGGAACCGGTTCAACCACACCGGCTCCGGCCGCGTGACCATCGACGAGCTGGTCGGCTTCGGCCGCTCTCCCGCGCACCTGTGCCTGGTCAAGTGGTTCGAACGCGATCCTTGCGCCCTGGAGACCGTCGCGGTGACGCGCCCCTGGGGGCAGACCCTGCTCGCCAGCCTCCCGTCCGGACCGGCGGTCCATGGAGCCGGGGAACGGCTGCTGCAACGGCTGCTGCTGGAGAGCCTGGCTGCCGCCTTGCGCCTGCGGGAAACAACGACGCCGTTCACCGAGGGATGGCAGACACATCCGACCGATGCGTTGCCCTGCACGTTCCACGACCCGTGCCTGCTTGCTGTCCGGCAGATGCTACGCCTGCCGACGGGACGGGACGGCAGCGATGCCTACCTGTATCTGGACCATACGCAACACCGGATCGACCTGTCGGTGACCATAGCCCAGGCGTCGGCAAGCCTGGTTCGGCTTGATTGCGCCAGGATCGACGCACCGGCCGAGGATGCCAAGGGTCCGACGCTTGAAGGCTTCCTCTACCTGCGTGCATCGTCGGCCGGCGTCGAGCCGCTTGTCAGGGTGCGGGTCCTGACGTCGCAGGCCGGGCGGGAGCAGGTGATGCGCAGCATCGTCGTGATGCGTGATGGATCCTACATGCCGGTTGCGTCGCTGCATTCGGAACCTCAAGGTGACGCCATGGACTACTACTTCAGCGTCAACGGCCTCCCGGGAAACGACGGGTTCTGGTTCGGCATCCCGTTCTTCGCCGACCTGCGGTTCCAGGCGGAGCTTACCCTGGTCCAGGTCGGGATCCCGGGCTCCGCCGGGGGTGAGCCGGCGTGGACCGGCATCCGGTAGGAGCGCATCCGCAGGAACGGTGCGCGGCTGCATTCCCGCCCCGGAATCGACAGCAGTCACCGTTCCCGTGACCAGCACAGCTTGCACCAGACGCGTCAGAAACGGATCAGGCAGAGCCTCGACAGATGGTTGAAAGCCAAGACGACATCTCGTTCAGGTTTCGTGCAACCAGACGGGTGGTGGACGCCCTGGCAGACGCGCACGTCTATCTCGGGTACCGGAAAGGCGAGACGCTGTTCCAGGAGCATCACGTCTTCACCGCGAACAGGCGACCGACGATCGAACCTTTCGTGGCGTTCTACGGCGGCGCGTCGATCCCCCGGATCGGCTTCGCGTCCTATACCAACTCGGACCTGGGGCATGATCTGTCCATCGGCAGGTACTGCTCGATCGCCAGCAGCGTCATGGCGACCGGCCACCCGCTTGGCTACGTGACCACGCACCCGATCTCGTACCAGGGGTTCACCGCGCTCGCGAGCGAACCCTTCAAGTATCTCGGCGGCTCGTCCTGGGCTCCGCTTCCCTACCGTGAGGCCGCGCCGCCGGTGATCCAGAACGACGTCTGGATCGGCCAGGACGTGCTGCTCGGGCGCGGCATCACGCTTGGCGATGGTTGCGTGGTGGCAGCCGGATCGGTGGTGACAAAGGACGTCCCGCCATACTGGATCGTCGGCGGCGCGCCGGCCCAGCCGATCCGGCCAAGGTTCTCGACAAGCGTCATCTTCGACATGCTGCGGATACGCTGGTGGCGGTTCGCCTACACCCACCTGTCCGGCCTGGACTACTCGAACCCCGAACTCTTCATCCGCCAGCTCGACGCGCTGGAGGCCGAGGGGCGGATCGAGGAGCATCGGCCCGAGAAGGTGGACCTGTACGAGATCCTGAAGTCCCTGAGCTGAGGACCATGCCCTGGCGCGACGTCGCCCGCCTCAAGCTGCTACTTCCCGCCGCGCCTCCGGCGTCCGACATCGAGGCGTGACGGCGGAGGGTCTACAGCGACCGCAGCACCGCCTCGTATTCTGCGGGCACGCCGCAGAAGGTGATCACCTGCTCCGGCACCACGTCAAAGTGGATGCGCCGCCCGGCCTGGATCAGGTGGTTGTAGAGCGGCGCCACGTACAGCTCCGGCAGCGTCGGGCTCTTCCGCTCCTGCGCCAGCGCCGAACGGAAGTCGCCGGCGCGGGCGAAATGATACAGCCCGTCGCAGCACAGATCGGAGATCGGCTGCTTTTCCGTCGTGCGCGCCACCAGCGGCTCTCCGCCCGCCTCGGCATCGTCCGCAGGCCCGACATAGGACCAGTTGGCACCCGCGCCGCGGAACACCTCCAGGTAGCCATCGGAGGAGGCGAACCAGGCCGCCTCGGGAAACGCGTAGCGGGCGCGGAAGGTGTCGATGTTGAAGATCGTCACCGGCTCGTCGTCGCCGACCCCCACCTGCCGGAGGCCCAGCTCCACCGTCTCGGCCTGGCCGGCGGTTTCCTGTTCCAGCATCGCGATCCGGGCGTCGGCGATGCCGAGCCGGGCGCATTCACGGCGCAGGAACGCCTCGGTGCCGGCGACATGACGCCCGATGAACAGGAACGGCGTGTCCGCGAACAGGCCGGAGAAGCTGCCCACCGCGTGCGCGAACACGGTCGTGTCGCCCACCGGCAGCATGTATTTCGGCAGCGCGTAGCCGGCCAGGGTGAAGCGGCGCGACAGACCGGCCATCGGGATCACGATCATCGGAACCTCAGAGCCTGGAGTACAGCCGCAGCGCGTTGGCGATGAACGCGGCCTGCCGGTCCGGCCGGTCGGCATGCAGCGGCAGCATCGACAGGAACAGCCCGACCGTGATCGCGCGCACGTCGCGGCCACCGGCCTGCAGCCCGTCCACCTCGAACTCCGACAGCGCGTCCTGCAGCCAGCCGTGATGCGCGCTGGTCTCGAACCGGATCGAGAACGAGTGCGGGTCGGGCCGGTCCAGCGTGTAGCGGCCGGCGACGATGTGGTCGTAATGGCCGTGGATCGAGTGCGACAGCTTGGCGAGGTCGTAGCGCGTATCGCCGAAGATCGAGCGCTGGCCGGCCTCGGTGTAGCCGCGCGGGTCGATCACGCTGATCCGCGCCGCGCGCGAGTTGTACAGGATGTTGCTGAAGCAGAAGTCGCCGTGCATCACGTTGTCCGGCCGGCCGGAGCGGAGGTCGATCAGTTGCACCACCTCCTCGACGATCCGGCGCAGCGAGGGAAGCGGCCGCCCGTCCAGCCGAACCGGATGGTCGATGTCGTATCCCGTCTCCTCCGCATAGCGCTGCAGTCTCGCCCCGGTCTTCGCCACCGCGAGCTCGGTGAGGATCGCGTCGCCGGACCCGTCTCCCTTGCAGGCGGTGCAGGCGTGCAGGAAGTCGTGGCAGGAGCGCAGGATCTTGGTCCAGGTGTTGCGCCCGACCGAGGAGAACACGAACAGCTCCGACAGCGTCGGCGCATACTGGTACTCGGTGCTGTAGAACGCCGTGCCGGAGGACGCGCCCTCATCCAGCAGGCGCGCGCTGAACGGCCGCACCGGCGCCGGGATGGAGCCGAACCAGTTCGCCTCCGCCTGCATCTTTGCCGTGTCGGCGCTCGACTTGCGCACGGTCAGGGCGTCGATGTGCAGCGTGTTGAACGAGCGCGCGGTGGTGATGGAGCGGCGCGAGCGGAAATAGGTCTGGATGTGGCCGAAATCGTACCAGGTCTCGACCGTGGCGGCGCGGAGCGGACGCTCGCCCGTGTACAGGTTGAGCCCGTCGACGAAGTCGCCGCGTGCGCGGGTGATCGCGCGCACCAGGGCGCGGCTGCTGCTGAACGAGAAGTAGCCACAGGCCACCGGGCCGCCGCGGTCCTGGCCGCTGCCGGCGCCGATGTTCTCGAACCGGCTCACGTGGCCGTCGATGATCGTCACCGCGGCCCAGGAATAGTCGTCGCCCTCCGCATGCACCGCGATCAGGTCGCTGCCCCCAGTCGGCAGGTCCTCGATCAGCGTGTCGCCGTGCAGCACCTGCACCGGACCGGCCGGCAGGTCGATGAAGTTGATCGCATACACGACGGACTCACCAAGCCGCAGCCCTTCGGGCACCCGCAGCAGGGAAACGTTCAGTTCTTCCAGCCGCCTCAGGTCGTAGGCCTGCGGCATGTAGCGTTCCGGGATGGTCAGGTAGATCGGCAGGTCGGTGCCGAGGCGGGCGACCTGCGCCTCGTACAGCCGCGCGACACCCACCGGGAGGAACGCCGGCGGCACCTCGCCGAACTCGGCGGACAGCTCCTGTCCCGGATAGGCGGCGGAGGTGATGAGGCGATAACCGGCCACGAGCTCAGCCTTCCGGCCGGATCAGGGTCTCGATCTGCTCGCGCGACATCGACACGAACTCCGACGGGCGCACCGCGCGGTCGTCGACGTAGAAGCCGTCCAGGCCGCACCACGGCTTGCCGACGTAGATCTCGTCATACGGCACGTCGTGGCGCTGCAGCCAGGCGATGATCACCGGCAGCGTGTTGGCGTTGATCTTGCCGACCGAGCCCGCGTAGGTGCGCATGTTGCGGGCGGTCTGGATGATGATCTCGTAGCCGTCCGCCTTGTACTCGCGCAGCCGTGCGACCAGCGGAAGGTTCGGCTCCTTGTCGGGATAGGACCGCGACGGGTCCGACAGGGTCAGCGTGTCGTCGAGATCGACCACCAGACGTTTCACGGGTCCTGTTCATCCTTCCGGTCGTGATGGTCGCGCTGCAACCGCAGGTCACGGTATCATCCGCGGCGCAACGACAGCAACCTGGCCGGACCGCGGCCGTATCGATCGGGCCGTGCGGCTCAGGGCTTGGCGGCGCGCTTCTCCGGCACCGAATCGTTGGCGGCCGCCGGCACGTCGCTCACCACCGAGCTGATGGTGTCGCGCAGCACCAGCACCCGGACGCCGGCGGCGATCTCCACCTCGATCTCCGACGCTCCCTCCCTCGCCTTCTGCACCACCCCGATGATCCCGCCCGCCGTCACCACCCGGTCGCCGCGCCGGAGTGCCGCCAGGGTCGCCTTCAGCTGCTTCTGCCGCTGCTGCTGCGGCCGCATCAGCAGGAAGTAGAACACCCCGAACACCAGGACGATCGGCAGGATGCTGGCGAACTGCCCGAGGCCCCCGAGCGGTCCGGCGTTCTGGGCCGCATCCTGGGCGTAGGCGGAGGAGATCAGGACGTTCATGGTGTCTGGCATCCGAAGCAGGGCGTGCGTCGCTTGCCGCCCGGTGCCGCGGACCATAGTTTTCGGCGCCGGTTCGCACAAGGAAACCTCCACCCGTCATGGATCAAGCGCTCCTTTCCGTGCTGGACCGGATTGCGGTGGCGCTCGAGCGCCTGGCACCGCCGGCCCCGGCGCCGCTCGACATCGGCGGCGCGGACGCCTTCGTCTGGGTGCCGGAGGGCCGCCGGCTCGATCCGGTGCACGAGGTCGCAGGGGTGCCGCTGCGTCTGCTCGCCGGCATCGACCGGCAGCGCCAGCTCCTGCTCGACAACACCGCCCGCTTCGCCGCCGGCCAGCCGGCGAACAACGCCATGCTGTGGGGCGCGCGTGGCACCGGCAAGTCGTCCCTGGTTAAGGCGGTGCACGGGGAGCTGCTTGCCGTCCTCCCCGCCGTCCCTTCCGGCGGCATCCCGCCGCCGCACCGGCTGGCGCTGATCGAGATCGGCCGTGACGACCTGTCCTCGCTGCCGCTCCTGCTCGACCTGCTGCGCCGGGAGCCGCGCCGGTTCCTGCTGTTCTGCGACGACCTGTCGTTCGAGCGCGAGGACGCCGACTACAAGGCGCTGAAGTCGGTGCTGGACGGCGGCCTGCGCGGCCGTCCAGCCAACGTGCTGTTCTACGCCACCAGCAACCGGCGCCACCTGATGCCGCGCGACATGATCGAGAACGAGCAGTCCACCGCGATCAGCCCGGCGGAGGCGATCGAGGAGAAGATCTCGCTGTCGGACCGCTTCGGCCTGTGGATCGGCTTCCACGGCATCGACCAGGCGACCTTTCTCGCCACCGTCGAGGCCTACGTCGCCGATCGCGGGCTCGCCATCGCCCCGGACCGGCTGCGCAGGGAGGCGATCGAGTGGGCGACGACGCGCGGTGCCCGCTCCGGCCGCGTCGCCTGGCAGTTCGTCGAGGATCTCACCGGCCGGCTGCGCATGGCCTCCGCCGCTGATCCGCCGGGACGCCAAGCCGGAGCGTTCGAGGTGATTCCAGGTGAAGGGACGACGCCCTAGGATCGGCGGTCGAGCGTGTCCAGGATCGCCGACGCCGTCCGGTGCCAGGTGATCGGCCGGAAACCCCGACGCACCTCCTCCTGCCAGGCCGCCAGCCCGGGCCGGTCCTCGATGACCCGCCGGATCACCCGGGCGGCATCGTTGACGTCGAACGGATCGAAGTAGCGTGCCAGGATCCCGCCGGCTTCCGGCAGCGCGGTGGCATTGGAGGCGACGCACGGCTTGCCCATCGCCAGGCTTTCGCTCACCGGCAGCCCCCAGCCCTCGTAGAAGGACGGGAACACCGTGAACAGGCAGCCGGCATAGACCGCGCGCAGCTCCCGGTCGTCCAGCCCCTCGACCACGTGGAGCCGTCCGTCCAGGTTCCGGCTGTTCTCGATCTGGCTCATCAGGTCGCTGACCATCCAGCCGACCTTGCCGGCGAACACCAGGTCCGGTACCCGCTCCGGTTCCATCTCCTCCAGCAGCCGGCGCCACACCCGGAACAGCAGCAGGTGGTTCTTGCGCGCCTCGACCGTGGACACGAACAGTACGTAGGGCCGGCCGCCGAGCACCGCCTCCAGCACCGCCGGCAGGGGCCCGGCCGGCTCGCCTGCCTGGGCGGCCACGGCGCCGAATCCGGTACCGATCGGCACCGGCCGCACCGGGCGTCGCAGCGGCACGTTGTCGCGTGCGCACCACGACGACAGGTCGTCGGCGGTGGCCTGGGAGTTCGCGAACACCACGTCCGCCAGCGGCAGCACCGTGGTGTACCAGGCGCGATACACCCGTGCGGTACCGCGATCGACCCATTCCGGCCGCCGCACCGGGATCACGTCGTGCAGCAGCACCGCCAGGCGCAGGCCCAGCCGCCCCCGCGCGTGCGCCGCCAGCTCGGCATAGTCGAGCTCGAACCAGGGCGAGCCCAGCACCGCCAGCACGTCGCCGCGGCGGGCGACATCGGCCAGCCGGCGCGGCGGCGCTTCCGCTGTCGGCTCCTTCGGCCTGGGCGCCGACAGCACCGTTCGCACCGAGGCCAGCCGGGAAAGCCGGCTGCCGCCCTCGCGCATTCCGGCCAGGGCGACCTGGCCGGCCGCTCCGGCGAGCGCCGCCGCCGCCTGCGCCTGCATCACGGCGAACAGGATGCCTGGCCGCCTGATCCGGTCCGGCAGGATGCCGGTGGCCCGCTTCAGCAGCCGGAGCGGCAGCGTCCGCCGACGTGGCCCGGTCGCCTCCGGCGGAAGCTCCGGCATGTCCTGGATCGGCAGGTCGGTATCGGATGGCGACGGCGGGGCAGGCTGCTGCTCCGGCCGCAACCGGCCCTGTTCGGCCGGACGGTCGGTGACGCGCCGGAACAGCGCCTGCAGGACCACCCAGTCCACCTCGACAAAGCCGCGCTCGGCCGTCGCGTGACGCAGGAAGCCGATCCGGGCCGCCATGGCCGGGTCCGCCATCGCCGCCCGGTAGATCTCGAAGCAGACGCGCTGGATCCCGGTCGGCCGGGCGTTGCGCTGCGCGAAGTGGAACAGGTCCTCGACGTCGAACCAGATCCGCGGCCGATCTCCGCCGCTGACGGCAGGCTCGTCACGCATGCGCCACGGCATCACGCGCGACCGGCCGCTCCCCCGCGTCGAGCCCGTCCAGCAGCGCATCCGCCGAGCGCGTCCACGGCACCGGCACGAACGACCGCCGCACGTCCTGCTCCCAGCGGGCGAGGTCCTCTGGGTCGGCCAGCGTCCCGCCGATCACGCGCACCGCGTCGTTCAGGTCCAGCGGGTCGAACGTCCGGGTCAGGCCGCTGCCGGCTTCCGGCAGCGCGCCACCGTCGGCGGTGATGCAGGGCTTGCCCGCGGCCAGACTCTCGGTGACGGGCAGGCCCCAGCCCTCGAACAAGGACGGCAGCACGGTGAACAGGCAGCCCTCGTAGAGCCGGACCAGCACCGAGTCGGACGGGTCCTCGACGATCAGCAGCTTGCCGTCGCAATAGTTGGTGTTGCCGATCTGCAGCAGGAGGTCGGACACCAGCCAGCCGATCCGACCGGCGAACACCAAAGTCGGCAGCTCCTCCGGCGGCATGGTCTCCGCCAGGCGACGCCACACCTGGAACATCAGCGCGTGGTTCTTGCGCGCCTCGATCGTGGACACGAGGAGCACGTAGCTGCCGGGACGCGGCAGGGCATGGTCCGGCACCGACTCCGCAGCCTCGCGCACCGCCTGCAGCGAGGCCGGGAAGCCGGTGCCGACCGGGATCGTGCGCACCGGACCCCTGGCCGGACCGTTTCGCCTGGCCAGCAGCGCGTCCACGTCGCGCGCGGTGGCGTTCGAGATCGCGAACAGCGCGTCGAGCGAGGGCAGCACCCCGTCCAGCCACGCCCCGAAGCTGTCGACCAGGGTGTGATGGCACCATTCCGGCCGCCGCAAGGGAATCAGGTCGTAGAACAGCAGCCCGGTGCGGACGCCCTGCTCGCGGCGCATGCGCTGCAGCAGCCGCCCGTAATCGGTGCGGTGCCACGAGGCGCCCAGCGACAGCAGCCAGTCGCCCGGGCGTGCCACGTCCCGAAGCGCCACCCCCTCCCTGACCGGCTCCGGCGGATCGGGGCGCTCGGCCGCCGGCTGCGCGCCCGGCGCTTCCGCCCGCCCCTGCTCCCGGCCAAGCTCGGACAGCGACCGCAACGCCGCCTTCTGCAGGATGCGGAACCGGTGGAAGCGCTCCCGCGCGGGTCCGGGCAGCCTCGCATCCACCGCGGCGACGAGGCGACGCGGCAGACGGCGCGTCGGCCGCGACCGGACCGGCGGCGGTGCCTGTTCCTGCTCGATCCGTGCCACCGTCAGCCCGTGATACAGGGTGTAGACCTCCGCCCACGACACCAGGCGGAAGGTGTCGCTGTGCGGCCCGATCCGCACGTAGCCGATCCGACGGTCCTCCGCCTTCGCCCTGTCCTCAAGTGCCGTGTAGAGCTCGAAGGTCAGGCGCTGGATGCCGCTCAACCTGGAGTTGTGTCTAACGTAGTGGAACAGGTCATCGACATCGATCCAGATCGCAGATGCCTGTCCCATTCCAGTTCCTCGTTTCGCAAGCGCAGGAACCATGTGACGCTGCCACCGTCAATTCGGTTACATGCGCAGGACCCGCCCGCCGCCACGGACCAGCATCCATGTCCGGCGCGGCGCGGCCGGATCCAGGCAGCAACCCCCGCTGTCGAGCGTCAGCAGCGGGTGCAGGAACCGCTCCCGGCGCAGCGCAGCACGATGGCGCGACGCCACCAGCATGCGGCTCCGTTCCAGCTGCCGCCGGTTGCCGGGATCCGAGTCGGGGGTGCGGCTGCCGAGCTCGTCGTGCAGCAGCACCGCGTCCCGCGCCAGCAGCACCCGGAACCCTTTGCCGCGCAGCCGCAGGCAGAGATCGAGATCGTTCCAGGTGACCGGCAGCGCCGGGTCCAGGCCGCCGATCCGCTCGAACACCATCCGGCGCATGGCGAGGCAGGCGCCGGTCACCGCCGGCACCTCCTGCAGCGGCGGCAGACGCGGATCGTCGCAGCGCAGATGCGCCGCCTGCGGCCCCGGACCGAGCACCACGCCGGCATGCTGCACCGTTCCGTCGCCGTAGCGGAGCACGGCGCCGACCGCCCCCGCCCCGGGCAGCAGGCAGGCCCGCACCATCGCCCGAAGCCACCCGGGCTCGACGCAATCCACGTCATTGTTCATCAGCACGACGATCTCGCCGGTCGCGGCCGCGACCCCGTCGTTGTTCAAGGCCGACCAGTTGAACGGACCCGGCCGGTCCAGCACCCGGCATCCGTCCTCCCCGAGCCGGTCGAGCAGCGCACGGGCCACCGCGTCCGTGCTGCCGTTGTCGACCAGCACGACCTCCAACGCCGGATAGTCGGTGCAGGCCCTGAGCGAACGGATACAACGCTCCAGCAGCTCCGCCCGGTCGCGCGTGGCGATCACCACCGAGACCGGCGGCGTCGGCTCGGCCGCCGCGCGCTCTTCCGGCACCGGCGGCCCGAACCGGACCAGCCGGTGGCACAGAATGGCGGGCAGACGGGCCAGCCGCCCTGCCGCCGCTTCGCCGCCACGTCGACCTCGTCGGGCGCTGCGCCGGATGACGAAGCCCGGGACCTGGCACAGCCGTTCCGCCGTCAGCCGGCTGCCGCCGGACGTCAGCACCGGATCGACGCAGGTTCCATCCTCCCGGCGCCGGTCCTCGTCGCAGCCCACCCCGTCGATCCAGGGCCGGCGGCAGATCGCGAACGCCAGCAGCGCCAGTGCCGACGAGGACAGCGCATCGCCGGCCCGGAGCCGGCCGATCCACCGTGCCGGCGGCAGGCTGTCCTCCGCACCGGCCACGGCGACGATCCGCGGATCCCGCGGCAGCAGGAACCCGTCCGGCAGGCTGCCCCGCAGCACCAGCCGCCAGCGGCCGTAGATCTGGCCGGACAGGCTGGCAAGGGTGATGTCGAGCTGTTCCCGCCGGTCGCCGGGCCCGAGCTCGACCACAAGCCCGATCCGCGGCCCGACCGCGCGCAGCACCGGGAACAGCCGCCTGGCCGCGTCCGACAGCGCGCGTCCGGCTTCCGCCGCCCAGAGCCGGTAGGCCCACCCGGGGTACACGTCGTCGTCGGCCGGGTCGATCCCGGCGGGAAACAGCGCCTCCAGGATCGGCGTGTCGCGCACGCCCGCGTCGCGCACCAGTCCGGCCACCAGAACGGGAACATCCGCCGCCGCCTGGGTCCAGGCGGCATCGAACCGGTCCGGCGCGCCGCCGGCCGACCGCCAGATCCGCAGCGCGACCGCAACCGGTGCCAGGCCGGCCCAGGCCGCTCGTCCCTCGTCGGTGTGCAGCAGCGACCGGGCCAGCGCGTCCAAGCCTTCGCCGCGGTCGAGCCGCTCGGCGTGATGCAGCAGGCCGCCGCGATCGGCGGTGCGGCGGAGCAGAAGCCGGTAGAGATGGACCACGCTGACGAGGCGCTCGACCTCGCCGGGCGGTCCGCGGTGCTCGGCCGACAAGGGTCAGCCCCCGATCCGCTCCAGCCCGCCGAGATACGGCCGCAGTGCCGCCGGCACGTCGATGCCGCCGTCCTCGCGCTGGTAAGATTCCATCACCGCGATCAGCGCGCGGCCGACCGCGACGCCGGATCCGTTCAGCGTGTGCACGAACTCCGTCGTCGCCTTTCCGCCCGCCACCGACTCCCGCCGCATGCGCGCGTTCATCCGGCGTGCCTGGAAGTCGCGCGTGTTGGAGCACGAGCTGACCTCGCGCCAGGCCTGCTGCCCCGGCAGCCAGGCTTCCAGGTCATGGGTGCGGGCGGCGCCGAAGCCGGTGTCGCCGGCGCACAGCAGGACGCGCCGGTACGGGATCTCCAGCTGCTCCAGCACGGTCTCGGCCGCACGCGTCATGCGCTCGTGCTCTGCGACGCTGGCTTCGGCCGCCACCACCGACACCAGTTCCACCTTCATGAACTGATGCTGCCGCAGCATCCCCCGCGTGTCGCGCCCCGCCGCCCCCGCCTCGCTGCGGAAGCACGCGGACAGCGCCGCCATCCGGATCGGCAGCACGGCCTGCGGCAGGATCTCGCCGGCGACCAGGCTGGTCAGCGGCACCTCGGCGGTCGGGATCAGCCAGCGGCCGTCCGTGGTGCAGAACGACTGGTCGGCGAACTTGGGCAGCTTGTCGGTGCCGAACATCGCCGCCTCGTTCACCAGCAGCGGCACCGCGTGCTCCTGGTAGCCGTGCTCGAGGACGTGGAGGTCGAGCATGAACTGGCCGAGCGCCCGTTCCAGCCGCGCGAGCGGCCCGCGCAGCACCACGAACCGGCTGCCGGACAGTTTCGAGGCGCTCGCGAAGTCCATCATCCCCAGCGTCTCGCCGAGCTCGTAGTGCTGCCGTGGCGTGAAGGGGAAGTTGCGCCGGGTGCCGCGCTCGTGGACGACCACGTTGGCGGCCTCGTCGTTGCCGTCCGGCACCTCCGGATCGAGCCGGTTCGGCAGCTCGGCCAGCCGGCGGCCGATCGCCTGCTCGGTGTCGGCTGCTTCCCGCTCCAACGCCTCCATGCCGTCCCGCAGCCCCACCGCCTCCGCTTCCAGCTCTGCCGTATCGGTGCCGGCGCGTTTCGCCTGCCCGATCTCCCTGGACAGCGCGTTCCGGCGCGACTGCAGCTCCTGCAGCCGGGTGAGGCAGGCACGTCTGGCTTCGTCCTTCTTCAGCAGCTGCGGGGACGCCGACGGCAGGCCGCGCCGGGCGAGGGCCGCGTCGAAGCCGTCGGGATCGGCGCGCAGCGCCCGGAGGTCGTGCATCAGGACTCCTCGTCGGCCACCGGCTTCGGCTCGACCAGCCGGGCGCAGATGATGGACACCTCGTACAGCCCGATCAGGGGCACCGCGAGGCCGGTCTGGGTGATCACGTCCGGCGGCGTCAGGATCGCCGCCACCACGAAGGCGCCGACATAGGCGTAGCGCCGTACCTTCCTCAAGCCCTTCGAGGTTACCAGCCCGACCCGGGCGCACAGCGTCAGCACCACCGGCAGCTCGAAGGCGATGCCGAACGCCATGATCAGCTTGGTGACCAGCGCCAGGTACTCGCTCACCTTGGCCTGCAGCTGGATCTGCAGCCCGTCGCTGCCGGCGGTGGTCTGGAAGCTCAGGAAGAACTTCCAGGCGAACGGGAACACGAAGTAGTACGCGAGCGCCGCCCCGGCCAGGAACAGCACCGGCGTCGCCACCAGGAACGGCAGGAACGCCCGCTTCTCGCTGCGATACAGGCCGGGTGCGATGAACATCCAGGCCTGGATCGCCACCACCGGGAACGACAGGAACGAGGCGCCGAAGAACGCCACCTTGATGTAGGTGAAGAACGCCTCGTACAGCGCGGTGTAGATCAGGTGCGGCGGCTCGCCCTTCTGCCGCATGATGTGCGCCAGCGGCTCGGCCAGGAACAGGTAGATCCGCTGCGAGAAGTGGTAGCAGAGCAGGAACGCGATCGCGAAGGCGACCGCGGACCACAGCAGCCGCTGTCGCAGCTCGACCAGATGCTCGAGCAGCGGCATCGCCTGGTCGTTGATGGGATCGTCGGACAGGACGTTCTGTCTCCGGGAAGGGATAAGGAACCGCGGCCGGTGCCGTCAGCCCGCCCCGGCGCCGGGACGGCCGTCCGGCCGCGCGAGGCCGGGACGTGCAGCAGGCGACCGGACCGCCGGATCGGAATGACGCGGCCGCGGCGGCACGAAGGACGGCGGCGCCGCCCGCGCCCGCTCGACGCGCAGGCGACCGGCCACGCGCGGCGGCAGGATCGGCGGTCCCGGATCGGACGCCGCGAGCGCC
>CAXTVS010000015.1:0-68486 GCA_964247735.1 uncultured Acetobacteraceae bacterium
AAAGAGCGTCCCGCCCGATAGGGCCGCCAAGGCGCTGCTGCAGCTTACGCCGGTGCCAGCCAGGGTCAGAATGGTCATGAGCTCGCTATCCATCCTGACATGATGGCCCATGTTTCCGGATGCAGGGTGACCTGCGGCACGAGACCGCGAGCCAGTTCTCGCACCGCCGGACGATCAGCACTCCGCCAGAAGGTTCGCCAGCTGCATCCTCAAGGCGACTGTCGCCTCGGCCGTCCGCGTCCGCGGCCGCTCTAGGCCCGGCACCAAGTCCGCGATGACCAACCCAGGCCGGCCGCGCAGCACGAGGATCCGGTCCGCCAGCGTCACCGCCTCGTCCATGTCATGGGTGATCAGCACGATCGTCGTGCCGTAGTGGCGGTGGAGATGCAGGAGGTGGTCCTGCATCTGCTCGCGGGTGAAGGGGTCGAGCGCGCTGAACGGCTCGTCGAGGAGCAGCACTTCCGGTTCCGGTGCCAGGCCGCGGGCGAGAGCGACGCGCTGCGCCATGCCGCCGGACAGCTGCTTGGGCAGCAGGCCGCCGGCCTCGGGAAGCCCGATGCGCCGGAGCGCTTCGTTGACTGCCGCATCACGTGCAGACGCGTCGCGACGCGACAGCCCGAAGCCCACGTTGCGTGCCACCGTCAACCACGGCATCAGCCGCGGCTCCTGGAACACGTAGCCGACCTGGTCCGGGCCCGGCGTCCCCGTGCCGATGCGAATCGTGCCCGCATCCGGTCGTTCCAGGCCGCCCAGGCAGCGCAGCAGCGTCGTCTTGCCGCAGCCGCTGCGGCCGATGATCACGGTGATGCTGCCGGCCTGCAGATGCAGGTCGATCGGCCCGAGCACGGGCGACGCCGTGAAGGACTTGCGCAGGCCCTCGACATGCACCGCGTGCGCCATCTCAGCGCCGCGCCGTGTCCTGCCAGGCGATCAGCCGGCCGCCGACCGACGCCAGCAGGAGGTCGCTCAGCTTGCCGCACACTCCGAACAGCAGGATCGCCACCAGCACCCGTTCGGGGCGGCCTGTCTGCTCCCCGTCGTCAAGCACGAAGCCGAGCCCGCTGGAGGCGCCGAGCAGCTCCGCCGCCGAGACGAACATCCAGCCCAGCCCCAGGCCGCTACGCAGGCCGGTGACGTAGGCGGGCAGGGCGGCCGGCAGCTGGATCCGCAGCAGGCAGCGCAGCCGGGAGAAGCCGTGCACCGTGCCGACCTCGATCAGCTTGCGGTCGACGCCCGCGATGCCGCTCATCAGGTTGAGGTACACCGGGAAGAACACGCCCACCGCGATCAGGGTGATCTTCGACCCCTCGAAGATGCCCAGCCACAGGATGAACAACGGCACCCAGGCAAGCGAGGGCACGCTGCGCAGCGCCTGGATCAGCGGGTCCAGCAGCTCGCGTCCCAGGCGGGAGCTGCCGCTCAGCGCGCCGAGCAGCGTGCCAACGGTGGCGCCGATCATGAAGCCGGTCGCCAGCCGGCCGGCCGTCGCGCCGACCGCCTGCGCCATCTCCCCGGTTCCCGCCATGTCCAGCAGCGTCCGGATCACCTGGGCCGGCGGCGGCAGCACGGACGCGCCGACCATGCCGCTCGCGGTCACGACCTGCCAGGCGCCGAGCAGGCACAACGGGACGGCCAGCCCCAGGGCCGGCCCGGCACGGAGGCGAGCCGCCACGTCAGCGGATGCCGAGCGCCGTCGTGAACGAGGTGTTGACGAGGATGGCGGCCGCCTTGTCGACGTCGGCGCCGGCGGTGATCTTGCCGCTCGCCTTCAGGATCGGCGCCGCCGCCCGGATGCTGGCCAGCTGCGCCGGCCCGACCGCCTCGCCGCCGAGGTCGACCCGGCTGAGCTGCAGCCTGGCGACGTCCGGACTCAGCCCCGACTCCTTGGCCAGGATCTGCGCCATCGCCTCGGGATTGGCGATCGCCCAGCTCCGCGCCCGCGCGTAGGCCTGCAGCACCTGCCTGACGACCTCGGGGTGCGCCGCCTCGAAATCCTCCCGGACCAGCAGGGTGCCCGGCGAGATCAACGCCTTGTTGCGATACAGCAGCACGTCATGGTTCTGCAGCTGCGCTTCCGCCATGAACGGGTCCAGGCCGGCCCAGGCGTCGACCTGTCCGGCATCGAGCGCCTGGCGGCCGAGCGGGTGCTGCAGCGGCACCAGGGTGACGTCCCTGGCGCCGAGGCCGACGGTCGCCAGCGCGCGCAGCAGGAAGATGTTGGGATCGGTTCCCGGCGTCACGGCGATCCGCTTGTTCCTCAGGTCGGACAGGCTGGCGATCCCCGATCCGGCCCGGACCACCAGCGCCGTCCATTCCGAGGTGGCCGTGACCGCGATCACCTGGACCGGCGTCGCATTGGTGCGGCCGAGTAGCGCCGCGGAGCCGGCGGTCTGGCCGAACTGGATCGAGTTGCCGCGCAGGAACTCCAGCGCCTTGTTGCTGCCCTGGCTCAGCACCCAGTTGAGCGTCACGTCACGGCCGACCGCCTCCTGCAGGAACGACTTCTCCTTCAGGACCAGGCTCAAGGGATCGTAGTACGCGTACGACAGGCTCAACGTGCCGATCGGCCCCGCACAGGCCGGGCGGACCCCGCCCGCTGCACCGACTGTCGCCAGGGCGGCGGCGATCACGATCCTGCGGGCTCGGTTCATGCGAAGCTTCATTCTTTCACGGGCCCGGAACGCACGAGGCGGCAGCGGGGGCTTGAGGCAGGGAGGCACGGCGACATCGACGCCGCCGGTCGGCGCGAACGTGATCCGAAGACGGAGGGACATGACGTGCCGTCCCGGACCGGTTCAGTCCATCGGGACGAAGGCGATGCACGACGCCGTCGCGGGAAGCAACCGGTCGTGCCGGCGGCAGCGCCCGTCGCCGGCCCGCGTGGCGCCGTATCCCGACCCCAGCGCCGCGACTCCGGCAAGATCCGCCTCCAGCACCGCCGGATCATTCTCGAACTCGCGGCACGTGCTGCAGGCGCCCGATGCGTTCATCGGCCGAGCGTCGCCCACGTGCCGCCGAACACCAGGGATGACAACACCAGACCGAGCACGAGGTTGACCGCGACCCCGATCGTGAAGGCGGCGAACGGCCGTCCGCCGATCCCGGCCAGGTCCCGCACCCGGGTGGTGAGGCCGATGGCCAGGAAGCCGAACGCGAACGCCTCGGTGCGGAAGTTCTTGAGGGGGACGACCAGATGCGGCGTTGCGTCGTGGGTGAAGGCGGCGTGCCCGATCCGCGCCGCAAGCAGCGTCAGGAGCACGGAGGCGGCCAGGAAGCCGAGCACGAACTTCGGGAAGCGGCGCCAGATCTCGCTCGGCCGGGCGCGGTTGGCAATGCCGATGTCGTCCCAGCGCGCAGCGGCGACGGTCGACAGCACGACCGCCCAGATGCCGATCCAGACGTCGCGGCCGACCACCTTCATCAGGGTGAAGGACGCGACCGCGCGCTCGGCCTCGCCCGCCGGCGCGCCTGGCACGTGGGCGGCCAGGGTACCGTAGGATTGCGCGGCGGCCAGGCCGGCGGCGTCGGCGAACTCCGAGGTGCCGATCCAGGCGCCGCCGATCCCGGCCGGCATGTGCAGCGCTAGGGCGGCGAAGGGCAGGGCGAAGATCATCACGATCGCCCACAGGATGACGATGGAGATCACCACGCCGGTGTCCTGCCTGCGGCCGCCGACCGCGGCGGCGACCGCGATCGCGGCTGACACCCCGCACACCGCGCCGCCGACCCCGAGGGTCGCGGCGAAGCGCGGGTCGATCCCGAGCGCACGCCCGACGCCGAAGATCACCGCGAACGTGACGATCGACACCACGGACGCCTGCAGCAGGGCGACCGGACCGGCCCAGACCAGCAGCGAGAGCGGCAGCGTGGCACCCAGCAGCACGACGCCCAGCTTGATGAAGAACTCGACCCGCAGCACCCCTTCGGCCGTTCCCGGCAGCAGCCCGGCGTTGGTGATCACCAGCCCGAGCGCCAGCGCAAGCAGCGGCGGCTCAAGGTTGTAGGTGACCGCTTCCGTCCACTGCCCGACCGCCAGGATGCCGATCGAGGCCATGTAGAGGAGCGCGAAGGCCGGAACGACCCGTCCCACCCGATGACCCAGGGCGACGAGGGAGCCCGTGACCAGCGCGAGCCAGAGGAGGAACTGCGCGACGTAGCGCGGCCACGCCACCGCGAAATGGTGCGCGAGCTCGCTTCCGGCATGCCATCTCGGCGGGATCACCGCGATCCAGGCCGGCACGCCGGACCCGCCGGCGAAGAACAGCATGCCGGCCAGCACGAGGACCAGGCCGGCCGCCAGCGCCCAGGCATCGTCCGTCCGCCAGAACCGGCCCGCTTCGTGCGGTCGCCTCACCGTCGCTGCGATCTGCATGCGCCACCCCGATTGTCCCCGGATCATGCCATGTATTCCTGGCAAAGCAATCGAGGAGGGAGATCATCACAATGTGCGGCAAGGAATAGTGGTTTGGTGGCCGTGTTGTCGGCGGCGCCGGAGGGTCACGGCCGGCCAGCTTCCACCAGCAGCTTCTCGGTCCGCGCGTCCTCGATCCGGTTCATCAGCCGGGCGCTTTCGTGCAGGTCGCGCTGGGTCTTGGTCATGGTGACGCAGGCCTGCACCAGCATCAGCACGCCCATGAACAGGAAGGCGCGCATCCACAGGTCCAGCGGCAGAAGCGCGATGCCCAGCACCAGCATGCCCAGCGACGCCGCGAACGAGACATAGGTGAAGAACACCCAGGCGGCCCCATGGGCCGTGTTCTGCTGCTGGTTCATGGACGTGCTCCTTCGGAAACGGATTGCCTGAGCCGCGCCAGCACGGCCGTCGCGCTCGGCCTGTCCGGGCAGCCGAAGCCGGCGGCGGCCAGACGCCGGTCGAGCGCGTCCGACGCATCCGCCGCGGACGCGCCGTCCAGCAGGTCGAGCGCCTCCGCGGCCTGGACCTGCCGTTCCCGCAGCCGGGACAGCAGGGCTTCCGCATCCGACAGGGTGCCCAGGCCAGCAGTCGGCTCGATCCGTCCGCGCCGGGCAACCCGGACCGCTTCCGCAGCCCGCGCCAGCCGTCGGCCGCGCCCCAGAACGGCGATGCGTTGCGTATCCCGCGCGACCGCGGCACGCAGGCGGCCGATCTCGTCGCAGAACAGCGCCCGGGCCTGACGCGCGGCATCGGCATCGGCTTCCAGGTCGGCGATCGTTCCGGCGGCCTCGGCCGCGAGATCCTCGCGGCCGGCAGCCAGTGCCGCACGCGCCCGCGGCTCCAGCTCGGCGATGCGGCGCAACGACGCCTCCATTTGCCGTTGTTCCTGCGCGTCCTCGGCCGCTGCCATCGCCAGGGCCCGCCGTGCCCGCGCCAGCGCCGCCTCGGCGTCACGCATCTGCTGGTCGAGCAGCAGCAGCGCGTGGCTGTCGGCGAGGTCCTCCGCGGCTGCGGCGGCGGATCCCCGCAGCAGCAGGGAAAGCGTCTTGATCATCGCGATCCATCCTGTATGAACAATGTTCACAAAATACGTAGCGTGATCATGAACACTGTTCAAGAAAAGAATGAACGTCGTTCACAAAGAGCCTCCACCACCGAACGGCACCAGGGCCTGACCCGTCGTCTGCTCGAGGCGGCGGAGGCGGTGATCGAGGCGGCGGGCCTGGGCGAGCTCCGGGCGCGCAGCCTGGCGGACGCGGTGGGCTGCTCGGTGGGCGCCATCTACGGCGTGTTCCCCGACCTTGACGCGCTGGTCCTGGCGGTGAACGCCCGCACGTTGGACGCGATCGACCAGGCCATGGGCACCGCGTCCGCGGGCAGGAACCCGGCGCTGCACCTGCGCCGGCTGGCCGACGCCTATCTCGACTACGCCTTCCTGAACCGGCGCCGCTGGAACGCCCTGTTCGAGCACCGCATGGCGGACGGGCACGCCCTGCCGGCCTGGTACGAGGAGCGGCGGGCGGCCGCCTTCAACCCGATCGCGGTGCCGGTGGCGCTGCTCCGGCCAGACCTGCCGGACGCGGAACGGGCGCTGCTGGCGCGCACCCTGTTCTCCGCGGTGCACGGGATGGTGGTGCTGGGGCTGGAAGGCAGGATCACCACCGTGACCCTGCCGGTGCTGCGCCAGCAGGTCCGGCTGGTGGTGGACGCCATCGCTCGCGGCCTCGGCGGCGAGCGCGCCTAGGCCGCCACCCGCTCCTCCGCCGCCAGGCGCGTGGCGGCGACGTAGTCGACCTTGCCGGTCCCGAGCAGCGGCAGCGCCTCGACCACCCGAACCGTGCGCGGCACGGCGATCTCGGCCGAGCCCCTGGCACGCGCCTGCGCCAGCAGCGCCCCGGCGCTGGCGTCGCGCTGGGTAGTCAGCAGCACCAGCGCCTCGCCCTTGCGCCCGTCCGGCACCGCCACCACCGCGTGAGCGGCGTCCGGCCACAAGCTGGCGACGAGCGACTCTGCCGCCGGCATCGACACCATCTCGCCGGCGATCTTGGCGAAGCGCTTGGCGCGGGCGAGGATGGTGACGAAGCCTTCGCCGTCGACGCTGCAGATGTCGCCGGTGTCGTACCAGCCGTCCGGCAGCGGCTCCAGCACGCCGGGTGCGGTGTGGCGCAGGTAGCCCAGCATGACGTTCGGGCCGCGAACCAGCAGGCGTCCGCCCTCCGGGATGCCCTCCACCGGTTCCAGCCGGTGGGCGATGCCGGGCAGCAGCCGTCCCGCGGCACCCGGCCTGTTGTGCATCGGCGTGTTCAGCGCCAGCACCGGCGCGGTCTCGGTGGCGCCGTAGCCTTCGAGCACGCGCACCCCGAAGCGCTCGGCGTACAGGCGTCTCGTCTCGTCCCGCACCTTTTCCGCGCCGGAGAAGATGTAGCGCATGGAGTAGAAGTCGTACGGATGCGCGAACCGGGCCCAGCCGGTCAGGAACGTGTCGGTGCCGAAGGCGATGGTGCTGTCGGTGTCGTAGATTAGCTCCGGCACGATGCGGTAGTGCAGCGGCGACGGGTAGAAGAACGTCCGCACCCCCGACAGCAGCGGCAGCAGCGTGCCACCGGTCAGGCCGAAGGAGTGGAACATCGGCATGGCGTTGAACACGCGGTCGGCCGCGTTGAAGTCGATCACCGCGCCGACCTGGGCGATGTTGGCGACGATGTTGCGGTGGCTGAGCACGACGCCCTTGGGCGTGCCCTCGGAACCGCTGGTGAACAGCACGACCGCGGCGTCGTCCGGCTTGACGTGGCTGCCCGGCAGGCGGCGGGCGAGCTTCGCGTCGACCCAGCCGCGCAGCTTCGCCCCGGCGCCGAGCCGGTCCCGCACCTCGTCCAGCCAGACGAACCGCACCTGCGCCTCCATGCGCGCCACCGTGGCGTCCAGCTTGGCCCTGGTGACGAAGGCGCGCGAGCTCAGCACCGTGGTGATGCGTGCGGCGGTGCAGGCGGCGAGCATGCCGTCGGCGCCGGCCGAAAAGTTCAGCATCGCCGGCACCCGGCCATGCGCCTGCAGCGCCATGAAGGCGACCACGCTGCCGGCCGCGTTGGGCAGCATCAGCCCGACGTGCTCGCCCGGCGCCGCGTCAACCGTCAGCCGGCGCCCCAGCACCGTCGCCCCCAGCACCAGCCGGCGGTAGCTGAGCGGCGTGCGCGCGACGTCCTCGACGATCGGGGTGGCGGGGCGGTAGCGGTCCTGCGCGTCCAGCAGCGCGCTCCACAGCGGGCGGGCGGTGCGGGCGGTGGCGAAGCCGCCCTGTTCCATCATGTCCTGCAGCACGGTGCCGACGGCGCGGCGACGCGACCGCCCGCGCAGCTCCGGATCGACGGCGAGCGTCACCGGCGGCAGCACCGCGAGCGACAGGCGTGGGAACCAGCGGCGCGGCGCACGGCTGCCCATGCGGGACAGCCGGGTGAACTGCAGCCCGTCGATGTGCACCGGTACCACGACGGCGTCCGCCTTGTCGGCCACCATGCCCGCACCCTCGTAGACCTTCATCAGCGCGCCGGTGACGGTGATGCGGCCTTCGGGAAACACCACCAGCGCGTGGCCGTCCCGCACCGCGCGCACCATGGTCTTGGCGCTGAACGGGTTGGCCGGGTCGACCGCGAAGTGGCGCACCGCGGCCAGGAACAGCCTGGCCCACCAGCGCCTGGCGATGTGGACGTTGACCGCGAAGGTGGGAGTGCCGGGCAGGAAGGCGGCAACGAAGCAGCCGTCCAGGAAGCTCTGGTGGTTGACCACGAACACCGTGCGTGTGCCGGCCGGCGGCAGGTTCTCCAGGCCGGACACGTCGGCGCCGTGGAAGGCGCGGAAATAGCCGCGGAACAGGGCGCGCATGGTGTCCTGCGGCAGGATGCGCACGATCCACAGCGCCACCAGCGCGTTGACCACGGCCGCGACGACGAGGATCGCCACCGGCGTCAGCCCGACGGCGGCGAGCAGCGCCGTGGCGACGGCGGCACCCGCCATAGCGCCAGCGTTGACCACGTTGTTGGCAGCCACCGTGCGGGCGAGGCGGGACGGCTCGGACCGTTCCTGGATGATTGCGAACAACGGCACCGAGTAGACGCCGCCGCAGGCTGCCAGCAGCAGCAGGTCGAGCAGCATGCGCCAGCCGCGGGGGCTGTGCAGCAGCAGGTCGGTGGTGGTCAGGCCCTGCGCATGGTGCGCCGCCGAGGCAAAGTCGAGGATGAAGACCGACAGCCCGATGGCGGCGAACGGCACCAGACGCGGCGAAACCTCGCCGCGCAGCAGCCGGGAGCAGGACACCGAGCCGACGGCGACGCCGACGGAGAAGAAGGCGAGCAGCAGGGTGAACACGTGCAGCTCGGCGCCGAGCGCCCGCACCAGGGTCGGCAGCTCGGTCAGCACGACCGCGCCTACCGCCCAGAACCAGCTCAAACCCAGGATGCACAGCCAGACGGTCCGGTTGTCGTGCGTGGCGGCGACCAGCCGCACGGTGTCGCGCAGCGGGTTCCAGCCGATCGGGAGCCCAGGGGCACTCGCCTCGGCCCGCGGCACCAGCAGGGCGCTCCCGATGCCGGCGAGCGCCACCGTCGCTCCGGCCAGCGACACGACCAGCCGCCCGTGCACGGTGCCGAACAGCCAGCTTCCGGCAATGGTGCCGGCGAGGATGCCGAGAAAGGTGCCGGCCTCGATCAGCCCGTTCCCGGCCAGCAGCTCGGCCTCCGGCAGGTGGCTGGGCAGGATCGCGTTCTTCAGCGGGCCGAGGAAGGTGGCCTGGACGCCCAGCCCGAACAGCACCGCGAACAGCAGCGGCGTGCTGCCCAGCAGGAAGCCGAGGGCGGCCAGGCTCATCAGGACCGCCTCCGCCAGCTTCACCACGAGGATCGACCGCGACTTCTCGCAGCGGTCGGCGAGCTGTCCGGCGGTGGCCGAAAGCAGCATGTAGGGCAGGATGAAGATGCCGCCGGCGAGCGACACCAGCTCCGCGCCGCCTGCAGACGAGCCGGCACCCTGGCCGGCGCGGAACAGGATCAGCGCCACCAGGGCGTTCTTGAACAGGTTGTCGTTGACGGCGCCCAGCGTCTGCGTGACCAGGAGCGGGATGAGGCGGCGCGACAGGAGAAGCGACATGGGAAGGCCCGATTTCGTGAACGTCGTTCATATTTAGGCGAAACGTGAACGACGTTCAAGGAAATTTGGAGGGAACCGGATGTTCGAGCTGATGGCGACGTGCCGGGCCGGCCTGCGGGCCCGCTACGCGGAGGCGCACCGCCGCGAGGATGGGCAGGCGCATGTCGACGCCCTGCTGCGCGGGCTGCAGGACCTGCAGGGGCATGTGGCGAACCCACACGTGCTGGAGCTGGCGATCTGGACCATGACGCGGTGTACGATCCGGCGGCGCAAGACAACGAGAGGCGCAGCGCAGGACTGCTGCGGGCGGAGATGACGGGGCTGGTGGATGCGGCCTGCCTGTCGGCCGCGGTCCTGATGGTCGAGCGGACGGCGGACCACCTGGTGCCGGCGGATCGACCGGACGGGCAGGTTCTCGATTGCGCGTATTTCCTCGACCTCGACCTGGCGATCCTCGCCGCGCCGCTCGTCGAATACAATGGCTACGAAGCGGACATCGCGTGCGGGTACCTGCCGGTGTTCGGCGCCGACGCCTACCGGACCGGTCGCAGGGAGTTCCTTTCCAGGCAGCTCGGGCGGGCGGGGTTGTTCCATACCGAGATGTTCCATGCGGCGCTGGATGAGCGAGCCCGTTGCAACATCCGCCGGGCCTTGGACGCGACCTGATCGACGGTCGTACGACGCCCCGCCACCTTTCCGGTAGTGCAACCTTTTCGGGTCTGGACGTTCGTTTCGGTGGACGCCAGCCGGCGAGCTGGTTCACCTGAGGAACGATCCATGGGCCGTCATCTTGCGATCCGGACGCTGTTCGGCATTTCGCTGTTCGCCGTGCTGCCTGCCTTGCCGTGTCTGGCACAGACCGACATGACCAGCATGGCGCGCAACAGTGCGGCGAACGAGTTGGGCGTGCTGGAGTACTGCCAGGCGCATGGCCATGCCGACGACAGCGCGATCACGGCGCAGAAGACCGCGATCTCGCGGCTTCCCGCCGGCACCGGCTCGACCGACAGCGCGGAGGCGCTCGGGAAGCAGGGCGTGCTGCTGGGCGCCAACGGCAACAACGTGCCGATCTCGGAGATGGCGTCTCGCGGCAACACGACGGAAGCCGATCTGTGCACGCGCCTGGCGGGCAGCGTGAAGCAGGCGGTGGCGTCCAATCCGGCGATGTCGATGCCGCAGATGCCGGGTGGGATGCCGCAAATGCCGAGCGGCATGCCGCAGATGCCGGGCGGGATGCCGACGACGCCGAGTGGCATGCCAGGAATGCCGGGCAGCACGCCGCACTGATCGCGCGCTTCGCGACTGGGCCGGGCGTCAGGCCCGGCGTGGCGGCAGGTTCCACAAGTCGATCCCGGTTGCCTGCACCAGGGCGCCGTGCAGGTGTCCCAGCCGCTGCAGGGCGCGGAGCTCGTCCTGGTCAACCGGCCGTTCCCAGTCCCATTCCAGCGTGAACACGTCGCTCCCGACGGCGTTCATGCACAGCGCCCAGCCGTGGTCGAGGTTGTCGTAGAGGACGCCGGCTGGCGACGCGGCGTCGGCCAGCTGGCCGAGCAGTTCGGTGGCCGCCAGGATCGCCGCGCCGAACATCTCGATGCGGAGCGGATGTTCTTGCGCAATGCCGATCACCAGATCAACGTCGAAGCAGGAGAAACGTGCGACGTCCGGCCGCCATCTTGTCGGAGGCGGGGCGGCATCGGGGATGCGGCGGTAGTGTGCGGCGAGCGTCGGCTCGTATCCGCTCGCGTCGGCGGTCGTGACGAAGCCCACATGGTTCGGCAACGGCACCGGATCGATCGTCGGGCCGTTCGATGCGCCCTGCTCGAGCATCCACCCGGGAACGTGGGCCGGCGCGTCGAGGCAGGCGTCGAGCGTGAAGGCGGGAGCGGGGCGGGCGGTGGCCATCCAGCCCGTTGATTCACCGTCGTTGATCCGCGTGTTCGGGTCGTAGGTCGCGGGCCGGATCGCAGCCGGGTCTTCCTGCCGGATACTGCGAAGATCCCGCTAGATCGCGGCGAGCCTGCTTCGGGACACCGGGCGCACTAGTCGACCATGACCGAGAGGGGGGCGGAGCGCTCGTCCTGCAACGGCAGGCGCACCTGGAAGCGGTGCCGGCCGGGAGCGAGCGGCCAGTAGAACGGGACGCCGGGGGCGCCGATCGAGGCGGGAGCGCCGTCGACCAGCCAGACCAGCTGGTGCACCGCGGGTGCGGCCGCGGCACGGAGCACCAGCCGATCGAGCCCGGCCGGGGCTTCCGGGTTGCGCCACACGTGCAGGTCCGGCGCCGGCTGCACGATCCGCAGCTGGTCGGCATCATCCCGGGCGATGGCGACTGTGCGGGCGGGCTGGCGCGTGCGGGGGAACTCGGTCAGGCGGCTCGGGCAGGCGGCGATGGCGCCGTTCGTGGTGCAGAGTTCAGACGCGGTTCCGTCCGGACGGGCGAGGTCGCCGGCGGTGAAGTCGACCGGGTCGGCGTGCTGGAGCCGGAGCAGCAGGGTCTGCGCCAGGACGGCGGCGCCGGCACCGCCGAGGCCGGCCATCCGGCCGCCGTCGGCGCGGCCGACCCAGACGCCGACCAGGTAGTCGGCGGACCAGGCCACCGTCCAGGCGTCGCGGTAGCCCTGGGAGGTGCCGGTCTTGAGCGCCACCGCGAACGGGAACTCGCCGCTGCCGTAGCGCGGGAAGGTCGGGAGCCGGGCCAGCGGGTCGCTGAGGAAGCGGGTGACCAGGCGGGCGCTGTCGGCTGAGACCAGCCGTTGCGGCGCCGCGCGCTCGGCCTCGTCGATCCAGCACAGGTCCCGGGCGATGCCGTACTCGGCCAGGGTGGCGTAGGCGTCCATCAGCCGGTCGAGCCGGGTCGGCAGGCTGCCGATCGCCATGCCGAGCCCGAACTGCCCGCCGTCGCCGTCCAGGCGATGCAGGCCGAGCCGACGCAGGAAGCGAAAGCCGCGCCCGGGCCCGATCCGGCGCAGCAGGGCGGCGGCCGGAACGTTGCGCGAGTTGGCCAGGGCCTGGCGCGGCAGCAGCGGACCGAGAAAGGCGTGGTCGGCGTTGTCGATGCCGGGCACCAGCCCGGGCAGGTCCGGGAGCACGTCCTGCGGCACGATGACGCCCAGGTCCAGCGCCTCGGCGAACAGGAACGGCTTCAGCGTGCTGCCGGGCGAGCGGGAGGTGGCGGTGAAGTCGATGCTGCTTGGCTGGTCGGGAAGGCTGGCGGACACGGAGGCCAGCACGGCGCGGGTGCGTCGGCGCACCACCATCACCGCGGCCTGTTCGGCGCCCTCCGACTGCCAGCCGGCGAGGGCGGCGGCAGCGGCGGCGGCGACGCGGGCCTGCACGGCGGGATCGAGGCTGGCGTGCAGGATCGGCTCCGGGCCGGCCGGCACCGAGGCGGCGAGCGTGCGCAGGCGGAGCACGGTTGGCAGCCAGTCCGGGCGGCGGCGACGCGGCAGCAGGCCTGGGTCCGCCAGCCCGGCCTCGGCGCGTGACGCGTCCGCGCGGTCCAGCAGGCCGGCCTGCGCCAGCAGCGACAGCGCACGGGCGGCCCGGCGTCGCAGCCGGGAACCGGGATGGCGCAGGCGCAGGACGGTGGGGGATTGCGGGATCGCGGCGAGCAGCGCGGCCTGGCTCCAGTCCAGGTCGGCGGCGCTGCGGTCGAAATACCAGCGTGCGGCGTGGCCGATGCCGTGGCTGTTCTCGCCGTAGGGGGCCAGGAGCAGGTACTGCGACAGCACGGCGTTGCGGCCGTAGCGGGCGGTCAGGGCGATCGCCACCGCGGCCTCGACGCTCTTGTTCCAGAGGGTCCGCGGCCGCGGGCGCTGCATGCGCGCCACCTGCATCGCCAGCGTCGAGGCGCCGGAGGCGGAGCGGCCGAGCAGGTGGTCCCAGCCGGCGCGCAGCACCGCCAGCGGGTCGACGCCGGGGTGGAAGCGGAAGCGGCGGTCCTCGATCGCCAGGGTGGCGGCCACCACGCGGGGTGGGGGGAGGGTGTGCCAGTAGCCGTACTCCACCTGCCGGCGGCCGTCAGGGCGCAGGGTCTCGTGGCCGACCTGGGTGACGAAGCCGCCGTCGTGGTCGAGCAGGATCGCGGTCGGCGCGGGGGCGTCCAGACGCACGCCGGACGCCACGTCGGCGGTCCAGGCGAGCAGGGTGGCGACGGCCAGGGTACGGGCCAGTCGGCCAAGGGCGTGGCGCAGCCAGGAGGTGGCCCGGTTCCGTTTGGCGGGACGGGGCCGGGGCGGCATCGGGCTAGCGGGTGACCACGACCAGCCGGCCGGTGGTGCTGCCGGTGACGGACGGGCGGTAGAGCATCTCGGCGGTGGCGGGCGGCTCGGTGTAGCGGCCGGGAATGGTGGCGCGCAAGCGGGTGCGCAGGGTCGCGGTGCCGGGTGGCAGGTCTAGCCAGACCGCCAGCACCTCGTCGTCGCCAGTGCTGGACCAGTCGGGCGGCACGGTCGGGGCGGCGGACGGGGTGGCGTCGGCGGTGGCGGTGGCCAAAGCCGGGTTCAGCGGCTCCATCCCGGCGGCAAGCGGCATGTGCAGCGCGACGTGGGAACGCCGCAGCGGGCTGGTGAGCTCGTCGACCTCCTCGACCACGTCGCCGACATGCAGCGCGACGCTGCCGTCGGCGGCAGGGTCGATGCGGGCCAGCGGGGCGTTCGGCAGCACGCGGTAGAGCGTGCGGGCCAGCACGAGGCCGTCCTGCGACGCGGCGGCCTGGGCGCCGGGGGCGGCCGGCACGTAGTCGGCGGAGGACAGCACGGCCAGGTTGGCGGGCGCCTGCACACGCACCGGTCCGGCGTGGGTGGTGTCGGCGGCCAGCAGCGGGTGGGCGCGGTCCAGGATGCCGGGGATGGTGCGGTCGGGCAGCAGGAGGCTGGCGGGGACCGGTGATGGCGGCGCCTGCCAGGCAGAGGCGAGCGCACGCAGCGCCGCGGCGGTGGCGTCGGTGCTGCCCCAGCCGTTGCCGTCCGCCATCTCCACCAGCGCGGTGCGCAGCACCGCGTTGCGCGGGTCGGCCGGGGTGGCGGTGGAGACGGCCTGCACGGCGAGCGCCAGGCTGCGTGCCTCGCTGGGCAGGATCGAGGCGCCGGGATCGAAGTCGGTCATGCCGCCATAGACCGGGTGGCCGTTGCGGCTGAGCACGTTGATCCGGGTCCACAGCAGGTCCATCACCCGGGACAGCTCGGTCGGATCGGTCTGCGACAGCCGTGACAGCACGGTGGCGATCTCGGCGACCGAATCGGTGGGCATGTTCTGTGCCCGCCGCGCCAGCTCGTCGGCGTCGGCGGGCGGGATCTGGCCGCCATCGGCGAGCGCGGTCAGGGCGGCGACGCGCTCGAACAGGCCGGTGTCGGTCGGCAGGTGCGGGTAGTCGGAGCGCAGCGAGGCGAGGAGCACGGCGTGCAGCCGGTCGGTCTGCTCCTTGTCGGTCGGCTGGCCGAGCCGGGCGGCGGCGACCAGCATGCGGTAGGTCTCGGCGGTCAGCCAGACGCTGCCCCTGGTGTGCGGCCAGAACGCGACCAGCCCGTTCTCGTCGGTGGACTGCGCGGCCGCGGACCGGGCGGCGGCGATGTCGTCGCCCAGGCGGGCGGCGAGGCCGGAGGCGTCCATCAGCGGGGTGAACGGCAGCAGGGCCAGCTCGCCGGAGGCGAGGGCGACGCGCTGCTCGGTGCCGCCGACGGGGAAGCGTTCGAGCGCGCCGACGCCGGCCAGCAGGCGCACCAGGTCGGGGTCGGTGGCGAGGGTGACGCCGCGTCGGTAGGAGGCCGGGCGTAGCGGCTCGGCGACCGCCGGCAGCGCGAGGCCGTCGCTGCCGGTGGCGAGCAGGTCGCGGCGGTGCACGACCGGGCGGTCCGGGCGGATCGGCAGGTCGATCTGCAGGGCGTCGCCGGCGTGGTCGGACGAGCGCTGGATCGCGGCGCGGATCCGCACGCTCGTGGTGCCGGGGGCGGGATCCGGCACCGTCAGCAGGGTGTCGACATGGGCGGGCTGGCTGCCGGTCCAGGTGACGTCCTGGCGTGCCGGTCCGCCGAGGGTCAGGTTCTGCACGGCGATGCTGGCCTGGCCGGGGCCGGGCGCGCCTTCGACCAGGCGGCCGATCAGGCCGGCGGTGAAGCTGTCGCCGGGGCGGACGAAGCGGGGCAGCGCCAGCTGGGCCACCACGGGCTGTCGCACCGGGAGCTGTCCGCTGCCGAAGCCGAAACGGTCCGGGCCGCTGACCGCCTCGGCGCGGAGCATGAACACAGTCAGGCTGTCGGGCAGGTGGACGGCGACGTGGGCGGTGCCGTCGGGGCCGAACTTCACGCGCGGCAGGTAGAGCGGCACGGGGGTGAAGTTCTTCCGGACCGAGATGTTCTCCAGGCCGCCGGCCGCCTTCTCGTCGCCGCCCGGGTTCTCGGTCAGGGGCAGGATGCCGAAGGCGAGGTTGCGGGTGTCGCGGGCCAGCAGGCGTGGCTGCCGGTCGACGATGAAGGCGGGCAGGGGGTCGAGCGGCAGCTCGGGGGCCAGGGACAGCACCGCCTGATCGACCATCCATACCGTCGCCTCGCCGGGCAGCGGGTGGCCGGCGGGGTCGGACAGGTGCAGCACTAGGTCGAGGTCCTGGCCGGGGTGGGCGCTGGCGGGGGCGTCGAAGCGGACCTTCACCTGGTTGTCGACCGGGGTCACCTTGATGAAGGCGCTGGCGGCGAGGGTGGCGGGCTTGTCCTGGTCGAACGGGGCGGCGGCGGAGGGGGTGCCGATCCGGCCGCGCATCAGCAGGACGTGCACCGCCAGCCTGGGCACCTGCTGCTTGCGCAGACGCAGGGTGGTGCGGGCGTAGCCGTTGCGTATGTCGAGCCAGTCGTAGTCGAACCGGCCTTCCGGCTGCTCGATGGCCGCCAGGGCACGGCCGGACTGGAACGGGCTCTGCACGATCAGGATGGCGGCGTCGCCGGGGGCGTAGCTGGTGCGGTCGGTGGAGATGGTCACCACCTGCGCCGGCGGCTTCGACCAGGTGACCGGGGTGTCGCCGGCAACGAACAGGTCGACGCGGACCAGCTGCCTGCGGCCGACCTTGTCCTCGGCCTCGAGCTCGACGAGGTAGACGCCGGCCTCCTTGACCGGGAAGTGCACCGCGATGGGCCCGGTGCCGCTGGTCACCGCCTGCTCGGCGACCGGCATGTCGATGGTCTGGGTGTCGTACTTGGCGGCGCCCTGGGCGAAGTCGCTGGCAACCAGCACCGGGTTCCACTGCCGGTGGACGAGGCGAACCGTCATCTTCAGGCCGGCGACCGGCTTCGCGGCCCCATCGAGCGCCAGCACCTCGGGGTCGATGCTGCCGACCGAGGACAGGTAGCGTGGCACCTTCAGCCCGAGCACGAAGGGCGGCAGCACGGTGATCCGCTGCGTGGCGCGGACCTGCATGTCGTCGTCGCCGGTGACGGTGGCCTCGACCAGGTACTGCCGCGGCTGCGCGGTGGGCTCGGCGGTCGGGTCGAGGGTGAGGTGGGCGGCGCCGCCGTCGTCGGTGTGGGCATCGCGGCTGAGCACGGGAGTGGAACGGAACTCGCTGTCGCCGGAATAGCGGCTGTCGGAGGAGAACAGGTAGCCGTCGCGGCCGGGCGGGGACCACGGGGCCGGGAACTGGGTCGCCCGCCAGGTGAGTGGCCGTGCGTCCAGCATGCCGCCGGCATAGAAGCGGGCCAGCAGCCCGACGGTGAACGGCGAGTCCAGGGCGGTGGCAGCCGGTGGCTGCAGCAGCACCTCGAAGGTCGGCAGCCGGTAGGCTTCCTTCTTCACGCTGAGGAGGCCGCAGCCCTGGCCGCCCTTGGGGACGTACTGGATCGTGTAGTCGCCGGTGGCTTCGGTCCTGGCGTCGAAGCGGACGTGGAAGCCGCCGACGTCGTCCAGGGGTGCCGGGATGTGCCACTGCTGGCTGGAGGGTCCGGTCACCAGCACCTCGCCGGATGCGGCACCCGAACCGGCACCGGAGTAAGACAGGGCGCCCGCTCCGTAGCGGCGGATCATGCCGGCGACCAGCACCGGCTCGGTCGGGCGGTAGATCGGGCGCTCGGTGAACAGGTGGCAGAGCGTCTGCGGGGGCTGCTGGCGCGGGGCCGGGCTGCGGGTCATCCAGTCGAGCCAGGGCGACGACGCCTTGTTCCATTGCCCGCCTGCGTACTCCTGCGGGCCGCGGCCGGGCTGGAGCACCAGCGTGTCGGTCGCCTTGACCACCACGATCCGGCGCAGGCTGCCGGGCACGCTTTTCCAGTCCGTCGTGAGCGGCGCGGCCACGGTCCAGCTGCCGTCGGATCCGGTGGTGCCGTGCGCCAGGGTTGCGAAGGCGTTGTCGCGCACGCCGTCCAGCCGGATCTCCGCGCCGGCGACGGGTGCCGCGGTGGCAAGGGACGTGACGACGAAGCGGGTGCGGTCAGCCTCCTCCACCGTCGACAGGGCGAGGTCGGTGACCTGCAGCCGCAGCCATTGCCGCCGGCTGCCGTCGGTGGCGCGCAGGCCGACGAGGTAGGTGCCGGGCTGATGCGGGCCGGCGATGCCGGACAGCAGCGGCTGGAGGTCGATACCGAACCTGGCGTCGACGCCGCCGCGGTGGATCGGCAGCGTCAGGAGCGTGCTCACGGCGGGCGAACCGAGGTCGGCGATCCGCGCCGCCATGTCGTCGGAGGTGATCGGACCGGAGGCCGTGTAGCGGGCCGGTTCGTGTCCGGGCAGCGGGGGTGGCCTGTCGTCGGCGGTGGTCAGGCCATCGCGCGGGAACGGCCAGAAGTCGCGCGCCAGCGGGTCGATGTCGTGGATGCGGAGGTCGGCCTTGTCGTAGCCGTGTCCGCGCACCGGTACCATCTGCGGGCCGAGGCGCTCGGCGATGCCCTCGGTGGCATCCCAGCCGATCTGCGGCGTGCCGGCGGCGAAGGAGAAGCGCAGGCTGAACGGGTCGGCAAGGCCGCGGCCGCCGGCGTCCTTCAGGGTGCCAGGGGACAGGGTGAGCCGATAGGGAGTGTCGGGGGTGAAGCGGCCGCCGAGCCGCAAGGTGCCGTCGCCGCTGGCGATCACGGCCAGGCCGTCCACGGCGGGAGTCAGGCGGAACACGGTGCGGGCGCGGACGATGTCCATCGCTTCCGGCTCAGCGGAGAACTGCAGCACCAGCTGGGGCGCCTTTCCCGGCGCATCGGCGTCGGGCGCGCACACCATCACCCCGTCGGTGACGGTGTGGCCATGGTCGCTGCCACAATAGCTGTCGGTCAGGGCGAAGGGCGCCGCGCCATGCAGCGTCAGGGAGAAGGACGGCTCGTCCAGCCCCGGCTCGTCGGACAGGCGCAGGTGCAGGGTGGCCAGCATGCCGTCCGGCACCGGGGCGTGGAGGGTGACGAGAACGGTCTGCCGTGCGGCGACGCCGGATCGGGGGATCGCGCTGAGGTCGAAGTCGCCGTCCGTCAGGACCTGGCGGGTGCCCGAGGCCTGCTGCGCCGTCAGCTCGATCGTCAGAAGCCTGGCCAGGGCCGCCCGGTCGACCGGGCCCGGGAAGGTGAGGGCGATGGCGTCGAGCCCGGCGAGGCCGTCGGGAGCATCGGCCGGGCCGGCGCTGAGCGGCAGGGGCAGCAGCGGCACCAGGCGCCGGGTCTGGCCGGCGGCCGTCACCGTTTCGCGCAGCAGCGGCTCCCAGGGCGTCGCCGGGCGGAACTGCAGGGTACGCGGGCCGATCCAAGTCCAGGCGCCGGGATGCGACGGTGCCAGGGTCGCCCATCGCTCCGGGTGATCCTCCGGGCCGCCCTGGGCCGGCCCAGCGTCGCGATCCAGCAGCACCGTGACCGGGTCCCAGCTCCTGAGGAACCGGTCCGGCACGATCACCGACCCGTCGGCGCGCTGCAGCCGGTCGTAGGAGGCTGGCTGGGGCAACGGCGCGGCGGCGGCCCTGGTGCCTGCCGCGCCGCACAGCAGGAGCGCCAGGACGGCCAGGCCGGAACGCGTCATGGAGTCGATCCCTTCAGGCCGGCGAGCTCGAGGTAGTGCCGTATGATCTCGGGCGGCGGTCCGCTGCCCGGGGCGTCCAGCCCTAGCACCGCGGGACGCAGCACCGTCGGCTCGGCGTCCGCCGGCACCCTGGCTTCGATCAGGTAGCTGCCGGCCAGCAGCGCGTGCAGCTGCGTCACGCCCTCGCCGATCAGCGTGCCGTCGGCACGCAGCAGCCGCACCTGCACCAGGTCCGGTTCCGCCCGCACGCCGATGCCGATCCGGGCGGGATGCGACAGGTCGAAGCCGAACAGGGCGGTTCCGCCGGGCGGGACGCTGGCGATCGGGCCGACGCCGTTGCCCAGCATGCGCAGCGGCGACACGTCCAGGGCGAGCGTGCCCGAGAGGGGGCCGTCATGAGGCGAATAGGCGCGCAGTTCGGAGGCGCCCGCCGGGATGGCGCGGTGGAGCTCGGCACCGGCGGCGAACAGTTCCGGCGGTGCGTCGCCGAGGGCCAGCAGGACAGGAGCGGTGGTCGACACGTCCAGCAGCGCCGGCGCCGATGGGTGCAGCTGCCAGGCCATGGCGGTGCCGGACAGGGTCGCGTGTCCGCCCACCGGGAGCGGTTCGGCGGGAGGCATCGGCCAAGGCGAACGTCCGGGTGACTGCATGCCGAGAACGAGGGCGCCCGGGCCGTGCCGGACGACCAGACGCCCGGTGGCGGATGATGGCGACAATGCCTGCCCACGCAGCACCGCGCCGTCCGCTCCGGTCCATTGCAGCGCGGCGTCGCCGGCGACCGCGATCCGCGCGCCGGACGCTGCCTCCACCGGGAGGTCGAAGGAGCCGGCGGCGCCGAAGAAGCGCTTGAACACGGTTCCAGGCCGGAGCGCGTCCGGCGCGTCCGCCAGTCCCGGAAGCAGGCTTGCCGAGGCCGGCTGGTCGGTCGTGTTTACCAGGGTGAGGGGGCTGGACAGGCCGATCAGGTCGCGCGAGGCCGCGGAACGGCCGGTCCAGACGGAAGCGGCGGAGGACAGCAGGGCGGTGCCGGGCGGAAGCACGGCGCGGATCCTGGCGGGCCGGTCGTCCAGCCGCACCAGCAGGGCGCTTCGGGCGGGAATCCGGATGGGGGCCGGCAGTGTCGTCCTGACCGGGTCGGGCATCGCCAGGTCCAGGAGCGTCACCTGGGGGGCGAGCGGTCCGCTGCCGCCGGCGTTGCGGAGCAGCACCGGGGCATCGGCCGGAACCATCGCGGTGCCTGGAGAAACCGCACCGCCGACGAGGCCGGGCTGCCCCAGGCCGCTTTCGGCCAGCCAGATCCGTGTGTGGCCGTGGTCGGAGGATGGCCGGGGCAGCAGGACGCTGCCGCCGGCCGGGACGGTGACGCTCCAGGCGGTGCCCGCTGCAGGATCCACCGGCGACAGCGTCAGCGGGGCCGGCGCCGCAGCCAGCAGCCACAGCGTGTCGTCCTGTGGCGCGACCTGTCCGCCGGCGGGGATCGCCGGATGGCCGGGCCAGGCGGCCGCCAGCAGCCCGTCCGGCGCGGCGGTCACGCGCAGCAGCGTCCGGTCCGGCAGGCGGCGGCGGGCGACGGCCAGTGGCGCGGGAAAACCGGGGAGGGCGCCGAGGGCAGTGTCCGCGTGGTCCAGAACCCGGGCTGCCAGCGACACCGGCGTGTCGCCGTCGTCGACCGGCCAGGCTTCCAGACGCCAGGCCGCGGCATCGCCGTCGCCCGGCACCGCGAGGCAGGGCGTGGTGCCGGTGGAGACCGCAACGGTGCGCCATCCGTCGCGGTCCTGGCGCTCCAGCGAAAGCACCCAGGCTGCGGCGGAGGCGGCGTCCGCCACCAGCAGCGTGCCGGGACCGGGCCGCGTCACGGCGAGCACGTGTATGCCCTTGCCAGCCAGGGTCGTGGCGGTTTCCGGTGCCGGTGCCGTCGGCAGCACGGCCGGAAGGTCGAGTCGCACGGTCAACGCGGTGTCGGTGTCGCCTGGGGCGGCGGCGGCGTCATCCGGTACGGGATCGGGCGCGTCCGAGGCGTCCGTTGCGGGGTCAGGCGAAGGGTCCGGTGCGGGCGTGTCGCTGTCAGGCACGGAGCCGGAGTCGCTGCCGTTACCCGGATCGTCGCTGCCGGCGTCGGAGGCGGTGTCGCCCTGATCGTCCGAGGGCGTCACGTCATCGGCGGAGGGCGGCGGCCGCAGGCCGGGGTCCTGTGGCACGTCGGTACTGCCAGGCGGCAGTGCGGCCGACAGCTCAAGCTTGTAGCGCCCCGCGGACAGCCGCCGGGACAGGCCGAGGGACCAGTCGTCGGCATGCGGCCCCGTGCGCAGCAGCTCGGTGCCGTCGTCGCGCCTCAGCACCGCCTTGACCGCGGCGGTGCCCCAGCCGGACAGGTTCAACACCCGGTCGGCGGCCAGGCTGAACGGCAGGGTGGCGGGCAGGGTGATCCGCCGTTCCTCGCCCGGCTGCAGTTCCGCGGTCGACAAGCCCACGGTGTAGTCGAGACGATCGTTGCGTCCGGCGCTGACAGTTTCCAGGCGGTAGGAACCGGCGCCGAGTTCGCCCTGCCACTGGATCGCGACGTGCGTGTGGCTGCCGTCCGGCCTGGTCAGGGTGCCTTGCATGCCGTCGTCGAGGCTGATCGTGGCCTGGGCCGGGCCGTCAAGGGTGAAGGTCCAAAGGTCCGGCGTGCGCTGGGCGGCTCGCGTCGCGGGCTCGTGCCAGGTGGCGTGCTGCGGCATCCCGGCGGCCAGGGCATGCGGGCCGTGGCCGGTGATGGCCTCCTCGGGCACGACCGGCAGCAGGCGCGCCGCCACGATCACCGGCGTTGCCGCGGCGGACACCAGCAGGCGATAGCGGCCGGGTTGCAGGTCCTGCTCCAGCCCGGTCATCGGGCCGGCCTGGGTGATCGGCCAGCCGTCGGCGTCGTCGAGCCGGGCGACAGGCGGACCGCCCTCCGACAGCATCTCCAGCCGGTAGTGGCCGGCGTGGGCCACCACAAGCGGGAACACGGTGCCGGTGCCGGCGGGCAGGCTCGCATGCACCCGACCGTTCGGCGTCAGCGTGGCGCCGGACCGGAGCGGAGCCGGCGTCACCCTGATTGCGCCGTGGCCGGAGGAGCCGACCGGCGCCACCGCGACCTGGTAGGCGCCCGCGCGCAGCCAGCCCTGGATCAGCATGCCGCTGTTGCTGCCCGCGTCGTGCGCCAAGTCCGGGATGAAGGAGGTGGCCAGCCGGCCGCGCATGTGCAGCCGGCCGAGCGTCTCGATGCGGTATAGGCCGCCGATGCCGAGGTTCAGCGCGAAGCTGCGTTCCTGGTTCTCGCGCAGGTCGAACGGCGTCAGCTGGCCGGCGGCCAGGGTGATCCCGGCGGTTGGCGCAGGGGGAGCTGGGATCGCGGCGGGTGGCGGGGCAGGATGGCGCCAGGACAGCACGACGGTTCTCGGCACCAGGACGGTGGGCAGGAAGACGGTCCGCTGGTCGGCGGCCGGGTCGGGATCGGGGTTGATCGCGATCGGCGTGCCATCCAGCGACCGTGCCGCGAGCTGGCCGCCGGGCGGCAGCCGTACCGGGATGCGAAGCGGAGCCTCGCCGGCGTCCTGCGATACGAACAAGGGCGCTGCGGCCAGGTCCACCGGGACCGGCCTGGCGGAAAGACCGGCGTCGGCATCCGGGGCCGTCTGCGACAGGAGCGACAGCTGCTCGCCGTCGTCGAGCCGTTGCAGCCCGAACGGGATCACCGGATCCGGTGGCAGCGGCAGGCCCAGCGGCACCGCGCCGTTCCCGCCCGCGGACACGTCGATGGCGCCTTCCGCGCCGTCTGCCGGCTGCAGGCGCAGGCCGTAATAGCCGGCGGGAACATCGAACCAGCCATCCTGGGCGGGGCGCTCCAGATTCAGCCCGTCGGCGTGGACCGTCACGTCGCCGCCGGAGGTGGTCTGCAGCAGCAGCTCGGTCGGACCATGGAGGTTGAAGCGGCGACGCCAGCCGGTGTCGGCGCTGATCCGCGGCACGTCGGAGGCGATGATCCGCGGCGGCCGGTCCGGATCGTCTCCCGCCGCACCGCGCTGCAGCAGCAGCGTCGGAGGGACCTCGTCGCCGCCGACGTTGCTTGTTACCGCGGATACCCAGTAGGTGCCGGGCTTCGACACCATCTGCGGCCCCGGTGTTTCGGTCGCCCGCAGGGTGAACGGCTGGCCCTCGCTGCCGCTGATTTCGACTGTTGCGGTGGTCGACCGGGGTGCCTGCACAACCACGCTGGGACTGCGGCTGGTGTGGCCAAGCGTTGCCGATACGCGTCCCACCTCCAGCGTGGCATCGGCCGGCGCGGGCAGATCGAGCCGGAACCGGCCGGCGAAGGCGGGTTGCCGGAACCGCTCGCTGCCGAACGGTCCGATCCTGCCGGTGGCCAGTCCTTCGGCCAGCGACTCGGACGTGCCGGTGCGAAGCAGGAACGGCTCGTCGCTGCCGGCACTCCAGGCAAGCGGCGGCCCGCCGTAGGCGACGAGGAGGTAGGTGCCGGGCTCCACCATGCCCTGCAGACGCAGGTCGTGCAGCGGGTGGCCGGGAGTCGGCTGCGGCTCGGCCGGGACCGGTTGGAGCGACTGGAGGTCGCGACCGTTTCGCCACAGGCGAAGGTCGGCGAGCGAGCGTCCGGCGGCCTCGATCGGCGGCAGCCTGCCGTCGGGGACCGCAAGCCAGTAGCTGCGCTGTTCCCCGTCCTGCAGAGTCGCCGCGAGCGTGCGTCCGCCACCCGGCGCGGCGCGCGGTGGGGCCGCCTCGCGAAACGGGATGAGGGTCAGCGTGACTGGGTCGGTCGCACCGGTAGCGGCGAAAACGCGGAGCCGGTAGGTGCCGACGTCCAGCAGCGTGTCCAGTCGCCCGTCCGCGACGCCGGCTTCCCCGACGACGTTTGAAGGGCCGGTCAGCATGTCGACGAGCTGCAAGGCGACGCCGCTGCGGCTATGGGCAGCCAGGGTGAACCGGCCGGGGACGGTCACCGTCAGGGTCGCGTTGGCGACGGGCTGCGCCGGCAGGGCTGTCGGCACGAGGGTCGCGGTCGGCGGCGCCGGGCCTCCGGCCGGGATGGGCGGGTCCGGTGGCGGGGGAGCGGCCGGGGCCGCGTCGAGAGCAGATGGGGTGTTCGCGCCGCCGGGGATGGGGTGTGGGGAAGCATCTGCGCGGTGAGGCTGGATGATCGCTGGTCCGGATGCGGCGGCAGCTGACCGGGGTGTGGTTTCGTCGGCGGAGGCGCCGACGGGAGCCAGGACAGCGAGGCGGCTGGTCAGCTGTCCGTCGAGACAGGCAGCCAGGTCGACGGCGGTCGCGCAGGCGGCATCGCGTGCCTTGAGCCAGTGCAGCAGGTCCTGCCGGAGCGCAGCACGGCGATCGGGAACGCGCTTCAACGCCGCATAGGCGACGGCAACCTGGTGATCGAGCGCCAGCAGGTGAGGCGACGCGCAGATCGCCTTCTCGATCGCACTCCTCGCCTTGCTGCAGGCAATGCCCTGGGCGTCGGCTGCTGCCGGAACCGCCAGAAGGGCCAGCGCGACGCCGACCGCAAATCGGGTGAGTGCGGCGAGGGCATGGGGCCGGTTCGACCGGACCACATGGCGTCCGCCGCCTCGTCGCCCTGGCATCACCCGCCACCCTGGGGTCGGAGGAAATTTGGGTATCGCGCGGCCGCCGGGGAGCGGCACGCCGATCTAGTGGATGAACGCCGTCCGGCCTCGCTCGTCGACGGCGGGAACCGGACGGCGGCGCGGCAGGACATCAGGCGCATGGCAGCGGCTGCGGCCATCGCCAGGGGCGCCGAGGTTCCCGACGGAAGGTCGACCGGTCTCGGATCGAGCGCTGCGTCGCCACCATGCGGCATGGAACTCCGCTCCCGATCGCGTTCGATACGCCTCCGGACTATCCGCGCCGCGCTGGCAGCAGGCAAGGGGACGGAGCAGCTGTCTGTGTTCGCGTCCTGTCGCCTGTTGATGCCGCTCGCCGCCGCAGCATTGCGCGCCGGCGCCGTCCTGGGTCAGGGCTGACGACGCGCATCGAGAGCAGGGCTCACCACCGCCGGGCGCGGAACAGACTCTTCGTCCCGGCAAGCCGGTCGGCTGAGGCCGCATCCGGTCGATGATGTCGGCACTGCTTCGGCCGGGAAGGTAACGCTGAGTGAGTACACTTACTCGCTATATTTGAACAACGTTGGCGACAACAGGCGTCGGAGCACCCCGTTCCCGTATTAGACGCTGACAACAGTGCGGCAAGGGGAAGCTTGCGAGTCGGAACGGGATCTTGACTCGGTGTGGCATGACCCAACCGGTTTGAAACGTAAAAATCGTGTCAAAGACCGATAAAGTTTTCTTGTACGGTTCCTAACGCTTTGTTAGCGTCCGGTGTCGCCCCATCAGGATGTGGACACAGCAGAATGCCACGCGCACTCCCTTGGACCTCGGATCAAGACGCTTCATTGACGGCGCTTCTCGACCAACGCGGATCAACGCTGCGCAAGGCTGCACAGCAACTCGGTGTAAGCCGCAGCTTCGCACAACGTCGTGCCAAGCTGCTGCACAAGCAGAGCGTACGATCGATCTGCACTCCAGATCGCGAAGACGCGGGTTCGGCACCTTTGCCAGCCGGCCACCCGATCACCTGGAGCGCCATCGACTGCTTTCCGGCGGACGACGCCCATCGGCTGGGTTGTCGATGACGGCAGCCCAGCCCGCGGTCGCAGCTCCCTCCATTCCGATGGCTTGATCCAGGACCGATGATGAACATTGATTGCAGGGTCAACATGATGCCGGTCGACGCGCCGGTGTCGCGAATGATGACATCCATCATGCCTGCCGGCGGCGAGCGGGCTCCGCGCGAGCGGCTCGGCAAGGGACAGGAGGTACGGGTCAAGGACGAGGTCCAGCAGATCGTCACCGGGCTGACGACGCTGGCCAGGAACGGCGACATAGACCAGGCGCAGTCGTCGGCGGCGGAACGATGGTATCGCGACTACGTCCTGGGCGTTGTCGGAGCGCGCGATCCGGAAGCGCGCCGGTCCGGAAAGGCGCCGGATGTTCATGCGGCGATGTTGGCGCGGACCGCGGCGGTCGGACGGTGCAGGGCCGTTCGACAGGGACTGGGCCTGTGCGGTGAGATCCGGTTGAAGCTGCTGCTGATCGACGAGCTTTCGTTCTCCGCCATCGCGTCGACTCTGCTTCCAGGAGACGTCAACGGCAGGAAGAAGATAGCGGCGCAGATGTCGTTCCTTCTGGAGCAGCTGGCGGAACTGTATGTGGAGCTGGATCTGCAGCGTACCCGAGTGGCGAAAGCGGCAGCGCGGGCCTGATACCTTCTCTTTTGCCGATCTACTGGAGGCGGCGTGCATGCAGCACGCTGCCTTTTGTTTTTCACAGCCGAAAGTATGTTACGTTTAAATAACGGTTGACGGTGGATCCAGGTCGAGGTATAAGTTTCACATACTGAAATTGTTGTGCCCGCCGAGGAAACTCGGCGGGTTTTGTTTTACCCAAACGAGAGGTGGCCGCCATGTTCACGAACACTGCCCAGATCGTGTCCGGAGACGTGGTTGCCTGCGGCGCCTCGGTCTATGTCGTGCAGGAGATGGGGCAGGACGAGCTGACGCTGCTGCGCATGGAAAGCCAGTGCGACGTGCGGCACCGTGCGGACGTGGTGCCGGAGCACTGGTCAGACCTCGCCCTGAGCGGGCTGCCGTTGCAGGACGTCGTGATCCGTTGCGTGCCGATCAAGCGCTACGGGACTGCGAACCTGACCAGGCTCGGCGCGCTGCCGGAGGCGCTGCGCAAGCGGATCTTGAGCGCGCTCAAGCGTGAGGCGATGGTGCGCCGGTTCGAGGACTCGCCGTCGGTCCGGAGCAACCTGCTCGTCTCGACGGCCTCGTGCGGACGGCGCGTTGGCGCCGTGCGCTACGCCTGAGGCCGGGCATGACCGATGCCCACGGCGACGGAGCGGACGAGGGCGGCGGCAAGGCCGCCGCCGGCAACAGGCTGGCCCGGCAGTGCTTCCTGTCCATGCTAAGCAGGACAGGCAACACGTCCAAGGCGTGCCAGACCAGCGGCCTGACCAGGCGGCAGGTCATGGCGCTGCGCGAGCGCGACGCCGCATTCGACCGTGCCTATGACGACGCGATGAACGATGCCGCCGACCTGCTAGAAGCGGAAGCCTGGCGGCGGGCGCTGGAAGGTACGACGCAGCCGGTGTTCAGGGCCGGCCAGCCGGTCACGGGTCCGGCGGGGGAACCGGTCGTCGTGCGGCGCTACAGCGACCCGCTCCTGGTGCTGCTGCTGCGAGGCTGCCGGCCCGAGAAGTTCCAGATGCACGGCAGGACGTCGATGCCGGCCGATCCGATGATCGGCATCAGGGAGATCGCGACCGACAATGATCCTCCCCACGCCGAAGACGAGTTGCCGTGACGTGCGGTCGGCGCTGACGCCGGCACAATGGAGCATCTACGAGGCCGGCTGGACCGGTTCAACACGGTTCCGCGTCGCGGTGTGCGGCCGTCGCTTCGGCAAGGCGCTCGGCCTGGACACCAGGCTGCCATCGCCGGATGGCTGGACCACGATGGGGCTGGTGCGGGAAGGTACGCGGCTGTTCGACGAAGCGGGGCAGGTCTGCGCGGTGACTTTCGCGACCGAGGTCATGCTCGGGCGTCCCTGCAACATGGTCTCCTTCGTCGACGGACCATCGGTCGTCGCCGATGACGAACATCTTTGGCAGGTGCATGACGAGGTTGCCGACGCTCCGCGCCTGTTGACGACGCTGATGTTGCGGACGGGTCTGGCGGAGGGACGGAGCTATCGCATCGCGGGCTGCCGGCCGTTGGCGGTGGACGTGGACAGGCGGCAGCGGCTTCTGCGTCGGTTGTGCAGGCGACATGGATGCTGGCGGCAGGATCATGGGTGGTGCATCGATGGCGCCGGCTGGCGGGCTGCAGTCGCTTGGTCGCTGTGCGTCTCGCTCGGGCTGGTGCCGCGGCGCTTGGTTGCGTCGGGACGGATCATGGTGTGCTGGCAGCCGGGCAGGCGTCATCGCTGGCATCGGATCAGCACGGTTACGGTTGTCCCGAGCCGTGCGGTGCGCTGCATCCAGGTGGACAGCCCGTCGCGACTGTTCCTGTGCAGCGAAGCGCTGATCCCGACGCACAACACCTTCCTCATGGCGGAGGAGCTGCGACGGGCGGCACGGCTTGCGGTGCGACGCAACGTGGATGTCGAGAACGAGATCTGGTACGGCGCGCCGACGTTCCTGCAGGCCAAGCGGGTCATGTGGGCGCGGGTGAAGCGGGCGATCCCGCGCAGCTGGATCAGCGGCCGGCCGAACGAGACGACATGCAGCCTGCGGCTGCTGTCCGGCCACGTCATCCGGCTGGTCGGGCTCGACGCGTCGGAGAACCTGCGCGGGTCGGGGCTCTGGTTCTTCGGCGGCGACGAGTGGGCCGACTGCCGACCGAGCGCCTGGCGGGAGGTGATACGGCCGATGCTGTCGACTGCGCGCGGTCATGCGCTGTTCATCGGCACGCCGAAGGGCTTCGACCATTTCCGCGACGCCTACCTCCTCGGCCAGCCGGGCGGCGATCCGAGCTACCGGTCGTTCCTGTTCACCACTGCGGATGGCGGCAACGTGCCGCCGGAGGAGCTGGAGGCGGCGCGGCGGGAGCTGGACCTGCGCACCTGGCAGCAGGAGTATTGCGCGAGCTTCGAGACTTATGCGGGCCGCGTCGTCTACGCCTTCAACCGTGCCGAGAACGTCAAGCGTTCCGGGCACGACTCGTCACGGCCGTTGCATGTGGGGATGGACTTCAACGTCAACCCCATGTCGGCGACGATCTGGCAGGAGCAGGGCGAGACGACGCGGCAGATCGACGAGATCGTGCTGCCGACGTCGAACACCGACGAGATGGCGGACGAGATCACGCGGCGCTACGGGCGCGACGGGTTCGAGCCGGGACGGCGGGAGGTCGGGCACATCACGGTGTATCCGGACCCGGCCGGTGCGCAACGTCGGAGTTCGGCCGGCGGTCGCACCGACATCGGCATCCTGCGCGAGAAGGGGTTCGTAGTGCGTGCGTCGCGGTCGCATCCGCCGGTGCGCGACCGGATGAACGTCATGAACAGGCAGTTCCGGACCGCGGATGGGCAGGTGCTCGCGACGGTGGATCCGCGCTGCGTCCGCTCGATCGAGGCGTACGAGCGCCTGGTGTTCAGGGAGGGCACCGGCGAGCCCGACAAGATGCAAGGCTTCGATCATCTCGTGGATGCAAGCGGATACTACCTGTTCGAACGGCAGAACAGGACGTCCTCCGCGAGCACCAGCAGCTTCATGGAGCGGTGACCGCATGGATTGGCTGTCGTTGCAGGCACACATGCCACGTGACCCGACGATGTCGCGGCGGAGCTTCCGTCTGGGCGCTCTGGAGGCCGTGCTGGAAGGGCGGCAGTACGATTCGCTGCTCTACCCGTTCTCGAAGGAGCGCAGCGACTCCGGCGAGTACATCCCGCTCGACCAGCGCCGGCCGTCGGTGCGGACCGGCCTGTGCCGGGTGGTGGTGGAGGATTCCGTGTCCCTGCTGTTCAGCGAGGGGCACTGGCCGTCGATCCGCGCCGCCGACGAGCGCACCGCGAGCGTGCTGTCGCAGGTGGTGAGCGAGTGCCGGCTCAACGAGACCATGCTGGAGGCGGCGACAAGGGGAGCGGTGGGCTCGGTCGCGATCCACCTGCGGGTGGTGAAGAGCAGGCCGTTCTTCGAGGTGCTGTCAACCAAGTTCCTGCAGCCAGGCTGGCGTCGTGACGATCCGCGCGAGCTCGACAGCGTCACCGAATGCTACAAGGTGAGCGACCACGACCTCATCGCGCGGGACTATGCGGTCGATCCCGGCTCGGGACCGTACTGGTTCAAGCG
Source organism: uncultured Acetobacteraceae bacterium (assembly GCA_964247735.1). Classification (GTDB taxonomy): domain Bacteria; phylum Pseudomonadota; class Alphaproteobacteria; order Acetobacterales; family Acetobacteraceae; genus Lichenicola. Next base: position 30,428 of record CAXTVS010000015.1, read on the forward strand.
GGTGTGGGACGATCAGGCCGAGCTGTGGTTCAAGCCGATGCCGATCGGAGAGGACCCGCGCGGCATGGCGGTCGACCCGGAGCGGAGCGTGGTGCACGGCCTGGGTTTCGTGCCGATCGTGTGGATCCGCAACATCTCCGGCAGCGGCGGGCATGATCCCGACGGGCCGGACGGGACCTGCACCTTTGCAGCGGCGATCGACACGGTGATCGAGGCTGACTACCTGCTGTCCCAGGCGGGGCGCGGGCTCAAGTACGGGTCCGACCCGACGCTGGTGCTGAAGGATCCGTCCGCAGGTCTCGGCGGCGGCGCGCAGGTGCGGACCGGTGGTGCGGCGACCGCGTTGACCGTGCCGCCCGAGGGCGACGCCAAGCTGCTGGAGATCAACGGCAACGCCGCCGCGGCCGTGCTCGCGCACGTGAAGGAGCTTCGCGCGATCGCGCTGGAAGCGATGCACGGAAATCGGGCCCATGGCGACCGGCTGGGTGCGGCCCAGAGCGGCCGGGCCATCGAGCTCATGTGCCAGGGGCTGATCTGGCTGGCCGACCGGTTGCGCATCTCCTACGGCGAGGGCGGCCTGCTGAGCCTGCTGGTCATGCTGTGCAGAGCCTCGCAGCGGCTCCGGACCGGCCTCATGATTGCCGGCGAGCGGCAGCGCGACCTGGATCCTGCGGGTCTGGGTCTGGTGTGGCCAAGCTGGTTCCCGGCGAGCTTCGCCGATCGGCAGGCGCAGGCCAGCAGCGTGGCCACACTGATCGAGGCGGGCGTGATCGACCGCCAGGCGGCGTTCGCGATCGTGGCTCCGCTTTACGGCTTGGCCGGCACCCAGCAGCCGGACGAGGAACCCGGAGCCGCGGCCTAGCGCACGCGCACCGGCCTTTGTTCCGGCGACGCAGCACACGTTCTCGCCTTCATGCGCCCGCACCGTCATGTGACGGCGCGGGCGAAGGCGTATGGAGAAGGACCTGTCCAGCCAATGGCAGAGCAGAGCCCAGAGATGCTCGATCCCATCGAGGAGCCGCCACCGGCAGAGGCGAGCGAGCCGCCGCGGGAGATCACCGACTACGAGAAGAAGCTGCGCCGCGAGGTCGCCCGCTATCGCGAGCAGGCGCGGATCGCCCAGAGCGAGCGGGAGGCCGCCTGCGCCGCCGCCGTGCGTGACCGGGACGAAGCCGTCGCTGCCGCGCGCGAGGAGGCACGCAGCCGCGTGCTGCAGGCCGAGCTGAAGACCCACGCGATCCGGTCCGGCATCGTCGATCTCGACGGCCTCCGCCTGGCCGATACCGGCGGGCTGAGCTTCGACGAGAGCGGCGGCGTGCAGGGGGTCGAGGAGGTGATCGAGAGCCTGCGGCAGCGCAAGCCGTACCTGTTCGCAGCCGAGTCCGGGGCGACGCCGACGGTCACCACCGCGCAGCTGCAGCGGCCGCCGGCGCCTGCGCAGCCGACCAACGTCGACGCACGCAGCCTGTCGCGTGCGGCGTGGCAGGCCGAGCGGGATCGCCTGCTGGCTTCCTCGCGCTGAGGCCGTTCCCGACGGCCTCGACCGTGCCTTCATCGTATGCCGCCAACGAAGGGTAAGACCACCGCATGCCGATCCAGAACTTTCCGTCCCAGCTGCAGCCGATCATCCAGCAGGGCTTCCTCGCCCGCGAGTTCCAGGACGGACTCCAGTCTCGCCTGAGCTTCCGCTCCATCGCAGACCGCGAGGTGTTCCCCAACCGTATCGGTGAGACGGTGACGAAGACCCGTAAGGGGCTGAAGTCGCCAGTGACCACGCCGATGTCGCCGACCCTCAACACCAACTTCGACAACGGCATGACGCCGTCGAGCTGGAGCGTCGAGCAGTACACGCTGACGATCAACCAGTACGGCGACACCATCGACCTCAACATGGTCACCGAGGGCGTGGGCATCGCCAGCCAGTTCCTGGCCAACGCGCGCACCAACGGCGTGCAGGCGATGCAGTCGCTGGACCGGATCGCGCGCAACACGCTGTTCGGCGGTGCTACCGGCGGCGTCGGCGGCTATCTCGGCGGCAACACGCGGGTCAACACGGCCCTGAGCGCCGCCGGCAAGACGATCTTCGTCGACGACGTCCGCGGCTTCCAGAACGTGATGAACAGCTACGGGCAGGTCGTGGCGGTCGCCTCGACCAGCGGCATGACGGTCACCGTCGGCAGCAACTCCTACACGCTGGTCTCGAGCACCGTGGACGCGGTCAACGTGTCGACGGCGCCGAACGGGACCTCGGGCAGCCTCACCTTCTCGACCAACATCAGCGTGTCGGATGGCGCGCTGGCATCCGCCGTGGTGGCGGCGACCGCACCCCTGGTGCTGCGGCCGAATGGTCGTCTGACCACTGCGGCGCTGGTGGCGCCGACCGGCACCTATGGTGCGGCGAACTACGTGCCCGGCGACACGCTTGGCATCCAGACCGTGCTGTCAGCGGTTGCGGCTCTGCGCATGAACAACGTGCCGACGGTGGATGGCTGCTTCCACTGCTACCTCGACGACCAGCAGATGCTGGGCTTGTTCCGGGACGGAGACTTCAAGTACCTGTATCGTGGTGCCTACGGCACGGAAACATACCAGTCCGGTTCGGTCGTCGAGCTGCTGGGCGTGCGGTTCATTCCGACGACGGAAGCGCCGCAACAGGTGTCTCTCGGCGCAGGCGCAATCCATCGCGCGATCGTATGCGGCAAGGGCGCGCTGATCGAGGGCGACTATGCCGACGCCGGCCATCGCGACATTCCGGACGCGGAAAAGTCGCTGATGGAGCAGGTGGACAGCGTCGTCATGGTGACGCGCGAGCCGCTCGACCGGCTCAAGCAGATCATCGCCCAATCCTGGTACTGGATCGGCGGCTATGCGCTGCCGACCGACGCGACGGCGAGCACGACCATCATCCCGACCGCGACCAACAGCTACCTCAAGCGCGGCGTGGTGATCGAGAGCCTCTAGTCATCAGCAAGGGGAGCGCGCCTCGGCGCCTCCCCGGATGCTTCGCGTCATGGGGAGGAGCGTATGTCCGGATCGTCTAGCCTCGACACCTCGCCGTTGTCGGATGCGGAGCGGGTGGATGTGCGCCGCTTCTGCGGGTATCCGGCCTACGGCTCAGGAGACTCCGGCTTCCAGTCCTGGCGCTTCTTCGAGGCATACGGGACGCTCGAGTTCCGACTGACCAACTTGGCGCCGAGCGAGTTCCAGGTCGTCAGGTTGTACCTGTCGAACCTGTATGCGCTCGAGCAGGCAGTCCCGGCCGCAGCCGGCAACCTGGACACCGATCAGGCTTCCGTATGGAAGCACAACCGATCCGAAGTGGAAGATCGCGCGCGCCTGTTCGACGATTGGTGTCGCCGGCTCGCCTTCTTCCTCGGTGTTCCGATGGGTCCCGGGATCCGTAATGACGCCTCCATCCTCATCTAGTTTTCCGTCCATGCCGGAGGTACGCGAGAAAGATGGCCACATTCTTCAACGGCTGGATCGGCTATGGCAGCGCCGTCCAGGCTGGTGTTCTGGCGGAGCCGGCAGACACGGCCTACGCGCGACGTCCGTTCGTGCTGGGAGATCTCGATAACGGCATCGTTGCCGACGTCGGGAGTGGAACGGTGGGACCTGCCGGTGCGGCCTGGGGACCGATCGGATTCGCAGCATTGTTCGACGCCCAGACGGGCGGCGACCTCCTGCTCTGGTTTCCGCTGCCGGTTCCGGTCGTGGTTCAGGCCGGGGGCACGATCACCAGCGGCGGGGGAAGCAACCGGTTCTATTTTCCCGATCTGCAGGCGGGGTCGTTCCGTGCCCACCTGTGGCCCGCCGGGAGCCTAGTGGCCGGCACTCCGGATGGTCGCCCGCTTACGGCAGGTGTTTCGCTGCAGGTTGTCGGCGGAACCCTCGGTGCCCAGGCATCGGTGTTCGGCACGGGGGTCGTGATGGCGAACCTGCCCGCCGCACAGCCGGTGGTCGGCAGCGGCCAGCTCTGGAACAACGGCGGAATCATCTCCGTCGCCTGATCGGAAGGCACGCGGTTGCTGCAAACCATCATCAATCAGAAGGTCGCCTACGGGTTGGCACGTGCCGCCTCCATCGTCGGCGTATCGGAGGCGCTTTATCGGCCCACCTCCGCCATGCTGCCGGTGTCAGGCACCCCATTCGGCAACATCTACTGCGCCTACGACGTCACTCCGGACTTCAGGCTCATCTCCACCGCCCAGCCCAACCATGCCTACGTCACTCTGCTGGCTGATCCAACGCTTGTCCAGCAGGGCGACTACCTGGTCGGAGACGACACCCACTTCGTCGCACGCATCGAGCCGCTGCGGCCCGCCTTGTGCGTGTTGTGCGACCAGGTGCTGGACGTGTTGAACACCGACGTGACCACGAGCGCCGGGACCAACTCATATGGTGGACGTACCAGCAGCACGGACGCCGTGATCGCCCAGGGCTGGCCGGTGAGCATGTCCGCCAGGACGCGTGGAGAGCAGGACATGACGAAGCTGCCGAGCGACGTCAAGTCGGCCTACTACGACGTGCTCGCTCCTCCCATACCGGGGATCACCCTGGTGTTCGGGATGCGCCTGCAGGACAGCCTGGGACAGGACTACGAGATCGTCAGTGCGGAGCTGTCGCCTTTCGGCTGGCGCCTCCTCGCGGGTCTCGCCACGACCTGATCTGGTGGCCGATCCACATGATGCCTCAAGCCGGAGACGAGCGACAGGATGGCGGACATCTCGGATGTGGAGGCCGCGCTGTGCAGCCTGGTCGAGCTGGCGATCTACCCCAACGGGACCACGCAGCCGAGCCTCAGCAACGCGGTGGTGAAGATCTACCGCGGCTGGCCCACGAACCGCGCACTCAACGCCGACCTCGCTGCCGGCACGCAGACGGTGACGGTGTTCAGCAAGGAGAACAGCACGAAGGATACGTCGCGCTACCGGCGGGTCTGGAGGACCATCTCGGAGACGAACCCGACCCTCACCCTGACGTGCATCGGTGACACGGCGTCCTTCGGAGGCACCGGCGGCGCCGGGCAGACTGCGGGCCTGACGGTCGGAGGCGTTGCCTACTCCTGGCCGGTGTCGGCCACGGACACGCCGACCAGCGTGGCTGCCGGATTCGCCGGTCTCATTCCGGCTGCGACGTCTGCCGGCAGCGCCGTGACCATCAGCGGCGCCCAGGTTTCCGGCCGTGTGGTCGGCAGCGGAACCGCGATCATGGAAACCCGGCGCCAGGAGCAGGGGATCATGATCGCGGTGTGGTGTCCCACGCCGGCGGGACGCGACCTGCTGGCGAGCAACGTGGACAACAGCCTGTCTGACATCGACTGGTTTCCGTTGCCGGACGGGACGGTCGCGCGCCTGCGCTACCACGACACCTACGAGACCGACGCTTCCGAGAACGCGAACCTGTACAGGCGCAACCTCGACTACGTGGTTGAATATCCGACTACGATGGTGATGACCGGCTCGCAGATGCTGTTCGGGGTCGGGACCCTGAGCGGCACCGGGCCGGAAGTCGGTTTCAGTTGCGTGGTTCCGTCTGCGCCGCTAATGATCCCGCCGCTCGGCGCAGTGCGGTTCGATGCGTGGTACGATCCAGCAAACAGCATCGACCAGCAATGCGCAGCTGCACTTTCGCTGCCTGCGTTCCAGAACCGCCTGCCTTCGAACGCGACCGTCACGAACGGCGTGGCATCCTGGCCGACCGCGACGCAAGCCACCATCGACGCGGAGATCGTGGCGGCATTGCAGGCAGGTCTGTCGTTCTGGGCGTTCGACAGCTTCCAACCCAGCGACACGCTCAGCCTGGCATTGCAGTTCTACCTGAGCAGCACCCTGAGAAGCCGGCTTCGCTTCTGCATGCTTGGGCAAACCTCCAACTGGGGGAGCGGGGGGCAGGACCAGCCGTCGCTGCTGCGGGACATCAGCATGATGACGCAGTCCGGCTACATGACGGTGCTCGGCAACAGGCCTCTCTACCTAGTGCTGGACTCGTCCGCCGCACAGACCGTTGGACTGCCGGCAGGTGGGGTCGCCGCGGCGATCAGCTTTGTCAGGCAGCAGGTCCAGGCCGCGGGAGGCGGAAACCCCTACGTCGTCTGGTTGTCGGGCGCCGCCCTTGCCGACTACTCGAACATCGCGGCTGCGCAGGCGGCGGGGGCCGATGCCAGCGGCGCCTATGCGGTGCCACAGCTTGACGGTTCGGAGCAGCCGTACACGTCGCTGACACAATCCGCTCGCGCCGATTGGGCAGCGCGCGGCAGTTCCGGGTTCCCCATGATCCCGACGGCCATGAGTGGCTGGGACCAGCGGCCGTTGATCGAAACACCGCAGCCGTTCTACCCGATCCCGGCAGGCCTCACCGTCGACAACTACTACGACCCGCCCAGCGATGCCCAGCTCGGTGCGCATGTCGTGGAGATGGTGGACTACCTCGTATCGCAGGCGTCGACCTGTCCGGCGCAGATCGGCTTGATCTACGCGTGGAACGAGCTCGCCGAAGGCGGCTGGGTGATGCCGACTTTCACAACGGCCGGGCCGGACATGGGGCGGGTAGCCGCCATCGGTTCGGCACTGGCCGCGGCGGTCCGGCAGTCGACGGCTCCTCAACTCGATCTCGTCAACTAGATAGGATTCGAATGAACAGACCCACACCCACCGCGCTGGTCGTGCTCCATGCGTTCGGTCGATACAACCGTGGTGACGTCATCACGGATCCCGCCACGATCCAGGCGATCCTGGCAGGCGGCAACAGCAACCTGGTGTTAATCCCGGTGCTGCCGAGCACCGGAACCACTCCTGCCGCGACCGGGGAGCACTAAGGCATGGTGCAGATCACACAGTCGGGCGCCCTGAACACGGCCGCTCTCGTCGTGCCGGATCTGTACGTCCAGATCGCGTCGCCGCAAACGCTGTCCCTCAATGGCGTGGCGACGGACAAGATCGGCATTGTCGGAACCGCATCCTGGGGACCGGTCAACCAGCCGGTGGTAATGGGCAGCATCGCCGACTACAACGCGGCGTTCGGGCCGGTGCTGGCGCGGCAGTATGATCTCGGCACTCCGATCGCCTGTGCGCAGCAGCAGGGTGCTACGTCCTTCGTCGGCGTGCGGGTGACCGACGGCACTGATGTTTCGGCGACCTATGCGCTTCTCTACAGCAACAACAGCTATCCCATGCTTCTCACTGCCGTCTGCTCGGGCAGCCTGGGAAACCAGATCAGCCTGAACCTCGGCGCGGGATCCCGGGCAGGAAGCTGGCGGTTAACGTTGCAGATGCCCGGCCAGCTTCCGGAGGTTTTCGACAACCTCGACGCGAGCGCCGGCAACCCGACGTTCTGGGCCAACGTGATCAGCGCCGTGAACAACGGGACAAGCGTCACGCGCGGACCGTCCGCGCTCTGCGTCGCCACGGCCGGCAACGGTCCGACCACCGCGCCCGCTTCCATCAGCGGCCAGACGCTGCTCAGCGGCACAGACGGCAGCAACGGCATCACCGCCGCGTCGCTGGTCGGCAACGACGGGCTGAGTCGGACCGGGATGTATGCGTTGCGCGGCCGCGGATGTGCGATCGGCCTGCTGGCTGACTGCAGTGACTCCACCCAGTGGACGGTGCAGAGCAGCTTCGGCCTGTCGGAAGGGATCTACATGATCCTTGTCGGGCCGAGCGGCGACTCGATCGCCACGGCGGTGCAAACCAAGGAGCAGGCAGGGCTCGACAGCTACGCCGCGAAGCTCATGTTCGGAGACTGGCTGTTCTGGTATGACCAGACCAACTCCCAGACCCGCATCGTCAGCCCACAGGGCTTCGTCGCCGGCTGCCTGGCGAACCTGTCGCCTGAGCAGTCCAGCCTCAACAAGGCGTTGTCGGGCATCGCCGGGAGCCAGAAGAGCGGGCTGGCGTCCAGCGGCCAGGCGTTGACCTACTCGTCGGCCGAGCTGCAGACGCTTTTCTCTGCCGGCATCGACGTGATCTGCAATCCGGCGCCCGGCGGCTCGTACTGGGCTGTCCGTTGCGGGCACAACAGCTCGAGCAACGCGGTGATCGCCGGCGACAGCTACACCCGGATGACAAACTTCATTGCCGAGACGCTGGCTGCCGGCATGGGTGGCTATGTCGGCAGCGTCATCAACTCGACGCTGCTGTCCAACATCCGTGCCACGCTGCTCGGGTACCTGTCCAGCCTGGTGCAGCAGGGAATTCTCGGCAGCATCACCGGGGCGATGCCTTATGCGGTCGTCTGCGATGGCTCGAACAACCCGCAGACGCGGACCGCCCTCGGCTACGTGCAGGCGGATGTCCAGGTGCAGTACCAGGGCATCAACGAGAAGTTCATCGTCAACCTGCAGGGCGGCCAGAGTGTGACCGTTTCGACGACGAACGGCAGCTCGCAGAGCTGATCCTCGACTGAAGACCAGCGTGCCAATACACAGCAAGGAGGCCTCGATTGGGTAATCCCTACAGTATCGGTCGTGACTGCCAAGTCGTTCTCCTGTGGAACGGCACGCGGCTCGACCTGCGCGACGTGACCGGGTTCCAGGCCCAGCAGGAGGTGCGCCAGCAGCGTTCCGACCCGTTGAACAGCGTGCCAATCGAATTCAACACGCCGGCCGGGTGGCGCGGTCAATTCCAGGTCGACCGCGGGTCGTCGGCGCTCGATGACCTGGTCGCGGCGATCGAGGCGGCGTTCTGGAACTCGGGCGTGATTGGGTCCGGGACGATCTACCAGTACGTGTCCGAGGCGGACGGCTCGACCAGCACCTACGAATTCGTCGGCGTGTCGCTGACCTTGACGAACGCCGGCCACTACCAGGCCGAGAACATCGTCAAGCAGGTGATCAGCTTCTATGCCAGCCAGAGGAACCGTCTCTGATGTCGCTGCCAGCAGAGATCGACAGCGGCGACGGGCGGCGCTTCGCCCTGCGCGAGGCGAATCCCGGCGACATGCTCGACCTGATCGAGGCTGCCGGGACCGCGGCATCCTCGTCCGCCTGGATGCGGTACGCACTGATGATCTGCTCGGTCAACGCGATCGACGGCAAGCCGGTCATGATGCCGGTCACCAAGGAAGGCGTGCGCGAGCTCGGACGGCGGATCGGCAACGCTGGAATGGAGGCGCTGGCGCGCGCCCATTATCCGGATGAGGCGGAAACGGTCGAACACAGTGATCGCGAGCTCGATACTGCAAAAAACTGAGCAGGCACTCCCTGCTTCGCCAGATCCTGTTTCTGGTGAAGGGGGGAGTGCCGTGGTCGGAAGTCATGAACATGTCGGAAACCCGACGTCTTGCCTGTTGTGTCGCCCTTGGTGAACTCGACGGGCAGGTCTTCGACTGGAGCTCCTTCAGCTGGTCGGTGGTCGGCTGAGGCAGGATGTCCCGGTCCGGCGAAGGGAGGCGAGCTTGATCCTGTCGCACCGCATCGGCCTAGTCCTGCTGGACCGGAAGAACCAGGATCCGTCGGCGCGTCGGCACGCCTATCCGCGGTTTGGCGCTTCGAACGGCACGGTCAGCCGGAGGCTGGATAAGCTTGCGGCCCTGGCTGCCCGGCTGACTCGGCTCGGCTCCCGTGATCTCCCGCTTCCGGCCAGACTGCAGCGGCTCGATCTGCCGCCGGTCCCGCGGGCAGTTGCCGATGCCATGGCCTGGTCTGCCATCGATCCGGCACCGACGAGCAGCCCACAGGCGATGGCGCCTGTATCGTTGCCGTCAAGCCGAGACGTGCCGGCTTCCCTGCCTGCTCCGACCCGGGCAGTTACGGCTGCCATCTCCGGAACGCGCACCGGCGGTGCCCACCCGTCGGTTCGGGGTGCGGATCAGGAAAAGCGGCGGGTGCGTAATACCTCCATGATCGTTTCGGCTGCCTCGGTGCTGCCAAAGCGAGATGCTGCCAGACCGGCGTCAGAGCCGCGGCCATCGCCGGCAGCGGCCGGAGCTGCCTTGTCGACCTCACGACCGGTGTCGCCGCTGGCGGTGGTCCGGACTGCCGTCGCAGGTGGAGGTGGCGGCCGCTCCACGCGCAGCCGACAGGATCGGGAACCGGGGACTTCAGGCCGATCAGTGGCGCTGCAGGCAGCGGACAGGGCGGCCGGAGGCGGGAAGACCCTGTCGTTGATCACTTCGCGGTCCACCTCGCGCGGCGCGCCCGCGGATGATCGGCTCGATCCGGGCCGCAGGGCCGGGATGGAGATCAGGTATGCGGTGCCAGGAGCGGTTCGCCGCGACGCGGCCGGCGGGCCGGCCTCGTCGTCAGCGACCCGCATTCTTCCACTGGAGGCGCCGGTGTCCGGTTCGACGAGCGAAGCACAACACCGTCTTGCCGTCCTGCAGCGCAGCGTCGTGTCGCCGCCGAGGACAAGTCTGAGGCAGGACGTGCTGCGACGCCAGGTTGTCCCTCCGGCCTGCACACCTGGCAGGTCCACCACGTCCTCGAACAGCGGCGTCACGCAAGGCGACGCCGGCAGCCGACAAGCGGCCGGCCAGGGCGCTGTCGCGGAAGGCGGCCTCGACATGGAGGCGGGGAAGGTGATGATGGTGAGCCTGACGGGTGATGTGGTGATCGATGGGCGGAGGCTGGGACAGGTCGCCGCATCGTCACAGGCGAGCCAGGCATCCCTCCCGGCGCATGGACCGTCCCGGGTGAACCTTCGGGCGGTACCAATCCACTCCGGCATGCAGATCCCGCAGTGAGCGGCTATCTCGGGCGCCTGTCTGCCGCTGCATCCCTGCTCCTACGACCGGCTCCGCTTATCATCGGCGACCTCGTCCTGGAGGGGCACGAGGTTCCAGGCCGGATCAGCATCGGCGGCGCGCAGGCGGTCACGATCCACAAGACCCCGGGCGGTGGCCGCATCATCGATGCAATGGGAGCCGATCCGGGTACAATCGCTTGGCGCGGCATGTTCGTCGGTCCGGACGCTGCGCAGCGGGCGCGGCAGGTGGACTTCATGAGGCAGCAGGGCAGCCCGTATGGCCTCAGCTTCGGCGACTACATGTTCAACGTCGTCATCGTCCACTTTGAGTACGACTATCAGGATCAGGGTGCGGTCATCTCCTACAGGATCCGGACCGAGATCGTACCTGATCCGAACGACGTGACGGGGAGTGCATCTAACGTCGATCTGGCCATGCAAGGCGATCTGTCGAACGCGCAGGCGGTTCTGCAGGCCGGCGCTGCGGCTGTGTCGAGCTATGCAACCCTGGCCGGAGGAGCCGCCGCCGCATCAGGCGCAGCGTCTGCCGCCGCAATGGGGTCGATCGCAACCGGCCTCGCGGCGACCTCCTCGATCATCACAACTTCGATGACAGACAATTCCTCCGGCTACACACAGATCGGAGGTGGCCTGACGGCAGCGGCGGCAACCGTTTCTACCGCCATCAACGTGGCTTCCGTGGGAAGCCTTGCGGCGCCAGCCGGTGGTTTGTCCTTCGCATCCGCTTCTGCCCTAGCGGCAGCGACCGCGCAGGCTGCCGCACTGGCTGCGCTGGTGCGTGGCGGCGGCTACCTCAACAGGACGAACTCGAACGTGGCTTCGACCACGGCACAGCGACCTGCCCCCCTTGTTCATTCCTGAGGTGATGATGCGGACGGTCGTGGTTGCGGGAACCAATCTTTTCGCCCTGGCAGCGCAAGAACTGGGCGATGCGACGCAATGGTATAGGATCGCGTCCCTCAACAACATCACGGACCCGCTGATCTTCGGCCTGACAACGCTGCTGTTGCCGAGTCCGGATGCGAGCGCCACGGGAGGGCTGCCTTCCACATGAGCGGAAGCGTCGTCAGGCGACCTCGCGTCCGCCTCATCATCAACGGCACAGCCGTGAACGGGTGCCGTTCCGCAGAGATTGTGTCACGGCGCGGTTCGCAGGCCGCCAGCTTCCGTGTCCTTGCGAGCTTCAACGAGATCGCCTGCACGCTCGGAACGGGCTGGATCGATCAGCAGACCTTGGACGTCGAGATCGACTTCGGTTTCCTTCCCCTGGGCGCATCGGAGGGTGAGCTGAACTGGACGCCGATGATCATCGGGGAAGTCGATCGGGCAGGGCTTGATCAGGTGAGCGGGCTGGTGTCGATCGAAGGTCGCGATCATGCGGCTCGCCTGATCGACATGCCTCTGCAGGACGCCTACCTGAACCACACCAGTTCTGAGCTTGCGACCATCCTGGCAAGTGCCTGTGGCTTGTCGGCGGACGTCGATGCGTCAAGCGGGCTGGTCGGCCAGTACTACCAGATCCAGCACACTAAAGCGGCTTTCGGAGCCTTCTCCCGGCATGCTAACGGCTGGGACCTGCTCGCGGAGCTCGCGAGCCTTGAGGGTTATGATCTCTGGGTCGACGGCACCACCCTGCACTTCAAGCAGGCTGCCGATCAGGACGCCGACACCTTCGACATCACATACGTGGCGCCCGAAGCAGGCTCGGCGTCACCGACGCTCTCGATATCAGACCTCACCATGGAGCGAATGGTCGGCCTATCCGGACCGATCCAGGTGACGGTGGCGAGCTGGAACAGTCGGCAGAGACGGCAGGTGAACAGCGTTTTTCCGACAACTGCTGATGCCACCGCCAAGCAGTTCCTCGTGCTGAAGCCGAACCTTCTCGCAGACCAGGCAGACGTTCTGGCCCAAACCACCTACTCGCAGCTGCGTACGCACCAGCGCGTCATACGAGGTGTGATGGCCGGTGAGCTGGAGCTCACGACGCGGACTCGTGCACGGCTCGTCGGCACCGGGACCGGATGGGACGGAATGTACACGCTCGACCAGATCGAGCGGCAGATGTCGCTGGAGAAGGGCTTCATCCAGCACATCACCGGGCGGTATGACCCTGACGGAGCGACCGGCAATGAGTGACTGGCTGGAGACGGTCAAGCTTCACGCAGCGACGCAAGCCGGCGCCCTCGGCCAGCCTCGCCACGCGCTCGTGACGAGCGTCGATGCCGTGTCGCACGCCGTCAAGGTCACGATCCAGCCGGAAGGATTGGAAAGCGGCTGGATTCCGGACGGCGCAATCGCGGCCTGCGGCCTGCGCATCGCCTGTCCGGCGGAGATTGGGACGCAGGTGCTTGTGGTCCCGGTGGAGGGTGATGCGGAGCATCCGGTCGTCGTCGCGCGGTTGTTCGACGTCACGCTCATGCCTCCGTCCAGCCCGGCGACCGGATGTCCGGTCCAGCCGGGCGAGCTTGGGATCTTCCTGGACGGCGGCAACTATGTGCATCTGACGAAAGGAAGCCTGTTCCTTAAAGGCTCCGTCGTTCTGGATGGTACCCTGACCGTCAGTGGCGATGTCGTTGCTGCCAACGTGAGCTTGGCGAGTCACGTGCATTCGGCGGTGCAGCCGGGACAGGGTGCTTCGGGTGCGCCGGAGCCGTCCAATGGCTGATCTGGCACATGTGATGGGAGAGGACCTTCAGCTTGCGGGGACGGGTGACCTAGCCGTCGTCACTGCCGATCAGGAGACCCAACAACGGGTCCTGCATCGGTTGCTGACAGGTGCCGCCACCTACATCTGGCAGCTCTCCTACGGCGCCGGGCTGCCCGGCCTAATCGGCACGGTTGCCTCGCAACAGCAGATCGCGGCGATCATCAAGGCACAGATGGCATACGAGGCGGCGGTCTCGGCAACTCCCGAACCTCAGGTCGTGCTGTCCAATAGCTCGCCAGGGGTGGTCCTAGCGGCGATCACCTACACCGATGCGGTGTCGGGCAGCAGCCAGACCCTCACCTTGCCGATCGGAGGCTAGATGCAGCTTTCCCTGCAGAACTTCTCGACACTCGTCGACAGCATGGCTTCCACTGTCCAGGGAGCGTGTTCCAGCCTGATCGACTTGACAGTCGGATCGGTCATGCGAGCGATCCTCGAGGCTTCGGCTTCCGTCGGGCTGTGGCTGCAGTACCTGGTCCTCCAGGTGCTGACGATGACACGGTTGGCGACCAGTATCGGCAGTGACGCCGACAGCTGGGTGCAGGACTTCGGCATGACCCGGCTGGCGGCGACATGCGCCTCGGGCAGCGTGGTGTTGTCGTCGTTCAGCCCGGCGACGCAAAGCGCGACGATTAACAACGGCGCGACCGTGCGCACCAGCGACGGTTCCCAGACGTTCGCGGTGATCAACGGTCCTTATACGCGTCCGGCCGGGACAGCATCCGTCACCGTCCAGGTCCAGGCAACGACTCCGGGTACTGCAGGCAACGTGCAGAGCGGCGTCGTCAACGTCCTCGGAACGGCCATTCCCGGCATCGACACCGTGTCCAACCCGACCGCGTTCACCGGGGGGCAGGCGACAGAAACGGATGCAGCACTCCGGTTGCGCTTTATCACCTACATCAACACCCGGGCGCAGGCGACCGAGCAGGCGCTGGTGTATGCGATCACCTCGGTGCAGCAGAACCTGACCTACAGCATCCAGGAGAACGTCGCCGCCGATGGCAGTTCCCTGCTAGGACACGTGCACATCATCGTGGATGACGGAACCGGCGATCCGACGGCAGCGCTGCTGGCGTCAGTTTCTGCTGCCGTCGATGAGGTCCGGCCGGTCGGCACGTCGATCTCGGTCGCCGGCCCGACCCTGCTGACGGCCGGGATCAGCCTGACGCTGACGATCAGCTCTTCGGCGGATGGCACATCGGTTCAATCCAACGTCAATGCCGCACTCGCGAGCTACATCAACGGCCTTGGGATTGGTCAGGCACTTCGCATCTCACGGATTGCCGGACTTTGTTATGATGCCGACGTTGAGGTGTCGAACGTGCAGGACGTCCTACTGAATGGAGCAGGCAGCGACGTTGGGGGACAGGCAGGTACGGTCGTCAGGTCCGGAGTTTTCAACGTTGCCGTCCTCGTCGGATGAGCGGCTCCGGATCAAGCGGAAACGGCACCGGTACCTGCGGGGACATGGTGTCGCGGATGCGTGCGGTCTTGCCGCCATCATGGTTTCCGCTCACTGCACCAGGTGCGACCACCAGCGCTACGCCAGTGCTTGACGGAGTGCTGTCAGGCGTCGGCAGCGGTTGGGCCTACTGCTATGCGCTCATCCAGTTCGTCGTACAGCAGAGCAGGATCTCCTCCGCAACAGGCAGCTTCCTTGACATGCTCTGCGCTGACTTCTTCGGCACTACGATCAAACGCACTCCTGGTGAGTCGGACGACGGCTTCCGCAACAGGATCAGCGCGAACCTGCTGCTTCCTCGCGCGACGCGGTCCGCCGTCTCACAGGCAGTTGCCGCTCTGCTGGGAGCAGCGCCGGTTCTGTTCGAGCCGTTTCGAGCCGCTGATACCGGAGGCTATGGCGGCGCAGGGGCGGGCGGAGCAGGAGGCGGTGGAGGCTATAGTACCGCCGGGCTGCGCCTGGGATCCTCAAACCTCCCGTTCCAGTACCTTGTCTCGGTCTCGACCGACGGGAAGACGACGCAACGGGAGTCGGAGGCAAGCTTCATCGATGCTGATGGCATGATGCAGATCGCCGGGCGCCACGTCCTGCGGTCGCTCTATAGCAGCGGAAACGCAGTGGGTCCGCTGGTCGAGCCGCGTGGCTTCAACCTCATCAAGGACAGCATCGGCTGGAGCGGCTTCCAACTAGCGGCTGCCACAGCCACTGCCAGATGGAATGTCAATCCTTCCGGCGCGAATGCCCTGTGGACCGGCATGTCGGTCATGCAGGTGAGCATCTACAGCGGTGGCACGATAGTGGGCCCCTCGATCGGGGTCTTCGCACCGGGATCCGCGGTGACGGCATCGCTCTGGTTGATGCTGCCCTCGGACCACAAGTTCACCTCCTGCGGCCTCAGCTTTAGCGACCAATATGGCGCCGTCGCCGAAGCGAGCGCGGATGTCTCGGTTACCGGAACTTGGCAGAAGCTTTCTGCAACCCTGGGATCCGGCGCCGCAACCGGCCGCATGGTCACGGTCACCGTCGAAGGGCAGTCGGAGTCGCTGATGGACACGCCCATGCTGACGCAGTGTTGGCAGATCGAGCCGGGATCGGTCGCCACGAGCTATATTCCGAGCAGCCAGCAGACCGGGCTGCGCGAGGCGGACGATCCGGTAACACTCTGGACCGGAACCGGCATCACCGTGGACCAGGTGGCGCTGAATGAAGCGATTGGTCGGGTGATCCCGGCAGGCAGCATCGCCTGGACCACGATAACGAGCTGACATGCCGATCCGGACTCCGGTCGGGCCTGAATTGCTTGCGCAAACGCCGGCTGCAGGACAGCCGGAGCTTCCAGCCGGAGTGAAGTGGTGGACCGTCAAATCGTCTATGTGGGAGCCGTGCCGCTCGACACGGACCAGTTGCTCCAGTCTCGCAACACGATGGTTGCACTTGGCTATCTAGCCAAGATGACGATCGGGGACGGCGGCGTCTATGCCGACGGCCTTGGTTGCACTCCGGGCAGCGGCCTAACCGTCACCATCGGGCCAGGCAGCATGACCCTGCCGACCGTGATCGACGCCGGATACTATGGCGCTCTTCCGCCGGATGGCGACCCGGTGGTCAAGACAGGGATCAATACGGCTCCTGTCGTGGTCAGCCTATCGGGAACCGGAACAACCGTCGTTTCCGGCAGTGTTGTCGAGGTGCAGGCAGGAAGTTCGACGCTCGCCTACTACAACGCCGCGAACCCGGGGCAGACCTTGTTCGGCGCACAAGGCAATGGGCAGGCTCAGGCGTCCATCCTGCAACAGCGGGTGGTGTTTGCGGCAACGGCGCCGTCAGCGGTTCCCGCCGGTTATACAGCCCTATGGCAGATCGTCGTGCCTGCGTCGGCAACCGCAGTCGATTTGAGTATGATCACGCCTGCTGCCGGCGCTCCATTCGTGCCGGTCAAGCTGCCTCAGGCTGCGCCCATCTTGTCTCCGGCTTTCGAGGGAGCGCCGACGGCGCCAACTCCCTCTGCGGGCGATGCGAGCCTCGCGCTGGCAACTACCGCCTTCGTTGCTGCAGCGACGACACGGAACCGCGCTGCCTGGGGTGCAGCAGGCACCTACAGCTGGACGTGTCCGCCTGGAGTGTCGTCGGTCCTGGCGCGGATGTGGGGAGCGGGAGGAAGCGGCGGCAGCGCTGCAGCGGGCTACCCAGGCGGCGGCGGCGGCGGCGGCGGCTATGAGGAGGTGCTGATTACTGTCACTGCCGGGACGGCCTATTCCATTCAAGTCGGAGGGGGCACGACCGGTTCTACCACGACGGCGTTCGCAAACGTCGTGCAAGTTTCGGGCGGGATCAATGGCACGGCAGGGCAAGCCGGACAGGTCGGAATCGGCGGAATGGCTGGCCTGCCGTCAACCACCAACATCAACTTTATCGGTTCGCTGGGAGTCGGGCCTGGACAGAGCGGCTTCCAGCTGGGATCGACCAACGTGGGTGGCGCTGGCGGTCCCAGCTTCGGCGTGTTGGGCGCCAGCGCGTGCTACGGTGGCACCCTCGGCTCAAACGGGCTCTGGCCCGGAGGCGGTGGTGCCGGCGGCGCTTCGGGTGCCGGAGGAAAGGGGGCGGACGGGCTGGTGGTGCTCGAGTGGTACGGCTGACGGTTGTATGAGCTCGGACGGGCCAGCCCCTCCGCTCATCAGGCCTGGGGAAGTAAATCGCCGATCCGGAACACCCTTGAAGTCGGAGGGCCCGTTGTGCGTCAGGCTGGCGGTAGTATCCAGCCAAATTCGGCCTCCGAGCCGCTGCCAGCGTGAGCAGAACGTGAAATCTTCGCTCATGTAGGTTCCGCTGACCGGATCTATGATGCAGTCGAACAAGGCATAGCCGCCCTGCGTGGCGGTGTTTCCCGACCTGTAGGCGTCGACGCCTCGATACCGTGTCTCTGGATATGCTTCTTGCATCTGTTCGACGGTTGCGCGTTCGATCAGCATGAAGCCGGTCCCGGCGTGAGCCGCTGTAGCGAAATCTCCGTCACGCAAGAGGCGATCGCCTGCCTCCAACTTGCCGACGTAGTGGAGGCCCGCGCTCTCTATCGGTTCGCCCTGCATGACCCGTTCCTGGCACGGCTTGTCCCAATAGTAGGCTTTCAAGGGGTAGATGCCGGCAGCGATTGACTTCCTGGCAGCCAGAAGGCGGAACACGTTCTCCGGCTCAAACGAGATGTCGGCGTCGACGAAGAGGATATGGGTTGCTTGTGAAGTGGCTACAAAATGGCTTGTCAGGGTGTTGCGGCAACGGGTGATCAGGGCATCCTGCCCAAGCAGAGCCAGGGTCAGGGCGATGCCTGCTTCCGAAGCTGCTGCCATTAAAGCACAGACGGACTGCATGTAGCCTTGCGTGACCACGCCTCCATAGCACGGTGTAGCAATGAAGATGTGTGGTCGCATTGGCTGGTGGCGCTCCTGGCAGAGGTCGCAGCATGCAATGCGCAAGTTGCCATAGCGTTAAGCTGTTGCCACCAAGCAGCTCATCCTCAATAGTGGAGATGGTCTCCCAGCAGTCGGGCGAGGATCGGCTCGAGCCGTTCGGCCATCTGCGCCTGGACCTGAGCGGTCGGATGCAGCGGAGGAGCGGGGGGGTTCAGGCGGGGATCGATGAACTTGTTGGCGTCGACCCGGTCGTAGGTCAGAAACAGGTCGCCCACATCGGTGTAGGTCACGTAAGCTCGATCACCGGACACCGCCTTGAGGCGACGGTTCAGCCGGATCGTGTTCCTGGACACCCACTCGGAGCGTATGGAAGGAAGGACTCCGAGCAGGACGATGTGGGCCTGTGGTAGGTGCCGGTGGATCTCGTCCAGGATCAGCTCGACTCCTTCGAACGTCTCGTCGGCATCGGCGTGGATGTGGCCGAAGTTGTTTGCGCCGATCAGCACGATCGCAACCTTTGGTGAGATGCCATCCAGCTCGCCGTGTTGAAGGCGCCAGAGCAGATGGCAGGTGCTGTCGCCCTTGAAACCAAGATCGACAGCGTGACGATCGCCATAAAAGCGCTGCCACGCTGGGGCAAAGTTCCGCCAGTCGTCGTTGCTCGACCGCTCCCAATTCTGCGTAATGGAGTCGCCGAACCACAGCAACTCGACCGGCATGCGACGAAGCTCGGCCTGTTTCTCCTCAAACCTTGCACGCCACCAGCCCTCACTCATCCGAGACACTGGCTCCGCTGCGATGTTCCGTGGCGAGGCGCCGGCGAGCGAGCCTGCCGCGATGAACAAGACGATCGGAATGATCAATCTCGTGGCGCGGGAGCACAGCATCAGGTCTTCATCCTGCAGTCTGGAGTGTTCAGGATAACCAATGTCAAAGGAGGCGGATTGCGACGAGGCTCAAGGCTCCTGCGACAATGCTGTAGAGCGCAAAGGGGCGGAGAGCCCACGACTCATGATTGCGGAAGTAGCGCATGAGGAACGCCGTGCTCGACCATGCCGCTACGGCAGCCACCAGCGCGCCAAGCAATGCAGGCCGAAGCGTCTGGAAACCCATGTGAGCATGATGGAGCTTCAGGAGCTGTGAAGCGGTTGCAGCCAGGATGATTGGTAAGGCAATCAGGAAGGAAAAGCGGGCAGCGGTCTGGTGGCTTATGCCGCGCAGCAGGCCGCCAGTCATCGTGGCGCCGGAGCGTGATATGCCTGGCAAGAAGGCGGTGCACTGCCACAGTCCAATCAGGAAGGCGTCTATGAACGTCAGGCTGGCTATCGGCTTATCCGCATCCTCCGGAAGACGGGCCCGCAGTTGGTCTGCAACCAGCAGGATGAGGCCGTTCACGATCAGGAAGCAAGCGGCGATCTGCGGAGTGCCGAACAGGTTGCGAAGAAAGCCTTCCAGGACATAGCCGACGATGATGGCCGGAACGGTGGCGACAATGATCAATGCACCGATGTAGCGGCTCTCCCTGACGTGAAGTGGATCTGCTGCCCCGATTGCGCCGCGGCCGAGAGCAAGCCAGTCGCGCCAGAAGAACAACAGCAACGCCATCGCGGTGCCGACATGAAGCATGACGAGGAAGGGGAGGAAGGTGAGCCCATGCTCGTCGAGGGTCCAATGCAGCAGGCGGGGGACGATCACCGCGTGTCCGAGGCTGCTGACCGGGAACAGTTCGGTGATACCCTGGAGCAGTGCGAGCATGAGCGCCTGGATGGTAGTCATTGGAGGCCTCGACGAAGCGACAGGCTCTGGTGCCGCATAATCGAGCGTGCGGCAAGGCGCTGGAGTTGACCAGGGGTGCTGGTGCTGGCTATGGCCTAGCCATGACGACGATCCGTTTCGGCCGGCACAGCATCACCGCAACAGCCGCCAGTGCAGCCGTGCTGTGCGTGGCAATTGGATTCTATGGTTACACCGCCGGCCTGATCGGAACCGGAGACAGACGAACGTATGAGCTTCGAGCGACCTTCCTGTCCTCGAACGGGTTGCATGAAGGTGCCGATGTGGTCCTGGCGGGCGTCACGGTGGGGCGGGTGACGGCGATTACCCTGGAGCCGCGCACCATGATGTCGGAAGTGACGTTCCAGATTGACCAGGTCCTCAAGCTGCCAGTCGACACGAGGCTCTCGATTGGGAGCAGTACACTCACGTCCGGCGATGCTCTCCTGGTCGATCCCGGCAAATCGCGCCAGATGCTTCCGTCCGATGCGAGGGTGACAGACACCTGCGAGCCGACCAATCTGGAGCAGCAGGTCAGCCGATACATATTCGGCAACAGTGGGGCAGCGAGCGGCTGCGGCAGCTAGAGGTCGCCACGGACCTATGGCCAGCGTGGCCAGGTTCTTGAGCATGAAGTAGGCAGAGACGACGAGGGACAGGTGGCGCACAGCTGCCACGCAGCGCCGCGCCTGCTGGTCGCCCACCTCATTGGCCAGCAGAGCAGATAAAGCGCCTTCAGCCCCCGCTCTTCGTCAAAAACATCAGACCGACAGGGCCTGCGTATCATCGACCCGAAGATCCGACGCTGCTGCAGATCCTTGCCGAATTCCTGGCAGGTTCTAGCTTGCGCTCGTCCGAGCCAGGACATCTAGTCGTTCAACGGATAGCAGGTCATCAGACGGCGTTGCAGGCGCCAGAAGGCGAGAAGTTCAAGGAGCGGTGTAGGTTTGGCGCCTCGCCGCCTCATTTCGGCGCCGATCTCGAACGCGATCCTGTAGTGCCTGAACTGGTCACGGTAGGCAGCCCACAGCGACGTGCGGGGATCCCAGATATGGGTTGCCTCGGAGCCGACGCCGTTGATCTCGATAATGCGAAAGCCCTCACCAAGGCGAAGCGCGACGGCACTCTCGAAGCGCACGTCCAGCCGACCGAAATGGAAATCGGGAATGGCCTGCATGATCGCGTCGACCCGGGCCGTCAGCGCACGGGTGATGTCATGGCTGCCGTCCGTGAAGATCGAGCCCTTGCAATGGTTGCCGGCGAACACGAGCCTAAGGCGTTCTCCTGGCCTCAAGACCTCATCCAGCCGATCGGCCAGGCGAGGCAGGTAGAGTTCGGGCACCTGTCCCGATCGCTCGTCCTCGAGAACCAGCGACCGGATCGTCGAACAACCGTCACCGACGATGATGGGGGCCTGCTTCAGCGTCAGCGAGGTGATGCGGCCGCCGGATGCGCCAGGTTGACGGATATAGAAGATGCCGGCCTCGCCGTCATGGGTGACCAGTTCCTGTATGACGAGCTCGACGGCCCTAGGAAACGCTGCCAGCGCGGCCTCGAGGACCAGCCGGGTATCCACCAGCCGCACCCCCGTGCCGTTGCAGCCGATGTTCGGCTTCACCACGACCGGCATCGACAGGCCCGCTTCCGCCATCGCTTCGAGTGCTCTGGCCAGATCATCCGTGCCCGTGGTCAGGACGACATAGGGAGCGATCCAGTCAGCCGCGCCGGGTCCCGCCTGGTCGAGGATCGTGGTCTTGCGTTCTCCGCACAAGCCGCCCGTCTCGACCCGGGGATTTGCCGCGGTCGGAAGACTGAAGCTCCGGTAACGCAGGCCCATCAGGATCCAGAAGGCGACGACCGGGATGTAGAACAGCCAGCCTGGCCAGAACTCGAACGCCGACACCGGCTTCGGTTGGACGATCCGCGCGGGTGCGGCCACTACGGTCATTCTGGCTCCCCTTGAAGGCTCGCGACGAGGCGCCCCATCAGCACGATCACGATGGCGAACACGATGGCGCCAAGCCAGCGCCACGCGCCCAGATGGTCGATCAGGAACTGGCCGACATGCCGCGCCACAAAAAACAGCAGGGTGGTCCAGATCGAGGTTGCGAGAACCGCCGCCAGGGCGAAACGGCTGAAGCTTGCGTGGAGGTAGCCGCAACTTGTGTAGGTTGGCAACCGCGCGCCTGGGATGAACCTGCTGATGAAGACGACGCGGAACACGCGATGCTCTATCCACTGCCGGCTGCGGGACCGCCGTTCCGGAGGAAGAAGCCGCTTGATCCGACCGGACAACGTGGCCAAGCGACCCAGGCCATACAAGCCGAGATCACCTGCGACGATCCCGACGTAAAGGGATCCCAACGCCAAGCCAGCCGCTATCTTCCCGTCCTGTGCCTGCATCGCTGCCAAGACGGTCGCGGCATCCTCAAGAATGAAGGTCCCGGTGATGATCGCCAGGGCCTGAAGAAGAGGATGCACGCCAGCCGCCTTGAACAGGCCGGACACGGATAGTGGAAACACGGCCTACCGGATCCGGACGGGCGATGACGCACAGGCGGATGACACTCACCGGATCTCCAGGTCACTCAAGCGGCGAAGGATGCCGCTCGGCCGCCGGACAGGCTCCGGATGCGGTGGCATATCCCCGGCACAGGACCTCGTCACCTGTTTTCTGGAAGCCGGGTTTCCGGCCTGAGGTCACCTCGAGCGGCGACGCGAGGGTGGAGGTGCGGCGGGATGATCCTTCATCTCGGCCAGTGCAGCCTGGCAGGCACCGGCCTCGCCGACACCGAACTGGATCGTCGGAAGCAATGCCAGGGGAGGCAGCAGGATGCCCAGACCGGTCGCGGTCCCGGCGCGCGCCACCACTTCTGCCCCGGGAGAGATGCCGGGCTTGCCGAGCTTGCCAGTGATGTTGATGGGTCCCGGCAGGGAGCCAACACTGAAGTGGGTGGACCTCGTGGTCAGGCTGTAGTCTATGGTCTGGTTCTTGAAGTCCACCGTTCCTCGCCCCACGGTGCGAGCCTCAGTGGTCTGCAACAGGAGCGTCTGGGTCGACAGGATGCCGTCCTTCAACGGCATGTCGGCCACGAAGCACTGCACCTGTGCCCGGTTCGGCAGCCCGAGCGCCGACAGGATGGCGTTGCCGAACTCCAACCCTGCGATGTCGGGAAGCAGGGCACTGACGTCTCCCCCGCCGGACATCACCAGCGTGAGGCCGCCGGATCCGTTGCCGAGCATCGCCGCGATGGAGGCGCCATCGGTCGTCAGGTTTGCCTGGCCGCCGATCACCCCTTGGCCATGAAACGCGTGCGTCGCCTGCATCACGCGGGACAGGTCGATGCGGTGGAAGTCGACGTGGGCCCGGGTGTGCAGCGTCCGACCGGACGGGTCCATCAGGACGCTGCTGAAGATCCGTCCAGTCCCGACTGCAAAGTCAAGCTGTTTCATGTCGATCTTGCCGTCCTGGATGTCGAGCCTGGCGATAATGTTGTCCAGCGGCAGGTCGGGATTCTCTATGCGCTCTCCCTTGTAGGAAAGGTGAACATTAGCCGCACGAATCTTCGGCATGTTGAAAGGTGTCGTTGGCAGGACATCGCCGTCGGACCGGCTGCTGGTCTTCTCCTTCTCAGCTGGCGTGGTCCTGGTGTCGTTCGCGTGCCCTGGCTTCGACCCGATGAAGCCTCCGAGGTCGGCAAGGTCGACACGGCGGGACGTCAGGGTCGCGTCGACCGTTGGAACATGGTCGGGAAGAACAGTGATGGTGCCCCCGAGGTCGCTCGATCCGACGCGTCCTTCGAAGTCGCGGAAGGAAATGCGCTGCCTTGCATAATCGAGGTTGCCCTGGACGCTGTATGGCGGCGTCTGGGGGATCGGCACTCCGGTTAGCGGGAACAGAAGCGACATGTCCGGACCTGCGAAGAGCAGCTTGAGACGAGCGCCGCCGAAGGTCAGGGGCTGCTCGATGGTTCCGACCAACGACACGTGCGTCGGGCCGTTCGCGACCTTGAGGTCGACCGGGTATGGCTTCTCCTTGTCGCGCAGCGACAGGATGGCGCCGCCGATGAAGCTGCCGACGATCGGCTGCTTGGCGTAGGTGCCCTTGGCGTCGGCGACGATCTGGCCCTGGTCGGTCGGGACCGGCCACCTCGCCGCGTCCGGCGTGTTGCGCGTTTCGACGGCGACGTTGAAGTCCGCCTTCAGTGGCACGTCGTTGACGTGGACCTGACCCTTCTCGATCTGCAGCACGCCGACGATCGTCGGGCTGGACCTGCCGCTCTTCGTCTTGGCGGGCGTGCTTGAGCTGAGGGTCCAGTTGTTGGTCCCATCGGCCTTGGCAGCGGCGTCGACCACCGGATGGTCCAGATCGATCAGGTGAAGCACGATCTGGGAATGGCGGATCAGCGGAAGCACCTCCACCCAAACCGTCAAATGCCGTGTGGTCGCCAGCGGGTGCGGAAACGCATCGGTTCCGGCAACGGCGACGTTGTCGGCTACGATGCGAGTGACGCGGCCCAGCCGGACGTGGAGGTGCTCCAGCGTAACCTTACGGCCGAGCGTCGCGCTCGCTTGGCGCTCGACCAACGGGATGAACCAGTCCCAGCTCCAGAAGACGATGAGGAGGATGACGAGCAGGATCGCGATGCCAAGCGCGATCAGGCCGCGCCTTTTGTCATGGCGCGCCTTGGCCACTGTCTGCTCCACCGCCATGCCTCGCTCCGTTCGCGGCAGCAACGCCCAGTTGATCGGCCGGTTGCGGGTCGTGGGCCGCAAGACAGGACCATGCGCCCGGACAGCCTTATAGTTCCTCCAGGATCCGACCGGGGTGCACCCTGTCCCGGCGCGTTGTCCCGAGCGGGAGCTTGTGGCACAGGTTCCTTCATGACCACGCGTCGTGCCCTGACCTTCGCCGTTGCATCAATCGGCCTGTCGGCCGCTCTCGGGCCGGGATCGGCAGCGGCACGGACTCGTCCGTCGCGGGGAGACGGTTCCTATCCCGGGTTCCTGCGGCAGGTCCGCACCGAGGCCCTGCAACACGGCGTACCGGCGTCGGTGCTTGACGTGGCCCTAGCGCTGGAAGCGCCCAACACGCATGTCCTCCAGCTGGATCGGCATCAGCCAGAGTTCACGCTGACCTGGGCCCAGTACCGGAGCCGCGTCATCTCGCCGACGCGCGAGCAGGGCGCGGCCGACGCCTATCGCGACAATCTCCCGCTCCTGACCGACATCTGGCGCCGCTATCGTGTCGACCCACGCGTGGTGGTGGGGATCTGGGGCCTGGAGTCGAACTTCGGCACCCGCATCGGCTCCTTCAACGTCGTCGATGCGCTGGCGACGCTTGCCTATGACGGCCGCCGCGCCGGCTTCTTTCATACCGAACTGATGAACGCGCTGCGGATCCTGGGCAATGGCGACGTCGCACCGGGGTCGATGCTGGGAAGCTACGCCGGCGCCATGGGCCAGCCGCAGTTCATGCCGAGCTCCTACCTGCGCTATGCGGTGGACTACAGCGGCGACGGCCGCAGGAACATCTGGACCGACCGGGCCGACGTGTTCGCCTCGATCGCCAACTATCTCGCCCGTTGCGGCTGGACCGCGGGCGAGCCGTGGGGTCAGCCGGTGACGCTGACACGCCCGATCGACCCGTCGATCGCCGGAAGGCAGGCGGTGCGGCCGCTTGCCTCCTGGACCGAAGCCGGTGTGCGCAGGCAGGACGGCGCGCGGTTCTCGCAAGGCGGGGTAACTGGCGCGCTTCTGCTGCCCGACGGTGCCGGCGGCGACGCCTTCATGGTGTACTCCAACTTCGACGTGATCCGGCGCTACAACCCGTCTGACTTCTACGCCCTGGCGGTCGGCCTGATCGGCAACGCCGCGGCGTGACCGGAGGTCGAGGAGCCGCCCGCGCGCTGGCGCCGCTCGGCCTGCTGGCCTGCCTGTCCGGCTGCCATCATCGCCAGCAGCCTCCGGCCCCGGCGGCGAACCCGTACTACGTAGTCGGGGCGCCCTGGCAGGGAGCGGACGGCGCCTGGTTCTATCCCAGGGAGCAGCCCGATTATCATGCGACCGGCTTGGCGACGATCCAACCCGCACCGTCCAGCGGCCTCACCGCCGATGGCGAGCGGTTCGATCCGGACGCGATGGCAGCCTCGCATCAGAGCCTGCAGCTTCCCTGCGTCCTCACGGTCAGGAACCTCGAGAACGGCCGCACGATCCTGGTGCGGGCGAACGACCGCGGCCCGGCGCAACAGGGGCGGGTGCTGGGCCTGACCCCGCGGGCGGCGACGCTGCTCGGGATGGCCGACGGCCTTCCGGTCCGCGTCGACATCACCCTCGACCAAGTCCGCAGCCGGACGGCCTCCGAGGGGACAGGAGGCGGTCCACGCCTGGACATCGTGGCCGCTCCGGTGGAGGGCGTGCAGGAGCAGCCGCTTCCGGTGCCGGGCCACGACGTTGGTGGCACGATTGCCACCGGGCCGGCTGGCGACCCGGAGCGCCGGCCACCTGCGACGGCGGACGGCACAGCCGACAACCGTCTGCCACCCATCGCGCAGCAGGGCGTTGCGGATCCCGGCGCCCTCTGGATCGACTGCGGGCAGTTCAACCGGCGCAGCTATGCCGACCGGATCGCCTCTGAGCTTGGGGCATCGGTCGGAAATGCGGGGCAGGGACGCGAGGTCGTGTATACCGTCCGCGAGGGACCCTTCCAACGGACCGCCGATGCGGATGCCGCTCTGGACCGGGCACGTCGTGCCGGGGTAACCGGGGCACGGATCATCGTCGAGTAGGGATCGAAGTGCCTAGCAGACGGCTGTTGCTGACCGGTGCCGGAAGCCTTGCGCTTCCTTCTCTCCTTGCTTCCAAGGGTGCGGCCGCGCGTCCGCGCCGCGCCGCCAAGGTGGCAGCCATCGCTGCCGCGACGGACTTGACGCCGGCTCCGGTCGGAACGGCGGCCGACACCCCAGTCGGCCCGCTGGAAACCGAGGCACGCTGGGCGTTCATCAGCGACTTCCAGACCAACGCCGTCCTGCTCCAGAAGGCGGCGGACGAGCGCATGCCGCCGTCGTCGCTGACCAAGCTGATGACCGCCTATCTCGTGTTCGGCATGCTGAAGTCGGGACGCCTGCGCCTCGACCAGATGCTGCCGGTCAGCGAGAAGGCATGGCGCATGCAGGGCTCGAAGATGTTCGTGCCGCTCGGCGCCCAGGTCTCGGTCGTCGACCTGATCCGCGGCATGCTCATCCAGTCCGGCAACGACGCCTGCATCGTGCTGGCCGAGGGCATTTCCGGCTCCGAGGAGCAGTTCGTCGCGCAGATGAACGCCATGGCCAAGACGCTGGGCATGACGAACACGCAGTTCCGCAACGCCACCGGCTGGCCGGATCCGGACCACCTCATGTCGGCGCGAGACATCGCCACCCTGGCCCGTCACCTCATCGCCGACTTTCCGGACGACTACCACTTCTTCTCGGAAAAAGACTACAAGTTCAACAACATCAACCAGGGTAACCGCAACGTCCTGGTGGACAAGGGCTTGGCCGACGGATTGAAGACCGGGCACACCGACGCCGGCGGGTTCGGTCTTTGTGTCAGCTCGGAGCGCAACGGCAACCGCATCATCGAGGTGGTCAACGGGCTATCCTCGTCACAGGCCCGCGCCGCCGAAGGGGAGCGGCTGCTGAGCTGGGCTTTCGCCAACTTCGAGAACGTGCGCCTGCTCACGCGAAGCCAGCCGCTGGAGGTGGCGCCCGTCTGGCTTGGCGTCGTGGCCACTGTTCCGGTGTGCGCCGCCGCCGACCTGCTGCTGACGGTTCCGCACGGTTGGCAAGGCCGGGTGAAGGTGGCGCTCGACTACCAGGCGCCCATACCGGCGCCGGTCCGCGCCGGGCAGCAGGTCGGCCAGATCACGATCTCCGGCGCCTCCGTCACCGACATACAGGTTCCCCTGGTCGCTGGCGCAGCGGTAGGCCGCAAGAGCCTCCCTGCGCGTGCCGTCGCCGTGCTCGACCACTTCGTCGGCGGCTCGTGAGCGGACTGTTCGTCACCCTTGAGGGCGGCGAGGGAGCCGGCAAGTCCACGCAGTCGCGCCTGCTCGCCGAACGGCTGGCCAAGTACGGCCGTTCGCTGCTGCACACGAGGGAGCCCGGCGGCGCCGAGGG
This sequence comes from uncultured Acetobacteraceae bacterium, assembly GCA_964247735.1. Lineage (GTDB taxonomy): Bacteria > Pseudomonadota > Alphaproteobacteria > Acetobacterales > Acetobacteraceae > Lichenicola. The sequence continues at coordinate 58,648 of CAXTVS010000015.1, forward strand.
TGCCGAACGGCTGAGGACGCTGCTGCTGGAGGGCGATCACAAGCTCAGCCTGCGGGCCGAGATCCTGGTGCACTTCGCAGCACGGTTCGACCACATCGAGCACACGATCATGCCGGCACTCGCCAAGGAACGCTTGGTGATCTGCGACAGGTTCTTCGACTCGACGCTTGCCTACCAGGGATACGGACTGGGCTATGGCGAGGCGGAGCCCCTCGGCTTCATCCGCGACCTGATCGCGCTGACCCCGATCGTGCCGGACCTGACCGTGCTGCTCGACCTGCCACGGGAGCTGGCGCGGCAAAGGCTGACGCGTCGGGGGGTCGATCCGGACCGCTACGAGCGCCTGGACGAGGGATTCCACCTCCGCGTCGCGGACGGGTTCCGGCGGATCGCCCATGCTGCGCCGGAGCGGATCGTCACCATCGATGCGGCCGGCGACGTGGAGCAGGTGCATCGGGCGCTGCTGGACAGGGTCGAAGAGCGCCTCCGCGGATGACCGGCATCGCCGCGCCGGCAGGACACGGGTGGCTGGTGGGACACGAGGCAGCCGAGGCGACGCTGGTCGCGGAAGCCTCGGGTCGCCGCCTGCACCACGCCTGGCTGCTCGCCGGCCCCCAGGGGATCGGCAAGGCAACCCTGGCGTTCCGCTTCGCCCGCTGGCTGCTTGCCGGCTGTCCGGGAACCGCCCTCGGGATCGCCGACATCGATCCCGTGTTCCGGCGCGTGGCTGCCGGGACCCACGCCGACCTGCTGGCGATCGGCCGTTCCTTCGACGAGAAGCGCCAGCGGCACCGGGCGGAGATCGTCGCCGACGACGTGCGTCGGATCGGCGACTTCCTCCATCGGACGGCTGCGGAAGGCGGCTGGCGGGTGGTGATCCTCGACGATGCCGACCTGCTGAACCGCCACGCGGCCAACGCGCTGCTCAAGGTCCTGGAAGAGCCGCCGCCGTGGGCCATGCTAATCCTGGTCAGCAGCAGCCCGGGCCGTCTGCTTGCCACCATACGCAGTCGTTGCCGCCTGCTGCGCTTGGCTCCGCTCGACCTGCCGCAGATGATGGTCGCCCTTGAACGCCTGTTGCCGGACGAGGACGAGGCAGGCCGCCGGGTGCTGTCGGAGCTCGCGCATGGCGCGCCGGGACGGGCTGTCGCGCTGGCCGATGAGGACGGCGTCGCCACGGCCGGGCTGGTACGTGACCTGCTGGACGGCGACGCCTCCAGCGTCGCCGGCTATGAGCTGGCAGATCGGATCCTGCGCAAGGAGCAGGGCTTCGCGACCTTCCTGACGCTGCTTGCGGATGCCATATCGGAGCGGGTACGGGAAGCGGTCCGCTGCGGCGGCTCCGGCGTCGCATCCGGAACCGGCTGGCTGGGGGTCTGGCAGGACCTCCATCGCATCCGGGTCGAGACGGACCGGTTCAACCTGGACAAGAGGCAGGCGCTGCTGTCGAGCCTAAGCCTGCTGAGCGAGCGATGACACAGCGCTACACCATCACCACCCCGATCTACTACGTGAACGGCGCGCCGCACATCGGCCACGCCTACACCTCGATCGCTGCCGACGTGATGGCGCGCTGGCACCGGCTCGACGGTCACGAAGTGTTCTTCCTGACCGGCACGGACGAGCACGGCCAGAAGGTGGAGCAGGCCGCCCTGGCCGCAGGCGTCGACCCCCAGGACTTTGTCGATCGCGTGTCTGCGGACTTCCGCGACATGGCGCAGGCCATGAACGTGTCGTTCGACGACTTCATCCGCACCACCGAGCCGAGGCACCTCCAGGCCTGCGCCGCGCTGTGGCGCCGCCTGCAGCAGGACGGGCACATCTATCTCGGCGCCTACGAGGGCTGGTACGCCACCCGGGACGAAAGCTTCTACGGCGAGGACGAGCTGGTGCTCCGCGCCGACGGCACCCGCGTGGCGCCCAGCGGCGCCCCGGTCGAGTGGGTCAAGGAGCCGTCCTACTTCTTCCGCCTGTCCGCCTGGCAGGACCGGCTGCTCGCCCATTACGACGCCAACCCGGACTTCATCGGGCCGCCGGGACGTCGCAACGAGGTGCTCGGCTTCGTCCGGCAGGGGCTGAAGGACCTGTCGATCAGTCGCACCAGCTTCCGCTGGGGCGTCCCGGTGCCGGGCGACCCGGACCACGTGATCTACGTGTGGTGGGACGCGCTGGTGAACTACATCACCGCCCTCGGCTATCCTGACCAGGACGGACCGCTCTGGCGCTTTTGGCCGCCCGACCTGCACCTGGTCGGCAAGGAGATCATCCGCTTCCACGCCGTGTTCTGGCCGGCCTTCCTCCTGGCCGCCGGCATCGAGCTGCCGCGCCGGGTGTTCGCCAACGGATGGTGGACCGCCGACGGCGAGAAGATGAGCAAGTCGATCGGCAACGTGGTCGAGCCGCGCAGCCTGGCCGCCGAGTTCGGGGTCGACGCGGTGCGCTACTTCCTCCTGCGCGAGGTGCCGTTCGGCGGCGACGGCGACTTCAGCCGGCGGGCGCTGATCTCGCGCCTGAACGTCGAGCTCGCCAACGACCTCGGCAACCTGGCGCAGCGGACGTTGACGCAGATCGCGCGCAACTGCGAGGGCCGTTTGCCACCGCGCGGGTACGCCATGGCGGATGACGTTGCGCTGCTGGCTCAGGCGGACGCGCTCGTCGGACACCTATCCGGCCTGATCAACCGGCAGGTCCTGCACGAGGCGCTTGAGGAGGTGTGGAAGGTGGTGCGGGCAAGCAACGCCTACATCGATCGCCAAGCGCCCTGGGTGCTGAGGAAGACCGACCCCGGGCGTATGGGCGCGGTGCTGCGCGTGCTGACCGACGTGCTGCGGCAGGTGGCCACGGTGCTGCAGCCGTTCATGCCGGACAGCATGGGCCGTCTGCTCGACCAGCTCGGCGTCCCGGCCGCGGCTCGCAGCTTCGCAGCCCTCGCCGTCCCGCTGGAGGAAGGCGTGTCGCTTCCGCCACCCCGGGGCATCTTCCCCAGGCACGTCGAGGCTGCCGCCGCGGGTCCGGCCTGACGCATGCTGATCGACAGCCACTGCCACCTCGACCACTTCCCCGACGACGAGGTCGACGCGCTGCTCGACCGGGCACAGGCGGCCGGCCTGTGCGGGATGGTGACGATCGGCACCCGCCTGTCGGCCGCCCCGCTGAACCGCAGACTGACGCGCCATGCCCGTGCGGGCCTGCCGATATGGTGCACGATCGGCACCCATCCGGACCACGTCGCCGACGAGGTGCTGCCAGACCCGGACCGGCTGGCAGCCCTGGCCTGCGCTCCAGAGATCGTCGGCATCGGCGAGTCCGGCCTCGACTACTTCTACGGCGAGCAGGAACTGCGTCCGCTGCAGCAGGCGAGCTTCCGGGCGCATCTTCACGCCGCCAGGATCGCCGACCTGCCGCTGGTCATCCACGCGCGCAGCGCCGATGACGACGTGGCGGCGATCCTGAGGGAAGAGCACGAGGCAGGCGGTCCGTTCCGCTTCGTCCTGCACTGCTTCAGCTCCGGTGAGGCGCTGGCGCGGACCGCCCTGTCGCTCGGCGGCTATGTCAGCTTCTCCGGCATCGTGACCTTCCCGAAGTCGGAGGAGCTGCGTCGAATCGCCGCCTGGATCCCGCCCGAGCGCCTGCTGGTGGAAACCGATGCGCCTTTTCTCGCGCCGGCACCCCGGCGGGGCAGGCGCAACGAGCCGTCCTTCGTCGGGCATACCGCCTCAGTGCTCGCCGGGATCCGCGGCCTGGACGATGCTGCGCTCGGTGCCCTAACCACCGCGAACTTCCGGCGCCTGTTCAGCAAGGCGGCATGACACCGGTGCGCGTCACCATTCTCGGATGCGGCGGCTCCGCCGGCGTGCCGATGCTGGGCGGGCCGGACGAGCAGGGCGACTGGGGCCTGTGCGATCCGGAGGAGCCGCGCAACCGCCGCAGCCGCTCGTCAATCGTAATCGAGGGCGCGGAAGGCAACCGAGTGCTGGTGGACACCTCCCCGGACCTCCGCACCCAGCTGCTGTCCACCGGCATCGGGCGGATCGACGCCGTCTTCTACACCCACGCCCATGCCGACCACGTCGCCGGACTGGACGAGGTGCGCAGCCTGAACCGCATCCTCGACCGCCCGATCGAGGCGTTCGGCACCGAGCCGGTGCTGGCGGAAATCGAGTCCCGCTTCCGCTATGCCTTCCGCCCCTGGTCGCCCCCCGGCTTCTACCGGCCGGTGATGGTGCCGCGGCCGGTGCGCGCCGACACCGCGGTCGAGATTGCCGGCATCCGTTTCCTGCTGTTCGAGCAGGTGCACGGCAGCGGCACCACGCTCGGCTTCCGTATCGGCGACTTCAGCTATTCGACTGACGTGGTACGCCTTGACGACACGGCCCTGTCAGTCCTGGCCGGCACCCGTACCTGGCTGGTCGACTGTTTCCAGCGCGCACCACACCCGGCGCATGCCGATCTCGCGTTGGTCAGGCGCTGGGCTGGCCGGCTCGGCATCGGCCGCACTATCTTGACCCACATGGGCACCGACATGGACTGGGCCTGGCTGCACGCCAACCTGCCACCCGGCATCGAGGCTGCGCATGACGGGATGATCCTGTCGCTCTAGGTCGTCGAGGTGCCGCCCTGTGTCATGCCTGCAATCACCGGTCGATCCGGATGACGCAGTCTGCAATTTAGTTGAATCGTGCGCTGGGGCAGCGATAGCCTTCACAAAGTGGCGGTTCGACGGTTCCGCTGCGCAGGATTGGTGATGTTGCCTCGACCATGGACGGAAGGTTCCGGCATTCCGGGCTCTTATCCGCCGCGGCCTCCGCTTCAGGAGGACCTGACAGGAGATCACGACACAGGACGGGATCAATCCGGTCCGGGCGTGCCATCTTCCCGGTCAGGCGGGGCGCCCATCGTTTGGGGAGAGCTCTGCATGGCGCCACTCGACGACGTTTTCACGCTTGCGACCGCCATGCGCGACGAACGGCGCGAAACCGAGATGAGTCTCGCCGAGTACCTCGACCTGTGCGCTGCCGACCCGTCCTGCTACGCGAGCGCGTCCGAACGCATGCTCAAGGCGATCGGCGAGCCGGTGCCGATCGACACGTCGAAGGACACGCGCCTCGCCCGCGTGTTCATGAACCGCACCATCCGCACCTACCCGGCCTTCTCCGACTTCCACGGCATGGAGGAGACGATTGAGCGGATCGTCGGCTTCTTCCGTCACGCCGCGCAAGGATTGGAGGAGCGCAAGCAGATCCTCTACCTGCTTGGGCCCGTCGGCGGCGGCAAGTCATCGCTCGGCGAGCGGCTCAAGACCCTGATGGAGCGCGAACCGATCTACGTGCTCAAGGCCGGCAAGCAGCTGAGCCCGGTGTTCGAGAGCCCGCTCGGCCTGTTCGACGTCGAGCGCATGGGCCCGAGCCTGATGCAGCGCTACAACATCCCGCGCCGCGTGCTGACCGGGGTCGCCAGCCCGTGGGCGCTGAAGCGGCTGGAAGAGTTCGACGGCGACCTGTCGCGCTTCCGCGTGGTCAAGCTGCACCCCTCCAAGCTGCGCCAGATCGGCATCGCCAAGACCGAGCCCGGCGACGACAACAACCAGGACGTCTCGGCGCTCGTCGGCAAGGTCGACATCCGCCAGCTCGAAACCCACAGCCAGAACGATCCCGACGCCTACGGCTTCTCCGGCGGCCTCAACCGCGCCAATCAGGGACTGCTCGAGTTCGTCGAGATGTTCAAGGCGCCGATCAAGATGCTGCACCCTCTGCTCACCGCGACGCAGGAGGGCAACTACGTCGGCACCGAGAACATCGGCTCGATCCCGTTCACCGGCATGATCCTAGCCCATTCCAACGAGGCGGAATGGCAGAGCTTCCGCAACAACCGCACCAACGAGGCCTTCCTCGACCGCGTCTGCGTGATCAAGGTGCCGTACTGCCTGCGTGCGACCGAGGAAACGCGCATCTACGAGAAGCTGATCCGCTCCTCGGCACTCGGCGACGCGCCGTGCGCACCCAACACCTTCCAGATGCTGGCCCGCTTCGCCGTGCTGTCGCGCCTGAAGCCGCACCCCAACTCCTCGCAGTTCGCAAAGATGCGCGTGTACGACGGCGAGAACATCCGCGAGACCGATCCTAAGGCCAAGACCATGCAGGAGTATCGCGACGCCGCCGGCGTCGACGAGGGCATGGATGGGGTGTCGACCCGGTTCGCCTTCAAGGTGCTATCGGCGACTTTCAACCACGATTCTAACGAGATCGCCGCCGACCCGGTGCACCTGATGTACGTGCTGGAGCAGGCGGTGCGACGCGAGCAGTTCCCACCCGAGGTCGAGGCCGGCTACCTCGCTGTGCTGAAGTCGGAGCTCGCCAGCCGATATGCCGAGTTCGTCGGCAACGAGATCCAGAAGGCCTACTTGGAAAGCTACCACGACTATGGCCAGAACCTGTTCGACCGCTACCTCGACTACGCCGACGCCTGGATCGAGGACCAGGACTTCAAGGATCCCGACACCGGCCAGATGATGAGCCGCGACCTGCTGAACGCCGAGCTGACCAAGATCGAGAAGCCCGCCGGGATCGCCAACCCGAAGGACTTCCGCAACGAGGTGGTGAAGTTCTCGCTCCGCTCGCGCGCCAACAACGCCGGGCGCAACCCGTCCTGGAACTCCTACGAGAAGATCCGCGACGTGATCGAGAAGCGCATGTTCTCCCAGGTGGAGGACCTGCTGCCGGTGATCAGCTTCGGCTCCAAGAAGGATGGCGACACCGAGACCAAGCACGGCCAGTTCGTCGAACGCATGGTCTCGCGCGGCTACACCGAGCGGCAGGTGCGCCGTCTGGTCGAGTGGTACATGCGCGTCAAGCAGTCGGCCTGACGAGCGGATGACCTGACGCGTGGACATCATCGATCGCCGGCCCAACCCGCACGGCAAGAACCTGGAGAACCGGAGGCGCGTGTTGGTCCGCGCCCGCGAGGCGGTGCAGCGCGCCGCCCGCGACGCGGTCGCGTCCGGCAAGCTGCGCGAGGTGGGGCAGGAACGCGCGATCTCGATTCCGTCCGACGCGCTGCACGAGCCGAGCCTGCACCGCGTGTTCTCCTCCGGCGTGCGCGACGTCGTGCTGTCCGGCAACAAGGTGTTCTCGCCGGGCGATCGCCTGCAGCGGCCGCCGTCGGGCAGGGGGAAAGGCGGGGCAGGGGAGGCCGGCGAGGACGGCGGCGGCGAGGACAGCTTCCGCTTCGTGCTGAGCCGCGACGAGTTCCTCGACGCCTTCTTCGACGACCTGGCGCTGCCCGACCTGGTGAAGCGCCAGATCGCCAGCACCGACACCACCACCATCAGCCGCGCCGGCCTCAGCAGCGACGGCTCGCCGTCGCAGCTCGACCTCGGCCGCACCATGCGGCACTCGATGGCACGCCGGATCGGGCTGCGTCGCCCCAAGCCCGACCTGGTCGCCGAGCTGGAGCTGCGCATCGCCGCCCTGGAGCAGGACGGCAGCGACCCGGACGCGCTGGACGCGCTGCGCTCGGAGCTGCACTTCGCGCTGCGCCGGATGAACCGGGTGCCCTGGATCGACCCGGTGGACATGCGCTTTCGCCGCTACACCGTCATCCCGAAGCCGACCACGCGCGCCGTCATGTTCTGCCTGATGGACGTGTCGGGCTCCATGACCGAGCGTATGAAGGACCTCGCCAAGCGGTTCTTCCTCCTGCTGCACGTGTTCCTGGAGCGCCGCTACAAGCGCGTCGACTTGGTGTTCATCCGCCACTCGGAGGTGGCCGAGGAGGTCGACGAGGACACCTTCTTCCACGACCCGCGCACCGGCGGCACCATCGTCTCGTCCGCCCTGGTCGAGCTGCTCCGGGTACAGTCCGAGCGTTATTCCGCCGACAGCTGGAACATCTACGTGGCGCAGGCCTCGGACGGCGACAACTCCGGCAGCGACACGCCGAAATCCTGTGCGCTGCTCAGGGACCAGATCCTGCCTCTGGTGCAGTACTACGCCTATATCGAGATCGTCGGCTCCGGCGCGGTGATCCGCGGCGACACCGACCTGTGGCGCGGCTATCGCGGCGTCGCGGACAACAACGACCGGCTGGTGATGCGTCAGGTCGGCGACAAGCGCGACATCTTCCCGGTGTTCCGCGACCTGTTCGCCAAGAAGCCCGAAGCCGCGTGAGGGGAGGGAGCCCATGAGGCCGCTCGATGCCGTCGGCGCGGCCGCCGCCTCGCCGACAGGGCTGCTCTACAGCGGTTCGGAATGGAACTTCGACATCCTGCGCCGCTCCTACGACGCCATCGAGCGGATCGCGCTCGACGAGCTCAAGCTCGACGTCTACCCGAACCGGATCGAGGTGATCACGTCGGAGCAGATGCTCGACGTGTACACCTCCCACGGCATGCCGCTGATCTACAAGCACTGGTCGTTCGGCAAGCGCTTCGTCGGCCACGAGAACGCCTACCGCCGCGGCCTGATGGGCCTGGCCTACGAGGTGGTGATCAACTCCGACCCCTGCATCAGCTACCTGATGGAGGAGAACAGCGCCACCATGCAGGCGCTGGTGATCGCGCACGCCGCCTTCGGCCACAACCATTTCTTCAAGAACAACCGCCTGTTCCGCGAGTGGACCGCACCCTCCGGCATCCTCGACTACCTGGAGTTCGCCCGCGGCTACATCGCACAGTGCGAGGACCGGCACGGTGTGCAGGCGGTCGAGCGCATCGTCGACGCCGCGCACGCGCTGCAGAACCAGGGCGTGCATCGTCACAGCGGCGCGCGGGTGATCGACCTCAAGGTCGAGCAGCAGCGCGAGCGCGACCGGCGCCAGCACGAGGACAGCGTGTTCAACGACCTGTGGCGCACCGTGCCCGGCACCAGGGTTGAGAAGGGTCCCGACACGACCGCCGAACGACGCCGCCGGCTCGGGCTGCCGGAAGAGAACGTGCTCTACTTCCTGGAGAAGAACGCGCCGCTGCTGGCGCCCTGGGAACGCGAGGTGATCCGCATCGTCCGGCTCATCGCTCAGTACTTCTACCCGCAGCCGCAGGCGAAGATGATGAATGAGGGCTGCGCCACCTGGGTGCACTACGAGATCATGTCGCGGCTGCACAAGCGCGGGCAGATCGACGACGCCGCCTTCATGGAGACCATCCATTCCACCACCAACGTGATCTCCCAGCCCGGTTTCGATGTCGGCGGCGGCCCGAACTTCAACCCGTATGCCCTCGGCTACGCGATGATGACCGACATCGCCCGGGTTTGCGACGCACCGACCGATGAGGACCGCGCCTGGTTCCCGGACATCGCCGGCAACAAGGACGCCATCGGCACGCTGCACCACGCCTGGGCCGAGTACCGAGACGAGAGCTTCATCCAGCAGTTCCTATCGCCTGCGGTCATGCGCCAATTCAAGCTGTTCCGGCTGCGTGACGACACCGAGAAGCCGTACCTGCTGGTCGACGCGATCCACGACGCCCAGGGCTACCGCGATATCCGGCGCAGCGTCGCCCGGTCCTACGACCCGGGCAACTTCTACGTCGACATCGAGATCGTCGATGTGGACCTGTCCGGCGACCGCTGCCTCAGGCTGCAGCACCGCACCAGTCCAGGCCATCTGCTGGACGAGAAGGATGCCAGGGCATCGCTGCGCCATCTGGCCGACCTGTGGGGCTACGAGGTCCGTCTTCTGGAGGTCGACCGCCAGACCGACACCGTGCTGGCAACCCACCTGGCATCGCCGCCACGCCCTGCCAGCTGAGCAGTCGAGTTGGCATAATATACATTATGCGGTGTTTGGCTGTGTAGCAGCCATATAGAGATGTCACCCCTCTGCCAGATACAGATGGCACCCTC
>CAXTVS010000016.1:0-67888 GCA_964247735.1 uncultured Acetobacteraceae bacterium
CACCAGCGTGGCCGGCGACGGCGAGCGCTCGTTCGGCTCCGCCTGGAAGGTCTTCGGGTCGAGCTCGATGCCATGGTACTTCGCGGCCGCCATCGCCGCCCGCAACCGGATGGTCAGCGGATCGGGTGCCTTTGCGGGTCCGGCAGCGTGGCTTCCCGGCGAGCTGCCGTAGTTGCCGGTGTCGTTGCGTTGATCCACAGGATTTCCTTACACCAGGGCGCCGCAGGGTTCCGAGCCCACCCCCGGGCGCAAGACATGGCTTGCCGCTCGAGCGGCTTCTCACGACAACCATAGCATGTAAAATTTGCCGACGGGCTAATTTTCTCCGATCCGGTAGCGCCCGGCGACCATCCGGTCCGCCGCCAGCAGCGCCGGAACCGCCTCGGCGACGGCCGCAGGGGCGGTCAGCCAGACCCGCCGGAACAGGCCGAGCGTGCCCCGGGCGCGCCGCTCGAACAGCGACGACAGCAGCAGGGCGAGCGGGCTGCGCGCCGTGCAGCAGGCGCAGCCGACCGGATGGACGGCCGCTTCGAATACCTCCGCCGCAAGGTGTTGCACCGCCATCCAGCCTACCCTCTGGCTCACCGGGCGATCCCGTCCGGGCGGCACCGCCACCAGAAGCACGGCCTGCGGATCAGCCGGCGGCAGCGCGACGCCGGAGGGCAGGACGTGAACCGGGATGCGGGCGTCGAGGCGCATGGAGCCGGTCTCCTGGCGTGGCCGCGTGCGCTGGACAGCGGCGGCCGGCTTTGTGAGAAGCGTCGCCACCTTACATGTGCACGTGCGGCCGGTCCGGCAGCCATCCCTTCCCGGGCCGGCGCGGCGGGGCGCCGACAGGATCGTCATGACCCGCCCCCACCTTCTCGATGCCCTTCTCGACCAGGTCCTGCTTTGCGACGGCGGCATGGGCTCGCGGGTGCAGATGCTCGACCTCGACGTGGAGCGCGACTACTGGGGCCGGGAGAACTGCACGGAGGTGCTCAACCTGTCCCGGCCGGAGCTGGTGCGCGAGATCCATCGCGGCTACTTCGCCGCCGGTGCCGACATGGTCGAGACCAACAGCTTCGGCGGCTCGCCGATCACGCTGGCCGAGTTCGACCTCGCCGAGCGCACCCACGAGATCAACAAGGTCGCCGCCGAGCTCGCCCGCGAGGCGGCGGACGGCTTCTCCGACGGGCGGCACCGCTACGTGGTCGGCTCGATCGGGCCCGGCACCAAGCTGCCCTCGCTCGGCAACGTGGCGTATGACCCGCTGGAGGCGGCGCTGGCCGAGCAGTGCGCCGGCCTGATTGCCGGCGGCGTCGACGCGCTGCTGATCGAGACATGCCAGGACACGCTGCAGATCAAGGCAGCGGTCAACGGTGCCAAGATCGCCCGGGCGGCGGCCGGCACCGACACCCCGATCTTCGTCCAGGTCACGGTCGAGACCACCGGCACCCTGCTGGTGGGCCCCGACATCGCCGCCGCCGCCACCGTGATCCACGCCCTCGACGTGCCGCTGATCGGGCTGAACTGCGCCACCGGCCCGCAGGAGATGTCCGAGCACGTGCGCTGGCTCGCCGCCAACTGGCCGCGGCTGATCTCGGTGCAGCCCAACGCCGGCCTGCCCGAGCTGGTCGACGGCAGGACGCACTACCCGCTGACGCCGCCGGAGATGGCGAGCTGGATCGAGCGCTTCATCGTCGAGGACGGGCTCAACCTGATCGGCGGCTGCTGCGGCACCTCGACGCCGCACATCGAGGCACTTGACGCCATGCTGCGGGGCCGGGCGGGCGGGCGCCGTCCGCCGCCGGTGGCGCGCCGGCCGGTCTGGATCCCGTCGGTCGCCAGCCTGTACGGCCAGACCCCGCTCAGGCAGGAGAACAGCTACTTCTCCATCGGCGAGCGCTGCAACGCCAACGGCTCGAGGAAGTGGCGCGAGCTGCAGGAGGCGGGCGATTGGGACGGCTGCGTCGCGGTCGCCCGCGAGCAGGCGACCGAGGGCTCGAACGCCTTGGACGTCTGCACCGCCTTCGTCGGCCGCGACGAGGTGTCCGAGATGGACGAGGTGGTCCGCCGCTTCACCGCCTCGGTGAACGCGCCGCTGGTGATCGACTCCACCGAGACCCCGGTGATCGCCAGCGCGCTCAAGCTGCATGGCGGCAAGCCGATCATCAACTCCATCAACTTCGAGGACGGCGAGGGCCACGCCCGCGACCGCCTGGTGCTGGCGCGCAAGTTCGGGGCAGCGGTGATCGCGCTGACCATCGACGAGGTCGGCATGGCCAAGACGCCGGAGGACAAGCTGCGGATCGCCACCCGGCTGGTCGAGTTCGCCTGCGACACCCACGGTCTGCCGCAGTCCGACCTGCTGATCGACCCGCTGACCTTCACCGTCGCCACCGGGGTGGAGGACGACCGCAAGCTCGGGCAGTGGACCATCGAGGGCATCCGGATGATCCGGGAGCGGTTCCCGGACATCCAGATCATCCTCGGCCTGTCCAACATCTCGTTCGGCCTTAATCCGGCCGCGCGCGCGGTGCTGAACTCGGTGTTCCTCGACCATGCGGTGCGTGCCGGCATGAGCGGGGCCATCGTCCACGTCAGCAAGATACGGCCGCTGCACCTGCTGGCGCCGGAGGAGATCCAGGTCGCCGAGGACCTGATCTTCGACCGGAGGCGGGAGGGCTACGACCCGCTCAAGCGGCTGCTGGAGCTGTTCGCCGACCGCAAGGCCTCGGAGGCGGTCAAGAAGACGCGCGCCGACACCGTGCAGGGGCGCCTGCGCGACCGCATCGTCGACGGCGACCGCAAGGGGCTGGAAGCCGAGCTGGACGAGGCGCGGCAGACCATGCCGCCGCTCGACATCATCAACACGGTGCTGCTCGACGGCATGAAGACGGTGGGCGAGCTGTTCGGCGCGGGCAAGATGCAGCTGCCGTTCGTGCTGCAGTCGGCCGAGACCATGAAGGCGGCGGTGGCGCACCTCGAGCCGCACATGGAGCGCGTCGAGGGCCAGACACGCGGCACCATCGTGCTCGCCACGGTGAAGGGCGACGTGCACGACATCGGCAAGAACCTGGTCGACATCATCCTGACCAACAACGGCTACCGGGTGTGCAACCTCGGCATCAAGGTGCCGCTGGCCGACATGATCGCCGCCGTGCGCGAGCACAAGGCGGACGCGATCGGCATGTCCGGCCTGCTGGTGAAGTCCACGGTGGTGATGCGCGAGAACCTGGAGGAGATGGCCAGGCAGGGGCTGGAGATCCCGGTGCTGCTGGGCGGGGCGGCGCTGACGCGCAACTACGTCGAGGAGGAGTGCGTCGCCGCCTACAACGGAGGCCGTGTCGCCTACGCCCGCGATGCGTTCGACGGGCTCGGCCTGATGGACAAGGTCGAGAGCGGAGAGCTCGACACCTATCTCGGCGCGATCCAGTCACGCCGGAAGGGCAAGGCACGGACGACCAAGCGGGTCCCGGAGCTGGCGGAGGTGCGCGGCTTCGCACCGGTCGACCTCGCCGCGGCGCAGGCACGCAGGCGGCGGCTGAACGACGAGCCGGTGCCGGCGCCGCCGTTCTGGGGTGCCCGGGTGATCGAGGCCACCCCGAACGCGGTGATCCCGTTCCTCAACGAGCGCAGCCTGTACCAATTCCAGTGGGGCTTCCGGAAGCAGGGCCGCTCCCTGGAGGAATTCCTGTCCTGGGCCAGGCAGGAGCTGCGCCCGGTGATGCGACGCATGCTGGCGCTGTGCGCTGAGCAGGACATCCTCCGACCCCAGGCCGTCACCGGCTACTGGAAGGCGGCGGGCGAGGGCAACGCGCTGGTGCTGTTCGAGCCCGACGGCGCGACCGAGCTCACCCGGATCGACCTGCCGCGCCAGCCGCGCGAGGACGGCGCCTGCATCGCCGATTTCGTGCGCGACGTGGGCGACGGCCCGGAGCGCCGCGACGTGATCGGGCTGCAGGTGGTGACGGTGGGGCAGAAGGCCTCCGACGTCGCCCGCATCTGGTTCGAGGCCAACCGCTACCAGGACTACCTGTACCTGCACGGCCTGTCGGTGGAGATGGCGGAGGCAATGGCGGAATACGCGCACAAGCGGATGCGTGCCGAGCTGGGATATGCGGGCGAGGACGCGCGCGACATGGACGCGCTGTTGTCCCAGGGCTATCGCGGCTCGCGCTACTCGTTCGGCTACCCGGCCTGCCCCAGGCTGGAGGACCAGGAGCCGCTGCTGCGACTCCTGGATGCGGAGCGGATCGGGGTCAGCCTGTCCGAGGGCTGGCAGCTGCATCCGGAGCAGTCCACCAGCGCCCTGGTGCTGTTCAACCGCCACGCCAAGTACTTCTCGATATGAGAAGGGTCCGATACAATTCCGTATCGAACAGGCCGCAGTAAGCCGCGATGATTACATGACAAGTCGTTGCATACCTGTCGCACGCCGGTCTCAGCCCGTCCCATGGCTGCGCGTCCGGCACGCAAAGGTTGCGGGCCATCTGATGCAAGAGCATGTTGTGACGGGAGTTGGTGCGACGAGGCGGGACAGCTCGAGGCTGTCAGCCGGTAAGGACCTCTGCCTGAAGCGGAACCATCCTTCCCGATCCGCGCGGTCCTGACCGCCCGAGACGGGCCGCGCCGGCGGCGGCGGGCCCGTAGCAGGATCAGGCGGCGCGTGCGGCCGCCAGATATGGGCCGGCCTCCACCACCTCGATGTCGAGGAACACCGGCCGGCCGGCTGCCTGCGACAGGTCGAGCGGCAGCAACGCGTCGCCGCTGGTCCAGCGGCAGCCGGCACCGGCTTCCGGGGCATGCCAGCCGGACAGGTCCGGGTCGGTCAGGTGCAGGTCCGAGACGGTGCGGCGCCGCCCCTCGCTGAAGCCGATCCGCCCGACCAGCACGCCCAGGTGGCGCCGGTCGTCGAGAAACGGCCCGACCACGTCGGACGGGCGGGAGGTGCGCGACAGCAGGCGCAGGCTGCCGACCTGGCCCGGCACGACAAAGGCGTAGATCTTGCCGTCGAACAGGGTCGGGCCGATTTCCAGGCCGCCGTCGGTGACCAGGCGGAGTTCAGGCTCGTTGACGACGGGAGCAGACTGTCCGGCACCCTTCATGCCGAGCCCGGCCGCGCGCGCTGCCAGCCGCTTCCAGATTGGCTCGACGGTGTCCCGGTCGACCGCGAGCGGGGCGGCCGCGTCCTCGGCCCAGCTCTTGTGCGCGGGGTCGACCGAGAAGTCGGGCCGCAGGCCGGGCACCTCGGCGTTGACGAAGTTGCCGCGGTTTCCGGTGTCGAGGTAGCTCTCGGCCTCCAGGCCGTCGGCGATCAGGATGCCGTGCCGCTCCAACTCGACGTGGAAGTACTCGTACTGCGTCAGGTCGGTGCCGACAACGATGGAGCTGTCGTTGACCAGCATGCGCGCCGGGATCAGCTTGCTGTCCAGGAACAGGCAGTGCTCGGAGGTGACCAGCAGGTCGCGCGTCGGCACACCGTCGCGGATCGCACCGGCCTTGATCCTGACCGGGAAGTCCTCGATCGACGAGCCCGGCAGCACCGTCACGCTGCGGCGGCCGATCCAGGTCACCGGCTCCAGCACGCGCTCGCCGTTCCGCAGCGTCGCCACCAGGTCGCCCACCCGCAGCGCCTCGACCGCGACCTCGCCCTCCGCGGCGGCGATCTGGGTGCCGCGCAGGAAGCAGGTCGGAATGGTCCCGGTCGTGGTGAGGTTGGTAGCTGCGGTGTTTAGCGGGACCGTGGCGCCGGTTGCGCTGATGGCAAACGCCCCACCGGTGACCGCGCTGTCCCTGAAAACGTAGATGGTGTTGTTCCCGTTGAGGTAGTAGCCCTCGTAGGTCGCGGTGCTGGTCGCGGGCGTGCTGTCCGACGCGGTGGTTGTAAGGGTGACGGTACTGCCGACGGCGGAGATCGAGCCCGACAGCGACAGGGTCGTTCCGGTGGTAAGGTCGGCCTTCCCGTCATAGGTTGACGGGATGACAACGACCCCCGGGGTATAGGTTCCGGTCGTGACCTGGGAGCCGCTGTAGACGGTGCTGTTGGTAAAGGTTGGCATGATCCTCCTGATCCCTCCGGTGTCCGCTGGTGATGCCGTCACGCTGCTAGTTGGCAATTGTTAGTGAGGCGATAACAGTCGGGTCAACAACAGTCGCACCTTTCTCAATCTTGGTGCAGATCGCCTTAATAGAAACACGTTGTATGCTTGATCCCGGCATCCTCAGACAGGACATGTCGCCTGGCGTGAGACCGCTTCAGGATTCGAGGCAGGCGCAGGTTGACGCTGTCGGGTCTACGTCCGGGCGGCATTCGGTCGGGTGCGTCGTGTCGAGCCGATCTGGCGCCGCTGCTGGACCGCGCCCGCCTCCTCGGGCCGGATGCCGCGCCGGTCGTCATCGCCATGACCGACCAGCCGGACCTCCGCCTGCCGTTCGACGACGGAATCGAGGTGTCCGCCTGCTGGCACGACCCGCAGCGCCGCATGTTCCGCCTGCCGCGAGGCGCACGGCAGGTCCGGCTGCTGTCGCGCGCCGGGGTGCCGGCGGAGACCGTGGATCCGTTCGTCGAGGATCGCCGCACCGCTGGGGATCGCCGTCGACAACCTGGTGCTACGGAAGGGCCTCGACGAGCAGGTGATCCTGCCGGCCGATCCGGCGCTGCGCGGCTGGCGTGCCGACGAGGGTGCGCTGGACCGACGGGAACGCCGAGCTCGACCTGCCGCGCGCCGACGCGGGAGGTCGTGCTCGACATCCACCTCGCCGCCACCATGCTGTATCACGACGAGATCAAGCTGGCCGCCTGAGCGGGCGCGCGGCGCGTCAGGCCGACGGCGTGTCCTTGGGCGTGTCCCTGGGCGTCAGCTCCCCGGCCAGCCGCATCAGCTCGGCGACCCGGAACGGCTTGCGCATGAAGGCGGTGTAGCCGGTGCAGCGTTCGGCGATCGTCGCTTCCGGCATGGAGCTCATCACCACCACCGGGACGCCCTGCAGCGACGGGTCCTGGGCCATGGCGCGCAACACCCCGGCGCCATCCAGCCTCGGCATCATGTAGTCGAGGAACACCAGGTCGGGACGCGCTGCCGCCATGGCCTCCAGGCCTTGGCGGCCGTTCGAGGCGCTGAGCACGTGATGGCCCTCGTCGACGAGGATGTCCTGGATCAGGTCCGCGATCCCGAACTCGTCGTCCACCACCAGCACCGTCGCCATGGCTAGCCGCCGCGCTCTTGCGGCGGCGTCTCGTCCGCGACGGGCGCCTGGTTCCGCCCGAGCGCGGAACTGGTCGTGACGTGCTGGGCGGTCGCGGTGGTGGTCCTGATGAGCAGGCCCCGGCTGCTGGTGACATACTCGTAGAGCGAGGAGTCGAACGCGCTGTCCCGGACCTTCAGCACCGAGACCAGGCGATGCAGGTCGGCACCCAGCTCGACGAAGCGGAGCAGGATCAGGTTCTCGGCCAGGCTGGACAGGTCGCCGATCGGGTTGCGTATGTTGGGCCCCATGATGTCCGGGACCTCCAGCGTGTACACCGTGGTCACGCCCAGCACGCGCAGCTCGTTCATCAGTGCGGTGAGGAAGTTGCCGATGCGGCGCGGATGGCTGCCGGCGGCGTATTGCAGCGCGCCGAGGCCGTCGATGAACAGCCGGCGCACCCTGCGCCGGTGCACGGCCTCGAGCAGGCGGTGCCCGTAGGCATCCAGCAGGTCATCCGTCGGCGGCTGCCACATCACCTCCACCGTTCCCGCCTCGATCTGCCCGGACAGTTCCGGACACACGTCGGCGGCCTTGATGCCGATCCGGACAGGCGTCTCGTAGAAGCCGAACAGCAGGCCGGGCTCGTCCGCCGTGCTGCCGGACAGGAAGTGCAGCCCCATCGTGGTCTTGCCGGTGCCCGACGGTCCCATGACCATGGTGGTGGAGCAGGCCGGCAGGCCACCGCCCAGCATGACGTCGAGCTGGTCGGAGCCGGTCGAGACCCGCTTCCCGCCGGGCGTCTCGGTATCGGGCCGCGACGGCCGGGACAGCAGGGCCTCGATGCGCGGATACACGATGATCCCGTCGCCGGTGATCTTGAAGGCGTGTCGTCCGCGCAGGAAGGCGCTGCCGCGGAACTTGACCACCTGCAGCGAGCTTCCCGCCGCCCATTCCGTCAGCTGGTCGGCCAGCTCGATGATGCCGTCCACCATGGTGTGCTCGGGCGTGACCTTGTGGCCTTCCTGGGCGCTGGTCAGCGCGAACACGGTGCACTCGGTGGCGATGGCGATCGCCTGCAGCTCGTGCACGAACTCGCTGAACGCCTGCTCGTCCGCGGCCGCGCGACGGGCCGAGATGATCCCGTCCAGCACCAGCACCGAGGCGCTGCGCGCGGTGATCTCGCCCCGCAGCAGGGTCAGCAGCCCCTTGAGCCCGTCGTCGTGCAGCACCTGGAGGCCGTCGAAGTAGGCCAGCCGGTCCGGGATCATCGCCTTGTCGAAGAACGACATGACGCCCAGGTGCTGCATCATGCGCGCGTGGTATTCTGCCAGCAGGGTGATGTAGAGCGCCCGGCCGCCCCTTGCGATGTGGTGGAAGCAGACCTGGTTGCCGAACGTGGTCTTGCCGGCCCCGGGAGGACCCTGGACGATGTAGAGGCCGCCTCTCAGGAAGCCGCCACCCAGGATGGTGTCGAGGCCCGGGATGCCGCTCGTCACCCGCTCCAGGTTGGCTCCGTGGCCCCCGGTCATGCCGCTGCCGCGCCGACATGGCGCGGCAGCGACACCACGAATGCGGTGCCGCCACCCGGGGCATCCTCCACGGCGATGGTTCCGTCCATCACCGCAACCAGCTGGCCGACCACCCACAGCCCGACGCCGAAGCCGCTCCGCCGCTCGTGCTGCCCGACCACGCGCTCGAAGCGGCTGAAGATGCGCGTCCGGTCCTTGGCCGAGATGCCGGGACCGCCGTCGCGCACGGTGATCCGGACCTCGGCGCCCAGTGCCTCGGCGCACACCTCGATCGGCCGGGAGCCGCCATACTTCACGGCGTTGGAAACGAGGTTGTCGATGATCTGCTCCATGGCCACGTGGTCCCAGGTCCCGGGCAGGCTGGGCGGAACGGCGAGCCCGATCGGACACCCGGCATAGCGGGACGGTTCGGCAAAGGTTTCCACGACGTCGCGAACCAGCGCCGAGAGGTCGAAGGCGCTCACGTCCAGCCGGAACTGGCCGCTGGTCAGGCGGGACACGTCCAGCAGCGCGGTCGCCCGCCTGAGGTAGTTGTTCATGGCGTGCTGGATGCGCACCAGCCGCTGCTCGACCTGCCCGGGCGACAGCCGGCCGGCGCGCAGGCCGGTCAGGAGCAGGTCGAGCTGGCCCACCATCGGGGTCATCGGGTTGCGCAGCTCGT
This sequence comes from uncultured Acetobacteraceae bacterium, assembly GCA_964247735.1. Lineage (GTDB taxonomy): Bacteria > Pseudomonadota > Alphaproteobacteria > Acetobacterales > Acetobacteraceae > Lichenicola. The sequence goes on from CAXTVS010000016.1 coordinate 9,364, forward strand.
GCGCCGCGACGGCGATGAACACGTCGCGTGCGGCAACCGCCGCTTCCAGCTCGGCCTGGCGTTGCGACGGGTCCCGCGGCTCGACGGGCGGGTCGGGACTTCCGGGCGACCGGACCTCGGGAAGGCTCATGCGGGAGGTCCTGATGCGAACGGGATGCGGGCTGGCAGGTCGCTGAGATTTCTACAACTCGCGCACCATCGCAATGTTCCTGCCCGCGCGGACAGGCCTGGGCACGGGCCACCCTTTCACGCGGGCGCGTCGCCAGGACGGCGTGAATGCACCAGGATGCGTCGGCAACCGGAGGCGGCAGATGCGGCAGCACCCCGACGCGGACAGCGTGCTGTCCGTCCTGTGGCAGGACGCGCGACCGGCCGATCCGTCGGCGGCCGATCCGGCCCGGATCCGGCGGCTCGCGCAGGCGCTGGGCGAGCAGGCGATGCAGTGCGTGGCCGACGCCCTCGGCGCCCGCCGCGCGGAGGTGGTGCAGCACAGCGCCGACCTGCTGGAAACGCTGGTGTCGCTCTGGGCCGCGTGCGGCCTGTCACCCGACGAGATCTGGATCGAGCTGCACAAGCGCGAGCAGCTCGGCAGCCTGCTGATGCAGCTGAACCAGGCCCAGAGCCAGGTGCCGCGCCGCCTGCTCAAGCCCTGGCGGGTGGACAGCACCAAGCTGCCGTGATCCGCTCCCGCCCGGCAGGGGCCGCTCCGGGCGAAGGGCTGCCCTGAGCCGTCGTGGCGACAAGGGACTGGCGCCGGGGCACCGGCAGGGCGATATAGCCGCCATCGTGATCCCGTTCCCCCGCCCCGTCCGGACCGCGTTCCCGCCAGCTCCGATTCGTTTGCTGGAAGCCGGCGCATGAACTGGGTCGACCTGCTGGTTCTGGTGCTGCTGTTGTTGTCGGCGCTGGTCGGGCTGCTGCGCGGGTTCGTGCGCGAGGCGCTGGGGCTGTGCGCCTGGATCGCGGCGGCCGTGCTGGCGATCCGGTTCAGCCCCGAGGCGGAGCCGTTCGCCCGTCGCCTGATCGGCAATGCCTCGGTGGCCGATCCGGTCGCGTTCCTCGTGGTGTTCGGGGTGCTGCTGATCGCCTTCCTGCTGGTCGCGGCAGCACTTGGCGGGCTGGTGCGCGGCTCCCTGTTCGGCGGGCTGGACCGGCTGGCCGGGGGCGCCTTCGGGCTGCTGCGCGGATTCGCGGTGCTGGTGGTCGCCTACCTGGTGGCGGTGCCGTTGGTGCCCGTTTCCGGCTGGCCGCAGGCGCTGCGCGCCAGCCGCGCCCTGCCCTACGTCCGCAACGGCGCCGCCGTCGTCGTGCCGCGCCTGCCGGAGCGGTTCCGTCCCGATCTCGATCCGCCGCCTGCGGACGCGGGTGCCACGTGAGCCGGGCGCGTCCCGCCGGCAGGAGCCTGTTGATGACCGACCTCCTTGCGCATGGATCCCTCGACGAGCCCTCCGGCCCGCACGACGACGATCACCCGCACGAGGAATGCGGGGTGTTCGGCATCTGGAACGCGCACGACGCCGGCGCGATGACCGCGCTCGGCCTGCATGCGCTGCAGCACCGGGGCCAGGAGGCGACCGGCATCGTCTCCTTCTCCCAGGACGGCCCCGACAGCCGCTTCCACACCCACAAGGGGCTGGGCCTGGTCGGCGACGTGTTCGGCGACGCCCGCATCATCGGCGGACTGCCGGGCCACGCCGCGGTCGGCCACAACCGCTACGCCACCACCGGCGCCACCCTGATCCGCAACGTCCAGCCGCTCTATGCCGAGTTCGAGTTCGGCGGCCTGGCGGTCGGCCACAACGGCAACCTCACCAACGCCGCCAGCCTGCGCCGCGCCCTGGTGCGACGCGGCTGCATCTTCCAGTCCACCACCGACAGCGAGGTGTTCATCCACCTGATCGCCATCAGCCTCTACACCACCGTTACCGACCGGCTGACCGACGCGCTGAAGCAGGTGATGGGCGCCTACTCGCTGGTGGTGCTGAGCCAGGAGGCGCTGATCGGCGTGCGCGACCCGCTCGGCGTGCGGCCGCTGATCCTGGGGCGGATCGACCAGAACAAGGATGGGCGGGCGGACGGCAAGCCGGCCTGGGTGCTGGCGAGCGAGACCTGCGCGCTCGACATCGTCGGCGCCGAGTTCGTGCGCGACGTCGAGCCGGGCGAGATCGTGGTCATCGACCATGACGGCGTGCGCTCGATCCGTCCGTTCGGCGACAAGCCGGGCCGGTTCTGCGTGTTCGAGTACATCTACTTCGCCCGTCCGGACTCGGTGCTGGACGGCTACGGCGTCTACGAGGCGCGCAAGCGCATCGGCGTGGAGCTGGCGCGGGAAAGCCCGGTCGAGGCCGACGTGATCGTGCCGGTGCCGGATTCCGGCGTGCCGTCGGCGATGGGCTACTCGGTGTCGAGCGGCATCCCGTTCGAGCTCGGCATCATCCGCAACCATTACGTCGGCCGCACCTTCATCGAGCCGACCGACCAGATCCGCAACCTGGGCGTCAAGCTGAAGCACTCCGCCAACCGCGCCATGATCGCCGGCAAGCGGGTGATCCTGGTCGACGACTCGATCGTGCGCGGCACCACCTCCCGCAAGATCGTCGAGATGGTGCGCGCCGCCGGGGCGTCGGAGGTGCACATGCGCATCTCCTCGCCGCCCACCACCCATTCCTGCTTCTACGGCATCGACACGCCCGAGCGCGGCAAGCTGCTGGCCGCCAACCACGACAGCGAGGAGATGGCGCGGTTGATCGGCGCCGACAGCCTCGCCTTCATCTCGCTGGACGGGCTCTACCGCGCGCTTGGGCGTCCGGAGGGCCGCGATCCGGCCAGGCCGTTCTACTGCGACGCCTGCTTCACCGGCGAGTACCCGATCAGCCTCGCCGACCTGAACGAGAACAGCCGCGCCAGGCCGGACCTGCTGGCCGAGGCCCGGTGATCCCGGAAGACCCGGCCGACACTCTTCCCGACGGCCGGGTGTCCTCGGCGCCGGGCCCGGCCGCGGCATCTGCGTGTTCACCACGCGGCACGGCGCTTCGGCCGTCTTGACCTGCTGGTCCACGCGGCTGCCGTGCCCGGCGCCTTGCGCCGCTGGTCGCGTCGCCGGGAACAGGCGACCGCCATCAACCTGATCACGTCCCGGACCGCCACGGCCGATCCTGTCCGGCCGCGGCCCCGCCCGCTCGTGCCTGCGCCACGGCACCGACACGACAGGTTGATCGACCGGATCTTCGCATCGGGCGTTAGGGCCCGACATCAACGCGAAGGACCATCCCATGACCGACCTGTCCCAGATCAAGGAGCATGCCGAGGTGATCGGCGCCGACGGCGTGCATGTCGGCACCGTCGACCACCTCCAGGGCGACCGCATCAAGCTGACCAAGAACGACTCGACGGACCAGAAGCACCACTACATTCCGACCAGCCTGATTGCCGAGGTCGAGGACGGCACCGTCCGGTTGTCCGCCAATGCCGACGTGGCGATCACCTTCGAGGATGCCGAGTAGCCCCGCCGCGCGTCGAACCGCCGCCGCCTCGAACCAGGACGACCAAGCCATGAAGATGAAGGTTCCGCTCAAGACGCTCGCGGAGCAGACGGTCGTCGTCACCGGCGCCTCCTCCGGGATCGGGCTCGTCACCGCCCGCCTGGCGGCGAAGCGCGGCGCCCGGGTGGTGCTGGCCGCGCGCAGCGGCGACGCCCTGGCGACGCTCGCGGCCGAGATCGGACGGGCGGGCGGCACTGCCAGCATGGTGGTCGCCGACGTGTCCACAGCGGAGGGCATCGACGCGATCTCGCAGCACGCGATCGACACCTTCGGCGGCTACGACACCTGGATCAACAACGCCGGCGTCGGCCTCTACGGTGCGACCGCCGACGTGTCGATCGCCGACATGCGCGCGCTGTTCGAGACCAACTTCTGGAGCATCGTGCACGGCTCCCGGGTGGCGCTGTCGCACCTGAAGCAGCGCGGCGGCGGCGCCCTGATCAACCTCGGCAGCGAGGTGTCCGAGCGCGCGGTGCCGCTGCAGGGGATCTATTGCGCCTCCAAGCACGCGATCAAGGGCTTCACCGAGGCGCTGCGCATGGAGCTGGAGGACGAGGGGGTCCCGGTCTCCGTCACCCTGATCAAGCCCGCCCAGATCGACACGCCGTTCGTGCCCAACGCCAGGAACTACCTGTCCTCGGAGCCGCAGCACGTTCCGCTGGTCTACGCGCCCGACGCGGTGGCGCGGGCGATCCTGCACGCCGCGGAGAACCCGGTGCGCGACGTGTACGTCGGCGGCGGCGGACGGGTGGTGGCGGCACTCGGCCACATCGTCCCCGGCCTGACCGACCGGTTCATGGAGAAGACGATCATTCCCGGCACGCCGACCGGCCGCACGCCGCGCCGGCCCAGGGACGCCAGCAACCTCCATGCCGCCACCGGCGAGCTGTCCGAGCGCGGCAACTACGAAGGCTTCGTGCAGAAGGTCAGCCTCTACACCGAGGCCCGGCTGCATCCGCTCGCCGCCGGCGCCATCCTGGCCGGTGTCAGCTTCCTGCTGTCGCGCTGGTTCGGCGGCGGCGGGCACCGGCCGGTGCGGATCGAGGGACGGAAGGGATCCAGCACGCCAAAGGCGCTGCACGTCCGCCTCGAGGCGCGCAAGGGCCGCGAGGCCGAGGTGGAGCAGCTGCTGCTCGGCATCCTGGATCGGGCCAGGCAGGAACCGGGCACGCTACCCTGGTATGGCACCAGGCTGAGCCGGCGGGTGTTCGAGATCTTCAAAACTTTTCCCGACGAGGCCAGCCGCCGCGCGCACCTGTCCGGCGCCGGAGCTGCGCTGCTGATGCAGCGGTCCAGCGACCTGCTCGCCAGGCCGGCGCGGATCAGCAAGCTCGACGTGATCGGAGCCAAGACGCAGGCGTGACGGGACCGGCCAGGGTTATACGCAGGATGCGTCGGCGATGAAACGTGCAGTGATGATCGGAATGCTGATGTCCGGCCTTGTCCTTTCGGGTGCGCAGGCGGCCTGCCCGCCGGGCAACGCGTCGGTCCCGCCCGGCGCCAACACCCGGGATCCGTCCGCACCGTTCTTCGTCGACACCGCCGGCCTTGACCTGCGGACCACGCCGCCGACCCGCGATCCCGCCAACCCGGCCTATCCGCCGGCGACCGCGCTGGCCGACGGCACGCTGCCGCCGCCGGACCGGAACGGCAACTTCGTCATCGGCCCGACGCATCCCGCCGCCCCCGAGACCGTGCCCCGGCCCGACCTGCCGCACGGCACGGTGCGCTCGTTCGCCATGTCGTCCGCCGACAGCGTGATCTACCGGCCCGGGATGATCCGTGACGACCTGCCGCAGGGCTGCCACAACGCCGCCATCAACACGGCGGCGACCGCTCCTGGCGACCCGTCCAACCTGCTGGTTCCGGCCAGCCACGCCGGCAGCTGGACCCGGCAGGTCGACGTGTACGTGCCGGCGCAATACCGGCCCGGCAGCGACGCACCCTTCATCGTGTTCGGCGACGGCGGCCCGGCCGGCTTCTTCAACGAGCACATGCTGTTCACGATCCTCGACACCATGATCGGGACCGGCCGCCTGCCGCCGATGGTGGCGATCGGCATCGGCGCCGGCGGACAGGATGCGCAGGGCAGCGAGCGCGGCCGCGAGTACGACACCGTGTCCGGCACCTATGCCGAATGGGTCGAGCGCGAGGTGCTGCCGCTGGTCGAGCGCACCGCCGGGGTGCGGCTGACGCGGGATCCCGAGGGCCGCGCGACCATGGGGTTCAGCTCCAGCGGGTCGGCCGCCTTCGCGATGGCGTGGTTCCATCCCGAGCTGTACCACCGGGTGCTGGCGTACTCGCCGACCATGGTGAACCAGCAATGGCCGCACGACCCGGCGCTGCCGGGCGGGGCGTGGGAGTTCCACGACCCGTGGCCGGGGCCGAAGCGGCCAAACCTCGTGGTGTCAGGAAACGGTGTCACGGACTCGGCCCAGTCCACCGGGTCGCCGCTGATCCCGAACAGCCCGGCCAGGCCGATCCGGTTCTGGTTCGAGGCCGGCGACCGCGACCTGTTCTACTACGTCCGCAACATGGCGGACGGCATGCACGACTGGACGCTGGCCGACGAGCGCATGGCGGCGGTGCTGGCGGCCAAGGGCTACCAGTACCAGTTCGTGTTCTCCCGCAACGCGGGCCACGTCGACCCCGCCACGGAGGCGCAGACCCTGCCCGGGGCGCTGGCGTGGCTGTGGAAGGGCTACGCGCCGGCACCCTGACCAGCGGCCGTCACGCCACCTGCCGGCCGCCGACCCAGACCTCGACCGGGCGCATCGCCGGGTCGAGCACCACCAGGTCGGCGCGCAGGCCGGGTGCCAGGCGGCCGCGGTCGGACAGGCCGAGATAGGCGCACGCGTTGCTCGACGCCAGGCGCGCCGCCTGCGGCAGCGGGGTGCCGGCGTCGAGGGCGTGGCGCAGCGCCGCGTCCATGGTCAGCACGCTGCCGGCCAGCGTGCCGTCGGGGAGGCGGGCGACGCCGTCCCGGATGGCGACCGGCTGGCCGCCGAGCGTGCTCGGCCCGTCGCCGAGGCCGGTGGCGCGGATCGCATCGGTGACCAGCAGGAGGCGGTCGCCGAGCACGTCGCGGGCCAGCGCGAACGCGGCCGGGTGCACGTGGTGGGTGTCGAGGATCAGCTCGGCATGGGCGGCACGGTCGCGCAGGATCGCGCCCACCATCCCCGGCGCCCGGGCGGCGATGCCGTCCATCGCGTTGAACAGGTGGGTGGCGCCGGCCACGCCGCCCGAGGCGGCGATGCGTGCCAGGGCCCGCACGGTGGCGTCGAAGCCGGCGTTGCTGTGGCCGAGGCTGGTCCGCACCCCCGTGCGCGCGAAGGCGTCGATCGCGGCGTCGGCCCCCTCGATCTCCGGCGCCAGCGTGGCCACGCGCACCACGTCCAGCGCCAGCAGCCGTTCCAGCAGCGCCGGCGTCGGCGCGATCGCGAACGGCGGCTGCGCGCCGAGGCGCCGGGGGCTGAGGAACGGGCCTTCCAGGTGCGCGCCGGGAACCTGCGGGCCGTCCGGCAGCCCGGCCCGGCGCAGCTCCGCCACCGCGCGCAGCATGTCCATCACCTCCGGCCAGGGGCGGGTGATGGTGGTGGGCAGCAGGGTGGTGGTGCCGTGCCCGAGGTGGAACCGGGCCAGGGTCCCGATCCCGTCCGGGCCGTCGACCACGTCGCCGCCGCCGCCGCCGTGCACGTGCACGTCGACGAAGCCCGGCAGCACGTAGCGGTCGGGCACCGCGGCGGACGACGCGATCTCGCCGATGGTGGCGTCGAACCCGATCGTGCCCGGCAGCACCCGGTCCGGCAGCACCAGGTGGCCGGCGAGGCGGGTCATGCGGCCTGCGTCCGGGCGTGCGGTGCGCTAGGCAACGGCGCCGCTCCCGGTCTAGGAGACGCGATCATGTTCGCGTCGCCGTTCGGGCGGCATGGTCGCGCCGCATTCCGCTGGACGACGCGACGCAGGCTGGCGGGAACCGTGCATGGAGATCAGGCCACTTCTCGGGTTGCTCGGCGTGGTCATCGCCGCCCTGACGGCGGAGTTCAACGACGGCGTGTCGGGTGCGGCCTTGCCGGACATACGCGGCGGCCTGGGCATCGACCTCGACCAGGGCACCTGGCTGACCAGCCTGTACGCCACCGGCCAGGTCATCGGCATGTCGCTGTCGCCGTGGTGGGCGGTGACGCTGACGGTCCGACGCTGGGTGCTGTTCGCGGTCGGGCTGTGCTGCGTCTCGACGGTGTTCATCCCGTTCACCACCAACCTGTCCCTGCTCTACGTGCAGCGCTTCCTGCAAGGGTTCTCCGGCGGCCTGATCATTCCCTGCCTGCTGATCGTGGGCCTGCGCGTGCTCGCCCCGCCGATCCGGCTGTACGGCCTGGCGCTGTATGCCCTGACCGCGACGTTCGGGCCAAACATGTCGACCACCCTGGCGGCACTCTGGACCGACGTCGTCGCCTGGCAGTTCGTGTTCTTCGAGACCCTGCCGCTGTGCGCGCTGGCGGCGGTGCTGATCTGGTACGGGGTGGACCAGGACCCGCCGAAATACGAGCGGCTGCCGTCGTTCGACTGGTCGGGCGCGCTGCTGGGCGCGGTCGGCTTCAGCGCGCTGATCACCATGCTGGAGCAGGGCGACCGCTACGACTGGTTCAACTCCAGGACCATCTGCGTGCTGGCGCTGGTCAGCGTCGTGGTGCTGCCGCTGTTCGTGGCCAACGAGTTCCTGGTGGCGTCGCCGCTGTTCGGGTTCACCCTGCTGAAGCGGCGCAACCTCGCCTACGGGCTGATCACCCTGTTCACCTTCCTGCTGATCGGCCAGTCGGCGTCGACCATCCCGACCGCCTTCCTCACCGACGTCCAGGGGTTCCGTCCGATCCAGGCCTACGCGGTGACGCTGGTGGTGGCGGCGTCGCAGCTCGTGCTGCTGCCGCTGGTGGCGGTGCTGCTGAACTTCCGCCACGTCGATGCGCGCCTCGTCAGCTTCGCCGGCATGGCCTGCGTGCTGACCGCCTGCGTCGGCAACGTGTTCCTGACCAGCGTGGTGCAGGGCGGCGGGTTCCTGATCTGGCAGGGACTGCAGGCGGTGGGCGAGCCGCTGATCGTGCTGCCGCTGCTGATGATGTCGACCAACACCATCAAGAAGCCGGAGGAAGGGCCGCTGGCCTCGGCGCTGATCAACACCTGCCGCGGCCTGGCCGAGCCGGTCGGGACCTGGCTGCTGGCGCTGATCATGCGCTGGCGCGGCGGGCTGCATACCAACCGGATCGTCGACCAGTCGGCGCAGGGCATGTACCGCGTGATCGCAGGACCCGTGCTGATCCCCGGCAACGCGCCGCCGCTGCTGCAGAACGGCCAGCCGCGGGTTCCCGGGGCCCTGGACGCGTTCATGGCCGACGTGCAGATCCAGTCGACGGTGCTGACGCTGAGCGACTCCTTCGTGGTGTTCGGCGGGCTCGTCGTCTTCCTCATGATCGTTCTGGCCCTGCTGCCGGAACGCACCTATCCGCCGCGCATCGCGCTGGCCAAGAAGTAGGAGCGCGCGGTGGCCGACGAGAAGGACGACTCCCAGGACAAGGACGAGAAGGGCCAGGACCAGAAGGGCCAGGACGGCGGCGACAAGAAGGGCGAGAACAAGAAGGACGGGGACGAGAACAAGAAGGACGGCGGCAAGGACCAGGGACAGGACAAGAAGCGCCGCCCGCTCTGGCCCTGGCTGCTGGTCGGCGTGCTGGTGCTGGGCTTCGTCGCCGCCGTGCTGGTGATCATCTACGCGCCCTCGGACTCGGTGTGGACCGACGACGCCTACGTCACCGCGCACTACGCCACCATCGCGCCGCGCATCTCCGGGCAGGTGGCGAGCGTGGACGTGGAGGACAACCAGACGGTGCAGGCGGGGCAGGTGCTGGCCACGCTGGACGACCGCGACTACCGCACCACGCTCGCCACCGACGAGGCGATGCTGGCGCGCGACCAGGCGCAGGCGGACGACATCAAGGCGCAGATCGACCGCCTGCCGTCGCAGATCGCCCAGTCGCAGGCGAGCGTCGCGTCGTCGTCGGCGCAGCTCGTGTTCGCGCAGCAGAACGCCGCCCGCTACCGCAACCTCGCCTCCACCGGCGCCGGCTCGTTCCAGGAACGCCAGCAGGCCGACATGTCGCTGCGCCAGGCGCAGGCCTCGCTGGACGGCTCGCAGGCGCAGGTCAGCTCGACCCGGCACCAGCTGCCGATCCTGCAGGCGCAATACCAGGCGGCGCTCGGCACCATCCGCTCGGACCGGGCGCAGGTGGAGCAGGCGCGGCTGAACCTGTCCTATACCCGCATCCTGGCGCCGGTGGACGGCAACGTGGCGGAGCGGGAGGTGCAGGTCGGCAACTTCGTGGGGCCGGGGGCGGCGCTGATGGCGCTGGTGCCGCTGGACCGGGTGTTCATCGTCGCCAACTACCGCGAGATCGCACTCACCCACGTGCTGCCCGGGCAGCACGCGCGCATCCACGTGGACGCCTACAACCTCGACCTCGACGGCGTGGTGGACAGCGTGCCGCCGGCCTCCGGCGCCGCGTTCGCGCCGATCCAGCCCAACAACGCCACCGGCAACTTCACCAAGATCGTGCAGCGCCTGCCGGTCAAGATCGTGGTCTCGCCGGGACAGAACGACGCCAAGCTGCTGCGGATCGGGTTCTCGGTGGAGATCACCATCCACACCGGGCAGGTGGACGTGAAGGGCGAGCAGAACGCGACGCCGCAGCGGCTGACCGCGCGCTGACCATGAGGACGCTCCGCACGATCCTGGGCGCCGCTGCGCTGGCGGTTCTGGCCGGATGCACCGTCGGGCCGGACTTCCACCGGCCGGACGGCTACGCGCCGAAGCGCTGGTGGCGGCCGGCGCCGGACCAGGTCGGCAGCCAGCCCACCTTCGGCGGCACGGTGGACGCGGCCTGGTGGACCCGGTTCGGGGACCCGGAGCTGACGTCGCTGGTGGAGCGGCTGGCGCGGCAGAACCTCGACCTGCAGGCGGCCGCGGAGCGGGTCGAACAGGGCCGGGCGCAGCGGCGCATCGCCGCCTCGCAAGGGCTGCCGACGCTGGACGCGAACAGCCTGTACAACCGGGTGCGGACGGCGCCGCCGCTGCTGTCAGCACTGGTGGTCCCGGCACCCGGCGCACCCACCAGCTTCGACTTCTACGAGAACGACCTGTCCTCGTCGTGGGAGGTGGACCTGTTCGGCCGGGTGCGGCGCGCGGTCGAGGCGCAGCGGGCCAACACGGAGGCGGCGATCGAGGCGCGCCACGCCATCGCCCTGATGGCGATCTCCGACCTGGCGCAGGACTACATGCAGCTGCGCGGCACCCAGGCGACCGAGGCGATCACCGAGGCGAGCCTGGCCGACGCCGACCGCAACCTGGCGCTGGTGCGCGACCAGTTCGCCCAGGGCGCCAGCACCACGCTCGACATCGCCAACGCCGCGTCGCAGCGGGCGACGATCGCGGCGAACCTGCCGCCGCTGCGGGCCAGCGAGGCGAGCCTGGTGAACGCGATGGGATACCTGCTGGGCGAGCCGCCGGGCGCGCTGGGGGGCGAGCTCGGGCCCGCGGCGGCGCAGCCGCCGGTGCCGCCGGTGGTGCCGATCGGGCTGCCGGCCGAGCTGGCGCGACGCCGGCCGGACGTGCGCGAGGCGGAAGCGCGGCTGCACGCCGCGACCGCGGAGACCGGCGTGGCGGTGGCCGACTTCTATCCCGACGTGCGGCTGACCGGGCAGATCGGCACCCAGGCGCTGCAGTTCCCGCAGGTGTTCAACCTCGTGTCCGGCTACTACATGGTCGGGCCCACGGTGGACGTGCCGATCTTCGAGGGCGGCCGGCTGCGCGCGACGCTGCACCTGCGCCGCTCGCAGCAGCGCGAGGCGGCGATCACCTACCGCAGCACGGTGCTGCAGGCCTGGCAGGACGTCGACAACGCGCTCACCGCCTACGTGCAGGCGCAGCACCGACGCGAGAGCGTGGCGGAGGCGGTGCGGCAGAGCAGGCTGGCCCTGGACGCGTCGCGCCAGCGCTACCGGCAGGGCGCGGTCGACTTCCTCAACGTGCTGGCGGCGCAGAACGCGCTGCTGCAGAACCAGAGCACGCTGGCCAACAGCGACACGCAGATCGAGACCGACCTGGTGGCGCTGTACCGCGCGCTGGGCGGGGGCTGGGAGATCGCGGACCGGAAATGACGTTTTCGTGCGATGTGCCGCCAACGCGGCCGTGCACGCGTCGCCGCGGAGTTTGCAGCTCTTGTCAGGCCTCTTGCCAACCGGGCCGCGATCGCCGAACCTGCCCTCCGCATCGCGCCGATCGCCGCTGGCCGGCTCGATGCACAACAAACGGCGCGGGGCAGCCGTCGAGCTGCCCACGCAAAAAGCCGGTCCGCCTGGGGAAACGCATCATGCAGCCTTGTCGACTTTCCAAGACCGTTGCCGGTCGGGTCCTGTACGGCCTGACGCTCGGACTGGCCCTTCTGGTTGCCGCAGGAGCGGGCGCCGGAGGGATGCCGGCCGCCCGCGCCGGAACCCTGCCGAACCTGGGGCCGAACGTCGTCGTCTTCACGCCCGCCATGTCCGTGAGCCAGATCCAGGCCACGGTGAACGCGATCGCCAACCAGCAGGTATCCAACCAGTTCGGCACCGAGCGCTACGCCCTGCTGTTCGAGCCGGGCACGTACGGCTCGGCCGCCACGCCGCTGAACTTCCAGGTCGGCTACTACACCACCGTGGCCGGGCTCGGGCAGTCGCCGGGCGACGTGGTCATCAACGGCTCGATCGACGTGTACAACCAGTGCAGCAACGGCAGCTGCAACGCGCTCGACAACTTCTGGCGCTCGCTGTCGAACCTGACCATCAACGTGAGCAACCCCACGGCCGGCTGCTACACGGGCGAGTTCTGGGCGGTGTCGCAGGCCGCACCCCTGCGGCGCGTGCAGGTGAACGGCAACGCGACGCTGATGGACTACTGCACCAGCCCGTCCGACGCGAGCGGCGGCTTCATCGCCGACTCGAAGTTCGCGGGCGGCACCTTCACCAGCGGCTCGCAGCAGCAGTGGCTGACCCGCAACAGCGTGCTCGACGGCTGGTCCAACGGGGTGTGGAACCAGGTGTTCTCCGGCGTCACCGGCGCACCCGCCAACTGCTTCCCGGCGCAGAGCTCCTGCGGCGGCCCCTACACCACGCTCCCCACCAGCCCGGTCACCCGCGAGGCGCCGTACCTGTATACGGACGCGAACGGCAACGCCCTGGTGTTCGTGCCGTCCGTGCAGCGCAACAGTTCCGGCATCAGCTGGGGCAGCGGCCAGACCGCCGGCCGGTCGATCCCCCTCAGCCAGTTCTTCATCGCCACGCCGGCGAGCAACGCGGCGGAGATCAGCCTCGCCCTGCTGGAAGGCAGGAACCTCCTCCTGACGCCCGGGGTGTACGACCTCCAGGGAACCATCCTCGTGTCCCGGCCCGACACGGTGGTGCTGGGGCTCGGCATGCCGACGCTGATCCCGCAGAACGGCCTGCCCGCCCTGGCCTCGCTCGACGGGCGCGGCGTGCTGGTCGAGGGCGTCATCGTCGACGCAGGGCCGAAGCGCTCGCCGGTGCTGCTGCAGCTCGGCACGCAGCTCGCGAACATCGTGGACCCGGCCCTCGGCAGCAACACGGCGGACGACCCGTCCGCGCTGTTCGACGTGTTCTTCCGCATCGGCGGCGCGGAAGCCGGCAGCGCCGGGACCGCGCTGGTGGTGGATGCCGACAACGCGCTGATCGACAACGTGTGGGCCTGGCGCGCCGACCACGGCGCCGGCGTCGGCTGGACCCTCAACACCGCCGACACCGGCCTGGCCGTGAACGGCAACAACGTCACGGCCTACGGGCTCGCGGTGGAGCACTTCCAGCAGTACGAGGTGGTCTGGAACGGGCAGAACGGCACCGACGTCTTCTTCCAGAACGAGATGCCGTACGACCCGCCGAGCCAGGCGGCCTGGATGGAGGCGCCCGGCGTCGACGGCTGGGCGGCGTTCAAGGTGGCCGACGGGGTGCGCTCCTTCCACGGCTACGGCATGGGCAGCTACAGCAACTTCGACCTCGGCGTGAACATCCTCGCCGCCAACGCCTTCGAGGTGCCGTCCAGCCTGCCGGCGGGCAGCCTGAACGACCTGCTGACGGTGTTCCTGAACCCGGCCTCCTCGGGCGGGATCACCAACGTCGTCGACAACACCGGCGGGTCCTCCACCGGTGCCAACCCGGACGTGCCGGTCACCGTCACCCTTTATCCGTGACGACCGGCCACGGCACCGCTGCGCCTGGCGCAGCGGTGCCGTTCCACCGGATATCGAGCGTCGCGATCAGGACACTGGAATGGAGCAGGTCCGCCAGGAGCGGCCGAAGACCTTCCGGCCAGCAACGCTGCGATCGTCGGCCGGGTCGAGGTCGCAGCCGGGTTTCCGCCGCCGCCTCAGGTTGACGAGATGGCCGGCGCCCCGAGGAAGCCGATCAGCCGATGGCGCGACGGGTACGGCCGGCCTGTGTCCATTGATCAGGCACGAGCAGCGTCACCTGCTGTCCCGTCACCGGGTCCGCGCGGTCTTCGGAAAGGCGCTTTCCCGAAGTCGTGGTTCGATCCGGGCTCTTGGTCTGTTGGTCGTCACGCCCCGTGAGCGATCAGTGGAAGCCAAGGACCGTGCCTGAGACAACATCATAGGCCTCACGCTGCCCGGAGACAGGCGAAGTGCTTGCCGTCGCCGCTTCGGCCGGTGACCATGTGTTGTGTTGGCCTCAGCCCGCGTCCGGTCCCGCCTCCGCCATCCGGTGTTGCGACGCCGCGTCCACCGGGAGCGTGGTGTCGGTCAGCGCCACGCCCTGCCAGCCGGCGCCGAGGGCGGTGAACAGGCCGATCGCGTCGTCGAGCCGGGACAGCTCGCCCAGCGCCTCCAGGTTCTGCGCCGCGTAGGTCGCCCGCTCGCTGGTCAGCACGTCGAGGAAGCCGCTCAGCCCGGCCTGGTACAGCCGGCGCGACCGGTCCAGCGCCAGCGCGTCGTCCGCCGCAGCACGGCGCAGGGTGGCGGTGCGGTCCTCGTCGTTGCGGTAGGCGACCAGCCGGTCCTCGACCTCGCGGAAGCCCCCCAGCACCGCCTGCTCGTAGCCGAGCCGGGCCGCTTCGGCGTTGGCGCGGGCTTCCCGCACCTGCGCCGACAGGGTGCCGCCATGCCAGATCGGGATGCTGGCCTCCAGGAGCAGCGACCAGGCCAGGCTGCTGGCGGTGAACAGCTCGTGGATCATGCTGGCCTGCGGCGTGAACGACAGCGGCAGGGTGAAGCTGGGGTAGAGCTGCGCCACCGCGACGCCGATCCGCGCCGTCGCCTGCGCGTACTGCCGCTCGGCCTGGCGGATGTCGGGGCGGTTGGCGATCACCATCGAGGGCAGCGTCACCGGCAGCGGCGGGATGTCGGGAAGCGGCGCCGGCTCGGTCAGCCGCGCTTCCAGCGTGCCCGGCATCCGGCCGCACAGCACCGCGATGGCGTGCGCCAGCTGGGCGACCTGCGTCTCGAGCGGCGGCCGGGTCGCCTGCTCGGTTTCCAGCTCCGCCTGCGCCTGCGCCACCTGCAGCGTGGTGCCGAGGCCCTGGGTGTAGACCTTCCGGCTCAGCGCCAGCGATTCCGCCGCCGCCCGGATGTTGCGGTCGGCGATCCCGAGCTGCAGCTGGGCGGCGCGCAGCCCCACATAGTCGCCGGCGAGCTCGGACAGGATCGTCAGCAGCAGGCCGCGCCGCTGCTCGATCCCGGCGTCCAGCGCCGCCTGCTGCGCCTCCACCGAGTGGCGCAGCCGGCCGAACACGTCGATCTGCCAGGATGCCGTGCCGCCGTACTGCCAGAAGCGGTTGTCGGAATCGATGCCGGGCAGCGGCGGGTATTCCAGCGTGGTGCTGAAGCGCTGGATCCCGGCGGCCGGCGTGAGGTCGATCTGCGGGTAGAGCTGTCCCCTGATCTGGTCGCGCAGCGCGCGCGCCGCCAGCAGACGCTGCCCCGCCTGCGCCAGCTGCCGGTTGCCGGCGATCGCGTCGGCCACCAGCGCGTCCAGCAGCGGGTCGTGGAAGGCCGCCCACCAGTCGCGCATCTGCGCCTCGGTGCGGGCGATCTCGTCCGGGCTCGCCGCGTGCTCGGTCCAGTTCGCCGGCACGCCCGCCATGTGCGGCGGGTGGTAGTGCGGGCCGACGGTGCAGGCGTCCAGCAGCAGGAGCGCCGACAGGCAGGCCGCGCGCCACGGCCGCCCGGCCGGCATGATCCTCATCGACCGGTCACAGGTGGTCCTGCAGCCAGCTCGGCAGCCGCCCGTCGTCGTGCGCTTCCGCGCCCACCGCCACCGAGCAGGTCATGCCGGCGGCCAGCACCACCCCCGGCGGCACGCGGTCGATGCCGATCCTGACCGGGATCCGCTGCGCCAGCCGCACCCAGGTGAACACCGGGTTCACGTCCTGCAGCCCTTCGCGGTCGGGGGTGCCGTTCTGGTCGTTGATGCCGCCGGCGATGCTGTCGACGTGGCCGCCCAGGATCGGCGCGTAGCCCATCAGCTTGATCCGCGCCGGGTCGCCGACCCGGATCCTGCCCAGCTTGGTTTCCTCGAAGTAGCCGTAGATCCAGAACGAGTCCGCGTCGATCACCGCCACCCGCGCCTGGCCCGCGGTGGCGTAGTCGCCGACCCGGAGCAGCAGGTTGGTCACCGGGCCGTTCACCGGCGAGTACAGCGTGGCGCGCTGGAGGTTGAGCCGCGCGGTGTCGAGCTGTGCCTGCGCCGCGTCCACGGTCGCCTGCTGCGTCGCCGCGGTGGAGGCGAACTGCGCCCGCTCCTCCGCCGAGACGATGCCGGCCAGGCCTTCGCGCCGCTTCACGTCGGACTGGCGCAGCCGCAGCTCCTCGCGCGCACTTTCCAGCCGCGCCTGCGCTTCCGTGATCGACAGCCGGAACCGGGTCGGGTCGATCACGAACAGCGGGTCGCCCTTGCGCACCACCTGGTTGTCGCGCACCGGCACCGCCACCACGGTCCCGGACACCTCCGGCGCGATGTCCACCACGTAGGCCCTCACCCGGCCGTCGCGGGTCCAGGGCGAGACCATGTAGGTGCGCCACAGGCTGCTGCCGAGCACCAGCGCCGCCGCCAGCGCCGCGAGGGTCAGGACGACTCGGACGACAGCGCGCAGGACGATCATCGCGGGCCTCAGCTTCAGAACGCCCGGCCGGGACATCCCTGGACCGGCCGGGGCCGCCTGGACCCCGGGCCGCGGTTACTTAGACGACGGGGCCTCGGCGCGCCATCGGCCGGGACCGTCCTCGTCGGGCGTCACCTCGGCGGCAGCGCGTCGCAGGCATAGGGCGGCAGCCAGCAGGGCCAGCCCAGCCCGAGCCGGCCGCGCCAGCGGACCGGCGGGACGGTGCCGGGCCGCGTCCTGGGGTCACCGGACAGGATCGTCAGCATCCCCCGCAGCGGCCGGGCCAGCGCCAGCAGGCGCAGGCCCTGCCCGTCCGGCATGAGGCGGAAGTCGACGATGTTGCGCTCGAACCCGCCGCGGTCGCGGATCGCCATGGAGCCGAAATAGGCCGGGTCGAACCCGGTGGCCTCCCCGGGCAGCTGCACCATCCGGGCGGGCTGCGCCGCGCCGGCCGGCACCGCCGTCAGCCGCAGGCAGAGCAGCAGCGCCGTCAGCGCGAAGCATCCCGCCACCCGGAGGCGGCGCGGTCCGGTCGCCAGCTCGCGCAGCGCCACGAAGCCGAGCAGGGCGAAGCCCGGCAGCGTCCACTTGAAGTAGTGGATGTTGCCGTAGCGCCACAGCCCGGTGGGCAGCAGGTCGACATAGGACAGGAACAGCGCCACGTACGGCACGACCGCCAGCGTCAGCAGCGCCAGCAGGGCCCGCGCCTCGCCGTGCAGCATCGGCAGGACCAGGATGCCCGCGGCGCCGGCCGCGAGCCACGGCATCGCTTCCAGCATGCCTGCGCCGTAGGGGAACCAGGGCAGCGGGTCGATCAGCAGCGTGTAGGCCTTCCAGCCCAGCCCATCGAGCCGGAACCCCAGCATGCGCGACTGCAGCATGTACTGGCTCGGGTGCAGCCCGTAGATGTGCAGGTAGACCCGGGCGAACGGCAGCAGCACGAGGCAGGCGCCGAAGGCGAGCCAGAACGGGTCGTCGCCGACCGCGCGCCGGCGGAGCAGCGAGGTTGCCGTCACGAACGCGGCCCAGCTGGCGACGACCAGAAGGTCGGTCGGTCGGGTGATGGGAATCGCGGCGACGATCATGCCGATCAGGGCGACGCCGCAGCGCCGGCGGGCCAGGTAGCGGGCCGCGGCGGGCTGCAGGAGCTGCGCCGTCAGGGCCAGCAGCCACCAGATCAGCATCGCCGACAGGCTGGTGTTCCACGGCTTCACCCAGGCCACCAGGACGTCGGGGCAGGTGATGGTGCCGAGCAGGAACAGCAGCACGGCCGCCGGTGCCGCGGTGCCGACCCGGCGCGCGAACAGGAGGAAGCCGGCATAGGTGCCCAGCAGGCAGAGCAGGTCGGCAAGGAGGTAGAGATGGCCGGGCGGCAGCAGCATGGCGAACGGCGCGCCGAGAAAGGCGTAGCCGAGCGGATACCAGTGGTGCACGGCGTGGAGGTCGCCGGCGGCCAGCGACAGCGCCGAGTCGAGGTACTTCGACTGGTCCCAGCCGCCCCACCAGCCGAGCGGGAAGCGCGGGTTGTTCCCGGGCGCTTCCACGTCGAGGGCGTAGCCCCACAGGTAGGCGACCACCAGGACGACCGTTCCGGCCATCACCCATCCGCGCGAGGCCGCCCGCCGCAAGGGACGGGACGCGGAACCGGAGGCGGACGCCATCAGGCCGGGAGCAGGGAGCGCCGCATCAGGGCGTCCCTTGGCGCGTGCGTCGATCGACGCACGCATCGCCCTGGTCCTGGGCCGGGAAGGTGGATCGGGCCGCCATCAGGTCGAGGCGAGCCGCTCCCCGAGCACCATCCATCCGGCCGGCTCCTTGATCAGGCCGGCGACGTCGTACGCGCCCAGCACCCGGGTCATGCCGCGCCGCTTGAACACCTCGGCGAAGATGCGCGAGGCCGGTCCGGCGGAAAGCGACGCCGCCGGCTCCTTTCCCGGCACCGGCCTGCCCTGCGCAGGGCGGGTGCCGGGCGCGAACGGCCGCGAGAAGTTCACCGGCATCCGGGGTCCCGCCACGGCGGCGATCGTCTGCTCCCCGAACGCGCGCCAGTGGATCTCCAGGGCGGCGAGGTAGCAGGCCTCCGCCAGGCCGATCTTGATCCCGAGGCCGGCGGCAGTACCGAGGATGGTGGCGATGGGACCCGCGAACGGCACCGGCGTCGCCGCCGACACGATCCCGAGCGCGCGGCTGCCGCCCTTGGCGGCCTTGGCCTTCATGATGATGTCGCACCAGCCGATGATGGTGGCGCTCTTCTGCGGCACCGACTCCGCGATCGCCCTGATCTTGAGCCAGTGGATCAGGGTGGAACCGGCGGCGTTGAGGTGGCGCGTGGTGTTCAGGACGTTGACGCCGCCGGTGTGCGCCGACGCCACCCCGCCGCCGATGCCCATCAGGCCGCTGCCGATGGTCTTGTAGTCGCGGGTCTGCAGGTAGGCCTGGGTGAGCGGGGACCTGGTCTCGTCGTTGGTGAACGTCGTGGCGCCGCCCCTCCCCGAGGCCGCCGCCGCGGACGCGCCGTGTCCGTCCTTCCCGTCCTCCTTGTCGACGTGGCCGTTGGCGACGAACCACGGGTTCGGCTTCACGTCGACGTCCTTCGACCGCAGCTTGGCGTCGAAGCCGATCCGATACAGCGTCTGCATCCCGCCATTCGCCAGGCCCGGCTTGCCCACGCTGGTCGCCGGAACCATGGCCAGGGTGCTGGCGAGGATGTCGGCCGCCGCGAACGCCGCGTCCTTCGCGTCGGGCTTCGTCTGCGCGTCGAGATCCAGGAAGTCCTGGTCGGAGTTCTGCTGCCGGATCGACGCCATGTCGGCGCGAGGATCCGGCGATCCGGCGGCGTAGCTGAAATCGGCCCGACTGCCGGACCCTGCTGCAGGTGGCGGTGCCGCCCGTGCCATGACCTGTCCTTTCGATCCCGCTCCGGAACAGGATCGGCGAAATCGGCCGCGATCGCAATCGCCCGGGAGCGCCGCAGGGTCAGCCGGTCGGGTGCGGCGATGGCAGCAGGTCGCGGCAGAAGCCGATGAACGCCCGCACCTTGGCGGGAACGTGGCGTCGCGACGGGTGCACCGCGTAGAGCGGGAACATCTCGTCGGGCCAGTCGGGGAACAGGTCCACGAGCTGCCCGCCGGCAAGGAGGTCCTCGATGCCGAACGCCATGACCTGGGCCACTCCTCCTCCGGCCAGGCAGGCGTTCAGCATGGTGTCCACGTCGGTCAGGACGAGCCGCCCCGCCGTCGCCACCGGCAGGATCTCGGCACCGCGCCGGAACTCCCAGGAGAAGGGCCGTCCGGTGCCGGCGTCGCGGAACTGGATGCAGTCGTGCCGGGCGAGCTCCCCGGGGCATGACGGGCGGGAATGGCGTGCGAGATAGGCTGGCGCCGCGACGGTCACGATGCGTGTCTCCAGCAGCCTGGTGGCCACGGCGGAGCGGTGCGGCGGCGGCCCGAATCGGAGCGCCAGGTCGATGCCGTCGCCGACCAGATCGCCGATCGCCTCGCGCGTCAGCAGCTCGACCTCGAGCTCCGGATGCGCGGCCAGGAACGCGGGCAACGCGGCAGCCAGTACCCGGCGCGCCAGGAAGCCGTCCACGTCCACCCGCAGGCGGCCGCGCACGATCGCTCCCGCACCCGAGGCGCGTGCCGCGACCTGCTCGATCTCGCCCAGCAACGGGGCGGCCGCGTCATGGAAGCGCCGTCCCTCGTCGGTCAGCCGCAGGGCGCGCGTGGTGCGGTCGAGCAGCCGCACCCCGAGCCGCGCTTCCAGCCGCGCCACCGCCCGGCTGACACCGGAATCCGACAGGCCGAGCACGTCCGCCGCGCGGACGAAGCTGCCGGCTTCCACCACCGCCGCCAGGACGCCGAGACCGGTCAGGAGACGGGTGTCGAAGCTCACGGCATTCCTGCAGTTTGGTCAGGAATGATCTGACACAACCGCACTTAGATCGGAAGCTCCGCTGCGGGATCATGGCGCGTCAGACGGAGGACACGACATGTTCGCAATCACCGGGATCACGGGACAGGTTGGCGGTGCGGTGGCGCGGCAACTGCTCGACGCCGGGCATCCGGTCCGGGCGGTGCTGCGCGACCGGGCGAAGAGCGCGATCTGGGCCGCACGGGGCTGCGAGGTGGCGCTGGCGGAGATGACGGAGGCAGGAGCCCTGGCACGAGCCTTCGCCGGCGCGGAGGCAGCGTTCGTCCTGATCCCGCCGGTGTTCGACCCGGCGCCGGGCTTCCCGGAGGTGCGGCGCGTGATCGCGTCGCTGGTGGCGGCGCTGGGCCAGGCCAGGCCGGCCCGGGTCGTCTGCCTGTCCACGATCGGGGCGCAGGCGACGCGCCCGAACCTGTTGTCCCAGCTGGGGCTGGTGGAGGAGGCGCTTGGATCGCTCGGCCTGCCGGTTGCCTTCCTACGTGCCGCCTGGTTCATGGAGAACGGCGCTGCGGACGTCCGCTCCGCCATACGGCAGGGGGTGATCCGCAGCCACCTGCAGCCGCTCGACAAGCCGGTCCCCATGGTGGCGACCGCCGACATCGGCTCGGTCGCGGCCGGGCTGCTGCGCCAGGGCTGGGACGGTCGGCGGATCGTCGAGCTCGAGGGCCCGCGGCGGGTGGCGCCGGACGAGATCGCTGCCGCGCTGTCCGGCCTGCTCGGCCGTCCGGTGCGGATCGAGCCCGTGCCGCGCGGGGAGTGGGAGGCGGAGTTCCGATCCGGTGGGGCGGTGAACCCGACCCCGCGGGCGCAGATGATCGACGGCTTCAACGAGGGCTGGATCGAGTTCGAGGGCGGCGAGGCGGGCTCCGCCAAGGGATCGACGCCGATCGAGGCGGTGCTGCGCGACCTCGTGGCACACGGTTGAGCGGAGCGGGACATGGCACGCGTCCTCGTCACCGGATCCTCGACCGGGCTCGGCCTCATGGCGGCACGAAGGCTGATCGGACAGGGGCACGCGGTCGTGCTGCACGGACGCGACAGGGCCCGCAGCGACGAGGCCCTGGCGGCCGCGCCGGGCGCCGCGGGCAAGGTCGCCGGCGACCTCGCGACGCTCGCCGGCATGCGCTCGGTCGCGGAGGCGGCGGACCTGACCGGCAGGTTCGAGGCCGTCATCCACAACGCCGGGATCGGCTACCGGGAGCCGCGCCGGATCGAGACCGGTGACGGGCTGCCGCACGTGTTCGCCGTGAACGTGCTGGCGCCCTACGTGCTGACGGCGTCGATGGAGAGGCCGGACCGGCTCGTCTTTCTCGGTTCGGGCATGCATCACCGGGCACGGCCGGTGCTCGACGACATGCTCTGGACGCGGCGGCGCTGGCGCGGCGACGAGGCCTATGCCGAGAGCAAGCTGTACGACACGGTTCTTGCCTTCGCGGTGGCGCGACGCTGGCCGGGCGTGCTGTCGAACGCGCTGGAGCCCGGCTGGGTGCCCACCAGGATGGGCGGCCCGGACGCGCCGGACGACATGGACCAGGCCCATCTGACCCAGGCCTGGCTCGCGACGGACGACGATCCGGCGGCACGGATGAGCGGGGGATATTTCCATCACCTCCAGCGACGCGAGCCGAACCCGGCAGCGCGGGACGAGCGGGTCCAGGACGCCGTTCTCGAGGCCTGCAGGACGCTGTCCGGGATCGCCCTGCCGGCCTGAAGGGGCTGGGGCGGGCAGGCAGTCTCGGGCGGCGGCGTGAAGCCGGGCGGTTCCGGTCCGGGATCAGGTGCCGCGCGTGTCCCTTCCGGTCACACGTACATCACCAGCAGCGACAGCACGCAGACGTAGAGCGCGAACTCCAGCAGCGGCAGGTGCCAGGTCCAGCGCGCCAGCCCGCTGGCCCAGATCAGCCCGCGCAGCGCCAGCGTGATCGGCACCGCCAGCAGGGCATAGGCGACGATCGGCGCGAACAGCACCCCGCCCAGGTGCAGCTCCGTCAGCATCCCCGCCCCGCCATGGCACCACGCCGGTCGACCAGCGGGCCCGCCTTGGCGACCAGCACCCCCGCCTCGCCCAGGGTGCCAACCAGCAGGCGGGCCGGATGCGGCGCGTCGGCAGGTGCCGCGTCGGGTGCCGGCAGCAGCGGTTCCGCCGCACGGGCCGCCGCATCGATCGCCGTCGCCGCCCGCTCCGGCGAGGCACGCAGCCGGCGCAGCGCGCCCAGCGCCCCCAGCGCGGCATCCCGGCCGGCCGCCCCCAGCGCCGGCTCGCGGCGCAGCGCCTGCAGCGTCAGCACCACCCGTCCCAGCGCCACCGCGGCGAACGCCTGCTGCAGCGGGCCCACCTGGTCCAGGCCCGGCACCTGCTGCATCCGCTGGATCAGGCGCAGGATCTTCTGCATCTGCACGTTCTGCCAGGTTGCCCAGGCGGGCAGGCCACGGCGCCCCGGCCGCGCCAGCCGTTCCACCGCCCGGCCCAGCAAGGCCGCCAGGCGGGCCACCTCACGGGCCGGGTTGACCGGCAGCAGCACACGGAACACCACCACCAGGCAGACCGTGCCGACCGCGAACGCGGCCCAGGTGTTGAGCAGGGCGATGTCGTCGAAGGTGATCGGGTTGTGGACGTTCACCATGGCGTTGAAGAACACCACGTAGCCGAACGCGCGCAGGCCGTGGCGCGGGCTGAACTGCAGCCAGATCCCCGGCGCCAGGCACAGGCACAGCGAGCCCCACAGCAGCGGGAAGCCGTCGATCTGCGGCAGCAGGAACACCTGCGCGAACAGGCTGGCCGGGATCGCCAGCAGCGTGCCGATGGCGAAGCTGACGCTGGCCTGCGACGCCGACGGATTGGTCGACAGCAGGCAGGCGGCCGGGACCAGGTAGGACAGCAGCGTCGGGCCGGACGGCCACTGCGTCGCGTACCAGAACAGACCGCCCAGCAGCGTGACCAGGCCGCCGCGCATCCCGTTGCGCCCAGCGCTCGACCAGTCCAGGTAGGGCAGCAGGCGCAGCCGGGTGCCGCCGGTGCCCTGTCCGCCCAGGTCGCCCACCGCCTGCGCCAGCTGCTGCAGCAGGTCGTGCTCGTGCAGCACCACGGTCAGCGCTTCCGGATCGGTGGTCCGGGCGGCGATCGCCTGCAGCTCGGTCCTGGCCGCCTCGATCGGCGGAAGTGCTCCGGCAAGACCGCCCGGCTCCAGCCGGGCCAGCCGTTCCATGGTCCCGTGCGCGATCCGCCGCGCCGCGTCCACGGCCGGATCGTCCTGCCGGAGCCGGTCGTGCAGCGGCTCCAGCGCGCTCAGCAGCCCGAGCAGCCCGGCCCCGCCCTGGCGCAGCCGCATCATCCGCGCCCGCACCGCGGTGCTGTCGGCGCCGGCATACACGATCTGCTCGTCCAGCGCGCTGGCCCGCCGCAGCAGCTCCGCCCGCGGCAGCGTCGCGGTCCAGCCGGGCTGGTGGCCGCGGTAGGCCAGGAACGCGGCCGCCACGTCGCGCACCAGGACCTCGATGGCGGGCTCGAGCCGCGACGGCCTCGGCAGGGTGGTGAGCAGGAACACCAGCGCCGTGGTGACCAGCCCGACCGACACCGACGACACCCGCGACAAGGCGCCGATGAAGATGTTCTGCGGGTCGGCGAACGAGCCGGCGGCGACGATGATGATGGTGTAGCCGGCCAGCACCGCGCCGTAGGCCCGGAAATAGCGCAGCAGCGTCGACACCACGCAGGCCAGCGCGATGCACAGCGACAGCGCGCCCGTGAACAGGATCGGCGACTGCGCGAACACGGCGAACAGCGCCACCGCGGCCGCGGCACCCAGCACGGTGCCGAACAGCCGCCACAGGCTTTTCGACACCAGCGCGCCGGTTACCGGGTTGGCCACGATCAGCACGGTGACCACCGAGGACAGCGGCGACAGCAGCTGCAGCGAGAACGCGACGTAGAGCGCCAGGCCGATCGCCAGCATGGTGCGCAGCGTGTAGGCGAGCGTCGGCAGCAGCGGCCGGACCACCCCGGCCAGCTCGCGACACGGGGCCGAGGCCCGCGCCGAGGAGACCGCCGCCGCCAGCCCGCTCATCTCACGGCCCGCTCATCTCACGGGCTCAGGGTGGGCACGCCGGGCGCCCACCCTCCCGACGTCGCCGGTTCAGCCGGAAACGGGCACCGGGTCCACCGCCGGCATCGGCACCGGCGCCGGCCTGGCGGACGCGATCGGCTCGCCCACCGGCTGCGCCGACGGGCGGGCGCCCTCGGTGATCATCTCCAGCCGCCCGGTCACCTGGCCGCCGTCCTCGACCTGGAGCCGGCGGCACTTGGCGGTGCCGATCAGCCGGCCGGTGGCGCGGATGGTGAGGTTGCCGCGCGCGGTGAGGGTGCCGTCGACGGTGCCGGCCAGCTCCGCGTCCTCGACCTCGACCTCGCCGCGGAACACCCCGCCCGGCGCCACCGACAGCTCGGTGGCGTGGATCATGGTCGCCTCCACGGTGCCCTCGACCACCAGGCGCTCGGCATCCTGCACCACGCCCTGCACGCTGATGCCGCGCCCGACCACCAGGGTGCGGCGCTCGGCCGTGTCCTTCTTCGGGCTGGCGCCGGCGGCTGCCGCACCCGGGCTGCCCGGCATGGGCGGACGCGCCTGCGGCGCGGCGGCCTGCGGGTTGCCGAGCGCCGGGCCCGGTGCGGGCGGGGATGGCGGGGCGGGGAATGGCGAACGACCCATGGGGGCCTCCTTGGACGGTGCGGGTTGGGGGGCGGTCTGGTTGAAGATCTGTCCGGAGCTCTGGATCGGGCCCGGGACCGTCGGCCTGGATGCCGAGGCGCCTGGGGAGGCGGGAGTCGGCGACAAGGGCGTCGGCGCGGCAGGCGTGGACGGGAAGGAGGGCGTGGACGAGGCGGACGTGGACGAGGCGGATGGGGCCGCCGTGGCCGTCGGCAGCGCGGCCGGGGTGGCGATCTCGTCCGGCTTGCGTCGCTTGAACACGTTCAACCCTCCGCTGCTCTTGTCGATAAACCTCGGCCCTGGGCACCTGCCCTTCCTCGGGCTGCGGAACCGGACCTCGGCTTACACGCTGCGCACGGCAGCGGACAAGCGCCAACCGGGCCGAATTGGACGTGTTGCCGCTGTGCCGGCCGGGTGCTAGCGGACGCCGTGCCGGTCGAACCGGTCCAGTTTCCCGGCCCAGCTCCAAGGATCCGCCCGCTTGAGCCTCGCCACCCTGTCCCGCGACGCGCGCCACGACCTGCTGTGCATCGGCAACGCCATCGTCGACGTGCTCGCCCCGGTGCCGGCCGGGATGCCGGAGGCCGAAGGGCTGGTCCCGGGCAGCATGACCCTGATCGACGCCGGGCGTGCCGAGGCGCTGTATCGCGGGCTCGACCGGCGCCAGCAGACCGGCGGCGGCTCGGCCGCCAACACCGCGGTGGTGGCGGCCGGGCTGGGTGCCCGCACCGCCTATCTGGGCCTGGTGGCGGACGACCCGCTGGGCCTGGCCTTCGCGGCCGACCTGCGCGCGGCCGGCATCCACTTTCCCTCGCGCCCGCTGCACGCCGACCGCGCCGACGGGCGCGGCACCGCGCGCTGCCTGATCCTGGTGACGCCGGACGGCCAGCGCACCATGAACACCTATCTCGGCGCCTGCACCGCCTTCGGGCCGGACGACGTCGACGACGACACGGTGCGGAACAGCCGGATCACCTACCTCGAGGGCTACCTGTTCGACCCGCCGGACGCGCAGGACGCGTTCCGGCACGCGGCCCGGCTGGCGCAGGAGGCCGGTCGCGCGGTGGCGCTGTCGCTGTCCGACGCCTTCTGCGTCGACCGCCACCGCACCGCGTTCCGGGCGCTGGCGGCCGGCCACGTCGACATCCTGTTCGCCAACGAGGACGAGATCGTCTCGCTGTACGGTGTCGACGGATTCGAGCAGGCGGCGGAACAGGCCGGGCGCGAGGTCGCGCTGGCGGTGCTGACGCGCGGGAACAAGGGGAGCGTGGTGTTCCGTCACGGCGCGCGCACCGACATCCCGCCCGAGCCGGCCACCGTGGTCGACAGCACCGGCGCCGGCGACGCCTATGCGGCGGGCTTCCTGGCCGGGCTGGCGCAGGAGCTGCCGGTGGCGGAATGCGGCCGCATGGGCAGCATCGCGGCCGCGGAGGTGATCGGCCATTTCGGCGCCCGTCCGGAGGCCGACCTGCATGCGCTGCTGGCCGGCCCCGCGTCCGCCTGACCGGGTTCGGGCATTTTAGAACGTGCAAATGCCGCCCTGCCGCATTATCTAGCCGCCACGTACTTCCCCTGATCGGGGCCGAAGCGGGCCCGCCTGTGCCGTTCCCATCCGGTTCGTTCCGGACAGGGACGGCGTTCGCGCATCATCCCGCCCGCCCGGACCGAACGAGAGCCAGTCGCCCGCATGGACATCCGCAACATCGCCATCATCGCCCACGTCGATCATGGCAAGACCACCCTGGTCGACCAGCTGCTGCGGCAGTCGGGCTCGTTCCGCGAGAACCAGGTGGTGGCGGAGCGGGCGATGGACCGCAACGACCTGGAGCGCGAGCGCGGCATCACCATCCTGGCCAAGTGCACCAGCGTGGTATGGAAGAACACCCGCATCAACATCATCGACACCCCGGGCCACGCCGATTTCGGCGGCGAGGTCGAGCGCATCCTGAACATGGTGGACGGCGCCATCGTGCTGGTGGACGCGGCCGAGGGCGCGCTGCCGCAGACCAAGTTCGTGCTGACCAAGGCGCTCGCGCGCGGCATCAAGCCGATCGTGGTGGTCAACAAGGTGGACCGGCAGGACGCCCGTCCGGACGAGGTCCACACCGAGATGTTCGACCTGTTCGCGGCGCTCGGCGCCAACGACGAGCAGCTCGACTTCCCCACCCTGTTCGCCTCGGGCCGGCAGGGCTGGGCCGACACGGAACTGGAAGGCGCCCGCAAGGACCTGTCGCCGCTCTACGACATGGTGCTCAGCCACGTGCCGTCGCCGTCCTGCGACAAGGACAAGCCGTTCGCCATGGTCGCCTCCATCCTGGAAGCCGACCCGTTCCTCGGCCGGGTGCTGACCGGCCGGGTCGAGCAGGGCCGGGCGCGCACCAACATGCCGGTGCGGGTGCTTCGCGCCGACGGCTCGGTGGTGGAGACCGGACGGCTGACCAAGCTGCTGTCCTTCCGCGGGCTGGAGCGGGTGCCGGCGGACGAGGTCGAGGCGGGCGACATCGTGGCCATCGCGGGTTTGTCGGAGGCGACCATCCCGGAGACCATCGCCTCGCCGGAGGTGACCGCGGCGCTGCCGGCGATCCCGGTGGACCCGCCGACGCTGAGCATGACCTTCCGCCTCAACGACGGCCCGCTCGGCGGCCGCGAGGGCAAGAAGGTCACCTCGCGGCAGATCCGCGACCGGCTGTTCAAGGAGGTGGAGGGCAACGTCGCCATCCGCGTCACCGACAGCCCGGAATCGGAAGCGTTCGAGGTGGCCGGCCGCGGCGAGCTGCAGCTCGGCGTGCTGATCGAGCAGATGCGCCGCGAGGGCTTCGAGCTCACCATCGGCCGGCCGCGCGTGCTGACCCGCGAGAACCCGGAGACGGGGGACCGCGAGGAGCCGTTCGAGGAGGTGCTGGTCGACGTGGACGAGCCGTTCTCGGGAATCGTCGTCGAGAAGCTCAGCATCCGCAAGGGCGTGATGCAGGACATGCGGCCGAGCGGCGGCGGCAAGGTCAGACTGACCTTCCTGATCCCGTCGCGCGGCCTGATCGGCTACCACAACGAGTTCCTGACCGACACCCGCGGCACCGGGATCATGAACCGGCTGTTCGCCGGGTACCAGCCCTGGGCCGGCTCGATCGCCGGGCGGGTGAAGGGCTCGCTGATCTCCTCGGAGGACGGGGCGGCGGTGCAGTACTCGCTGTTCTCGCTGCAGGAGCGCGGCGCGCTGTTCGTCGATCCGGGCGAGAAGGTCTATGTCGGCATGATCCTGGGCGAGCACTCGCGCGAGAACGACCTCGAGGTGAACCCGATCAAGGAGAAGAAGCTCACCAACATCCGCGCCGCCGGCAAGGACGAGGCGCTGCTGCTGACGCCGCCGCGCCGCATGAGCCTGGAACAGGCGATCGCCTACATCGAGGACGACGAGCTGGTGGAGGTGACGCCGTCGGCGGTGCGGATCCGCAAGCGCTACCTCAACCCGAACGAGCGCAAGAAGATGGAGAAGCGCGGCGACGCCGCCTGAACCGAGCCGTCCTGCCGCCCTGCGTGGGGCCGTCCGGTCCCGCAGGGCGAAACGTTTCTTGGGCGATTTCAACGCCCTGACCCGCAGCCCGCCCGTCGTCGTCCGGTTTTGCCACGAAATCGACATGAATCACTGTCGGGCACGAGCAAGATTGTGTTGTATTTCAGGCACCTGCGTTGGAAACCTGAACGCATTGCCGAACTTTGACCCGCGACGCGGCCGGGGTCGCATGGTATGGCACCTCGGCGCACCGACCCTTCCCGGGGTTTGGCACCGCAGCCCCAACCGTCCCACCGCGGAGTCCCCCATGACGTTCAAGACCCGGTTCCTCGCCGCCCTGTCGACCGCTGCCCTGCTGGGCGCCGCGGCTCCGGCCGTTGCACAGACCACCACCGCCCCGACCACGACCGCCCCCTCGACCACCACGCCGTCGACGATGGCGCCGAACACCATGTCGCCCGCCACCCCGACGCCGAGCACCGCGGCCCCGGCCACCTCGGCTCCCGCCACCTCGGCCCCCGCCACCTCGGCACCGAGCACGGCCGCGCCGTCCACCGACTCGTCGACGGCTTCCAGCAGCAGCAGCATGGCGCCGAAGAAGACCACCCGGCACCACAAGAAGACCACCCACCACAAGAAGGCGGCAGCCTCGACCCAGGCGGCGCCGCAGTAGCCTGCGGGTCCCTCGTCACCCGACCGGTGCGCAGGAGCGGGCAGCCGCCTCCTGCGCACCGGTTTCCGTCGGGCGGTCCTGATGCCTGATCCGGCGCGCTCCGCCGCGATCGGCCCGCGCGGCCTGCTGCTGATGGGCGGGTTCGGCTTCGCGTCCGGCCTGCCGCTCTACCTCACCTTCTTCACCCTGCAGCAATGGCTCAGCGAGAGCCACGTGTCGCTGCGCACGATCGGCAGCGCCGCCCTGATCGGGCTGCCCTACCTGCTGAAGTTCCTGTGGGCGCCGCTGTTCGACCGGGCGCTGCCGGGGCCGCTCGGCCGGCTCGGGCGCCGGCGTGGCTGGATGCTGCCGGTGCAGCTGCTGCTCGGCCTCACGATCGTCGCCATGTCGCAATGCGCGCCGGCCCGGGCGCTGCCGCCGCTGTTCGCGGCGGCCTGCCTGCTGGCGTTCCTGTCCGCCAGCCAGGACATCCTGATCGATGCCTGGCGCATCGAGGTGTTCGCGCCGCAGCTGCAGGCGGCGGCACTCGGCGCCTACAGCTGGGGCTACCGGATCGCCATGCTGTGTTCCGGCGCCGGCGCGATCGCGCTGGCGGCGCGGATCGGCTGGCACCGCGCGCTGCTGGCGATGGCGGTGCTGAGTCTCCTTGGCCCGGTGCTGGCGCTGCTGGCGCGGGAACCGGTGCTGCCGGTGCGGGTCGGCACCGGGCGGGGATGGCGCGACGCGCTGCGGGTCCGGGTGGCGGAGCCGTTCCGCGACCTGCTCGGCCGGCCGGACTCGGGGATCGTCATCGCCTTCGTGCTGGTGGCCAACCTCGGCACCCAGCTCGCCGACACCATGGCCTATCCGCTGTACCACGCGCTGGGCTTCGCGCCGACCGCGGTGGCGTCGGCCAACGGCGTCCCGTCGCTGTGCGCGGCGCTGGCGGGAGCCGCCGCCAGCGGGCTGCTGGTGGCGCGGATCGGGCTCGGCCGGGCGCTGATCCTGTGCGCGGTCGTGCAGATGGCCTCCATCCTGCTCTACCTCGTGCTGGCGCAGGCCGGGCCGGTGTTCCCGCTGCTGCTGGCCAAGGTGACGCTGGAAGGCTTCGCCGAGGTGCTGGCGGCGACCACGTTCGCCACCTACCTGTCGCGGCTGTGCTCGCTCGAGTACACCGCCACCCAGTTCGCGCTGCTGTCGTCGCTGGCGCCGGTGGCGTGGCGGACGCTGGGCGGCAGCACCGGGTTCCTGGCGCAGGCGATGGGCTGGACCGGGTTCTACCTGCTGACCGTGGCGGCCTGCCTGCCCGGCATCCTGGTCATGCTCCTGCTGCTGCGCCGCCATCCGGGCGGGCTGCCGCCGCGCGCGGGAACGGCCTGAGCGCCGGGCTGCGGATGGCGGACCGCCGCCCCATATGAGCGCCATGAGCCCGACTCCGCATGCCCGCCCGTCACGTGCCCACGAGGCGCTGGGGGAGCCGTTCTTCGACCTGGTGGAACCGGCGCGCTTCCCGGAGCACATGTTGCGCTACCGGAACGTGCAGGCCTCGAGGCAGGTCGGTCTCGACGCGCTGTCCGACGAGGCGTGGATCCGGCATTTCGGACGGTTCGAGCCGTTGCCGGGATCGTTCCCCGAGCCGCTGGCGCTGCGCTACCACGGCCACCAGTTCCGGAACTACAACCCCGACCTCGGGGACGGGCGCGGCTTCCTGTTCGCGCAGGTCCACGACCTCGGGGACGGGCGGCTGCTCGACCTCGGCACCAAGGGCAGCGGGCGCACGCCGTGGTCGCGCGGCGGCGACGGCCGGCTGACGCTGAAGGGCGGCGTGCGCGAGGTGCTGGCGACGACCATGCTGGCGGCGCTCGGGGTCGAGACCTCGCAGTCGTTCTCGCTGATCGAGACCGGGGAAGCGCTGGAGCGGGGCGACGAGCCGTCGCCGACGCGCTCGGCGGTGCTGGTCAGGCTCAGCCACTCGCACATCCGCATCGGCACGTTCCAGCGCCTGGCCTACCACGGCGACGTGGACGCGATCCGTCGGCTGCTGGACCACGTGGTGCGTCACTACCTGCCGGAGGCGAGGCGGGAGGACGAGGCGGCGCAGGCGGCGGCGTTCCTCGACGCGGTGACGGTGCGGGTGGCGCGGGTGGGCGCGCAGTGGATGCTGGCCGGCTTCGTGCACGGGGTGCTGAACACCGACAACATCAACGTGACCGGCGAAAGCTTCGACTACGGGCCGTGGCGGTTCCTGCCGAGCTACCAGCCGGACTTCACCGCGGCGTATTTCGACACCGGCAAGCTGTACGCATTCGGGCGGCAGCCGGACACGCTGCTGTGGAACCTGGTCCGGCTGGCGGAGTGCCTGCTGCCTCTGGCGCCGCAGGAGGCACTGGAGCCGGTGCTGCACGGCTTCGGCGAGCGGTTCGGCGCGGAGCTGGTGGCGGGCATGCTGCGACGGCTCGGCCGGGCGTCGGGGGGTGTGGACGCGGATGCGGCGCTGGGCGGACAGGCATGGCTGGCGCTGCGGGAAACGCAGGTACCGTTCGAGCGGTTCTTCTTCGACTGGTACGCGACGGTGCCGGACGGCTATCCGCAGCCGGAGTTCGGGGCGCTGCGCGGGATGCTGTCGGCGCATGCGGTGGCGCCCGGTGCCAGTCGCGAGCACGCGTATTTCCGGCGCGGGGTGCCGTGCACGATGCTGATCGACGAGGTCGAGGCGCTCTGGGCGAGGGTCGCGGCCGACGACGACTGGTCGGCGTTCCACGCCAAGCTGGACGACGTCGCGGTGATGGCGGCGGCGCTGTCCTGAGCGGCCGCACGGGCGGTCGGGGAATGCGGTGCGGTCCGGCGCCCGCTGTTGCCGGCCCTAGAACTATGCGAAAAGCGGGCCCATGACCACGCGAACGGCGAGGACCGGATCCGCCGGGCAGCGGACCGGCATCCGGCATGGATGAAGGAGAAGGCGTGCGCCCGCATGCCCGCCTGGCCGAGCTGGAAGCCGAGAACGCACGGCTGCGCGACGCGATGGCGCGGATCGGCAGCTGCGAGGACCGGTACCGCGCGATCCTCGGGAGCGCGGTCGACTTCGCCATCATCGCCACCGACGTCGATGGCCGGGTGACGGAATGGAACACCGGCGCGGCGCGACTGCTCGGCTGGTCGGCGGAGGACATGCGGGGGCAGCCGGCAGACCGGTTCTTCACCCCGGAGGACCGGCAGGCGGACCAGCCGCGCAAGGAGATCCGGCAGGCGTTGCAGGCCGGTCGTGCCAGCGACGAGCGCTGGCACCTGCGGCGCGACGGTTCGCGGTTCTGGGCCAGCGGCGAGCTGATGCCGTTGCGCGCCGAGGACGACACCCTGCTGGGCTACCTCAAGATCCTGCGCGACCGCACGGCCGAGCATCAGGCCGGCATCGCGCGGCAGCGGAGCGAGGCGTTCCTGCGCCTGGTCCTGGACAGCTCGGTCAACGGCCTGTGCGGCATCGGTCGCGACGGCGCCATCACCTTCTGCAACGCGGCAGCGTGGCGGATGCTGGGCTTCGCGCACGAAGGAGAGCTGATCGGCCGCAGGCTGCACGACGTCATCCGTTCCCGTCCGGACGGGTCGCGCCACGCCGCCGATTGCCCGATCGTCCGGGCGGCGCGGACCGGGGAGCACGGGCACGTCCGCGACGACACGTTCTTCCGTGCCGACGGCACGCAGTTCCCGGTCGAGTACTGGGTCCACCCGATCCGGGTGGACGGTGCCTGCGAGGGCACGGTCTGCACCTTCCTGGACAGCACCGAGCGCAGGAAGGCGGAGGAGTCGCTGGTCGTCGAGACCAGGGCGCTGGAAACCCTGAACCGCACCGGCGTGGTGATCTCCAGCGAGCTCGACCTCGAGCACGTGGTGCAGGTCGTCACCGATGCCGGACGGACGCTGACCGGCGCCGCGTTCGGGGCGTTCTTCTACAACGTCTCGAACCAGGCCGGGCAGAGCTACATGCTCTACACCATCTCCGGCGTCGACCGGTCCGAGTTCGACAAGTTCCCGATGCCGCGCAACACGTCCGTCTTCCACCCGACCTTCAGCGGGAGCGGCATCGTCCGGTCGGACGACATCCTCCTCGATGCGCGCTACGGGAAGAACGCGCCGCATGCGGGGATGCCGGGCGGGCACCTGCCGGTGCGGAGCTACCTGGCGGTGCCGGTGGTGTCCCGCTCGGGCGAGGTGCTGGGGGGGCTGCTGTTCGGCCATCCCGAGCCGGGCCGGTTCACCGGGCGGCACGAGTACCTGCTGGTGGCCATCGCGGCGCACGCGGCGATCGCGATCGACAACAGCCAGCTCTACCAGGCGGCGCAGCGCGAGCTGGTCGACCGTCGCCGCGCCGAGGAGCAGCTGCGCGAGCTGAACGAGACGCTGGAGACCCGGATCGCCGAGGAGATCGCCGAGCGGGCCAAGGCCGAGGCGGCGCTGCGCCAGAGCCAGAAGATGGAGGCGGTGGGGCAGCTGACCGGCGGCCTGGCGCACGACTTCAACAACCTGCTGACCGGCATCAGCGGCAGCCTGGAGCTGCTGCAGACCCGGGTGGCGCAGGGCCGGATCGGCGAGGTGGACCGCTACGTCAACGCCGCACAGGGCGCGGCGCGGCGGGCGGCGGCGCTGACGCACCGGCTGCTGGCGTTCTCGCGCCGGCAGACGCTGGACCCCAGGGTGATCGACGTGAACCGGCTGGTGGCCGGGATGGAGGAGCTGATCCGGCGCACCATCGGGCCCGGAATCAAGCTGGAGTCGGTGATGGCGGGCGGGCTGTGGAGCACGCTGGTCGATCCCGGCCAGCTGGAGAACGCGCTGCTGAACCTGTGCATCAACGCCCGCGACGCCATGCCCGACGGCGGCCGGCTGACGGTGGAAACCGGCAACCGCTGGCTGGACGAGCGCGCGGCGGGCGAGCGGGAGCTGCCGGCAGGCGCCTACGTGACGCTGTGCGTATCGGACAACGGCACCGGCATGCCGCCGGAGGTGGCGGCGCGCGCCTTCGACCCGTTCTTCACCACCAAGCCGATCGGGCAGGGCACCGGGCTGGGCCTGTCGATGATCTACGGCTTCGCCCGGCAGAGCGGCGGCCAGGTGCGGATCCACTCGGTGCCCGGGCGCGGGACGACGGTGTGCCTCTACCTGCCCAGGCAGGCAGGCGAGCCGGACGCGGCGGAGGCCGAGGGCGACCGTCCGGGCGTGCCGCCGCGGGCCGGGCACGGCGAGACGGTGCTGGTGGTGGACGACGAGGCCACGGTGCGGATGCTGGTGGCCGAGGTCTTGGAGGACCTGGGCTACCGCACGATCGAGGCGGCGGACGGGGCGGCCGGCCTGCGGGTGCTGCAGTCCGACGCGCGGGTCGACCTGCTGGTCACCGACGTGGGGCTGCCGGGCGGCATGAACGGGCGGCAGGTGGCCGACGCGGCGCGGGTGCTGCGCCCGGACCTCAAGGTGCTGTTCATCACCGGCTACGCCGAGAACGCGGTGCTCAGCCACGGCCACCTCGATCCCGGCATGCACGTGCTGACCAAGCCGTTCGCGATGGAGGCCCTGGCCGGCCGGATCAGGGAGCTGCTCGCCGGGAGCCACGGCCCGGGAGCCGGTGGCGGCGCCACGCCCCCCGGATCGTTCGACACAAGCATGGAACTGCAATAATATCGCTGGCGGCATGACAGGGACGTGTTAACGAGGGCCATCGTCGGCCTGCGCCGACCTGTAAGGCGCCTGCGACGGGAAGAGCCTCGTGCTCCCGGCCTGCAAGCGGAGGCGGCGGAATGGCCCTTTATCGCGTGTATCTTTCCGATGCCGCCGACCTCGTCCAGCGGACCGTCAGCATAGACTGCGGGAGCGACGACGAAGCGGTCGATCATGCCAGGACGCTCATCAAGGCCGGCGGCGAGGTCGAGGTCTGGAACCGCGACACCACGACCGGACCGCTGATCGGCCTGCTCGCCTCGACCCCTGGGGCGATGAGTTCCGCCCTGGTGAAGCGGTCCGCGCACCGTTGCCGATGGAGCCGCGTCGCCTGACCGGCTCGCCGACGCGTCGGCGTCCGGCGGACCCTCCGGGACGGTCCCCCATCCTGAGGCTGTCAGGCTCCAGGAGGTGTGGTCTCGACGCCTGCGCGTCACGCTGCCGCATGCGAAACGGCAGCGGGGCCGGCCAGGTCAGCCGCAAGCCTCGCGACCGGCGTCGTCCAGTCGAACGGCACCGGCTGCGTGTAGATCCGCATGGTGCCGTATCAGGGTAAACATGACGCCGCCTGCCTCACCCGGACGATCTGCGCGGCTGCATCCGCGCCCGCCCGGCGTGCAGCAGCAGCAGGCGTGCAGCGGGATCGATGAAGCGCACGAGCTGGCCCTCGAGGGCTTCGGGAGTTTCCCGACGGCATCGCAGGGTGCCCTCGACCCAAGGCCCGTCGAGTGCCTCGCCCACCGCTGCCCGGGTCGGGCGCAACTGCTAGCGGCGGCGCGGCAGGAGCATGAGGCCGAGGGTGGCGAGGCCGAAGGTCGCCACCGCGCCGACGGTGCCGCGGTGCTTGGTGGCCCAGAGCTGCGCGCTGAACGGCAGCGACTCGCGGTCGAACGGGCCGTGGGTGCCGGACGGGCGGGTGGAGGGCGTGAACAGGTTCTCGTCGCGGGCCTCGGCGATGCCCTGGTTGTGGGAGGTCTGGCTCCGCGGGGCGATCCTGGCCATCAGCAGGTCGGTGAGGCCCGGCGCCAGCGCGTTCAGCAGCCCGGTCTGCACCGTCTGGCCGCCGACCAGGACGTCGCGCCGTCGGCTGGCGGCGGCGAAGAAGATCGCGTCCGCCACCAGCTCGGGCTGGTAGATCGGCGGCGGCGGGCGCGGCAGGCCGTCGAGGCGGCCGGTGGCGTGGCTGTAGAACGGGGTGTTGACGCTGGGCGGGTAGACGGTGGTGATCCGCACCCGGCTGCGCTCGTGCATCAGCTCGGCGCGGATCGACTCCGCGAAGCCGCGCATGGCGTGCTTGGCGCCGGAATAGGCCGACTGCAGCGGCACGCCGCGCAGGCCGATGGCGGAGCAGATGTTGACGATCACGCCCTGGTCGCGCGGCCGCATGTGCTCAAGTGCCACCCGGGTGCCGCGCACGGTGCCCATGTAGACGACGTCGGTGACGCGCTCGAACTCCTGCTCGGACACGGACACGAAGGGGGCGAACACGCTGACGGCGGCGTTGTTGATCCACACGTCGATCGGGCCGAGCTCGGCGGCGATCGCGGCGGCCGCCTGGCGCAGCGCCTCGCTGTCGGTCACGTCCGCCGACCGGGCGCTGACCCGGCCGCCGGCGTTGCCGCCGGCTGCCAGCACGGTGCTGCGGGCGGCCTCCAGCGGCTCGGCGCCGCGGGCGATGAGGCCGACATGCCAGCCGCGCCTGGCGAACAGCTCGGCGGTGGCCAGCCCGATCCCGGACGAGCCGCCGGTGATCGCCACGACGCGCGGGCCCTGGGTGTCGTCTGCCATCATGTCCCTTCGAGGCGGGAACCGTCCCGCGACGAGACGGCAGCGCCCGGCCGGCGTCCCGGTTGCCGGACGCGGCGGGCTTTCCTGCGCCGGCCCGGATCCGGTCGCCGGCGGCGCGGCGCGAACCCCCTGCCTTGCCGTTCCCGTTGCGCATGGTCACGCGATGGGTGATTGCGCCATTCCGCGGGACGCGTGATGACGGGGAAGGAACGCGGCCGGTCGGAACAACGGGCGGGAGCGCCGATGCGCGGCAGCCTGTTCCACGCCGACGCGGGGTCCCGCGCTTCCGCGCCGGCGGCGCCACGGGCTACGGTGCGGGACGGCCTGATCGCCGGCGAAAGGATGACGGGATTGCAGCGGACCGAGCCTGTGTCGGAAGGAGCGGTCGGGGGACCGGTCCGGCTCACGCACCTGCAGCGCCTGGAAGGGGAAAGCATCCACATCCTGCGCGAGGTGGCGTCCGAGGCGTCGCGGCCGGTGATGCTGTACTCGGTCGGCAAGGACAGCGCGGTGATGCTGCACCTGGCGCGCAAGGCGTTCCATCCGGCGCCGCCGCCATTCCCGTTGCTGCACGTCGACACCACCTGGAAGTTCCGCGACATGTACGCCCTGCGCGACCGCATGGGGGCGGAGAGCGGCATGGAGCTGCTGGTGCACCGCAACCCGGACGCCCTGGCGCGCGGCATCAACCCGTTCGACCACGGCGCGCTGCACACCGACCTGTGGAAGACCGAGGGGCTGAAGCAGGCGATGGAGCGGTGGGGCTTCGACGCGGCGTTCGGCGGCGCGCGTCGCGACGAGGAGAAGAGCCGGGCCAAGGAGCGGGTGTTCTCGTTCCGCTCTGCGAGCCACCGCTGGGACCCGAAGAACCAGCGGCCGGAGCTGTGGAACCTGTACAACGCCCGGAAGGGGCCGGGCGAGAGCATCCGGGTGTTCCCGATCTCGAACTGGACCGAGCTGGACGTGTGGCAGTACATCCAGCTCGAAGGCATCCCGATCGTGCCGCTGTACTTCGCGGCACCGCGGCCGACGGTGGAGCGGGACGGGCTGATCCTGATGGTCGACGACGCGCGGTTCCGGCTCGAACCGGGCGAGGTGCCGGTGCTGCGCTCGATCCGCTTCCGCACGCTGGGCGACTATCCGCTGACCGGGGCGGTGGAAAGCCGCGCCGCCACCCTGCCCGAGGTGATCCAGGAGATGCTGCTGACCACCACCAGCGAGCGCCAGGGCCGGGTCATCGACCACGACCAGAAGGGGTCGATGGAGAGGAAGAAGCAGGAGGGATATTTCTGATGGCGCCGGTGAACCCGTCCTACCGGGCGGCCGGGCTGGTGGCGGAGGACATCGACGCCTTCCTGGAGCAGCACCGGCACAAGTCGCTGCTGCGGTTCATCGCCTGCGGCTCGGTGGACGACGGCAAGTCGA
Source organism: uncultured Acetobacteraceae bacterium (assembly GCA_964247735.1). Classification (GTDB taxonomy): domain Bacteria; phylum Pseudomonadota; class Alphaproteobacteria; order Acetobacterales; family Acetobacteraceae; genus Lichenicola. The sequence continues at coordinate 47,840 of CAXTVS010000016.1, forward strand.
CCCTGATCGGGCGGCTGCTGTACGACAGCCGCACGGTGTTCGACGACCAGCTCGCGGCGCTGGAAGCGGACAGCCGCCGGATCGGCACGCAGGGCGGCGGGATCGACTTCGCGCTGCTGGTGGACGGGCTCGCCGCCGAGCGCGAGCAGGGCATCACCATCGACGTGGCGTACCGGTTCTTCTCGACCGAGACGCGCAAGTTCATCGTCGCCGACACGCCGGGCCACGAGCAGTACACCCGCAACATGGTCACCGGCGCGTCGACCGCCGACCTCGCGGTGATCCTGGTCGACGCGCGAAAGGGGGTGCTGACGCAGACGCGCCGGCACAGCCACCTGGTGCACCTGCTGGGCGTACGCCACCTGGTGCTGGCGGTGAACAAGATGGACCTGATCGGCTACGACCGGGCGCGCTACGAGGCGATCGTCGCGGAGTACAGGCAGTTTGCCGACGGCATCGGCATCGACGGGGTCACCGCGATCCCGGTGTCGGGCCTGGGCGGCGACAACGTCCTCAGGCGGTCGGAGGCGATGCCCTGGTACGGCGGGCCGACGCTGGTCGCGCACCTGGACGCGGTCGAGGTGGATGCGGTGCGCGACCAGGGCAGGCCGTTCCGGATGCCGGTGCAATGGGTGAACCGGCCCGACCCCGGTTTCCGTGGCTTCGCCGGCCTGGTCGCGTCGGGCACGGTGCGGCCGGGCGACCCGGTGCGGGTGCTGCCGTCGGGACGCACCTCGCACGTGGCGCGGATCGTGACGCTGGACGGGGACCTCCTCGTGGCGGCGGCCGGGCAGTCGGTGACGCTGACGCTCGCCGACGAGGTGGACTGCTCGCGCGGCGACGTCCTCGCGGCCGCCGGCGCGCCGCCGGAGGCGGCCGACCAGTTCGAGGCCAGCCTGGTGTGGCTGGCGGACGAGGCGATGCTGCCGGGCCGGGCGTACTGGCTGAAGCTCGCCACCCAGACGGTGACGGCGACCATCCACGCGCCGAAGTACCAGGTCAACGTCAACACCCTGGAGCACCTGGCGGCGAGGACGCTGGAGCTGAACGCGATCGGCGTCGTCACCCTGTCCACCGACCGGCCGGTGGTGTTCGAGCCGTACGGCGACAGCCGCACGCTCGGCGGCTTCGTGCTGATCGACAAGATCGGCAACGCCACGGTGGCGGCCGGGATGATCCGGTACGCGCTCCGGCGGGCGCAGAACGTGCACTGGCAGGCGATCGACGTGACCCGCGACAGCCATGCGCGGCAGAAGGGGCAGAGCCCGGCGCTGGTTTGGTTCACGGGGCTGTCGGGGGCGGGCAAGTCGACGATCGCCAACCTGGTGCAGAAGCGGCTGCACGCGCTGGGGCGGCACTCCTTCCTGCTCGACGGCGACAACGTCCGGCACGGGCTGAACCGCGACCTCGGCTTCACCGATGCCGACCGGGTGGAGAACATCCGCCGCGTCGGCGAGGTGGCGAAGCTGATGACCGACGCCGGGCTGATCGTGCTGACCGCGTTCATCTCGCCGTTCCGGGCCGAGCGGCGGATGGTGCGCGACATGATGCCCGGGGGCGAGTTCATCGAGGTGCACGTCGACGCGACGCTGGAGGATGCCGAGCGCCGCGACGTGAAGGGGCTGTACGCCAAGGCGCGGGCGGGCACCCTGCACAACTTTACCGGCATCGACAGCCCGTACGAGCCGCCGGAGCACGCGGAGCTGCGACTCGACACCGCAGCGCTCACGCCGGAGCAGGCGGCGGAGCGGGTGGTCGAGCTGGTGCTGCGCGGCCAGGGCCGGGGCGACCGGGAACGGCGCGATGGATGACTCCGACGACGCGCTGGCGCGCCGGATCGCCGAGGCGGCCGGGGCGCTGCTGCTGGCGGTGCGCGGCTCCGGGCTGTTCGCCGGCCGGGCGCTCGGGGCCGCCGGCGACCGGATCGCCAACGCGTTCATCGTCGAGGCGCTGAAGGCGAACCGGCCCGGCGACGCGGTGCTGTCGGAAGAGGAGGCCGCCGATCCGGTGCGCCTCGGGCGGAGCCGGGTGTGGATCGTCGATCCGCTGGACGGCACCCGGGAGTACGCCGAAGGCCGCAGCGACTGGGCGGTGCATGTCGGTCTGTCGGTGGACGGGGTGGCGGCGGCCGGCGCGGTGGCGCTGCCCGGGCTGGCTGCCACGCTCGGCACCGGCGACGCGCGCGGCGGGCCGGTGCCGGCGGTGGACGCACCCTTGCGGATGGTGGTGAGCCGGACCAGGCCGGCGGCGGAAGCGGTGCGTGTGGCGGCAGCGCTCGGCGCCGTGCTGCTGCCGATGGGCTCGGCCGGAGCGAAGGCGATGGCGGTGGTGCGGGGCGAGGCCGACATCTACCTCCATTCCGGCGGGCAGTACGAGTGGGACAGCTGCGCGCCGGTCGCGGTCGCGCGTGCGGCCGGGTTCCATGCGTCGCGGCTGGACGGCTCGCCGCTGCGCTACAACGCCCCGGACGTGTTCCTGCCGGACCTGCTGGTGTGCCGCCGGGAGCACGCGGACCGGGTGCTGGGCCTCCTGGCCGGGTGCGCGCGGGGGGCCGGATGACGGCGGAGGTCGGGCTCCGCCGCGACGGGGGGCTCGGGCGGATCACCCTGCGCCGGCCGCGGGCGATCAACGCGCTGACGCCGGAGATGGTGCAGGCGATGGATGCGGCGCTGGCGGACTGGTCGGCGGAGCCGGACCTGGTCGGCGTGCTGATCGAGGGCGAGGGCGAGCGCGGGCTGTGCGCCGGCGGCGACATCCGCTTCATGCACGACCGCGTCCGCGCCGGGGAGCCGGACCGGGCGGATTCGTTCCTGTACCACGAGTACCGGCTGAACGCGCGCATCGCCCGGCTGCCGAAGCCGTACGTGGCGATCATGGACGGGCTGGTGATGGGCGGCGGCGTCGGGGTGTCGGCGCACGGGTCGATCCGGATCGTCACCGAGCGCACCCGCCTGGCGATGCCGGAGGCGGGGATCGGCTTCCTTCCCGACGTGGGCGCCACCTGGCTGCTGGCAGCGGCACCGGGGGAGTGCGGCACGCATGCGGCGCTGACCGGCGAGGCCATGGGGGCGGCGGATGCCATCCTCTGCGGCCTGGCGGATCATCACGTCCTGTCGGACCGCGTGCCGGCGCTGGTCGCCGAGCTCGGCCGCTGCCGGGATGCGGCCGGGCTCGCAGCCTGCGCGGCGGCGACGGCGAGCCCGCCGGCCGCAGGGTGGTTCGCGGAGCACGGGGGCTGGATCGAGGCCTGCTACCGGCACGACGAGGTGGCGGCGATCCTCCATGCGCTGCGGGCGCGGCCGGAACCGGCGGCGCAGGCGGCGGCGGCGCGGATCGCCCGCAACGCGCCGGTGTCGCTGGCGGTGACGCTGCGGGCGCTGCGCCAGGGCCGCGGCTTCGGGCAGCTGGAACGGTGCATGGACCAGGAGTACCAGCTCGCCACCGGGCTGATCCGCCGCCCCGACTTCATTGAGGGGGTGCGGGCGGCGGTGATCGACAAGGACCGCAACCCCCGCTGGCGGCCGGCGAGCCTGGCGGAAGTCGATCCGGGGGAGGTCGAGCGTTTGTTCGGCTCGACGCTGACGCTCGGCCTTCCGTCCACCTGACCGGCGGGAAGCTTCCCGTGCCCGATCCCGTCCCATCGAGACCCTCCCGGTTGAGCGGTGGGATCGGGTGGCGTGCGTCGGCAGTGTCAGGCTGCCGCAGCATGGGCGGTACCGGGAAGGCCGTGGGGCTGTTGTGCGACGAACAACAGGAGCCCTCCTTGCCGCGCAGGCGATGCTACCGTGATGCGCCACGACTCAGGAAGGCAGGCACAAGGGCGAGGCAGATGACGGCGGCGCCGATCTCCGGCAGCCGGACGTAGCCGAACCCGTTCGCGAGCACGGCTGCTCCGAAAGCCGCCCCGAGCGCGTCGCCGAGGTTGAACGCGGACTGGTTCAGGGTCGATGCCAACTGGGGGGCCCCCTCCGCTTGGCTGACGACCCGCTGCTGCAACGGGGGCACGAGCGCGAAGGCCGCGACACCCCAGATGAAGATGGACGCGAAAGCGAGGGGACCGCTCCGCAGGAGAAGACCGACCCCGACCAGGGCAAGGGCGTCGACCGCAAGAAGGGCGCGCACCGCAAGCAGGGCGTGTCGATCGGCGAAACGGCCTCCCGCCAGGCCGCCGGCGGTGAGGCCGGCTCCGAACAGGAAGAGCGCCATGGCCGCGCCATGGGGCGTGGTCCCCGCTTCATGTTCCAGCAGGGGCGTCAGGAACGCGAGGACCGTGAACAGCCCTGCCGACGAGAACGTGCTGACGAGCATGGCGAGCCAGATCTGAGGCTGCCGCAAGGCGGCGAGTTCGTGCCGGATCCCGTTCGACCCGTGCCGCAGGTGACGCGGCATCCAGAGCAGCATCGCCACGAGGGCGACGGCCGCAAGGACCGCGACGAGCGCGAACGTGACCCGCCAGCCGGCCGCCTGTCCGATCCAGGTGCCGACGGGAACACCCACGACATTCGCCACGGTCAGGCCCGTGAACAGGAGGGCGACCGACCGCACCGCCTTCCCCGGAGGGGCAAGCTCGCCTGCGACGATCGACGCGATGCCGAAGAAGGCGCCATGCGCCAGCGCCGTCGCGATCCGCGCGATCATCAGGACGCGGAAACCGGGCGCGACCGCGCAGGCCACGTCGCCCGTGAGGAACACCAGCATCAGCAGCACCAGGGCCCGTCGGCGCGGCACGGACGACAGGAGTGCCGCGATGAAGGGCGATCCGAAGGCGACGCTGAGGGCATAGACCGAGATGAGGAGGCCGGCCGTCGGCACCGAGACGCGAAGATCGGAGGCGAGGCTGGGAACGAGGCCGACGATGACGAACTCGCCTGTTCCGATGCCGAAGCTCGCCAGCATGAGCGAGGACAGCGCACGACCCCCGCCCGCGCCGTCAGTCGACGACCGGGCCGGAGCAACCCTTGCGCCTGGCACCTCAGGCTTCTCCCGACGCGGACCGACGCTCCGCAGCCTCGGCAACCGCAAGCTCGGACGTCTCCTTGATCGTCTCGAGGACGATGACGGTCTCGGTCCGGAAAACGTCGGGCTGGCTCTTGATTTGCTCGGTCAGGAAGCGCTGGAGCGCCCGCATGCCGCTGGTACGGACCTTGAGCAGGTAGCAGTGGGTGCCTGCGACCTGGTGGACCTCCTGCACTTCGGGGCGACCGGAGATCTCGACGCGAAAGCCGGCCTCGTCGGGATGGGGCGCGAGGTCGATGAAGACAAACGCGCACAGCGAAAGCTCGACCCGATCCGGGTCGAGCACGGCATGGTTGCCGCGGATGACGCCGGAGCTGTTGAGCCGCCGGACCCGCTCGTTCGCGGCGGATACGGACAAGCCGACGGCGTGTCCGATCTCGGCATTCGACAGCCTGTTGTCGGCCTGCAGCAGGCGAACTATCTTCCGGTCCATCTCATCCATGGCCGGCATTCTGCCGATATATGCCGGTTTTGTCAGGCGTTCATGCGGAACAACTCGCAGTGACCGGGATCGCCGGCCATGCCGCCGCACCTGGCCGCCGACGGCGGCCGCTGCGGCGCGACAGCAACATCGCGGGCTTCGAGATCCGGGGCTTCGGTCCTCGAGGACCGCCCTTCCGACCGCATCGGTCGATGGCGACGAGTTCATGGCCGGACGCGCCTGAACGTGTCGGGGATCCGCCCCTGCGGGCCGGCTCCCCTCACCCGCCGGGGTGGTAGCGGCGCTCGGTGTGGCGGGCGAGCTGGTCGGGATAGAAGTAGACCGGACGCAGGGCGCCGGTGCTGTAGCGCAGTGCCTGGTCGTCGAAGTGCGGCGAACGGGGGTCGCCGCTTTCGCCGCCGGCGGTGACGGCCAGCGCCCGCACCCGGGGGCCGAACTCGACCACGGCGACGAAGCTGTTGCCGCTGTTCCCATAGCGCCGGTGGACGCCGTCCTGCCGCGGCCCGTCGATGGAGGCGAGCGAGCCCCATTGCGCGGAGGTGAAGCCGACCGGCAGGCTGGGGGCTGCGTCGGAGAAGTGCGGCACCAGCGTGTCGGTCAACCGCTGGAACCGGTTGATCCGGCCCCAGGGGGTGCGCCAGGTGCCGAAGTCGCGACCGAGCCGGTCGACAGCGGTCACGAGTGCGGCGAGCCGCTGCGCGGGCGTGGTGTGGGCGAGCACGGCGTCGTAGTCCGACAGGCTGTTGGCGTGCGGGGGCTCGCCGGCCTCCTGCCACAGCGCCTCGCCCCAGTACACCGCCAGGCTGGTGGGGACCGAGCCCGCCGACCAGCGGCGGTCCCAGGCGCGCAGGGTGGCGATCGGGTCCGCCAGCTTCGCCCGGAGCGGGTCGGCCTGCGGCAGGCGGTCATAGGCGTCGAGCAGGTGCGGCAGCAGGATGTCGAAGCCGGGCTGGCCGGGATCGAAGGCGGCGGCGAGCAGGGAGCCTGGGGTGAAGTCGTGCCGGTCGCGCAGCAGCGCCACCGCATGCAGCCCGCGGACGTTCTCGCCATAGGTGTCCATGTAGCGCGGGAAGTCGGCCTGCTTCGGGCTGGCGGAGCCTGCGGCGGAATAGGGCCAGTCGTTGGTGTTCTGGATCCAGCCGGTGGCGGGGTCGAGCAGGTGCGGCACCTCGTCCAGCGCGTGCAGGCCGGTCCAGGCGGTGCGCGGGTCGACGCCGTCCAGCGGGCGGGTGTAGTCGAACCGGTCGTCGCGGCGCGGGATGAACTGCGGATGCAGGTAGGCAACGTGGCCGTCCGCGTCGGCGTAGACGGTGTTGTTGGAGGTGTTGGCCTTGAGCTCCATCACCCGCATGTAGGCGCGCCAGTCGCGCGCCTTTGTCAGCGCATAGGACTGCTCCAGCGCCTCGACCGGCTTGAACATCATGGCCTCGCTCACCCAGCGCCCGTCGGCGGCGCTGCCGACCACCGGTCCGTGGCCGGTGCGGAAGGTCGTGACGCGCAGGGAGGCGAGGCTGCCGGCGGCGGTGCGGTAGGACAGGGTGACGGGTGCCGAGGCGACCGGGCGCAGGGCGTCGCCGACGCGGGAAAGCGGCTGGCCGTCCTTGCGCACGATGGTCTCGAGGTAGCTGTCGACCGCATCGGAATGGCTGGAGGTGTGCATCCAGCCCAGCCGGTCGTTGAAGCCCTGGTAGATGAAGAACTGGCCCCAGGTGACGGCGCCATAGGCGTCAAGCCCCTGGTCGCTGCTCATCTGCAGCTCGGAGCGGAAGTAGAACGAGGTGTGCGGGTTGATCAGCAGCAGCGCGTGGTGGTCCGCGGTGTTCGCGGGCGCGATGGCGATGCCGTTCGAGCCGGTCGGCGCGCGGGCGGCGGCCGGCACCGGGACCGGTTGCGGCGTCGCGGCAGCCGGCAGGCGGTAGAAGCGGGCCAGCTCCGGGAGGGGGATGCGCTCGATGTCGCCGCCGATGCTGCCCTCGCTGAAGGCAAGCGCCATCCAGGGCTCGAACCGGCGGATCACCCGGGGCGTCACCTCGCGGTGGACGAGCAGGTAGTCGTTCAGGCCGTCGGCCCAGCCGTCCATCAGCGCCTTCAGCCAGGCGGGACTTCCGGCGTAGCGCCTGCGTAGGTCGGCGGGGTCGACGTAGAGCCGGGCCCGCAGGTCCTGGGCGAGCGCCGTGCTGCCCTCGGCCTCGGCGAGGCGGCCGAGGGCGGTCAGGTAGTTGGTCTCGATCCGGTTGAAGTCGTCCTCGGCCTGGGCATAGGCCATGCCGAACACCGCGTCCGCGTCGGTGTGGCCGTGGACGTGGGCGATCCCCCAGTCGTCGCGGGTGATGGTGACCCGGGCGGCGATCCGGCGGAGCCTCGCCCCATCATCCGAGGCCACGGCCGACGCCCCGTCCGATCCCACCGCCGGCGACGCAGCCAGGAGGCCGATGGCGGCGATCGCGCACCTGATCCGTCGCACTGTCTTCTCCCTGGTGGTGCCGTTCGCGTGATCGGAACGGAAACGTTTACCGGTTGGCAACCAGCCGGGTCGAGAATGCAACGATCCTGCCAGGCAAGAACCGGTGCACAGCCTGAACCCCCCCGCCTCTGCAAGCCGAAGCCGCCGCGCGTCCGGCCGGCCGTGTCGACGCGGCGGCCGCCTGCTGCTGCTGATCGCGGCGATGATGCTGGGGTTGGCAGCCCGCCCGGCGCTGGCGCAGCACCAGGCGATGCGGCTGTACGACGACGACAGCGGCCTGTTCAACGGCTCGATCACCGCCTTGGCCCAGGACCGCACCGGCTTTCTCTACGTCGGCACGGAGAACGGCCTTTACCGCTACGACGGCCAGCGCTTCAGCCGCCTGACCAGCGACGGGCTGCCTGCGAACGGCGTGGTCGAGGCGTTGCGCACCGCGCCCGACGGCCGCATCTGGGCGGTGTTCTCGGACCGGGTCTACCTGCTGGGCACGGGTCCGGCGGCGTCGGTCGCGGTGGAACCCGATCCGGAGTTCGGCTACGGCCATCGCGTGGCGGTGCTGGGCCGCGACCTGCTGCTGGTGCGGAGCCGCCGCCTGCTGCGCATCCGCGCCGGAGCGGGAACGGGACCTGCCGCCTTGTCGGTGCAGCCGTTCCTGTCGGAACGGGCGGTGGCACGCGATCCGAACCGGGCGGCGCTGGCGTCCGGCTTCGACGCCGTCAGCGTCACGGGCGGCCACGTCTGGGCCGGCTGCGGCAGCGCGGTCTGCCGGCTGGACGGCGGCATCGTGGTGGTCGGCGCGTCCTCCGGCCTGCCGGCGGACCGCTGGGGCGCCGCGCTCTACGACCGTGCCGGCACCTTGTGGCTGCGCAGCCGACGACGCGTCGCCGCGCTCGCACCCGGCGCCGCGCGGTTCACCGTGACCGACTTCGGCGACGGTCCCGGCGCCTATTCCCACGATGCCACGCAGCTCGACCTCCTGCTCGATCCGGCCGGGCGCGTCGTGACGCAGGGCGCGCATGGCCTGCTGACGCGTGAAGACGACGGGTGGGCGGTGCAGGACCTGGCGCGGAGCTCGCCGTTGTCGTCGGTCAGCGCGATGCTGGTCGACCGCGAGGGCTCGCTCTGGATCGGCAGCTACGGCCAGGGCCTCGCCCGCCTCCTGGGCCTGGGCACGTTCGACAACTGGACCGGCCTGCCGGACGACCTGGTGTGGAACGCGAGCCGCGACGGCGCCGGCACCCTATGGGTGGCAAGCGACCTCGGGGTCGATGCCCTGCCCCGGGCCGGGGCATCCGCCGATGCGGTGCCGGGCTGGCACACGCGCGGCAGGGCGGTGGCGATCGCCACCGCCGCCGACGGGCGGCTCTGGGTCGGCGGCTGGGACGGCCGCCTGATCCGACGCGACCCGCGCACCGGGCACGACGACACGGTGGCCCGGCTCGGACGCATCTATACGATCGTCCAGGATCCGGGCGTCCAGGACCGCGTGGCGCCGCTCTGGGTGGGCACCCGCGCCGGCCTGTCCAGGATCGACCGGCCAGGCGACGCAACGCCGACCGTCACCGCGGTGCCGGAGGTCGACGGCAGCGTGTTCGCGGTGTCGTTCGACGGGAACGGCGATCTCTGGGTGCTGACCACGAGCGCCCTGTTCCACCGCGACCGCATCGGGCACTGGCAGGCCATCATGCGCACCGATCCCGCCGGCGGCTACCGGACCCGCTCGATGGCGTTCGCCGCCGACGGCACGCTCTGGCTGCCGAGCTACGCCAACGGCATCGTCCGCCTGCACCTCGACGGCGGCAGGATCGTCGCGCGGGATCTGGGTCCTAGCGCCCACCTGGCCTCCAGGGACGTGGAGGTGGTCTACGCAGACAGCGCCGGCCGGATCTGGATCGGCACCGACCGGGGTCTCGACGTCACCGACGGGACGCGCTGGCGCCACCTCGACACGCAGGACGGGCTGGTCGCCAACGACCTCAACAACAACGCGATCTCGACCGACCACGACGGCACCCTCTGGTTCGGCACCTCCGCCGGCCTGTCGCACCTGCTCGATCCGGACGGCCTGTTCCGCCCGTACCGCCTGCACCCGCTGATCACCGCGATCCGCACCGACGACCCGGCCTCGGCCGCCATGCAGGCGCCCGCGGTGTCGACCCATCTGCGCTGGACCGGCGCCCCGCTGGTGATCAGCTTCGCGGCCCTCGACTTCCGCTACGAGAAGTCGATCCGCTTCCGCTACCGCCTGGGCGGCATCGACCAGGCCTGGACCGAAACCGCCGGACGCGAAGCGCGCTACACCAACCCGCCCTTCGGCCGGCTGCGCTTCGAGCTGGTCGCGGTGGAGCCGGCGCACGGGCTGCGGTCCGCGCCGGTCGTGCTGGTCATCAAGATGCGGCCGCCGTTGTGGAAGACGTGGCCGGTGTACGCCGCGGCGGCGACCGCCGCCGCGAGCCTGCTGCTGGCGCTGTGGCGGATGCGGGAGCGCTACATGCTGGGACGGCAGCGGCTGCTGGAAGCCAAGGTCGAGGAACGCACGCGCGAGATCGAGCAGGCGCGGCTGGTCCTGCTGCGCCAGGCGACCCATGACGGCCTCACCGGGCTGTTGAACCGGGCGGCGGTCATGGAGCGCCTGCGGACCGCCATGCAGGGTGCAGGCCGGTCAGGCCTGCCGCTCGCGGTGGCGTTGATGGATCTGGACCACTTCAAGCAGGTCAACGACACCCATGGCCATCTCGGCGGCGACGCGGTGCTGGCTGCGATCGGGCGGCGCCTGCGTGCCGGCACGCGCGAGCAGGACGAGGTCGGCCGCTACGGCGGCGAGGAGATCATCCTGCTGCTGCCCGGGCTCGGGCACGAGGCCCATGCCCGGCTCGAAGCCCTGCGTCAGGCGCTGTTTGCCGAGCCGGTCGCGTTCGAGGGCGGCACGATCTCGGTCACCGGCAGCATCGGCCTGACCTGGATGCGTCCCGACGACGATGTCGGCACGGTGGTGGGGCGCGCCGACAGGGCGCTGTACGCCGCCAAGCAGGCGGGACGGAACCGCACCGTGGCCGACCCGCCCTCGGCCGGGCGTCCGCACGAACGGGTGGCCGCCCTCGGAAGCGGCTGAGGCGCCGGCCGCGGCCGGCAGTCAGGACGCGCGCGGCTGCCCGGGATCGGCGGCGCGTGTCGCCTCGTCGAGGCGCAGGATGGTGTGGACGTTGGTGAGCGAGGTCGCCAGCGTGTTGATGGCGCCGGTGCGCAGCGCGCCGAGGATGGCGGCCGCCTTGGTGTTCTCGGCGGCAATCGCGATCACGTCGGGGATGCGGCCCAGGTCCTCCCGGGTCAGGCCGATCACCCGGCCCTGCATCCCGGTGTCGGCCGGCCGTCCGTGGATGTCGATGAAGTCGTAGCCCATGGTGTCGCCGATGGTGCCGGCGAGGCGGGCCTCGGCGATCTCCTGCGGCGAGAACCAGCCCATGCGGACCATGTTGCTGTCCTCCGACAGGTCGCCGATGCCGATCAGGGCGAAGTCGGCGCGGCGGGCGCGGTCCAGGGTGAGCTTGACGGTGTCGTTGCGGTACAGCTCGGCGCGCAGCTCGGCGTTGGTCACCAGGGCGGGGGCGTAGAGCGTCTCGCTTTCGCCGCCGAACCGCATGGCCAGGCGCCGGCAGATGTGGTCCGGGTTCATGTACTCGCCTGCGCGCAGCGAGCCGCCGATGGCGCAGACGAAGGTGACGCCGCCGCGCGGCGGCAGCACCAGGGCGTCGGCGACCGCGGCCACGTTGCGGCCCATGCCGACCGCGACGATGGAGCCGTCGGCGAGCGAGCGCTCCAGGTGTCCGGCCACCATGCGGGCGACGGCGTTGCGCTGCGCGTCCGGGTCGCGGTGGTCGACCGAGACCAGCAGCCGGGCGATGCCGAAGCGGCGGATGAACTCGCGCTCGAACTCGGCGCCGACCGAGGAGGGCTGGTGCACCCTGATCTCGACCAGGCCCTCCTCGCGGGCGCGGCGGAGCAGCCGGCTGATCTTGGCCCGCGACATGCCGAAGCGCTGCGACAGCACCTCCTGGGTCACGTCCTCGTAGTAGTACAGGGTCGCGATCTCGATCAGGGTTTCGGCCCGAACCTCGCCGCGGTCCGGCCGGGACCCGTCCTTCTGCATGGGGCCTGCCAAGCGGGCGGCGGGGCGGGAGTCGAGCGACGTGCCTGCCGTCGCGGCCGATCCTGCCGGATCCGCTTCGTGTCCGCCGCTAGCCAGATCGTCGCCGGTCGCCATCGCCGTCTCCCCCAGGACGTTGCACTGCACAATCTAACCTGAGCTGAACATTCTTTCACTACTATCTAAGCAAAATTTCGCCTGAACAAGGCTTTGCTCTCAACAGATCGGCTCAGGCATCAGCGGGATGACATCAGGATGCAGCTCCAGGTCTATCTTGGGCCTATAATCCACCATTCATGTGATCAGGCATTTGACAATTGTTCATCTGACGCGTCATGGTGTGCGACACCGGCTCGCAGGCCGGCTCAGCGCCAACCGGACGCCAGATCCAAAGGTCGAAGCAGGGAGACATCGCGGCATGAACCGCGTGATCAACGATCCGAATCAGGTCACCGAGGACAGCCTCGCCGGCGTGCTGCGGGCGCATCCCGACCTGCTGGCCGCCACCGACCATCCGCGCGTGCTGCGGAGCGCCGCCCCCGCCGGACCCCGAGTCGGCGTGGTGACCGGCGGCGGCTCCGGCCACGAGCCGGCGTTCCTGGGCTATGTCGGGCCGGGACTGGTGGACGCGGTGGCGATCGGCGAGGTGTTCGCCTCCCCCACCGCCAAGAGCTTCCACGCCGCGTTCCGCGAGGCCGATCGCGGACAGGGCGTCGCCTGCCTGTACGGCAACTACGCCGGCGACAACATGAACGTGAAGATGGCGGTGAAGCTCGCGGCCAGGGACGGCATACGGGTCGAGACCGTGGTCGCCAACGACGACGTCGCCTCCGCCACCGCGGACGAGGCGGACCGCCGACGCGGCGTCGCCGGCGAGATCCTGATGTGGAAGGCCGGCGGCGCCCGGGCGGCGGAGGGCGCGGACCTCGACGGCGTGATCGCCTCGGCGCGCAAGGCGATCGAGAACACCCGCTCGATCGGCATCGGCCTGTCCGCCTGCACCATCCCGGCGAACGGGCGCCCCAACTTCACCATCGAGACCGGCACCATGGAGGTCGGCATCGGCCACCACGGCGAGCACGGCATCGCGGTGCTGCCGGTGGCACCCGCACGCGAGATGGCGGGGATCATGCTGGAGCGGATCCTGGCCGACCTTTCGTTCGAGGGTGAGGAGGTGGCGGTGCTGGTGTCCGGCCTCGGCGCCACGCCGCTGATGGAGCTCTACCTGCTCTACGGCCACGTCGACGAGATGCTGCGCGCGCGGGGCGTCACGCCCCGGCACCGGTTCGTCGGCAACTACTTCACCTCGCTGGAGATGATGGGCGTCTCGGTGACGCTGTGCCGGCTGGACGGCGAGCTCGACCGGCTGCTGCGGGCGCCGGCGCGCTCGATCGGCCTGACCGTGGCCGGGTCGTAGGGGGGATGCGCGCCATGCAGACCGTCTCCCTCCTCGACGCCGGCCCGATCACGCTGGACATCGCCCGTGCGGTGGTGGCGGCGCAGGACCACCTGTCCGCCATCGACGCCGCCACCGGCGACGGCGACCACGGCATCAACATGGCCAAGGGCTTCCGCCTGGTGCTGGAGCGTCTGGGGGACCGGCCGATCGACCTGGCGCAAGGTTTCGCCACGGTCGGCGACACGCTGCTGGGCGACATCGGCGGCTCGATGGGGCCGCTGTACGGCTCGTTCTTCACCGAGATGTCGGAGGCGCTGGGCGGAAGCGACGCGCTCGACCGCGACGGCTTCCTCCTCATGCTGCGCGCCGGCGAGACGGCGATCGTCGACCTCGGCGAGGCCAAGGTCGGCGACAAGACGCTGATCGACGTGCTGACGCCGTCGCGGGAGGCGTTCGAACGCGCGGCGGGCCCGGGCGACGACTTCGCCGCCTGCCTCCGGGCGCTGCAGGGCGCGGCCGCCGACGGGCTGGAAGCCACACGCGACCTGGTGGCCAGGCTCGGGCGGGCGAGCCGCCTCGGCGAGCGCTCGCGCGGCGTGCTGGATGCGGGTGCCGCGTCCTGCGAGCTCATCCTACGCACCCTGGCGGACGGCCTGGTCCAGCGTCTGGCCCGTCCTGACTGAAGCCCAAGAACAAGGAGCGTTCCATGGACAGCATCACACCCGACGGCGCGGCTCCGGCGGTCACCTTGCCGGCGAAGATGACGGCGGTGGTCGCCTACGAGCCGGGCGACTACCGGCTGGAGGAGGTCGACGTGCCGCGCGCCGGCCCCGACGACATCATCATCGAGGTCGAGGCCTGCGGCATCTGCGCCAGCGACATCAAGACCTTCCAGGGCGCGCCGTCGTTCTGGGGCGACAACAAGGGCCAGGCCCGCTACGTCAAGGCGCCGATGATCCCAGGCCACGAGTTCATCGGCCGCGCGGTCGAGGTCGGCGCCAACGTCCAGGCCGCCGGCAAGTACAAGGTCGGCGACCGGCTGATCTCCGAGCAGATCGTGCCCTGCGAGCATTGCCGCTACTGCACCCGCGGCGAGTACTGGATGTGCGAGCGGCACGACGTCTACGGCTTCCAGAACAACGTCAACGGCGGCATGGCCAAGTACATGCGCTTCCCGAAGGAAAGCCGCACGCACAAGGTGCCGGACTCCATCCCGATGGAAAAGGCGGTGCTGGTCGAGCCCTATGCCTGCTCGGTGCACGCGGTGAACCGCGGCCTGATCCAGCTCGACGACGTGGTGGTGCTGTCCGGCGCAGGACCGCTCGGGCTCGGCATGGTGGGCGCGGCCCGGCTGAAGAACCCGTCGCTCCTGATCGTGCTCGACGGCAAGGAGGACCGGCTGGAGCTGGCGAAGACGTTCGGCGCCGACATCGTGATGAACCCGTTCAAGGAGGACGTGGTCGCCAAGGTGAAGGCGCTCACCGACGGCTACGGCTGCGACGTCTACATCGAGGCGACCGGCCACGAGAGCAGCGTGACCCAGGGGCTGAACATGATCCGCAAGCTCGGCCGCTTCGTCGAGTTCTCGGTGTTCGGCCACGAGGTGACGGCGGACTGGTCGATCATCAGCGACCGCAAGCAGCTCGACCTGTACGGCGCGCATCTGGGCCCGTACTGCTACCCGCTCACCATCGCCGCGATCGGCGACGGCCGCCTGCCGACCGAGGGCGTGGTCACGCACAAGCTGCCGTTGTCGGAGTTCCGCCACGGCTTCGAGCTGATGAAGAAGGGCGAAGGCTCGATCAAGATCGTGCTGATCCCCGAATGAGCGGCACGGTCGCCGCACGCGCGAGGCCGGGGCGGCGGCTCGCCCTGCTGTCCGGCTCGGGCGCGATCCTCGTGGTCGCGATGGCGCTGGACACCAGGGTGGTGCGCATCGGCTCCGCCGCCGACGTACAGGCCGACGTGTTCTCGCCCGCGTCCTACGGGACCAAGGAGTTCCCGAAGGTGCAGGCGGCGGTGGAAGGCCGCGCGGTCGACGCCGCCACCCTGGCGGCCGCCCTGGCCAAGGACCAGGCGGCGGCGGGGAAGCAGTACGGGGTGGCCTCGGATGCGGGGCCGGAGTTCCCGGTGAAGTTCACGGGCAAGGTGAGCAAGAACGATTCGGGCGACGACGTGGTTGCCGTGGCGGGCGTGCCGTCCACCACGCAGGTCAGCCTGCAGCTGGGTCCTGCGATCATCGGCACCGACCTGCGCGACGCCACCGGCACGATCAGCTTCGGGCAGTTCCACAACCAGATCGAGTACCAGAACGCGGGTGCGGCGCTGAACAACGAGATGAAGAAGCAGGTGCTGTCGAAGGTCGACGTCGGCAACCTCCAGGGCAAGACCGTGTCGGTGGTGGGCGTGTTCCAGCTCACCGACATGAGCGCCTGGCAGGTGACGCCGGTGAAGCTGGACGTGCGATGAGTGCGGCGGTGCAGCCTCGGGGTGCCGCCGACGAGGTCGTGCTGTCGGCGCGCAACGTCGTCAAGACCTATGGCAGCACGCAGGCGCTGAAGGGCGTGAACTTCGACATCCGTCGCGGCAGGGTCACCACCCTGTTCGGCGAGAACGGCGCCGGCAAGTCGACCCTGATGAAGATCCTATCTGGCGTGACCACGCTGACCTCCGGCGAGATCACGCTGGACGGGCGTCGCGTCCGCTTCGGCTCCACCGTGGAGGCGCGCGACCACGGCATCTCCATCATCCACCAGGAGCTGAGCCTCGCCCCCAACCTCAGCGTGCGCGACAACATCTTTCTCGGCCGCGAGATCCGCACCAGGACCGGCGTCGACTTCGCCGAGGAGGCACGGCAGACGCGGCTCCTGCTGACCGAGCTCGAGGAGGAGATCGATCCCGCCACCCCGGTCGAGGAGCTCCGTCTGGGCCAGCAGCAGATCGTCGAGATCGCGCGCGCCCTGTCGGTGGACGCGCGGATCCTGATCATGGACGAGCCCACCTCGGCGCTGAGTGCCGCCGAGGTCGAGGTGCTGTTCAAGGTGATCCGCGACCTGACCGCGCGCGGCGTGTCGATCGTCTACATCTCGCACCACCTGGAGGAGGCGCTGCAGATCACCGACCATGCGGTGGTGCTGCGCGACGGGGCGATCACGGCCACCGGGGACGCGAAGGACATCGACCTGCAATGGATCGTCCGCAACATGGTGGGCGACCATTACGACCGCGGCTCGCCGCCGGGCGGCTACGCGTTCGGCGAGGTCAGCCTGTCGGTGCGCGACGTGTGCGTGGCGGACAGCGGGGGCTCCGGCAACCTGGTGGTGGACCACCTGTCGCTCGACGTGCGCGCCGGCGAGATCGTGTGCATCTACGGGCTGATGGGCGCCGGGCGCACCGAGCTGCTGGAGTCGATCGCCGGCCGGGTGCCGATGCTGTCCGGGCAGGTCTTCCTGGAGGGCGAGCCGCTCGCGGGCCTCAGCATCGCCGAGCGGATCGGCAAGGGCCTGGTGCTGGTGCCGGAGGACCGGCAGCGCGACGGGCTGGTGCAGACCATGAGCGTCGGCCAGAACCTGTCGCTCGCCAGCATCGGCGCGTTCACCCGGCGGCTGCTCACCTCGGCGGCGCGCGAGCGCACGCTGGTCGACGCCTCGATCCGCGACGTGCACGTCAAGACCGCCGGCGGCGGTGCCGCGATCGGCTCGCTGTCGGGCGGCAACCAGCAGAAGGTCGTGATCGGCAAGATGCTGGCGACGCACCCGAGGATGATCCTGCTCGACGAGCCCTCGCGCGGCATCGACATCGGCGCCAAGGCGGAGGTGTTCCGGCTGCTCGGCGAAAAGGCGGCGCAGGGGCTGGCCGTCGTGTTCTCCACCTCCGAGGTCCAGGAATGCCACAGCGTCGCGCACCGGATCGTGGTGATGCGGCGGGGCAGGATCTCGGCGGAGTTCGGGCCCGACATCGCCAAGGAGGAGATCATGGCCGCCTCCGGCGAGGCCGTGGTCGGCTGACGGCATCCGGCAGAACGAACGACAGGCAGGGTTCCGCACCATGAGCAACACCACCGTGTCATCCCCCAGGCGCAGCGGCCTCGGCGCCTTCGGCGACATCGAGATCGGCAGGCTGCTGCTCGAGGGGCGGGCGTTCTTCGCGCTGATCGTCATCATCGCGGTGTTCTCGGCGCTGTCGCCGTACTACTTCTCGCTCGGCAACTTCCTGACCATGACCTCGCACGTGGCGATCTTCGGCATCCTGGCGATCGGCATGCTGCTGGTGATCCTGAACGGCGGCATCGACCTGTCGGTGGGCTCCACGCTCGGGCTGTCGGGCGTCATCGCCGGGTTCCTGATGCAGGGCGTGACGCTGGGCGCGTTCGGCGTGATCCTGTATCCGCCGGTCTGGGTGGTGGCGGTGCTGACCGCGGCGCTCGGCGGCTGCGTCGGCCTGGTCAACGGCATCCTGGTCGCGCGGTTCAAGGTGCCGGCCTTCGTCGCCACGCTCGGCGTGATGTACGTGGCGCGCGGGGTGGCACTGCTGATCACCAACGGGCTGACCTACAACAACCTCGGCGGTCACGCGGCGCTGGGCAACACCGGCTTCAACTGGCTCGGCTTCAACCACCTGCTGGGCATCCCGATCGGCGTGGTGGTGCTGGCGGTGGTGGCGATCGCCGGCAACCTGGTGCTCGGCCGCACCGCATTCGGCCGCTGGCTGTATGCCTCGGGAGGCAACGAGCGCGCGGCCGAGCTGTCGGGCGTGCCGGTGAAGCGGGTGCAGGTCTCGGTCTACGTGCTGTCCGGCATCTGCGCCGCCGCGGCCGGGCTGATCCTGTCGTCGCAGCTCACCTCCGCAGGACCCACCGCCGGCGTGTCGTACGAGCTCACCGCGATCGCCGCGGTGGTGATCGGGGGTGCCGCGCTCACCGGCGGCCGCGGCAACGTGCGCGGCACCCTGCTCGGGGCCTTCGTGATCGGGTTCCTGTCCGACGGCCTCGTGATCATCGGCATCTCGTCCTACTGGCAGACGGTGTTCACGGGTGCCGTGATCGTGCTGGCCGTGCTGCTGAACGCCGTCCAGTACCGACGCCGCACGCCCAAGAGTCAGAGCCCGGCCGCCGGGGTACCGACATCCGCACCGCGTCCGGGCTGACATCCCCGTCCCGTTTCTTGCAAAGGAAGAACAAGCACCATGTCCAAGAGGTCCACGTTCCTGGCATTGACGGCTCTCGCCGCCGCGGCCCCCGTCCTGGCGGGGCAGGTCCCGGCACGGGCCGCCGCCGGCGGGCTGATGTCGATCATCGTCAACGACCCCTCCAACCCGTACTGGCTGACCGAGGGCAAGGTGGCGGCGGCCGAAGCGCAGAAGCTCGGCTACAAGGCCAGCGTCGGCGCGTCCAAGGGCGACACCAACACCGAAAGCAACCTGATCGACACCGCGATCACCAACCATGCGGCGGCGATCATCCTCGATCCGGCCAATGCAAGCGGCTCGCTCGGTGCGGTGAAGAAGGCGATCGCCGCCAACATCCCGGTGATCCTGGTCAACGCCGAGATCAACCAGGAGGGCCTGGCCAAGGCGCAGCTGGTGTCGAACAACGCGCAAGGCGCCGCACTCGGGGCGCAGCAATGGGTGAAGCGGGTCGGCCAGAAGGGCAACTACGTCGAGCTGCTCGGCTCGCCGTCGGACAACAACGCGGCGACGCGCTCCAACGGCTACGAGACCGTGCTCAGCCAATACACGGGCCTGGTCAAGGCCGGCTCGCAGGTCGCCAACTGGGACCGGACCCAGGGGCACGACAAGATGCAGAACCTGCTGCAGGCGCACCCGGACATCATCGGCGTGATCAGCGGCAACGACGAGATGGCGCTGGGCGCGATCGCGGCGCTGAAGGAGGCGGGCAAGCTGTCCAGCATCAAGGTCGGCGGCTTCGACGGCTCGCCCGACGCGGTGGCGGCGGTCAAGGCGGGCGAGCTGCAGTACACCGTGCTGCAGCCGGTGGCGACCTTCTCGGCCAAGGCGGTGGACGAGGCGGACCGCTTCATCAAGACCGGCAAGACGGGTGCGGCGAGCGAGAAGCAGCTGTTCAACTGCATCCTGATCACCAGGGCGAACGCCGGGCGCTTCACCGCGCCCTTCACGCTGGGGAAGTGAGACGGGCCGGGGCGTCCTCCGGGACGCCCCGGGCATCCGGCAGTCCCGGCCGCCGGACCGGACCGCGCAGGAGGGCGACCGCTTGACCCATGTGTTCGACGATGCGGACGGGTTCGCCGACGCGGCCCTGCGCGGCTACTGCGCCGCATATCCGCACCTGGTGCGGCAGGTCGCGGGCGGGGTGGTGCGCGCCACGGCGACCCCGCCTGGCAAGGTCGCGCTGGTGATCGGCGGGGGCAGCGGGCACCACCCGGCCTTTGCCGGCTATGTCGGCCCGGGCCTGGCGGATGCTGCGGTGACGGGCGACGTGTTCGCCTCGCCGGCCACGCGGCTGGTCGCCTCCGTGGCCCGGCACGCCGATCGCGGCGGCGGGATCCTGCTCGGGTTCGGCAACTACGCCGGCGACGTGCTGAACTTCGGCTTCGCCGCCGAGCGGC
>CAXTVS010000017.1:0-57399 GCA_964247735.1 uncultured Acetobacteraceae bacterium
GCGGCTGAGGTTCATGTCGGCCAGCTCGCGGTCGCTGCACTGCGACAGCTCGGCGTGAAGGCGGGCGCGCTCCTGCCGGGCGGCGCGGGCGCTGCGGATCGACGCGACGAACGAGCGGACGATGCCGGGAAGGCCGCTCTCGACGCTGGGCTGGTAAGTGGTGGTCGTGGTGGTCATGGTGGTCTCCGCTTTTGCTGCACCGCAACATAGGCAGGCCGCCCCAGCCTGTCCAGCCTTTTTGCTGCATTGCAGCATGATCGCGTCGACGTGATCCCACGCACGCGTGCCGCCGCTCTGGGCTCGACCCGGCTACCCGCGGGTCCAGCGCACCAGCAGCCGATACAGGCGGGCGCGGCGGCGCTCGTTGGACAGCACCAGCACCAGGACCAGCGCGACGGCGCCGGTGACGCCATCCTGCAGCCGCGGGTCGACCTCCGCCGCCATCTCTCCGGCCGCCCAGGCCATCAGCGCGCTGGTCATCAGGTTCAGCACCCTCGTCAGCCTCCGGCCCGGCCGCCGGCGGAGCGCCCGTCCGATCGCCTCCACCCGCACCGGGTCGAACCGGCCGCCCGCGACCGGGGCGTGCAGCAGGTACTCGCCGTAGCGCCGCCTCAGCCGCGGATCGTTGACCATGATCCGCGACACGCCCAGGCGGCCGCGCCCCAGCAGGATGCGCGACGTGATCGGCGTCGCGGCGCCGAGCCAGCGCGCAGGCGAGGCGGCCTCGCGGCGCAGGGCGTCCAGCCAGCGCTCGGCATCCAGCCGCGTCCGCAGCGCGCCGGCCCATGCGGCGGCGACGGCACCATCCGGCCAGCCGAGCTGCCCTGCCGCGGCGCCGACCGCGTCGGCGGGCAGGCTGCGGTCCTGCGCCATCGTGATGCGCCATCGGATCGGGCTCATGGCGCGGCGGCCCCGGCCGCTCCGGCCGGACCGCGCCCTCCGCGGCGGCCGCTGCCGGCCCGACCGGTGCAGGCTGCGGCGACGCTGCGGGCGCGGCGTCGGACCGGGCCGTGGCCAGCGCCCGCTCGTACGCTTGGCGCAAGCGCGCGAAGCCCTGCGGGTCGGCGTCGGGGCGCGCCGTCTCCAGCCGTGCCGCGTAGGCGCGCCGGATCGCCGCAGGGTCCGCCGTCGGCGCGATGCCGAGCTGGTCCCACGGCCCCGCCATCCCAGAACACGGAGGTGTCGATGCCGTCCAGCCAGGCCGACAGGGCGGCCCGCCCGGCCTCGATCCGCACCGGATCCTGCCGGTCGAGCGTAGGTGAAGCGCACCTCCACCGGCTGCGCCCCGGCCTTGTCGGGCGGGATCGGCACCGCGAGCTCGCCCAGGAAGATGTTGTCGCGCACCAGCCGGCCCTCGCCTTGGTACACCTTCAGAGTGATGCTCTTCTGGTAGTCGCGCACCACGGTGAGGCTGGTCGAGCGGCTGGCGGGGATCACCGTGTTGCGCTCGATCAGCGGCGAGAACAGCCCGTCGAGCAGCAGCGTGCTGTCGCGCCCCTTCGACACCTCGACGCCGAGGGTGAAGGGCGCCACGTCGGTCATCACCCGGTCCGACAGCGCGGCGTCCTCCGCCACCAGCCCGGCCTGCACCGCGGCGCCGCGCGCCACCACCTCGTCAGGATCGACGCTGGCCACGGGGAACCGGTCGAACAGCTGCGCCGCGAGGCGCCGGACCATCGGCATCCGGGTGGCGCCCCCGGCCAGCACCAGGTGGCTGATCTGGTCCGGCCGCAGCCGGGCGTCGCGTATGGCGCGCTCGACCGGCGCCCGCAGCCGGGCCAGCAGCGGCTGCGCGCGCGCCTCGAACATCTCCCGCGTCACGCTCCATGACAGCGCGGCCCTCTTGTGCACCAGCGTCATCTCGTGCCCGGTGGTCAGGCGCGCTTGGCGACCTCGGCCGCGCGACGCAGCGTGCCGCGCGCCTCGCCGTCCTCCGCCCGCACCGGCGGCAGGCCGGCCGCCGCCCCCATCGCGGCCATGAAGCCTTCCATCAGCGCGCCGGTGAGGTCGTCGCCGCCGAGGCGGTTGTCGCCGGCGGTGGCACGGACCTCCATCACCCCCTCGAACACCTCCAGGATCGACACGTCGAAGGTGCCGCCGCCGAGGTCGAGCACCAGGATGCGCTGCTCGACGCCGTCGCTGTGCAGTCCGTAGGCCATCGCGGCGGCGGTCGGCTCGTTCAGCAGGCGCCGGACCCGCAGCCCGGCCAGCTGGCCGGCCGCCTCCGTGGCCCGGCGCTGCGCGTTGCCGAAATAGGCCGGGACGGTGATCACCGCGTCCTCGACCGGCACCCCCAGGAACCGCTCGGCGTCGTCCTTCAGCGAGCGGAGCACGAGGGCGGACAGCTCCTCGGCCCGGAACGCCCGGCCCGCCAGCTCGAACACGTGTCCGGCCCCATGGCGCGCTTGAACGAGTCGGCGCTCCGTCCCGGCTGCGTCGACAGCCGGTCCCGCGCCGCCTGCCCGACCAGGGTGACGCCGCCTTCGGCCACGCTGACCGCCGACGGCGTCAGCACCGAGCCGAGCGCGTTGGGAATCAGCGTTGCCGCCCCGTCGCGCCAGACGGCGGCCAGGCTGTTGGTCGTGCCGAGGTCGATACCGAGGATCATGCGCGTCGCAGCACCGTCCGGCGGCCGCGAATCTGCCCCATCGCCTGCCGGATCTTCCCACCGATGAGGAACGTGGTCCACGCGCTCCAAACGGCGGTTCGGAATGGGTGGCGCGCCCTGGTGGACTCGAACCACCGACCCACAGCTTAGAAGGCTGTTGCTCTATCCGACTGAGCTAAGGGCGCGCAGGAACCGGCGACGGGATCAGTGGGTCCAGTTCTGCCGGCGGTCGTAGCGGAAGTTGTCGGCATACGCCTTGGGCCGGCGGATCCGCGGCGTCGGCAGCTCGACGTCGTACGGGATGCCCTGCCGCTCGGCATAGGCGACCGCGTCCTCGCGGCTCGGGAACCGCAGCACCAGCTGGCTCCTCATGTCGCCGCTGCCGAACCAGCCCATCAGCGGGTCCTGCTGGCGCTGCTCGGACTGGCCGTAGTCCAGGATCCAGTCATGGGTGTTGGCCTGTCCCGACTGGGTGGAGTCCTTGGGCTGCTGGAAGATCCGGGCACGCATCACACCGCCACCTTTCCTGGGATCGGGCCTGGTCGGGGCGCCCGGACTCGAACCGGGGGCCTCGTGTACCCAAAACACGCGCGCTACCAGGCTGCGCCACGCCCCGAACCGCCAGAACCTATGGAACGCCCCTGGCCGTGGCAAGGGCGGCCGCTTCCAGCGCCGGCCGAAGACGGCCACTCGCCGCAGCGAGCGCCGCCTCCGCGTCCGGCGCCGACAGCCCCAGCGCCACCAGCACCGCCGGCTTCACCCGCCCATCCGTCGCGGCCAGCGCCTCCGCCGCCCCGTCCGCGCCGCACCCCGCCAGCTCCGCCACCATCGCCACCGCCCGCCGGCGCAGCTTGGCGTTGCGCGCCTGCATGTCGACCATGCGCCCGGCATGGACGCGGCCGAGCCCGGTCATCATCGCCGTGGACAGCAGGTTCAGCACCACCTTCTGCGACGTGCCCGCCTTCATCCGCGTCGATCCGGCGATCGGCTCGGCGCCGGTGGCGAGCAGGATCGGATGCTCAACCGCCGCGAGCAGCGCGCTGCCGCCGCTGTTGGCGACCCCGATGGTCAGCGCCCCCCGCTGCCGCGCCGCCGCGACCGCGCCCACCGTGAACGGGGTGCCCCCGCTCGCCGCCACCCCGACCACCACGTCGCGCGGCCCGATCCCCGCCGCGGCGACCTGCGCCCGCGCGTCCTCCGCGTCGTCCTCCGCGTTCTCCACCGCCTCGGTCAGCGCCCGGACCCCGCCTGCGATCAGCAGCACCAGCCGGTCGCGCGGCCAGTCGAAGGTCGGCTCCAGCTCGGCCCCGTCCTGAGCGCCGAGCCGGCCCGAGCTGCCGGCTCCCGCATACGCCAGCCGGCCACCGTCACGCAGCCGCGGCAGCGCCGCCTCCACCGCGCCGGCGATCGCGGCCAGCGCCGGGCCGATCGCCGCCACCGCCGCGAGCTGCCCTTCCCACAACCCCTCGACCTGGTCCCTGACCGACCAGCCATCCAGCAACGCGTGCCGCCCGCTCACCGCCTCGGTGGCAGGGAGCCGCTCAGGCAGGATCGACTCCGGCAGGATCCAGGCCCCTGCGCGCCAGCGGCGGCACGAACGAGGGCGCCGTGTCCCACGGGAACAGGATCCAGGTGTCCTGCGGCACCTCCACCACGAACCGGTCGGTGAACGGGCGCCCGGCCGGCTTGGCGTAGAGGCAGGCGAACCGCGCCTTCGGCAGCAGGCCGCGCACCAGCCGCGCCGTCACGCCGGAATCGACCAGGTCGTCGACGATCAGGAACCCGGTGCCGTCCCCGGCGGCGGCCGGCGGCTTGACCACCGCCGGCTCCCCCTGCCGCCGCTCGCTGTCCAGCGCCTGCCGCCCCTCCGGCGCCTGGTCGTACGACACCACCGACACGCTCTCGACCAGCCGGCAGTCCAGCTCCCGCCCGATGATCGCCGCCGGGATCAGCCCGCCGCGCGTGATGGCGACGATGCCGGCGAACGGCCCGTCCGCGATCAACTGCCCGGCAAGGATGCGCGCGTCGCGATGCAGCTGGTCCCAGGTCACGGTGGCGTAGCTGACCGCCCCCATCAGAACAGCCGGCCGCCGTCCGGCACCTTGTGGTCTGGCCGCACCAGCACGACCTCGCCCGCGGAATCCGGCAACCCGAGCACCAGCACCTCGCTCACGAACGGCCCGATCTGCCGCGGCGCGAAGTTCACCACCGCGCAGACCTGCCGCCCGATCAGCTGGTCCGGCTTGTAGTGCCGCGTGACCTGCGCCGACGAGCGCCTGACCCCGAGCGGCGCCCCGAAGTCGATCCACAGCTTGATCGCCGGCCGACGCGCCTCCGGAAACGGTTGCGCGTCCGTCACGGTGCCGACCCGTATGTCGAGCTGGGCGAAGGTATCGGTGCCGACGGGATCGAGGGGCTCGCTCATCGGCCGTTCTTGCCGCCAACCGCGCCGGTTGCCAAGCGCTATCGACCACGCGGCCGAGGCTGTCGGAGGCGGCCTGGCTCCCGGAGTAGGGATCGAACCTACGACCGAGCGATTAACAGTCGCTTGCTCTACCGCTGAGCTATCCGGGACCGGCGGCGCACCCTATAGCGGAGCCTGCGCCGGCACGTAAAGCCTTCGAAGGCGGCTCACGCCCGTCTGCCGTCGCCGGGAAGGGGGCCCGCCAGCATGGAACAGTCCGGGCGTCCGGGTCTCGGCCGCCGCCCGCTCCTGGCCGCCGGCGCCGGCCTCGGGCTGGCGGCCGCGGGCACCCTGGTGGTGCGCAACCAGATCCGCCACCCGTATCGCGACAAGGCCTCCCGTCCCGACGGCCGCTACCGCCGCCTCGTGCTGAGCTGTCCGCACCCGGAGCACGACCCGGTGCTGATGGTGGCGGTGCACCAGGGCATGTTCGCCCGCTACAACCTCGACGTGACGATCGAGGGCGGCTTCGCGTCCGGCCAGGAAGCGGTGGCGCAGCTGCACCCGGGCTCTGCCGACGTGGCGGTGGCGCCGGCGCTGTCCTGGCTGCCGCGCCTGCTGGGCGGCCTGGACGCCCGCCTGATCTGCGGCCTGCAGAGCGGCAGCGCCCGGCTCCTGGTGGACCGCAAGTCGCCGGTCAGGAGGATCGAGGACCTGCACCGCCACGCGATCGGCATCGCCGACAACGGCGCCGACCGCCTGTTCTTCTCCATCATGATGCGCCGCAAGGGCATGGACCCCAACCACGACGTGTCCTGGGTGCAGCTGCCGCCGGACCGGTTCGGCCAGGCGCTGGCCGAGCGCCGGGTGCAGGCGGTGGCCGGCCACGACCCGGTGATCTGGCAGCTGCGCGAGCAGCTGCACCTGGTCGAGCTCGCGAGCAGCATGACCGGCAGCTACGGCACCCGCGTCAGCCGCGTGCTCGGCATCGGCGGCGGCCTGCTGCGCTCCGACCCGGCGGCGGCGGTATCGCTGGTGCTGGCGGTGCAGGAGGCCGCCGAGGTGGTGCAGCGCCACCTGGGCGAGACCGCCAGCATCCTGGCCGACCAGCTCCCGGACATGGACCAGCCGACCCTGGAGCGGATGCTCCGCGCCGAGGGCCACGCGGTGCACCCGATCGGCCGCGAGCTGCGCGAGCAGGTGGCGCAGTACATCGACGAGATGAAGCTGATCGGCCTGGCCCCCGACGAGGCCGACTCCGGTGCGCTCGCCAGGCACTTCTGCCCCACCGTCCTCCACGGCTGACCGCGCCACGACCTCACCGGCAACGCCGCTCATGCGGCAGACGCGCAACAGCCTCACGCGTAAATGCCATCTTTCCACCGCAACCCTTCACAGGGTCGGCTATTCTCTGCAATCGATGCGTGATTAGAGAACAGCCCGATCATGAACGTGATTTCATCCCCTGGTCCCGACCTGCCCGCCGTGCCCGGCCGCACCGGCGTCGTGGAGGCGTATCGGCAGCTTCGTGCGCTCGAACGGGACGGGTCCGACGGCCGCCACCTCCTGGGCGTCGCGTTGCGGACCGCCCTGCCTGGACGGATCGCCGCGGTGTCGTCCTTCGGCACGGAGTCCGCGGTGCTGCTGTCGATGGTCGCCGCGATCGACCCGTCGGTGCCGGTGGTGTTCCTGGACACCGCCAGGCACTTCCCCGAGACCCTCGCCTACCGCGACGAGCTGGCGCAGCGGCTCGGGCTCCGCGACGTGCGCGACGTCGTGCCGCCAACAGGAGCGGTGGCGGACCGCGACCCCACCGGCGAGCTGTGGCATTTCGACCCCGACGCCTGCTGCGCCCTGCGCAAGGTGGAGCCGCTGGAGCGGGCCCTGCACGGCTTCGATGCCTGGATCAGCGGACGCAAGCGGCACCAGGCCGCCACCCGCGCCGCCATGCCGTTCGTCGAGTTCGACGGCAGCCGGATCAAGCTCAACCCGCTCGCCGACTGGACCGCCGACCGGATCCGCGACGAGATGGCGCGCCGGCGCCTGCCGCCGCACCCGCTGGCCGGCCGCGGCTTCCCGTCGGTCGGCTGCTCGGTCTGCACCCGTGCGGTCGGCGCGCAGGAGCCCGACCGCTCCGGCCGCTGGGCCGGCCTTCCCAAGGTCGAGTGCGGCATCCACCGGGTGCCTGTCGACGCCTGACCGGCGCGTTGCGGGCGCCCCGCTCTGCTGGTAACTGGAACCGGCGCGAGAGTGACGGAACGGTAGACGTAGTCGACTCAAAATCGACCGCCGCAGGGCATGGGGGTTCGAATCCCCCCTCTCGTACCAGCTCCCGCGCCCGTCCCGTCGCTTCCCGTGCCAGTGCTCCCTTTTGCCGGACCGTGATCATGCCCACCGATCGCCCGAGCCGGCGCCCTGCCAACCCCTGCTTCTCCTCCGGCCCCTGCGCCAAGCGCCCCGGCTGGAGCCTCGAAGCCCTGTCCGGCGCCCTCCTGGGCCGCAGCCACCGCGCGTCTGACGCCCGCGCCCGCCTGGCCGAGGTGATCGACCGCAGCCGCGCCCTGCTCGGCCTGCCCGCGGACTGGCGCCTCGGCATCGTCCCCGGCTCCGACACCGGCGCCGTGGAGCTGGCCATGTGGTCCCTCCTGGGCCCGCGCCCCGTCGACGTCCTGTCCTTCGACACCTTCTCCGCCGCCTGGGCCAACGACGTGGTGTCCCAGCTCCGCCTCGACGACGCCCGCGTCCTGACCGCCGAGTACGGCACGCTCCCCGACCTCGGAGCGGTGGACTGGTCGCGCGACGTCGTGTTCGCCTGGAACGGCACCACCTCCGGCGTCTGCCTGCCGGGCCCCGAGGCGATCCCGCCGCAGCACGACGGCCTCGCGATCTGCGACGCCACCTCCGCCGCCTTTGCCATGGCGCTGCCCTGGGACCGCCTCGACGTGGTGACCTGGTCCTGGCAGAAGGTCCTCGGCGGCGAGGCCGCGCACGGCATGCTGGCCCTCTCCCCCCGCGCCGTCGAGCGCCTGGAGTCCACTCCGCCGCCGCGCCCGCTGCCGAAGCTGTTCCGCCTGACCGCCCCGTCCCCCTCCGGCGCCCCCCGCCTGATCGACGGCATCTTCCGCGGCGACACCATCAACACCCCCTCGATGCTCTGCGTCGAGGACGCGCTCGACGGCCTGCGCTGGGCCGAGCGCATCGGCGGCCTCCCCACCCTGATCGCCCGTACGCGCGCCAACCTCGCCGCCGTCGCCGCCTGGGAGCAGCACGCCGACTGGGCCTCCTTCCTCGCCCTCGACCCGCTGACCCGCTCCAGCACCTCCATCTGCCTGCGCCTCGACGCCCCCTGGTTCGCCTCCCTTCCGCCCGACCGCCGCCCCCCGGTCGCCAAGCGCCTCGCGACTCTCCTGCACGACGAAGGCGCCGCCCTCGACGCCGCCAGCTACCGCAACGCCCCCCCCGGCCTCCGCCTCTGGGGCGGCGCCACCGTCGAGACCGCCGACCTCGAAGCCGCACTCCCCTGGCTGGACTGGGCCTGGACCGAAACGATGCGGCTGTCCGAAGCCTGACCCGAGCCTGTCCAAGCCAAGCAAGATCGGGCTCCGCCCGAACCCGGCAGGGGCCGGCGGCCCCTGCACCCCGACCTATTTAACCATCGAGAAGCGACTGCGTCTGGTCCTGATAGTGCAGGCGTCCGTAGTCTGCTGCGGGTGCAATACCGAGAGCGTAAAAACCCGCACGCTCATCGATGCGCAACTGCCCGAAGCTGGCTGGGGTGCCAGGACTGGCCAAACTGAACCGCTTGGCATTGCTGCCCACGAGATGTTTTTCGGAGATGAGGATGGCCGGGTATGGCCGGAAGCGGACCGTCCGCTCTGAAGAAGGCCGGTGCAGGAAGCGGACACGCCGCCGCCATCCTAGGAGGGCGCGAGCTGGATCGTGACGCTACCGGGCGTGCGCAAAGTCAGTCGCCCGTCCTCGACCTGGCCCGGCGTCCGCATAATGGAACGATGACGTCTTATGATGACAGCTTGTCTCTTCGCTGCGCGATCTAATGGGACAGCAACAGCGCTGCCGTTTGGTCGTTTCGTCGACGTCGACAAACTGAAAGACGCCTCGCCGATCGAGGACGCACTCGATCAGTGGGACTGGCCATTCCCTCAAAGTCAGGAGCGGCAGATCCAGCCAACTGTCGAAGCTGTTGAGGTTGCCGATCACGGCCGACAAGACGACGAGTTACGACTCGTAGCGGGAGGCGCTCACAACATGCTTGTCCGGCGCGTCGAATGGCCAAGTACGAACGCGAGATACTCGGCCACGAGGCCCAGTTCTTTGTTTTCTTTGCCAGCCAGAGCCCAGGGGAACATCTCCAACGCCGTGGCTAGTATGCCGTGAACTGTGATCAGATCGTGAGCGCGACGTTGGCGGGCGCGGCACGCCGGACGAACATATAGGCGGCGGCCTCGAGGTGGAGAAAGTACCGCAGCCGGACGATCAGCAGCGCTGAGAAATCGATATCCCGCTCGCCGTTGACCAGGCTCTGCATCGAGATGACGTCCTCGTGGCTCGGTCGGACCGGAAAGCTGGGATGGGAGTGCCACTCGCCTAGATAGTTGAAGCGTTTGAAATTGGAGCCGGTTTTTAGAAAGAAGGTGTCGAGCGCTTGCGCATGATGATCGGGACTGCGGACGAAATGCGCAGCCGTCCCGGTCGTGTCGTCGACCGAGAAGTCGACGATGCGGAAATGATCGGGTGCGACTTGCTCCCCCATGAGGATGCCGCCGATCTCACGCCGGCCGGCCCCTCGCAGGCATCTGCGAAGCTGCGCCCGCTGGTCATTCGGAAGGCTGATCGTGACCATCGAACGCCGAAGGCAAGAGTTCGCGCAAGAGCGCAAGGCTGTCTGCGACAGAAGACGGGTCCTGTTCGGCCTTCCAGAGGGCCGAGCCGGCGAGTTCGATAGGCCATGTCTCAAAGGGCTGAGAGAAAATCCAGGCCTTGCGCAAGCCGATCGCATAGGCGGGCGCCGGAAACGCACTGTCCTCCGGCAGGGTGAGCGCATCGGTCACCAGACGCGCGAGGTGACCCGCTATAATGGAAACCTCGGCGTCGTCAGCGATAAGCGGTCCGGCGCTCCCGGCTGCCGCTTCATAGGGGGCCGCCAAGCCGGCGAGCGGGGCGGGGACGCCATGCGCGTTGCACCAGGCGTTGATCTGGTTGCGGGCGGCCTGAGGCTCCGGCTCATGGCCTGATCGAACGCGCGCCACGAGGCCGCCGATGCCCCCGGCGAACACCTCGCCCCAGACGAGTGGCTTCAGGCTTTCCTTCGCGACCGCGGCGCAGAAGTTGAAGCAATGCGCGTTGGCGGTGGCGTCGATGATGAGGTCGCAGGCGCGCAGCGCCGACATCACCGAGTCCGTGGAATCGGCGCTTTCCTGGCCGCCCAGCGCGACACGCCGCACCGCGACGTCGATCGTGCCGGCAATCTCGATGAGGCGGCTGCGGACCGCGTCGGCCTTGTGCACGCCGGCCGCGGCGGCGCCGAGTTCGTTGCGCACTAGATTCTCGGCGAAGAAGACGTCATCGTCGACCAGCGTGAACGTCCGCACGCCGGCGCGCGCCAGCATCGCGGCGAGCTTGGAGCCAAGCGAGCCGCATCCGACGATGCCGACGCTTTTCCCAGCGAGGACAGCGTAGTCGTCCGCGAGCCGGCTGCCGGTGGCGACCTTCAGGAGTCGCGAGCGACCGAAGACGCGCTTCTGGCCTGCGTCACAGGCATAGATATGCGTGATCTCGGTTGCGGACGCAAACACAAGGTCCATTTCTCCGCTGGTAGCGAGCGCAGCCTCGCGAAGCGCTTTTAGGCCAAGCGCACCGAGCAGGTCGGCGATACCGGTCTGCGTGGCCGCGGGCATCGCCGTTCCTTCCGGCAGCCGAATGGCGTGGCCGCGCTTAGTCGTCTCCCGAATCCCGGCCGGCCATGCGCGGCCATCGGTGACGCCGTCGATCTCGGCGATCGTCACCGTAAAGGTATCGGCGTAATATTTCTCCACAATGCCGATCTCGACCGACTGACCGAAGGCGATCGCCCTCAGGCGCTCTTCCATTTGCCGCGTCGCCAGGAACCGGAAATAGGAGCCGCGCACGCTTTGGCCGACCGAAACGGCGTGCGCCGAGGGCAATTCGGGACCATCGACATCGCGTTCACCGGCGATCAGACGATGCGCGCTCTCGATCATCATCGCCCCGGTGATCGACGTCTCCCAATTGTCGGCGCGATATTCCAGGCAGAGATTTCCGCCCGTCCCATATTGGTGGCTCGACAGGCGACTGCCGTCGCGGGGAAGCACGATGGGTGGGGAATTGGGGTGGAATTCCGCATAGGTCATCGTCAGCGGAACGCTGTTGCCGTCATGCTCGATCTCGAAGTCGACCGCGAGCGCAGCGCCGTTCGAGAGATGCCAGCGCACGCCCTTGAGCCAGGCGACGCGCTCCGTGAGGTCGGCGACGCCCTGACGTTCGGATCGCGCGCATGTCGGACTTTCGACCCACCAAATCATTCGGTGCCGCCGAACCCCTGCGGCTTGGTCGGGACCCGGCTCCTGTCCGGAAAGGAAAGACCTCCGGCCAACGGCGCCACCGAGGCGGTCTTGAGCAGGGGGGATCGCGCCGGCGGCGAACGGCGGCGGGCCGCGCGGTCGGCCAGCGATCCGCCGACGCCGCGTCCGACCGTCTCGGTGATCGCTCTCCTGTCGCTCGACCGCGCGGCATCGGCGAATTCCGTCCTGGCCTTTTGGAGCCACTCGTAGAACGCGTTCGCCCGCTCGGGATGCTCGGCCCATTTGTCGGCAAAGTTTTCGAGCGGGTCGGTCGGATTCGGGATCCAGTAGCGGTTGTTGTGCCACAGGATATGCTCGTCCATGCCTGCGAGAATCACCGCGAGCGCTTCGCCGATCGTCTCTTCGCCCTTATAGGCGTGGGCCGCGAGAGTGGTGATGATGACCGAGATCGGCCGTTCGTCGCCGCGATGCTCGAAGGTATGGTCGCGGTGACGCTTCAGAATCATGATAGCGGCCTGGAGCGGCGTTCGGACCTTATAGTCCGGGATATCCTCGACGCTCGCCCTCATGCTCTCGGCGAGCACGCGCTTGCGCCGTTCAAGCGCGACTGCCATCCGGCTCTTGAACCACTCGCAGTAGCCCTTGGGGTTCGAGCGCCGCCAATCGTCGGTAACGGTGGTGTAGGTCGGCCCCTCCTTGTCGGTGATGGCGATGGCGGTGAGCGTCCAACGCGCGTCATAGCCGCGGGATTCTAGGAGGAGGCGGGCGGCTTGCCCGTTCGGAAGCGCGGGCACGATATCCATATGGAATTGGGCGCCATCGGCATAGTCGAGCACCCAGCAACGGCGACCCTCGCGAAGCGGCTTGTTCATGTTCTGCGCGCGCCGATAGGCCTCGATCTCGGCGCCGATCAGGGTCTTGAGCTGCTGTTGCGTCAGCGAGGTCTTGCCCAGCTTCTGCAGCTCGCAGACGGAATCGACGTCATATTCCTCGGCCTCGTTCAAGGGCCGGATCGTCGTGCCGAGGCGAAAAGACCCCTGGACGTAGACCTTGGGTCCATACTGTCGGACGGTCGAGGCGTCGCGGTGCAGCCAGTCGCCCAGTGACTTGTAGCTCCGGTCGGCCTGCTCATACCGGCTTGGCGGCACGCTCAGTTCTTCGGCAAGATCCTCGAGGAACTCCTCGCTCTCGCGGGTGCGCGTCTGCTTTTCCACTATAGGCCTCCAAGGTGCAGCCCACGGTCCGCGTGTGGATAGTGGAACTGCGCGGTTGAGCTTTGAGGACAGAACGTGAACATTATAGCGCATCGGGGCGGAACATCATCATGGCAAAAACGCAAATCCCACAGAAAATTCAGATCGCCCTCTGGACCAAGGCTGCCGGGCGCTGTGAATACCGCGGGTGCAACGAGGGACTCGTCGGCGACCTGATCGCCAGCCGCGAGGACGGGAAGTTCGGCTTCATCGCGCACATTGTCGCGGACAGTGCCGACGGCCCGCGCGGCGATCCGGTTCGCTCGCCCGCGCTCGCCAAGAACCTGAGCAATCTCATGCTGCTCTGTGCGAAGCACCATAAGGGCGTAGACGTCGATTATCTCGCGGATCATCCCGAGGCCGTCCTGCTTGAGATGAAGGCGGAGCACGAGGACCGGATCGCCATCGTGACGGGAATGGCGCAGGAGCGCGCCGCGCACGTCCTCCGGTTCGCGGCAGATATCGGACAGCGGGATGCCCTAGTATCGACGCGATCGATCTTCATGGCGATGCCGCCAGACAGGCACCCTGCCGAGGGCCGAACGATCGATATCGAGTTGGTCGGATGTGACTATGCCGATCATGAAGCGGACTACTGGTCCGTCCAGCAGGAGAATCTGCGCCGCGTGTTCGCGCGCAAGGTGAAGGAGCGCATCGAGCAAAAGGAGATAAAGCAGCTCAGCGTGTTCGCGTTAGCGCCGCAGCCGCTGCTGATCGAACTTGGGCATCTGCTGGGGGATATCGTCCCGGCCACGGTTCATCAGCGATATCGCGAGCCCCCGACATGGCGCTGGCAAGCTGACCAGCCCGCGATTGCCTTTCAAGTCGGCGACTACTCCGGGTCACCGAAGGTCGCGGTCGCGCTGAAGCTCGCGCTGAGCGCAACCGTTACGGATGAGCGGATTCGTGCGGTGCTGGGCGAGGATGTCGCCATCTGGTCGCTGACCGCGAAAAATCCGCACAACGACATCATGCGTCGCCCGGACGACCTGGCCGAGTTCAAGCGCCAGCTTCGGCGTCTCCTCGATCAGATCAAGGCCTTTCACGGCGAGGTTGCGGTCATCAACGTGTTTCCCGCCCTGCCGAACTCAGCGGCGGTCGAGGTCGGGCGCGTGCGGATGCCGAAGGCCGATTTGCCCATGCAGATCTATGACCAGAATCGAACCGTTGGCGGCTTCATTCCGACCTTGAAAATCACGAGCTGACGGCGACGCGGTGCTCCGGTGATCTGTTGCTGGAAGCAGCGCCGGCCGGCGGACGGGGGCCGCACATCGTAAGGTGTCCTCCCGGGCACGATAAACGGTCATGTTCCTTATTCGTTCTTGCTGGCGAACCCGAGAACCAAGTGATCGATTCACACCACCCTTGAAAGAACCGGCCACTGGCCGTACATTCCTGGCGGAGGTTACCATGCCGAACACAGCATCTAAGCCGACTGGCACGCGCACGCGAGCGGAGCGTCTGGAGACGCGCGTCACCGCCGATCAAAAGGATCTGATAGAGCGGGCGGCTGCCTTGCAAGGGCGGAGCGTGACCGATTTCGTATTGACCAGCGTCCAGGACGCGGCGCGGCGGGCCATTGAGGAGCATAGCCAGCTCGCGCTTTCTGTCCGCGACAGCGAGGCCTTCGTGGATGCTTTAATCAATCCGCGGCCGGTCAATGACCGCCTGCAGGATACTGTACGCCGCTATCGCGAGCGCACCGGCGTCTAAGGCGTGTCGGCAGGGAGCGATGAGAAGCCGCGTGTCGAAGCGCTGACCTCCGGCCACAATCGATCTAGATTCGAGAGTGGCGTAGATGCCCTTGATCGATATCTTCGGACCCAAGCCGGACAAGACGCCCGAAAAAACATGGCTGCGCCGTTTGTCCTGCTCCTGCCGGACGGGACTGTCGCCGGCTACTATACGCTGTCATCAACTGGTGTGCATCTTGGCGAGCTTCCAACGGAGATCGTGCGGAAACTGCCGCGCTACCCTCTCGTGCCGGCAACACTGCTCGGTAGGCTTGCCGTCGATAGACGCCAGCAGGGCAAGGGATATGGCCGGTTCTTGCTAGCGGATGCGCTCCACCGCGCCGCACGGAGTGAAGTGGCGTCGTTCGCTGTAATCGTCGACGCGAAAGATGAGGGCGCCCGCCGCTTCTATGAGCGGGAGAGCTTCTTCGCATTGCCCGATCAGCCCATGAAGCTATTTCGGCCGATGGTTGACATTCGGCGGCTCTTCTGATGACGCGCGACCTGACTGAGGAATGCCTTCGCATCCTGAACAAGGGCTTCTTCGAGATCACCGATCCCGGCCCACTCCATCAGCCGATTCGTAGCTTTTCGATCCGCCGGGACGAAAAGCTGCACCTCATCTTGGAGACTGAGGCCCCCCCAATGCGACCTCGATGGCGATCCATCAGCCGCCAGGCACGCTTCGCTTGACGAACGAGCGGACGCTCCTCCGCAGCGTGGGCGGTCTCGAAGGGGAATTCTCGGGTTGGTGCCCTACAGCCAGCACCGCCAGACCCTCGGTGTGACTGAGCAGTCCCTCAAGGAGCTGGCGCAGGTACATATCGCCAAGACCAACAACCCTTCCGCGGCGCCCGCGGCATATGTCATCGACTGGCTCGAAAACCTGCCCAAGAGCCCATACACTTGGCCGGCGGCCTCCGACGTGGTCACCAGGACCACCGAAAAAAGCGCCCTTGTTCCATGACACCCCTAGCCGAGCGCTCGGGGACACAGGCTTCGGAGTCACAGGCGGCATGACGATCTTCTAAACCGCGGGAGGGCGGCAGGAGATTATGACGAGCTCGGCCTTTGCAGCTCAACCCTGCCGTGGCAGTTGGCAGAAGTTACGTCCGCTTTCGGGAAGCTATCCCAAGCGCCTGAACGTCCGAGATGAGCGCAAAGCAGTCATCTCCTTTGGCCATAGAGGCCGTCCTTCAATTTGTCCTGCATGACCCTCGTCCAGCAGAATGACCTACACCGACGCCCCCGCAAACTCCTCCACCACCATCCCCATGAACGCCCGCACCTTCCCGCTGGCGTGCCGCGCCGACGCGTGCAGCACCCAGAACTCCAGCGGCTCAGCCGCCAGCCTCGCCCAGCTCACCAGCCGCCCGCACGCGATGTCCTCCCGCACGAAGAAGCCCGGGAACAGCGCCGCCCCGGCCCCGGCCGCACCGCGTCCCGGATCGCCAGCGTGGACAGCCTGAGCACCGGATCCGGATCGAGCACGAAGCGGCCACCGTCGCCCTCCACGACCCACGGCCCGGTGTCTTCGCCGATTGCCCGCACGACCGCGGCGACCCGCGCTGATTTTCCGTCTACCAGCCGCGCCGGCCGTACGAGCGCCGGAGACGCCATCACGAGCAGGTGGTCGCGCAGGCCGCAGCGCCCTACCAAGTCGTCTGGCCCGAGCTCGGCGCGGATCAACACGTCGAACCCCTCCTAGACGAGATCGACGACGCGGATGTCCGTCACCATCGACCGACCCCTCCGCCGGCACGACCCGATCGCCACACCCTGAGGCCAGGCGGCAACGATCGATGACACCACTTCATGACACCACGGCCGCCGCCTCCGACCCGCTCCGGCACGACCCGTCCCAACCTCACCACAAGCATGTTCTGTCGCCGCCCCAGCGATCGCCCTGCCACTGACGACGCCCTCGCCACACCTCCAGAACCAGCTCCCGCGACCAATTCATGACACCATTCCATGACACCACGGCCGCACCCCCGACTCCCCGCGATCGGCACCCCTCCACCGTCAAATCCGCTGCATCCCGTCCTTGGGTCGGATAATCTCCCTCTCGCCACCAAGCCCGAGGACATCGACCGCGTGCCGACAGCCCCACCCCTCCAGGCGCCCACCCTCCGACCGCGACAGCTCCGCCCGCGCCCGCTCGCACGACCCCCGCGATCGCCAGCACCCTGACGCCCACCCCCACCGGCTGCACCGCACGCCCCGTCACCCCCTAGGCAGCATCCCCCACCCAACCGACCCCGAACCCCCCGCAGCATCCCCCGAACCCCAGGAAAGCACCGCCCCACCCATCAGGCACCCCCGCACCCGAACCCATCCGCCTCCGCTTCAAGCCGACCCGCGCGGGTG
Organism: uncultured Acetobacteraceae bacterium; assembly: GCA_964247735.1. Classification (GTDB taxonomy): domain Bacteria; phylum Pseudomonadota; class Alphaproteobacteria; order Acetobacterales; family Acetobacteraceae; genus Lichenicola. The sequence continues at coordinate 16,929 of CAXTVS010000017.1, forward strand.
ATATGACCCCGCCATGAACGACGACCCCGCCACCCCCAGCCCGGCCCTGCTGCCGGCCGGCCTGCGCGACCTCCTCCCGCCCGACGCGGAAGCGGAAGCGCTTGGCGTCGAGGCGCTGATGGCCGTCTTCTCCGCCCACGGCTACGAGCGCGTGAAGCCGCCGCTGCTGGAGTTCGAGGACAGCCTCCTGTCCGGCTCCGGCGCCGCGGTGGCCGAGCAGACCTTCCGCCTGATGGACCCCGACACCCACCGCATGATGGGCCTGCGCCCGGACATGACCCCGCAGGTGGCCCGCATCGCCGCCACCCGCCTGGTCAACGCCCCGCGCCCGCTGCGCCTGTCCTACGCCGGCGCCTGCGTCCAGCTCCACGGCGGCGCGCTCAGCAACGACCGCCAGGTCAGCCAGGCCGGCATCGAGCTGATCGGCCCCGACAGCCCCGACGCCGACGCCGAGATCGTCGCCATCGCCGCCGAGGCCCTGGCCGCCCTCGGCGTCCCCCGGACCAGCTTCGACCTCACCATGCCCCCCCTGGCGCCCGCCCTGATCGCCGAGGCCGGCGTGCCCGATGCCGACCGTCCGCCCCTGCTGCGCGCCCTGGACCGCAAGGACGCCGCCGCAGTCGCCCGCCACGGCGGCCCGCTCGCCCGCGTCCTGACCGACCTGCTGCTGTGTTCCGGCCCCGTCCTGCCCGCACTCGCCGTGCTGCGCGCCGCCCCGCTGCCCCCCGCCACCCGGGCCCTCAGCGACCGCCTCGAAGCCACCGCCGCCGCCACCGCCGCGCTGGCGCCCGGGCTGCGCCTCACCCTGGACCCGGTCGAGTTCCGCGGCTGGCGCTACCACACCGGCGTCTGCGTCACCGTCTACGCCGCCGGCCGGCACGAGGAGCTCGGCCGCGGCGGCCGCTACGGCGGCAGCACCGGCGAGCCCGCCTGCGGCCTCACCCTGCGCACCGAGGCCCTGCTCCGCGCCGCCCCCCCGCCACCCCGTCGCCGGCGCGTCTTCGTCGCCCACACCGGCGACCGCGCCGCCGCCCGCCTCCTGCGCCAGGACGGCCACGCCACGGTCGCCGCCCTCGGCCCGGTCGACGACGAGCCCGCGGAAGCCCGCCGCCTCGGCTGCACCCACCTGCTGCGCGGCACCCACGCCGTGCCGCTCCTCCCCTGATTCCCCCCGACCGCACGCCCGGAGCCCGCACCCCATGTCCAACGTCACCGTGATCGGCGCCCAGTGGGGCGACGAGGGCAAGGGCAAGATCGTCGACTGGCTCGCCAGCCGCGCCGAGATCGTGGTCCGCTTCCAGGGCGGCCACAACGCCGGCCACACCCTGGTGGTCGGCGACCAGACCTACAAGCTGAGCCTGCTGCCGAGCGGCCTGGTGCGCGGCAAGCTCGGCATCATCGGCAACGGCGTGGTGGTCGACCCGGAAGCGCTGCTGGGCGAGATCGACCGGGTGCGGGGGCAGGGGCTCCCGGTCGGCCCCGACACCCTGCGCATCTCCGAGGCCGCCACCCTGATCCTGCCGGTGCACGGCGCCCTCGACCGCGCCCGCGAGGCCGCCCGCGGCGAGCGACGCATCGGCACCACCGGCCGCGGCATCGGCCCCGCCTACGAGGACAAGGTGGCCCGCCGCGCCATCCGCCTGTGCGACCTGGCCGAGCCCGACACGCTCGACTGGAAGCTCGACGAGATCCTGCTGCACCACAACACCCTGCTGTCCGGCCTCGGCGCCGATACCGTCTCCAAGGCGGAGCTGCTGTCCTACCTCCTCGACCTCGCCCCCCGCCTGCTCCCCTACGTCGAGCCGGTCTGGGAGCGCCTCGACGATGCCCGCCGCGCCGGCACCCGCATCCTGTTCGAGGGCGCCCAGGCGGTGATGCTCGACGTCGACCACGGCACCTACCCCTTCGTCACCAGCTCCAACACCGTGGCCGCCAACGCCGCCACCGGCAGCGGCGTCGGCCCCAACGCCGTCGGCTTCGTGCTCGGCATCGCCAAGGCCTACGCCACCCGGGTCGGCGCCGGCCCGTTCCCCAGCGAGCTGCACGACGAGACCGGCCAGCTTCTCGGCGCCCGCGGCCACGAGTTCGGCACCGTCACCGGCCGCCCCCGCCGCTGCGGCTGGTTCGACGCCGTGCTGGTACGCCGCGCCGTGCGCGTCGGCGGCATCACCGGCCTCGCCCTGACCAAGCTCGACGTGCTGGACGGCCTCCCCGAGATCCGCATCTGCACCGGCTACCGCCTGGACGGCCAGCCGGTGCGCCACCTCCCGGCCGCCCCCGCGGCGCAGGCGCGGGTCGAGCCGGTCTACGAGACCCTGGACGGCTGGCAGGACAGCACCCGCGGCGCCCGCTCCTGGGGCGCGCTGCCGGCGGCGGCCATCAAGTACGTCCGCCGCATCGAGGAGCTGGTCGAGGCCCCGGTGACCCTGCTGTCCACCAGCCCCGAGCGCGACGACACCATCCTGATGCGCGACCCGTTCGAGAGCTGACCCGGCCGCCTGCCTTAAGCCAGGCTTAACCCCGGCCCTCCATCATGCCGGCCTCGGACAGGTCGTGCGGGCGGTGGAACGGGATGCGGGGACGGCAGGAGGAGTCGACCGAAGGCGGCGCGATCATCATCGACCGCCGCTACCAGGTGTTCCCCGGCACCCCGTGCGGCGAGTTCGCCGGCCTGCCCGCCTTCGCGGTGGATCAGCGCACCCAGGGACCTGACACCGGCCCGCGCGGCGCCGAGCATGCCCTGCCGTCGCTGGTCGCGGTCAAGGCCCGTCGCGACGCACCGCCGCCGGCCAACCTCCCGATGTTCCTCAACGCCTACAACACCGCGCTGCTGATGCCGGTCGCGCACGGTGCCGGGGGCGGGGAGTACTGGATCGTCTGCGATGCCCCGCCCGGCCCGTCGCTGCGCGACAGCCTGACCGAATCCGCCGCACCGCCATCCGAGGCCGAGCTTGCCTCCGTCTACCTGCGGCCGCTGGCGCTGGCGCTCGGCCGCCTGCATGCGCTCGGCCTGGTCCATCGCGCGGTCAGGCCGGCGAACCTGTACCGCTCGCTGGAATCCGGCCGCATCCTGCTCGCACCCGGCTGCGTGATGCCGCCCGCCTTCGGGCAGCCCACGGTATACGAACCCGCCTCGACCGGCATCTGCGCCCCATCCGCCCGCGGCGCCGGGTTGCCCGCGGACGACGTCTACGCCCTCGGCGCGGTGCTGCTGGAGCTGCTGCTGGGCCATCCGCTGCTGCCCGACCTCGACGACGAGCGGATCGTGCACCGCAAGCTCGAGCTCGGCAGCTTCCAGGCCCTGGCCGGCAACGAGCGGCTGCCGCCGGTGCTGGTGTCGCTGCTCCGCTCCATGCTGTCCGACGATCCGAACGCCCGCCCCAGCCTGGCGGCCCTGGCCGAGCACGGCATCGGGGCCGAACGCCCGAAGGCACCGCGCCCCGAGCCCCGCGCGCCGCGGCCGCTGATGGTGGGCAGGATCCCGGTCTCCACCGCGCGCTCCCTGGCCCTGGCCTTCGCCCGCCAGCCGGTCGAGGCCCAGGTCCTGCTCCGCAGCGGCACGGTGGAGCAGTGGCTGCGCCGCGCGCTCGACCTCCCGCTGCTGGCGGCCCGGATCACCGAGGCGCTGCGTGCCGCCTCGGACCGCAACACCGAGGGCGCCGAGCAGATGGTGCTGATGCAGACGGTGGCGCTGCTCGATCCGCTGGCGCCGATGTTCTGGGGCGGCCGCTGGTTCTGGCCCGACGCCATCCCGGCCATGCTGGCGATGCAGCTGATCTCCGGCGCCCCCGACGGGTTCATCGGCGAGGCGATCCGGCACGCCGCCCTGCGCCGCTGGGCGCTGCTGACCGGGCGCAGCGGGCTGCAGGTGTCCGAGGAGCTGGAACGGCGCAACGCCCGCGCCTCACGCCTCCCGGTCCCCGCCCTGCGCATGCCGATGCTGGCCTACAGCCTGAACCCGTTCCTGGCCTGCACCTCGCCCGCCCTCGGCGGCGCCTGCGTGCTGCGCTCCGACCAGCTGGTGACGGCGCTCGAGGCCATGGCCAAGGGCAAGGCCTCGGCCACGCGGCTGCTCGACACCCAGATGCTGGCGCTGCTGGCGGCACGCTCGGACACGCCGAGCAACGGCCGGGAGCTGACGGTGCCGTCCGACGCGGACGAGCGCCTGCTCGACCTGCAGGGGCTGGCACAGGCGCAGCTGCAAAGCCGGACCCGGGTCCCGGGCGAGCCGGCGCCGGAACCGCTGGCGCTGCCGAAGCTGGCGGCGAGCCTGCTTCCGGTCGCACGCGACCGGCTCAACAACTGGCCGGGCAAGGGCCGGCGGATGCGCCGCCTGGAGCGGCTGGACAAGGCGGCCGAGGCCGGCGACCTGGTGGAGATGCTGGAGCTGAGCTGCCGCGACGCTGACTGGGCGGAGGACGAAGCGGCGCTGAACGCCGCCCGTGCCGAGGCGGACGGCCTCAAGGCGGCCTACCAGGCCTCGCTCGACGAGGCGCCGCAGCGGGCGCTTCAGACGCGGCTGGCAGGACGCGAGGTCGGGGTGATGGCAGGCGTGGTCGGTCTGCTCGGCGCGGTGCTGGCCGGAGTGCTGTCCTAATGGCGGGCAACGCGACCGCGAAGGAGGCGAAGCCGCAGCCATCGGCGGGCAGGCAGAACGCCCTGCTCTGGTGGGGCGGTCTCGGCTGCGGCGCGGTCGTGGTGCTGGCGCCCGGGACCGCGGTGCTGCTGTCGTCGCTGCTGGTCCCGGTGGTCCTCCTGGCGCTGCTGCCGGAGGAGGGACGGGGCGGCAGGATCGTATGCGCCGGGCTGCTGTTCGGGCTCGCAGCCGGCATCCACCCCTTGCGCGGCTTGTGGGAGGGCGGCGGCTCGATCAACGTCGCCCTGGTGCTTGTCCGTCAACCGGCCGTCCTGTTCACGGCCTGGACCGCGATTGCGGCCAGCTGGTTCGTCGGCGAGCTCGCCTCGATCGTGCTGCGCCTCGTCGCCGACCTGTCGGCGGTCACGCAACGACGCGGCCTGATGGCGGCCCTGGCCGAGCTGGAAGAGGAGTGGGGACCACTGACGCCGCCGGCGCGTGCCAGGCAGTGAACGCGGACCGGAACCACGCGGCAGCGCCGTCGTGGTCCCGATCCCCATGCCTGATCCGTGTGCCCGATCCTTGCGTCAGGCCGCCTGGTCGGCCAGGCGGCGGGTCGTCACCTGGGCCTTCATCGCCTTCTGTACCTTCTCGAAGGCACGCACCTCGATCTGGCGCACCCGCTCGCGAGAGATGCCATAGTGCTGGGACAGGTCCTCCAGCGTCGACGGCTCCTCGTTGAGGCGGCGCTCGACGAAGATATGCCGCTCGCGGTCGTTCAGCGTGCGCAGCGCCTCGCCGAGCAGCGCCTTGCGGCCGCTGTACTCCTCCGAGTCCGCCAGGGTCTGCTCCTGGCTTTCCGCATCGTCGACCAGCCAGTCCTGCCACTCGCCTTCGCTGTCGGCGCGGACCGGGGCGTTCAGGCTGTGGTCGGGCGCCGCCAGCCGGCGGTTCATGTTGACCACGTCCTGCTCGGACACGCCGAGCGTGGTGGCGATGTGGTCGACCTGTTCCGGCTGCAGGTCGCCGTCCTCGATCGCCTGCATCTGTCCCTTCAGGCGGCGCAGGTTGAAGAACAGCTTCTTCTGCGCCGCGGTGGTGCCCATCTTCACCAGCGACCAGCTGTGCAGGATGTACTCCTGGATCGCCGCGCGGATCCACCACATCGCGTAGGTCGCGAGCCGGAAGCCGCGATCCGGATCGAACCGCTTCACCGCCTGCATCATGCCGACGTTGCCCTCGCTGATCAGCTCGCTGATCGGCAGGCCGTAGCCGCGGTAGCCCATGGCGATCTTGGCGACGAGGCGCAGGTGCGAGGTGACCAGCTTGTGCGCGGCGGCGGAGTCCTCGGTGTCGCGCCAACGCTTCGACAACGCGAGCTCTTCCTCGGGCGACAGCATCGGGAACTTGCGGATGTCCTGAAGGTAGCGCGAAAGGTTGCCTTCGGGACTGACGTTAATAACAGCGGATACCATCGAACGGCTCCTTTCGCCTGATCGGCTGCGGGATCTCGACTGTCCATACGGCACAGCCGGAACGCGGTTTCGCAGGCCGCCAGCATGGGCGCGGGTGAGGACTTCACGTCCCTGAGACCCTCCCCATGCGAGCAGGCGGAGCAACCCCAGGACGTCCGGACCGGCGGGCGCGCCCGCCCATCGGAATGGCGTTGAAGTAACAGGACCTCTGCGGTCCTGTCAAGGAAACGCGCGTCCCGCTCGGCTGAACTTTCCTCCATGTTCAGCGGGACTTAGTGGCCGAGCAGGATTGCCTGCAGCGTGCTGAAGTCGTCCGGCAGCGGCGTCTCGAAGCGCAAGGCCTGCCCGGTCGTCGGATGGCGGAAGCCGAGCACGGCGGCATGCAGTGCCTGCCTCGGGAAGTCCAGCGCGGCCCGGCGGGACGGCTCGGGCAGCAGGCGCGCGGCGGCCGGGATGCGCCGCAGATAGACCGGATCGCCGAGCAACGGGTGCCCGGCCTGGGAGAAGTGCACCCGGATCTGATGGGTGCGGCCGGTGGCCAGCCGGCATTCCACCAGGCTGACGGCACCGCCGTTCGCCTCCAGCGTCCGGTAGTGGGTCATGGCCGCCTTGCCGCCGCGGGACACCACCGCCATGCGCTTGCGGTCGCGCGGATCACGACCGATCGCGCCGTCCAGCGTCCCCTGCAACGGGACGGGCAGACCCCAGCACATCAGGAGGTAGCTGCGCTCGATGGTCCGTCCCGCGAACGCTTCCGACAGGCTGGCAAGGGCCTGCTCGGTCTTGGCCACCACCATCACCCCGGAGGTGTCCTTGTCCAGCCGGTGCACGATCCCGGGGCGCCGCTCCCCGCCGATCCCGGGCAGGGCATCGCCGCAGTGCGCGAGCAGGGCGTTGACCAGGGTGCCGTCCTCGTTGCCCGGCGCCGGGTGCACCACCAGGCCCGCCGGCTTGTCGAGCACGATCACGTCCTCGTCCTCATGCAGGATGGCGAACGGGATCGGCTGCGCTGCCGGCCGGGCCGTGACCGGAGCCGGCGGCGCCAGCTCGAAGCGCATGCCCTGGCGCACCGGCTCGGCGGGCGCACGCACCGGCTGTCCGTCGCGCCGGACGTGTCCCGCCTCCATCAGCCCCTTGACCCGCGAGCGCGACAGGGTAGGGGAAGCATCGGCGAGGAAGCGGTCGGTGCGCATGCCGTCGTGTGACGGGCCGGCGACCAGAAGCAGCGGCACGTCCGCGGGCACGATGGACGGCTCGGTCATGGCGCCGGTGTAGCCGCAAACGGAAGGGTCGGGGAATGGGCGCGAGCCAGACTCGGGCGCTGCTGGCGCTGGTGATCGTCATGGGAATGCTGATCCTGGCGGGCACCGCCGGGCTGGTTGCTGTCGTGGTGCATCGACTGTCGCATCATCCAGGCCTTGGATCCGCCCCGCCGCCGCCCGCGGCGGCGCTGCGGCAGGAGCCGGCGGGCACCCGGATCACGGCCCTCGTCCGGCAGTCCGACACGGTGCTGGCGATCGCGCTGACCGGCGGCGGCCCGGACCGGGTCCTGGTCTGGGACCTCCTCGCCGGACGCGCCGTGTCCGAGATCCGCCTCGGCCCGTGAGCTCAGCTGCCGCTGAACCAGTTGTAGCCCTGGTCTTCCCAGTAGCCGCCCGGATAGGTGTTGGTGACGAACACCGCGGCGATGAACTTGGGGTTCTTGAAGCCGAGCTTGGTCGGGATGCGCAGCCGCATCGGATAGCCGAACTCGGTCGGCAGCGGCTTGTTCTCGAAGTCGAGCGCCATGATGGTCTGCGGATGCAGCGCCGTCTGCATGTCGATCGAGGAGTAGTAGCGGTCGGCGCACTTGAAGCCGACATAGCGCGCGGTGGTGTCGGCGCCGACCCGGCGCAGGAACTCGCCGAATGGCGCGCCGCTCCACTGCCCGATCGCGCTCCATCCCTCGACGCAGATCAGCCGGGTGATCTGGCTCCGCTGCGGCAGCGCGCGCAGGCGCTGCACCGTCCAGGGCGACTTGTCCGACACCAGCCCGGACACCTCGAGCTTCCAGTCGTCCTCGTCGAGGTCCGGCGCATTGTCGATGGGATAGAAGGCGTTGAACGGGAACGGGCGGGTGATGCGGCCGGCGGCGTAGGTCGGCGCGAGGCGGGTCCGGCTGAACAGCACGGCCTGCACCCGGTCGTTGAAGCGCGACATCGCCAGCAGCACCCGGTCCACCGCGTCGCCATCGGCCAGGTTGCAGCCCGACAGCATGGTCAGGGCGCCGAGCGACAGGCCCTGCCGGAGCAGCATGCGTCGGCCGGCCCCCTCCAGCCGCGGCTGCAGCCCTTCCAGCAGGGCACGGCGCTCCGCCCGTGCCTCCGGTGTCCGCTCGGTCACGACTGCAGCTCCTGCGGCTCGACATCCGTCGCCGCGCGGCCGGTGATCATCGCCGGCAGGGTCTTCGGCACCACCGCCACCAGAGCCAGGTGCACCACCACGAACAGCACGATCCCGCCCATGGCGAGGAAGTGGATCCAGCGCACCGTCGGGTAGCCGCCGAGCAGGTCGTCGACCAGCTGCAGCTGCACCGGCTTCCACAGGCCGAGCCCGGACACCAGCGCGGCGACGCCCAGCAGGAGCACGACGACGTAGAGCAGGCGCTGCACCGCGTTGTAGGTGCCGAGCTTGTGGCGGAGCCGCAGGGTCAGGGCCTCGCGGAGGTCGCGCAGCACCGTCCGCGGCGTCAGGGGCAGGAAGGAGCGCATGAAGTGCCGGCCCCCCAGCCCGTAGGCGAAGTAGATCAGGGCATTGCCGACCAGCAGCCACATCGCCGCCAGGTGCCAGGCGATCCCGCCGCCGAGCCAGCCGCCCAGCGTGGCCCAGGCCGGGAACTCGAACGGCAGCAGCGGCGAGGCGTTGTAGATCTGCCAGCCGCTCGACACCATCATCAGGAGGGCGACCGCGTTCACCCAGTGGGTCAGGCGGACCACGAGCGGGTGGATGATGACGACCCGCCTGATCCGGGCCGGACCAGCCGCCGTGTCGGACATGATGACCTCTCCCGAGCCGGCCGGACGCGTCTCGTCGCGCGCCGGCCCGGCTTCATGTAGGGAGAGACTACATCGGCGGCACCGTCCCGTCTTCGCCGATGATGATGCGGGTGGCGTCCACGCTGCCGTCGGCGCCCTTGGGTCCGAACGCGACCACGTGCGCCCCGGGCTTCAGCAGCGCCTTCGACCCGGGCTCCAGGTCCACCACCGGCACGTCGTCGGGCACCAGCAGCTTCTTCTGACCGCCCTTGTAGTCGACCGTCATGGTGCGCCCGCTGGTACCGACCACGGAGCCGATGGTGCCGTTGGTCATGGACGAGTTCTTGCCGAGGTCCCAGCCGTAGTTGCCCTCGCCCGCCCCACGCATGCTTTCGGGGAACACCGTGACCTCCAGCGCCTTCAGCGTTCCGTCCGGCTGCGGCACCGCCGCCGTGCCGATGAACCGGCCGCTCTGCACCGCGGACAGGTCCGCCTTGGTGGCGCCGACATAGCCGGTGTTCGCGGTGGTCCTGAGGGTCACGGTGCCGGCATGGCTGCGAAGGGTGACGCCGTCATCGTTCACGGCGGTGATGACCCCGCGTGTGCGCGGAGGCACCTGGGCCAGTGCGGTGCCGCAGGCCAGCGGGAGGAGGAGGAGGCTCGCGGCAGCGGGGAGGGATCTCATGATCGGGGTCCTGTTCTGCCGGAAGTCGGCGGGCGACGGCCCGGCTCGCGGCGCGCGGTCTACGTTCGGCGGCGGTCGAGGTTGCGTGGGTTGTCCCAAGCCACATTCCAGACAAAGTTGCTTCCAGGTTAATCACTGGCTGCACAGAAGATATGCAGATGCCGGCGTCGACCCCGGCCCGGTGCGACACTAGATGTCCGCTCCCCTGCAGGACGGTATGGCCGTCCAGCGTTGTTTTTGGACTTCCTTCTCATGTCGACCCAGACCAAGACCCCGACGTTGCGCACTCGCGGCGTCGGCTCGATCGTGTCCAGCTGTGCCGCCCTGGCGGTGTCGGTGTTCTTCGCCGGCGGCATGTGGATGGTGATGCGCTGACGATCCGGCACCCATCCGGCCGGATCGACGCGGATGCGCCGCGTGCGCATCCGCGCTATCCTGCCCATCCACCTCATGCGCGGGAGACGCAGATGAAGGCGATCTGGAACAACCAGGTTCTGGCCGAAAGCGACGACATCGTCACGGTGGAGGGCAACGCCTATTTCCCCGTGTCCTCGGTCCGGCCAGGCGTGCTGCTGCCGAGCGGCCATACCAGCCGGTGTCCGTGGAAGGGCACCGCGCATTACCATTCGCTGTCGGTGGACGGCGCGGTGAACGAGAACGCGGTTTGGTTCTACCCCGATCCCAAGCCCGCAGCGGCCGAGATCAAGGACCGGGTCGCGTTCTGGAAGGGCGTCGCGGTCTCCGCCTGATCCGGCGCCGGCAGGAGTCGGCCGACCCGCATCAGCCGGGCGGATCGAAGGCCGACACGTCCTCGCGCCGTCGCCAGGTCTGCGTCTTCATTCCCAGCCGGTCGAGCAGGTCGCCGACCCGCCAGAACGTCGAGGCCCGCCGGTTGCCGAGCGCCGGAAGGCGCCACGGATCGACGGGAAGCGAGAAGAACGGGTTGCGCCGGCCATACGCCCACACCTCCACCCGCAGCCCGGGCCCGGCACTCGGGCCTCGTGCGTGGAAACCGGAGGTGTCCGCAACGATCAGGGTGTTGGCAGGCATGGCGAAGGCATACGGCGCCGCGTAGCCCAGCCCGGCGACCTCGTCCGGCGTGATGCGGAACGAGCCGCGCCCGCTCAGCCGGTTCGGCGCCTCGCGCGCCGCCACGCTCATCCGCCATTCCCAGTCCCGCCGCGCCGGGGTGATCCGGTGCGAGCCCGGCACGTAGACGAACGGGCCGCCATCCGCATCGACGTCGGTCAGGGTGAGCCACGCCTTGACCGTCGGCTGGAACGTGTCGGCATGCAGCGCGGTCTGCGGGTCCGGCTCGCCCGCCACGGCACCGGACAGGATCGACTGCAGGTAGCAGACCGGCTCGGAGTCGTGGCTGCCCACGTAGCGCAGCAGGCCGCGCCAGGTCGGGTGCGACAGCAGGCGGCGCAGCGCCGGCATCCGGTCCAGCGCGGCGGGGTCGAGAGCCAGTCTGCGGGTGATGGTATCGCCCTGCACCGTCTCGCGCGCTGGCCCGCGGAAGGCCCGCACCTGCCGCAGCAGCCCGGCGAACTCGTCGGGCGGCAGGAAGTCCCGGACCGTGACGAAGCCGTCACGCGCGAAGGCTGCCGCCTGCCCGGCACTGACCAGCCGCGACAGCCGGCGGCGACGCAGCCCGGCCAGGCGATGGGCGAGGCCCTGGCGTCCGACATGCAGGCCCAGCCGGTTCAGCCGGACGCTGCCGATCACCGGGTTGTCCCGGAACGACTTGGCGCCGGTCAGCAGCTGCGCGGTCCAGAGCGGCAGCAGCGCGACCTGCTTCGCCCGCCGGGCGACACCGCCGACCGCGGACGGGCCGCGCGTCATGCGCGACGCCCGTCGCTGGAACGCGCCGGGGGTCTCGGATCTGAATGTCCAGTCATTCGCGTGAAGCCTTCGCTGCTCGGCACGTGGCTGTGTCGCCGCCCGAGCCCAGGGGGTTGCGCAGCAGTCCGGGGCGCCGGTCAGCCAGGTGCCACGCGAGGATGGCACGCGGGTCGGCTGCGTGCCAAAAACGGGAGCCGGCCGTTCTCCTGACCGGCCCCTCGGGTTTTCCGCTTCCGGCGCACCACCGCTGGCAGCGTGCGCCGACACAGGACAGCAGATGCTCATGGACCAAGCCGCGATCCTCGACCGAACCGGAGCGGGCAACGCAGCCTTCACCGGCCGCCGGCGGCCGAGGATTCGCTGGCGTCGCCTGCTGCTGCCGTTCCAGGCGCTGGCGGTGCTGACCGCGTCCAAGGCGTTCAACGCCAACCCGGTGATCGGCAGCGAGGCGCTCAACCGGCGCGGGCTGCACATCGTCCGCCGGCGGCTGGCCGCCCGGATCGGCGAGTCGCGCCGCAACCGCCTGACCAGGCTCCTGTCGGAAACCGACCGCGTCGCCTTCGAGCGTGACGGCTTCATCGTCAAGCAGGACTTCCTCGACCCGGCCGCCTTCGCCGCGTTTCGCGACGAGATCCTGTCGCTCAACGTGCCGGCCCGCGAGGCGGTGATCGGCGACACCCTGACTCGGCTGATCGCACTGGACGGTCCCACTCTCAAACAGCTCCCGGTGGTCCGTACGGTACTGGAAGGCCCGGCCTATCGCGGCCTCCTCAACTACGTCGGCTCGTTCCGCCGCCGCCCGTCCCTCTACGTGCAGACCGTGTTCAGCCAGTTCGCGCCCGAGGCCGAGCCGGACATTCAGTCCTTCTTCCACACCGACACCTTCCACCCGACCGTGAAGGCCTGGTTCTTCCTGCAGGACGTGGAGCAGGACGCAGCCCCCTTTGCCTACGTGCCGGGCTCGCACCGCGCCAGCCGACGCAAGCTTGCCTGGGAGCGGCGCGTCTCCGTCACCGCCCACGCCGCCGGCGACCGGCTGACCGCGGAAGGCTCGTTCCGCATCACCGAGGCCGAGATCCGCCGTCTCGGCTACCCCGAGCCGCGCCGCATGCCGGTCGCGGCCAATACGCTGGTGGTGGCCGACACCAGCGGCATCCACCGCCGCAGCACCACGGACAAGCCATCGGTCCGCGTCTCGATCTGGGCCTACAGCCGCTCCAACCCCTTCCTGCCCTGGGTCGGCGGCGACCCGGTGGCACTGCCTGTGGTCAAGGACCACGCCCAGCGCCTGTACTGGTGGGTCAGCGACCGGCTCAAGGACACCCGCCGCAAGCCGCGGCTATGGCGCTGGGTAGGCAACCGGACGCCACTGTCGCCGCCGGTGCGAGACCAGACCTAGGATAGCCAACGCGGCATCATTGCCTGGATGTCGGCGCCATGACGCTGGGTTTGGCGGTTTCGTGGCCGTGGCTCGGGCCGCCTTCCTGGATCATGATGGTCTGAACCAGCAGATCGCGCTGAACAGCGTTCAAGGCCGACAGCAAGTCGGTGTTCCTGGCCTTCAGCGCCGCTGTGACGACCGCGATGTACTGTGCCGTGTTGTTCTCTCCTGGCGGAGCATACTTGTGCAGGAACGCCCCCAGGCTCTTGGCGCTGTTCCGGTTGATCATTGCCATGATCGCGGCTTCGCCGACCGCAACGCTTGGAAACACGGCGAACGTTCCGTCCATCCCGACCGCCCCGGCCTGCCGCGCACGATCGGGTCCGGTTGATCCGGGGAAGCGCAGGTTGCCGGGATTGTTGGAGCGATACGGCCGATCACCGTGCAGGGTGACCATGCTCCCGTCCTGGTAGATACTAGGTCACCCCGTTGTTCGGGCCGGGGTGCGCCAGGACGGGCAGCGGCGAGGACGGCAGCCGGTCGGACATGGTTCCTCCGTTCCGGCCAGCTACGGACTGATCCGGGCGATCGCCTGTTGCACGCTGCGTTCCGAGCACAGCGGCGGACTCCGCACCGGCCGCCCCGCGACCCGGAAGACCAGGCCGGACTCGATCGAGTCGTCGCCAACGCCAAGGCGATAGACTTGGAGGTCGAACGGCGCGGCGGTCGAGTACCCCGCCCGAAGGCTGGCCGCGTCGAACACGCGAACGGCGTCGACGAGCTCCACGGAGCCGTTGCGGCGGACAAGCGCCGTCCGTTCCAGGACGCAGTCGGCCCCCTCGCTGTCGACGGGATGGACCTGATCGCCGGTCGGCCCCAGCACTTCGACCTGTTCCGGTATCCCGTCGCGGCCGGCGTGGGCGAGAAACACGATTGCCGTGTCGGTCCGATCCGGTCGTGCCTGCCGATAACGCAACACCGTCTCCAGTCCGCCCATGGTTCCAGGAGGGAACTGCTGGATGAACCGGCCCGGCGTAACCTGCTGCGAACGTGCCCGGTTCACCGGCACGGCGAGGATCAACGCGGCGAGACAGGCCAGCCGGGCGTCGCGCTTCATGACTGGGTGGACCCGCTCCGTGTGCAGGCGGACAAGAGCCTGATCTGGGCGATGGCGTCCCGTAGGGGATTCGAACCCCTGTTACCGCCGTGAGAGGGCGGTGTCCTAGGCCTCTAGACGAACAGGACGTGGCCAGCGGCGGAGCATTTACGTCACCGTCCGAGGTGACGCAAGTCCCTGACAAACGTGGAGCGCGATCTGCGGCGACCATCTCGACAGGCCGGTCTCCCGGTCTATGGTCGCGCCACGGACGCCGTTCCATCAGCCGGAGCATCCATGATCTTCCCCAGCGCCGAGACTGCGCGGTTCGCGAGCGTCTCCGGCGCCTTCCTGCTGGCGTTCCCGGCGCTGTTCTCCATCGTCAACCCGCTGGGCGCCTCGCTCATCTTCGCCGAGGTCACCGACGGCCGCAGCCCGGCGGAGCGGGCAATGCTGGCGCGCAAGGTGGCGCTGTATGGCCTGCTGATCCTGCTGGTGTCGCTGTGGATCGGCAGCACCCTGCTGGCTTTCTTCGGCATCACCATCGGGGCGCTGCGGATCGCCGGCGGCCTGGTGGTCGCGGTGCGCGCCTGGAGCCTGCTGCAGGCGCCGGAAGCCAACGAGGCCAAGAAGGAGGACCAGGCCCGCCAGGACGGCCGCACCGCGTCCGCCGACGTGTCCTCCACCGCCTTCTTCCCCCTGACCATGCCCTTCACCGTCGGCCCCGGCAGCATCTCGGTGGCGATCGCGCTCGGCGCGGAGCGTCCGGACGCGGCTGGGCTGCTCAACCAGCTCGGCTTTACCGTCGGCGCCTGCCTGGCCGCTGCCGCCGTGTGCGCGGTCGTCTGGATCGCCTACTCCGGAGCCCCCCGTCTCGTGCGCCTGCTCGGCCGCTCGGGGGCCCGCATCGTCACCCGCCTGGTCGCCCTGATCCTGCTGTGCATCGGCGTGCAGATCGTGGTGTCGGGCGTGCAGGAGGTGCTGTCCGGCGCGGTGGCGCAGGTCCTGGCCGCCCGCACGGCGCTGCCCGACCTCGACGGTGCCGGCACCCGCTGACCGGCGTCACGCCTCCAGGTTCGCGTCCCAGTACAGGAAGTCGAGCCAAGTCTTATGCAGGTTGTCGCGTGGCGCATGCCGCTTCGCCGCCTCGTCCACCTGTCGCGGGCTCGGCTCGCTGGGACGGCGCAACAGATGCATGCCGCTTTCCTTCAGCGACTGGCTCCCCTTGCGCAGGTTGTCGCGCTGGCAGCAGGTGACGACGTTGCTCCACGACGTGGTGCCCCCCCGGCAGCGCGGCACCACGTGGTCGAAGGTCAGCTCCTTCGCCGACAGCTCCTGGCTGCAGTACTGGCAGCGGAACCCGTCGCGCAGGAACACGTGGTAGCGGGTGAACGCTACCCGCTTGCGCCGGTGGTACTGCTTCAGCGCCACCACCGACGGGATCGGGAAGGAGCGGGTGGCCGAGCGCACCTCGACCTCGTAGTTGATCACCGGCGTGACGCGGTCCTGCAGCACCGCAACCAGCGCGTCCTGCCACGACCACACCGACAGCGGCCCCCAGCTCATCGGCTGCATGTCGGCGTTCAGCACCAGGGTCTGCAGGGTCGGGATGTGGCTCACGCGGCGGAGAATCCGGCCGAACCTCGGAGCGATCGCGGGCAGTACTGGCCGCCAACAGGCAAGAGCACATCCTTGAGCGGGACGATGCACGGCGCGGCCTGGGCATTCGATCAAACGAACGCCAGTCGAACTGCGTCGTCGAGAACCTCCGCTTTCTATTGCAGAGGGTGTTCCCCTCCGCAAGCCGGATGCGGATTCGCGCCCGCCATGTCACGATCCGGTCGCATGAGCGACCTCCACGGGCCCGCGGTCGGCGCCGTCTGCACCCGCTTCGCGCCGAGCCCGACCGGGCTGCTTCACCTGGGCCACGCCCGCTCGGCGCTGGAAGGCTGGCACCGCGCGCGCAGCGCCCGCGGCCGCTTCCTGCTGCGGCTGGAGGACATCGACCCCGGCCGGTGCCGCCCGGAATGGGCCGACGCCGTGATCCGTGACCTCCGCTGGCTCGGCCTGGACTGGGATGGAACAGTGAAGGTGCAGTCGGCCCACCTCCAGGACTATCGCCGGACGCTCGACTCCCTCGAATCGCGCGGCCTGCTCTACCCCTGCTTCTGCACCCGCGCCGACATCCTGGCCGCCGGTTCCGCGCCGCACCGCGCGCCAGACGGGGCGGCGCTGTATCCCGGCACCTGCCGACGGCTTGATCCGGTGCTCCGTGCCGAGCGCGTCCAAGCTGGCGAGGCGCATGCGCTGCGGCTCGACATGGCGGCAGCCTGTCGGATGGCCGGCCCGCTCCATCGCGTCGAGGAAGGGCAGGGAAGCATCCCCTGCCACCCCCAGCGGTTCGGCGACGTGGTGCTGGCGCGCAAGGAGGTGCCGGCCAGCTACCACCTGTGCGTCAGCCATGACGACGCGCTCGCCGGCGTCACCCTGGTCACGCGCGGACTCGACCTGCTGCCGTCCACCGACCTGCACCGGCTGCTGCAGGCGCTGATGGGCTGGCCGGCGCCGGCGTACGCGCACCACCCCCTGCTGTGCGGCCCCGACGGACGCCGGCTCGCCAAGCGCGACGGCGCCACCAGCCTGGCTGCGCTCCGGGCGCAGGGCCTCCGTCCGGATGAGGTGCGGAGGATGGCCGGCCATCGCTGAGGCGTCGTATCGTCCTCCCATGCACGACCTGCCGTCCAACCCGCTGCTCTACCAGGTCAACACGCGGGTCCTCCTGCGCGGCCTGTCAACGGAGCTCGGCAGGCAGGCCGGCTTCGACGACGTGTCGGACGGGATGCTGGCGGCGGTGCGAGCATTCGGCGCCGACTGGGTCTGGTTCCTGGGCGCGTGGCGCACCGGCGCCGCCGGCCGCTCGATCTCGCGGTCCAACCCCGCTTGGCAGCCCGGCTTCCGTCAGGCGCTGCCGGACCTGCAGGAGGAGGACATCGCCGGCTCGCCGTTCGCGATCGCCGGCTACGAGGCGGAGCCCGCCTTCGGCGGCGACCCGGCGCTCGCCCGCCTGCGCGACCGCAGCAACGCCGCCGGCCTGCGCCTGATGCTGGACTTCGTGCCGAACCACATGGCGCCGGACCATTCCTGGATCGCCGAGCGGCCGGACCTGTTCGTGCGCGGCACCAAGGCGGCGCTGGCGGCGGAGCCGGACAACTGGATCCGGCTCGGCGGCCAGGTCTTCGCCCACGGCCGCGATCCCTACTTCCCCGGCTGGTGCGACACCGTGCAGCTCGACTACGCCAACCCCGACACCCAGGCGGCGATGGCCGACACCCTGCTCGGCATCGCCGGCCGCTGCGACGGCGTGCGCTGCGACATGGCGATGCTGCTGCTCCCCGAGGTGTTCGCACGCACCTGGTCGGCGGAGCTCGCCGGGCGCACCGTCCCGCCGTTCTGGCCCGGCGCGATCCGCGCGGTACGGGCGGCGCATCCCGGGTTCGAGATGATGGCCGAGGTCTACTGGGGGCTGGAGCACCGGCTGATCGCCGACGGCTTCGACCTGGCCTACGACAAGGCGCTGTACGACGCGCTGCGCGGGGACGATGCCGGCCGGGTCCGCGCGCTGCTCGCGTCGGACCCGGCGGCGCAGGCACACCTGGTCCGGTTCCTGGAGAACCACGACGAGGCGCGGGCCGCCGCCGCCTTCGACTGGCCGCGTCACCGCGCCGCCGCCGCGCTCGCCTTCGCCGCCCCCGGCCTGCGCTTCCTGCACATGGGCCAGCTCGAAGGCTTCCGCGTGCACATCCCGATCCACCTCGACCGCGGTCCCGCCGAGCCGGTCGACCCGGCCGTGCAGGCGTTCTACCGCGCCCTGCTGGCGGCGCTCGACCAGCCGGTGCTGCGCTGCGGCCGCTATCAGGCCCTGCTTCCCGAGCCCGCCTGGGACGGCAACCCCAGCCACGCCTGCTTCGTCGCCGCCCTGTGGCACGACGCGGACCGGCCGCGCGTCCTCCTGGCGGTGAACTACGGCCCCGACCGCGGCCAGTGCCGGCTCCACTGCGACCTGGGCGAGGGGCCCGTGCGCCTGTCCGACCGGCTGGGCGACGAGCGCTACGAGCGCGACGGCGGCGAGATCGGCCGGGACGGGTTGTTCCTCGACCTGCCCGGCTGGGGATGCAACCTGTTCGCGCTCGACTGACCGTGCGAGCGGGACGCAGCCCCGACGCGGCGACGGTTCCGCCCCGGCGCGACTCGCACTAGCCTGCACGCCGTTCCCGACTCTGCCGGCAGGATCCATGGACCTCATCGCCGCCCGCCTGAACAAGATCAGCCCCAGCCAGACCATCGCGATCTCGACCAAGGCGCGGGCGCTCAAGGCGGCGGGGCGCGACGTGATCAGCCTGTCCGCCGGAGAGCCCGACTTCGACACGCCGGAGAACGTCAAGCAGGCGGCGATCCGCGCCATCGAGGCCGGCCAGACCAAGTACACCGACGTGTCCGGCACCCCGGCGCTGAAGCGCGCGGTCGCCGAGCGGTTCCGGATCGACTCCGGGCTCGACTACACCCCGGACGAGATCATCGTCTCCACCGGCGGCAAGCAGGTGATCTACAACGCCATGGTCGCCACCCTCGACGCCGGCGACGAGGCGATCATCCCGTCGCCGTGCTGGGTGTCCTATCCCGACATCGTGGCGCTGGCCGACGGCACCCCGGTGATCGTGCCGTGCGGCCCGAACGCCGGCTTCAAGCTGCGCGCAGACGATCTCGAGGCGGCGATCACCCCGCGCACCAAGTGGTTCTTCCTGAACTCGCCCAACAACCCGACCGGCGCCGCGTACTCCGCCGCCGAGCTGCGCGCGATCTGCGACGTGCTGCTGCGCCACCCCGACGTCTGGATCTTCACTGACGACATCTACGACAAGCTGGTCTATGACGGCTTCCGCCCCGCCACGATCGTGCAGGTCGAGCCCGCGCTGCGCGGTCGCACCGTCACCATGAACGGCTGCTCCAAGGCCTACGCCATGACCGGCTGGCGCATCGGCTTCGCGGGCGCGCCGCTCCCCCTGATCCGCGCCATGGACAAGCTGCAAAGCCAGTCCACCTCCAACCCGTCCTCCATCAGCCAGGCCGCGGCGCTGGAAGCGCTGTCCGGGCCGCAGGACTTCATCGCCGGCATGGTGGCCACCTACCAGGCCCGGCGCGACCTGGTGGTGGAGATGCTGAACCAGGCGCCAGGCCTGTCCTGCCACAAGCCCGAGGGCGCGTTCTACGTCTACCCTTCCTGTCAGGGCTGCATCGGCCGCACGAGCGCCGGCGGCACCGTGATCACCGACGACGAGGCGTTCGTGACCGTGCTGCTGGAGGAGCAGGGGGTGGCCGCGGTGCACGGCAGCGCGTTCATGTTCCCCGGCCATTTCCGCGTGTCCTATGCAACCGACACCGACAGCCTGCGCGAGGCCTGCCTGCGCATCCAGCGCTTCTGCGCCGGCCTGACCTGAGCGGCGGACGCACCATGCCGTCCCTTGCCCGGCGGCTGTCCGGCCTGTCCGCGCCGGCCACGGTCGCGATGGCGGTGCGCGCCCGCGCCCTGCGCGCGGCCGGGCACGACGTGATCTCGCTGGCGCTGGGCGAGCCGGACTTCGCCACGCCCGCGCACGCGGTGGACGGCGCACACCGCGCAGCCCTCGCCGGCGACACCAAGTACCCGCCGACCGACGGCACCGCGGCGCTG
The DNA here is from genome assembly GCA_964247735.1 of uncultured Acetobacteraceae bacterium. Classification (GTDB taxonomy): domain Bacteria; phylum Pseudomonadota; class Alphaproteobacteria; order Acetobacterales; family Acetobacteraceae; genus Lichenicola. Next base: position 36,729 of record CAXTVS010000017.1, read on the forward strand.
AAGCAGGCGGTGCGCGACAAGTTCAGGCGCGAGAACGGGCTGGATTTCGCGCCGAACGAGGTGATCGTCGCCAACGGCGGCAAGCAGGTCCTGTTCAACGCGCTGATGGCCACGCTCGACCCCGGCGACGAGGTGGTGATCCCGTCGCCGTACTGGGCGAGCTACCCGCTGATCGTCGAGCTGCTCGGTGGCCGTCCAGTGTTCGCGCCCTGCCTGGAGTCCGACCGGTTCCGGCTGCGACCGGAGGCGCTGGAGGCGGCGATCGGGCCGCTCACCCGCTGGGTAATCCTGAACTTCCCCAACAACCCGTCCGGCGCGACCTGCCCGCTGCCCGACCTCCTGGCCCTGGCCAAGGTGCTGGAGCGCCATCCGCAGGCGTGGATCCTGTGCGACGACATCTACGAGCACCTCGTGTTCGACGACGCGCCGCACGTCTCCCTGGCCCGTGCCGCGCCCGCCGTGCGCGACCGGGTGCTCACCCTGTCCGGCGTGTCCAAGAGCTACGCGATGACCGGCTGGCGCATCGGCTTCGCCGGCGGTCCGGCCCCGCTGGTCGAGGCGATGTCGACGATCCAGAGCCATTCCACCTCCGGCGCCTCGTCGATCTCGCAGGCCGCCGCGGTCGCTGCCCTGTCCGGCCCGCAGGACGGCGTGTCGGCCATGCGCGAGACGTATCGCCGCCGCCGGGACCTGGTGGTGTCGGCGCTGCGGGCGATTCCCCGGCTGAGCTGCGCGGTGCCGGACGGCGCCTTCTACGCCTATCCCGGCATCGCCGGCTGCCTCAACCGGACCAGCGCCGCCGGACGGCCGATCGCCAACGACGACGACTTCGCGCTCGCCCTGCTGGAGGAGCAGCACGTCGCCACCGTGGCCGGCAGCGCGTTCGGCATGAGCCCGTTCGTCCGCCTCAGCGTCGCGGCGAGCGACGAGTCGCTGACCCAGGCCTGCGCCAGGATCGCCCGGTTCTGCGCCGGCCTGTCGGGATGAGCGGAGCCGGGACAGGTCCGCCTGCCCGGCGGCCGGTCGCCGGTCGACCAATCAGGATCCGGTCCGATGGCTGACCGGCTGCGCGGCAAGGTCGCCCTCGTCACCGGAGCCGGGCGCGGCATTGGGCTTGCCGTTGCGCAGGCATTCGTGGCCGAAGGGGCGTTCGTGCGCCTCACCGACCTCCATGGCGAAGCGGTGGCGGCCGCCGCGATGGCCCTCGGCGGCCTGGCGTCGGCTGCCGTTCTGGACGTGCGCGACGAGGTCGCCTGGGACACGGTCATGCAGGACCTGCTCGCGCAACACGACCGGCTCGACATCCTGGTCAACAACGCCGCGATCACCGGCTTCGAGGCGGGCACCGTCCACGACCCGGAACACGCGTCGCTGCAGGACTGGCAGGCGGTGCATCGCACTAATCTGGACGGGGTGTTCCTCGGCTGCAGGCACGCGATCAGGGCGATGCGCCCGACCGGGGCCGGCTCGATCATCAACATGTCGTCCCGCTCCGGCCTGGTCGGCATCCCGGCCGCGGCCGCCTACGCCTCGTCCAAGGCGGCGGTGCGCAACCACACCAAGACGGTGGCGCTGTGGTGCGCGCAGCAGCGGCTCGCCATCCGGTGCAACTCCATCCATCCCGCCGCCATCCTGACCCCGATCTGGGAGCCGATGCTGGGACAGGGAGCCGACCGCGCGAAACGCATGGCAGCCCTGGTCGCCGACACGCCGCTGCGCCGCTTCGGCCTGCCGGAGGAGGTCGCGGCGGTTGCGGTCCTGCTCGGATCCGACGAGGCGACCTTCATCACCGGCGCCGAGCTCACGATCGACGGCGGCCTGCTCGCTGGCTCGGCGGCGACGCCCGGCTGAGTGCCGGACGGCAGCGGTCTTTCGTCGTGCCGGTCAGGCCGCCGAGAGGCGCTGGCGCAGCAGCGACAGCTGTGGCGCTTCCGCGGAGGGCCGAAGCGCCCTGGTCTGGGCGGCGACATCGAGCATCCGCTCCAGCGGCCGCGGCGACAGGCCGACATCCGCAGGCGCCGCCACGACCTCTAGCCTGGAACAGGCTTCCAGGCGGGTCGCCAGCTCACGGCGTTGCCGCGTCGCAACGACGGCCGACCGCGACAGGTGCTCGGCGTCGCCGGTCGCCGTCGCCCTGCCATAGCACAGCACGGCGAGGCGCCTCGCCACCTCGAGGTCGGCCTGACGCCAGGCCTGGCGCAACTCGCGCTCGGACATCGTAGAATCCAACATCGGACTTTCCCTCTTGCCTTGGGTGTCTACGCACCGCAGCGGATCTGGATGATCTCTACGACCATGATAACGCAATGTTTTACTGCCGGTCGATCCTAAAAGAGAACCGTCCACGCATGTGAGGATTGTCTCGGACGCGACACGAGATGGCGGCGTGGAACCGGCGGCTGCCGGGCCGCCTCGGTGGGGGTGCGGGTTGAGAGCATGTCGGCGGGATCCGCCCGCGCCAGCAGCGTCCGCGCTCGTCTCAGTCGACGATGAGGAAGTTCCTCAGCCGCTCGACCAGCTCGTAGGGCGCTTCCTCGGGGATGAAGTGTCCGGCTTCGATCGGACCGCCCTCCACCGTGCCGGCCGTTCCGTTCTGCCACAGCGTCCGCGGGTCGTACCAGCCGCCGATACGCCCACGCGTGCCCCAGACCAGCAGCACCGGGCAGCCGATCCTCCGCGGCGCCGGATCCTGGATCGGCAGCGGGCCGTCCGTGGCGGCGCCGTGGCCGCGCTGCTCCTCGTTCCAGCCGCCCTCAAGCAGGTAATCTGCGACCGCCTCGGGATCGAACATCTCCGGCTTCTCATCCGGTGCGACCAGGCGAAACCAGTCATCCGGCGCCTTCATCAGCAGCGCTTCCGGCTTAGGATGCAGCTGGGCGAACCAGCACGCCTGGTAGCCCGCGAGCGCGAACGCCATGTCCTCGCGGCCGGCATGGTCGAGCAGCGGCACCGCCTCGATCAGCCCGAGCCGGTCGACCTTGTCCGGTGCGTCCAGCGCGATCCGTGCCGCCACGTGGGCGCCGAAATCGTGCCCGGCGACGGAGAAGTGGCGGTGGCCGAGCCGGCGCATCAGCGTCAGCATGTCGTGGGCGAGCTCGGCCACGGTGAGGTGCGCGGGCAGGTCGGCGCACACCACCGCAAAGCGGTCGCTCAGCGCCGGCGCCACCTGGTGCCACATCGCATGGGTCTGTGGCTGGCCGTGCAGCAGCAGCAGCGGTGCCGCCTTCCAACCTGCGACGCCCCCGGTGCGAAGCCGGTAGCGCGTGCCGGACAGCGTCATCTCTTCGTAGTGAAAGCCGGCGAAGAACATGCAGCCCACATCCGCTTGAAGGCTCCCTTGTTCCCGACCTTGCTCCGGGCTGCAATGGGAGCGGGCGCATGCTGGCGCCCGGACGCACGCAGCTAGCACGTTTTCATCTTGCAAGGGAGCGACAATGGCCGGTCTCGATCCGGACGACTGGGAGGGCCTGCGCACGCTGGGGCACCGGATGCTGGACGACATGATCGACCGCCTGGCGGCGCACGGCGCCGGCAGCGGGCCGGTCTGGCAGCCGATGCCGCCCGAGGCGCGGGAGGCGCTGCATATGGTGCTGCCGCGCCGGCCGACCGATCCGGCGGCGCTCTATGAGATGTTCCAGGCGCAGGTGGTGCCGTACGCGCTGGGCAACACCCACCCGCGCTTCATGGGCTGGGTGCATGGCGGCGGCACCGGCATCGGCATGCTGGCCGACATGCTGGCGGCCGGGCTGAACGCCAACCTCGGCGGCCGCGACCACGCGCCGATCGAGCTGGAGCGCACCGTGATCGCCTGGGCGGCCGAGATGGTGGGCATGCCCATCACCAGCTCCGGCATTCTGGTGACCGGCTCCTCGATGGCGAACATGATCGCGGTTCTGGTGGCGAGACGTGCCGCCGCCGGGCCGGCGGTGCGCGCGGACGGGGTCGGCGGCCGCGGCCTCGTCGGCTATGCCGGCGCCAGCGCGCACGGATGCATCCCGCGCGCCTTCGACCTCGTCGGCCTCGGCACGGAGGCGCTGCGCATGGTTCCGCTGGATGCGGACGGCCGCATGAGCCTGCCGGCTCTGGCGCAGGCGGTGGAGCGCGACCAGGCCGCCGGCCTGACGCCGTTCCTGGTCGCCGCCACCGCCGGCACGGTGGACACCGGCGCCATCGACCCACTCGATGCGGTCGCCGCCTTCTGCGGCGAGCAGCGGCTCTGGTTCCACGTCGACGGCGCGTTCGGCGCCCTGGCGGCGCTGTCGCCGACGCTCCGGCCGCGCCTGCGCGGCATCGAGCGCGCCGACAGCCTGGCCTTCGACTTCCACAAGTGGGCGCAGGTGCCCTACGACGCGGGCTGCATCCTCGTGCGCGACGGCCAGGCGCAGGCGGACGCCTTCGCCCAGACCCTGGCCTACCTGTCGCGCGAGGACCGGGGGGCCGCCGCCAACGCGCCATGGCCGTGCGACCTTGGCCCGGACCTGTCGCGCGGCTTCCGGGCGCTCAAGGTCTGGATGACGATCGCAACCTACGGCGCTGATCGTATGGGACACTTGGTGGACGAGAGCTGCGCCGTGGCACGTCATCTGGCGGCGCGGATCGCCGCGGAGCCGTTGCTGGAGCTGCTGGCACCGGTGACGCTCAACGTCGTCTGCTTCCGGATCCGAGGTGCCGGAAACCTCGATCATCTCAACAGCGAACTGGTCAAGGATCTGCACGAGTCCGGCATCGCGGTGCCATCCACTACCGTGATCAACGGACACCGGGCGATCCGGGCGGCAATCGTCAACCACCGCACGACGAAGCGCGACGTGGACCTGATGATCGACGAACTGCTGAAGCTGATGCAAAGCAGGAACATCACGACGGATGTGGCTGATCTTGAAGGAGTTGAGCTGTCTGCCTGGTCATCCAGAGTATAGATGACGATGACATAGGAGCTGATATGACGTCTCCTTTTTTCTGCGATAGATGAGCACGACGGAAGCATCATCTTCCATGGAAACCACTCCCGTCAGGCAGTTGCTCCTGAAGGATCAGCGGTCGAGAAGCACGCGCGAGACCGCGGTGCGCAGACGCGGGCTGTCGGGGCTGGTGACGCTGGAGAACCAGTCCGCCAGGCGTCCATCGCGTCCGATGACGTACTTGAAGAAGTTCCAGCGCGGTCGGGACAGCATGCCTCCTTGCTGCGCCAGCCATCGGAACAGCGGATCGGCGTTCGATCCGCGTACGTCCAGCTTCTCCGTCATGGGAAAGCTGACGCCGTAGTTGCTGCTGCAGAAACTGGCGATGTCGGTCTCGCTGCCTGGTTCCTGACCCCCGAACTGGTTGCTCGGCACGCCGATCACGGTCAGGCCGCGATCGCGGTGCTGCGACCACAACGCCTGTAATCCCTCATATTGTGGCGTGAAGCCGCACCTGGAGGCGGTGTTCACGATCAGCAACGGTTTGCCGGCGAACTGTCGCAGCTTCAGGGGTTCGCCCTGCAAGGTGGTGAGGGTGAAGTCAAAGGCTGTGTGTTCGGCCATGCCGTCCTCCGGATCGCGCCTGACGCATCAGACGGTCCGGGCCTCGCCGGTCAAGAGCCCAGGGCGTGTGTTGCGTGGTGGCGCAACCGGCTGAGGCTGGTGGCCGAGGCCGCCGCCGCGGTCAGCGCGGCCAGGCCGAGGCAGGCTTGGTTGGCGGCATGGCCGAGCAGGGCGAAGGTCGTCGCCACCAGCATGGCGCCGGTGGTCTGACCCAGCAGCCGGGCTACCGAGATCATGCCGCTGGCGCTTCCCGCCCGGGTGGACGGCGCCGCGAGCAGCATGGCGCGGTTGTTGGGCGGCTGGAACAGCCCGAAGCCGGCACCGGCCAAGGCGATCCGCCAGGCGATGTCGGCGTCGGCGGGCCTCGTCGGCATCAGCCACAGGGCGAGAAAGCCGCACGCGGTCAGGCCAAGCCCGATCGAGGACAGTACCGCCGCCGGATGACGGTCCGACAGCCGTCCCACGAACGGACCCACCGCCACGATCGCCAACGGCCATGGGGTGATCAGCAACCCGGTCGCTACTGCCGACCGATGCAGCACCGCTTCCAGGGTGAACGGCATGGAGATGATGAAGAAGTTCGACGCGACGAACGCAAGGAACCCGGTCAGCACGGCGGACCGGAAACCGGGCAGGCCGAGCAGGTCGACCGGCAGCATCGGCTCCGCCTGGCCGAGCTGCCGGCGCACCAGCGCAACCAGGCACACGGTTCCCAGCGTGAGCAGTGCCAGCGAGATGCCGAGCCCGTCGCGATGCGCCAGCCGGTCGAAGCCGACGATGAGCGCCCCGAACGCGACCGCGTTGAGCGCCGCCGACACCCCGTCGAGCGCTGCCGACCCGAGCGGAGTGCGCGGCAGGGAGGTCAGCGCGAACAGCAGCGCCACGCCGCCGAGCGGCAGGTTGATCAGGAACAGCCACGGCCAGTGCGCCACCGACAGCACGGCCGCCGCGATGGTCGGCCCCAGCGCCACTCCGGCCGCCACCACCATGCCGTTCAGCGCGATCCCCCGCCCGATGATGGCGCGCGGATAGATGTGCCGGATCAGGGCGGCGTTGACGCTCATGATGCACGCGCCGCCGAAGCCCTGCAGCGCCCTGGCCAGGGACAGCTGCAGCAGCGTGGTCGAGGCGGCGCAGAGCAGGGACGCCAGCACGAACAGCACCAGCCCGATCCGGCACATCCGCGCATAGCCGATCCGGTCGCCCAGGGCGGCCAGCGGCAGCAGCGAGACCACGGACACGAGCTGGTAGGCGTTGATCACCCAGATCGCCGCAGACGGATTGGTGTGGATGTCATGGGCAATTGTCGGCAGCGCCACGTTGGCGATCGCGTAGTCCAGCACCGACAGCAGCACGGACAGCGACACAGCGAGCATGGCGAGCCCGCGTGCGTTCCCGTGTAGCCCATCGTGCGGCCGGTCGGCGGAGGGCAACGGCTTCGGCGGCTGGTTCGGCATGGTCCGCTTCTACGACCGGATGGCCGGAGCCCGAAGCCGTCCCGGCGCAGGCGGTTGCCGAAGAATGGCGACCAGGCGCCGATCGTCGATGGTTCGTTCCGGCAGACACCGATCCGGCCGGCTCCCGTCGCTCAAGTCACGATGAAGGATCTTCATGGCATGGTGTTGTTTTTCAACGTTCCTTCTCATGTCGCTGACAGGGTTGCCAGGCGGAAGCCCCCGCACGTTGTTCGGACCTTGCACCCTTCGCAGGCGTAACGGACAAGAACAGAGGGACGCGGCAGCGGCGGGATGACGATGACAGGACCAACCGGAGACCCGCGGGATCGCCCGGCGGCGCCGCACGGCGCCGCCGCTGCCGGTTCTCGGCCTCGCGATGCCTGACGGCCTATACGGCGTGGCCCGCGGCCTTCCCGGCATGGCGCTGCTGCTGGCGATCGGCATCGTCTTCTCGACCGACCGGCGCCACATCGCGCCACGCACCGTGCTGGCGGCGCTGGCCTGCCAGTTCCTGCTGGGCACCCTGGTCCTGTTCGTACCGCCCGGCCGCTGGGCGCTGCTGGCCGCGTCCGACGCCGTGAACGCCGTCCTGGGCTACGGCAACCAGGGCATCGACTTCCTGTTCGGCGATCTGGTCGGGCCACGCATGGCGCAGCTGTTCCCGGACGGCGGCTACGTGATCGCGCTCCACGTGCTGCCGCAGATCGTCTACATCTCGGCACTCATCGCCGTGCTGTACCATTTCGGGATCATGCAGGCGCTGGCGCGCGTGCTCGGCGGCGGGGTGCGGCTCCTGATCGGCACCAGCCGGATCGAGAGCTTCTCCGCCGTGTCCACGATCGTGCTCGGCCAGAGCGAGATGCCGGTGGCGCTCAAGCCGTATGTGCCGTCGCTGACCCGCGCCGAGCTGTTCGCGCTGATGTCCAGCGGGACCGCGTCGGTGGCCGGCTCGGTCCTGGCCGGCTATGCCGGGCTTGGCGTCCCGATGCCCTACCTGCTGGCGGCGTCCGTGATGGCGATCCCGGGCGGCCTGCTGTTCGCCAAGCTGCTGGTGCCGAGCACGGAGCCGAGCCGGGTCACCAGGCTCGACGTGTCGTTCGACGGCAGGCGTGCGGCCAACGTGTTCGAGGCGGTGTCGTCGGGCACCGGCAACGGCGTGCAGCTGGCGGTGGCCGTGGGCTCCATGCTGATCGCGTTCATCGGTCTGATCGCGTGCCTGGACGGGCTGGTCGGGCTGGTCGGCGGCTGGCTCGGCCATCCCGGGCTGTCGATGGAAGCGATCCTGGGCGCGGCCTTCGCGCCGCTCGCCTGGTGCATCGGTGTGCCGTGGCAGGCGTGCGGGCTGGCCGGCGGCATCATCGGCCAGAAGTTGGTGTTCAACGAGTTCATCGCCTACGTGCATCTGTCGCCGATGATCCGGACCCACACCCTGGCACCGCACGTGCTGGCGATCCTGTGCTTCGCGCTGTGCGGCTTCGCCAACTTCGGCTCGATCGGCATCCTGCTTGCCAGCTACGGCGTGGTGGCGCCGGAACGCAGGAGCGAGGTGGCGCGGCTGGGCTTGCGCGCCGTGCTGGCGGGCACCCTGTCCAACCTGATGAGCGCCACCATTGCCGGCATGTTCATCCGGTGACGTCCGCCGATGATGCCGGGGATCATCCTGTATCGGCGGGAGCTCGGTCCGGACCAGGTGCATGGTGTCCGCTTCCACCTGCGGAGAGGCGCGGCCGCTACCGCTTCTCGTCCAGCAGGCCGATCACCTCGTGCAGGCTGCGCACGATCCGGTGCGCCTTCTCGTGCATCTCCGCGGTCGGCTGCAGCAGGTCCGGCACCATGACGACGCGCATTCCGGCCGCATGTGCCGCCCTGACGCCGGTATGGGAGTCCTCAAGCGCCAGGCAGGCGGCCGGCGAAATCCCGAGCCCTAGGGCGGCAGTCAGGTAGGGTTCCGGATCCGGCTTGCCGCGGGACACGTCGTCGCGGGTGACGATCCGTTCGAACCGCCCTGCGATCCCGGCCTGCTGCAGATGGTGCAGGGCCCGGGCGCGCCCGGACGAGGTGGCCACCCCCCGCGGCAGCCCGCGCCGGTCAAGCGCGTCGAGCAGGACCGTGACCCCGTCCTTCAGCGCCAGCCGGCCCGACGCGACCAGGGCGTCCAGGTGCCGGCCGTGCAGCGCGAAGTAGCGGTCCAGCGGGAACCCGTCGCCGTAGCGCTCCCGGATCATGGCCCGGCACAGGTCCACCGAGCTGCCGATCATGCCGCGACAGAATGCGGGCGGCATGTCGATGCCGAGGGCCGCCCCGGCCGTTCCCAGTGCCTCCATCGACAGCGTCTCGGAGTCCAGAAGCAGACCATCCATGTCGAAGATCACGGCCTCGATCGGCGGTGCGGCAAGGCGAGCGGGCACGTGCTGGTCTCCTGGCAGGGGCCGCCGTTGCAGCACGTCGCGCGACGGAACGGAAACCTCCGGCTCCGGCCGGTCAGGACCCGGGCACGTCGGCTTCCTGCGACGGCCCGTCGGCGCTGCCGCGCAGCCCGTAGATCCGGTAGGTGTCGATGGCCCGGACGCTCGGATGCTGGTCCGTCATCTGCCCGGACTGGTCGAAATACTCGGTCACGACGATGCCGAGCGCCGGGTCGATCACCGGCTGCGGGTTCAGCAGGCGGACCGGGACCTGTGGCACCGGCGCCGGCACGCTCGCGGCCCGATCTGCCGCGGCCGGCGCTTCCACGGCGGCGACAGGCGTGATCCGCATGGCCATTGCTCCCCAACCCTTGCTGCCGTCGAGCAGACGACCGATCGGTTAAGGAAGCGCTAAGGCCTCGTCCCGGTCGGTCTCAGAACGGGCTGACCACCAGGTCGGCACGGTCCCGCGTCGCCTCGACCAGCCGGGCGTTCGGGGCGTCGGTGGCGGCGATCCAGGCCAGCGCCGCCTCCCGGCTGCGCCCGAACGCCATGTGCCGCGCCAGCAGCCAGTCCAGCCGCGCGGCCTCCGGCGTGGCCACGAACCAGCTCCGGTCCAGCAGCCCGTGCACCGGTGCCCAGGATTTGTCCAGCAGCAGGTAGTTCCCCTCCGTCACGACCAGCAGCACCTCCGGCGGCACCGGGATGGCGCCGGCCACCGGCTCCTCGATCTCGCGTCGGAACGCCGGCGCGTACACCGTCTCGTCCGGCGCCGGGTCTCGCAGCCGACGCAGCAGCGCCACGTAGCCGGCGGCGTCGAACGTGTCCGGCGCACCCTTGCGGTCGGCCCGGCCCAGGCGCAGGAGCTCGACCTGGGCGAGATGGAAGCCGTCCATCGGCACCAGCGCCGCCAGCGGCCCGAGATGGGCGACCAGCTGCGCCGCCAGGGTCGACTTGCCGCAGCCGGGAGGACCGGCCAGGCCGAGCAGCCTGCGCCCGCCCGACGCCATCACGGCCCGGGCGTGGTCCAGAAGCGGCGCGGGCGGTGGGGACAGGCCGGACATGGTGCGGAGGCAGGAGGCCGGGACCGCTCGCCGCCGTCAAGGTGCCACGACTTCGCGCCCGACCGAGAAGTTGAAGGCGATCGAGATCCGGGCGTCCGGACCGGCATACGGAGCCACCGAATGGACCAGCCAGGACGGGAACAGCACCATGGTCCCGGCCTCGGGCGTCACGCGTTCCCCTTCGCCGTCACCGTGGGTGGCCGCGACCGCGCAGCGCAGCTGCGGCGCCACCATCGTCGGCAGGATCCCGCGCGGGTCGGCCAGCTCCAGCATCCCGCCGCGTGCCGGATCGGAGGCAGCACCACCGTCGTCGACCCAGTAGATGCCGGACCAGTACGCTCCTGGATGCGCGTGTGCCCGGTTGCCATGTCCGGCCCGGTTGACGTTGGCCCAGGCGGTCGCCACCCAGCCCACCGCTGCCGGGACCAGCGCGTCGCCGCGCCGCATCACCGTCATGTGGTCGACCAGCGCCCGCGCTGCGTCCAGCACGATTTGGCCGGCCGGTCCGCACCAGGACGCGAACTCCGCCGAATGCCAGCCGCCCTGGTTGCTGACGACGACGCCGCGCTCCGTCCGTTCCCGCGCCAGGATCGTCGATGCAAGCTCGGCATCGAGCATCCGGTGCCCGGTCAGCCGCGCGCTGACGAGCGGGGTCGGGAACATCCCCTTCGCAGCGATGCTGCCGGGCTCGAAGGCCGCGTCGAGCCGGTCGTCGGCCCCGTCCTCGCTGGTCATGCTGGTCCGCTCCTCCTGTGGTGGCATCGTCCTCGCGGCCGTGTCGGGCTGGCGTGACCGCCGCAGCCTGACACCGTGCCGCACAGGCACCGGCAGCTTCACACGGGACCCTCCGAGGACCGCCCGTCATTCCAGTCCCAGCGGCCGCTCCAGCAGCTGAGTCCGCGCCTCCGCGAGACCGATCCTGCCGACCAGCAGCGCCGCCACCGTGTCGATGATCGGCACCGCGACTCCTGCCGCCGCCGCCCGCCTCGCCAGCGCCGGCGCCGTGTCCACCCCTTCCGCCACCGTGGTCCGGCCTGCCAGCACTTCCGCCAGCGACCGGCCCTGCCCGAGCGCCAGGCCCAGGCTGGTATTGCGGGACCCCGCACCGGTACAGGTCAACACCAGGTCTCCGACGCCCGACAGCCCGCTCGCTGTGGCCGCCCGGCCGCCCAGCGCCACGATCAGCCGCGACAGCTCGGCGATGCCGCGCGTCACCAGCGCCGCCCGGGCGTTCTCGCCGTAGCCGGCGCCGATCGCGGCACCGGCCGCGATCGCGATCACGTTCTTCGCCGCCCCGCCGACCTCCACGCCCAGTGGATCGCTCCCGGCATAAAGCCGGAACGCGCCGCCCGACAGCATCGCCGCCATCGCCTGCGCCAGGCCGATGTCCCCGCTCGCGAGCACCGCCGCCGCCGGCAGCCCGCGCGCCACCTCGTCGGCGAAGTTCGGCCCGGACAGCACGCCGCGCGGCAGGTGCGGATGAAGCGCCGCCAGCACCTCGCCAGGCAGCCGTCCGCTGTCGCGCTCGACCCCCTTGCAGCAGGCGACCAGCGGCGCGCGCATCGCCAGTCGGCCCGCGACCGTAGCGAGATGCCGCATCGGCACCGCCAGCAGCACCAGGTCGGCCGCGGTCGGCAGCACGCCCGTCACCGACACCCGGTCCGGCAGAACGATCCCGGGCAGGCGCGCCATGCAGCAGTCCGGTCCGAGCGAGGCCGGATCGCGCGCCCACAGCGACACCTCCGCGCCGGTTCGCGCCGCCTGCACCGCCAGCGCCGTGCCCCAGGCGCCGGCGCCGACCACCGCGACCCGCGCGCTCACGCGGCCGCCCGCTCCGGCGTCAGCCGACGCACCTCGCTGCTGCCGGCGCCGATACCGAGCGCGGAGTCGATCGCCGACAGGATCCCGGCTGCCGCTTCCTCGAACCCCCACGGCGGCGACGCAAGCAGCAACCCGCACCCGTTCAGCCGCGACGGGTCGACCGGCGGCCGGAGCAGCAGCTCCGCCGCCACGAGGTCCGGCAGGCCTGCATCCGACAGCCGGTGGAGGAAGCTGCGGGACGCGGACCGGTTCTTGATCGGATACCAGGCTGCCACGGTCCCGGTGCCGAAGCGCCGCCGTGCCAGCGCGATCGCCGCTTCCAGCCGTGCGAACTCGTCCTCCTGCTCGAACGGCGGGTCGATCAGGGTCAGCCCGCGCCGGATGTTGCCCGCCGGCGGCAGCAGCGCCGCGATCGCGCCGTAGCCGTCGCGGCGATGCACCGCGACCCGGGGATCACCGCCCATCTCGCGACGGAGCAGCGCGTGGTCGTCCGGATGCAGCTCGCACAGCAGGAGCCGGTCCTGCGGCCGGAGCAGCGCCTGCACCAGCGCCGGCGAGCCTGGATACCGCGCCGGTGCCCCCGCCTCGCGCACCAGGTCCAGGTAGGGCGCCAGCGCCGCAGCGGCCGGCCCGTCGAGCAGCCGGCCGATCCCGTCGCGCCATTCCCCGGTGCGGGCCGCCTGCTCCCCGCCGAGGTCGTAGCGGCCGATGCCGGCATGTGTGTCCAGCACCGCGACCGGCGCGTCCTTCTGTTGCAGCGCCCGCAGGAGCCAGACCAGCAGCGCGTGCTTCATGCAGTCGGCGAAATTGCCGGCGTGGAAGGCGTGGCGGTAGTTCATGCGGGCCTGAGCTCGTCCAGCGGCCAGCGCGGACGCGGCGGGGCGTCGAGGTCGCCCGCCGCACCCCGCCGCAGCGCCTCGACCGCCGCCCAGCCGACCATGACCGCGTTGTCGGTGCACAACCGCAGCGGCGGGGCGGCGAAGCCGATGCCGCGCGAGGCGGCGAGGGCGGTCAGCCGGCTGCGGATCGCCGCGTTGGCCGCGACCCCGCCCGCCGCCACCAGCAGCCTCGCCTCCGGCATCATGTCCAGCGCGTGTCCCACCCGATCCGCCAGCACCGCCGTCACCGCCGCCTGGAACGAGGCCGCCAGGTCGGCGGCGTCCTGCCTGGAGAGCGGAGCGGGCAGGGCGGCGACCCGCTGCGCCACCGCCGTCTTGAGGCCGCTGAAGGAGAAGTCGCAGCCCGGGCGGCGCAGCAGCGGGCGGGGAAGCCGGTGCGCCTCGCGATTGCCTTCGAGCGCCAGCCGCTCCAGCGCCGGGCCGCCGGGCCAGCCGAGCCCCAGCATCTTCGCCACCTTGTCGAACGCCTCCCCGGCCGCGTCGTCGATCGTGCCGCCGAGCCGCCGGTAGCGGCGGAGCCCGTCCACCGCCACGCACTGGCAGTGCCCGCCCGACACCAGCAGCAGCAGGTACGGGAACGGGGCGCCGCCGGGAACCATCCCCGGCAGCCGCGCCGTCAGGGCGTGCGCCTCGAGGTGGTTCACCGCCACGAACGGCACGCCGAGCGCCAGCGCCATCCCCCTGGCCAGCCCGCTGCCGACGACCAGGCCGCCGATCAGGCCGGGCCCGCAGCTCGCCGCCACCGCACCGAGCCGGTCCGCCGTCAGCTCCGCGTCGTGCAGCACCTCACCGACCAGCGCGGGCAGGTGCACGAGATGTGCGCGCGCCGCGATCTCCGGCACCACGCCGCCGAACGGCCGGTGCTCCGCCTGGCTCAGCACCCGCTCGGCCAGGATCGTGCCGCCGGCGTCCAGGATCGCGCAGGCCGTCTCGTCGCAGGACGACTCAATCGCCAGCACCGGACCGCCGTTCCAGTTCCCCGGCCCGGAGCTTCCTGGTCCCGCCTGCGCCGCAGGATCCGCCATCGCCACCTTTCCATCCTGTGGTGCGGGTAATACGACAGCCTCATGCCCCCCGCACAGCCTGATCCGCGACCGCTTCCGTCCGAGCCGGCACCGCCGTCGGAAGCGCTGCAGCGGGCTGCGGCGGCCGCGGTGGCGCGCCGGACGCAGCAGCAGCACCAGCAGCGCGCCGTCAGCCACCGTCCGACCCTGCCGCTCCGCGTCGGCACGCGCGGCTCGCCGCTGGCGCTGGTGCAGACGCGGGCCTTCCTGACCATGCTGACCCGGTTCTGCCCGCTGCTGCGCGACATGGAAGCGTTCCAGGAGCACCGGATCAACACCACCGGCGACATGGTGCAGAACCGCCTGCTGGCGGAGATCGGCGGCAAGGGGCTGTTCGCCAAGGAGATCCACGAGGCGCTGGCGGACGGCCGGATCGACCTAGCGGTGCACAGCCTGAAGGACCTGGAAACCACCCTGCCGCCCGGCCTGGTGCTGGCCTGCACGCTCAAGCGTGAGGATGCGCGCGACGTGCTGGTGCTCCGTCCGGGCCTGGCGGGATCCTGTCGCGACGATCCCTTCGCCGTGCTGCCGCACCGTGCCGTGATCGGCACCGCATCGGTCCGCCGCCAGGCCCAGCTGCTGCACGCGAGGCCCGACCTGCAGACGGTGATGATCCGGGGCAACGTGCAGACCCGGCTCGACAAGCTGTCGCAGCGCCTGTGCGACGGGAGCCTGCTGGCGCTCGCCGGCCTGCGGCGGCTGGGCATGGAGGACCGTGCCGACGTGGTGCTGGAGCCGGAAGTGATGGTGCCGTCGGCCGGGCAGGGGATCGTCGGCGTCACCGTGCGGGAAAGCGACGCTGAGCTGCGCGAGCTGCTGTCCGCGATCGAGGACGACGAGGCGCGTGCCGTGTCCACCGCCGAGCGCGGGTTGCTGGCCGAGCTCGACGGCTCCTGCCGCACGCCGATCGGCGGCTATGCCCGCCTCCATCGTACGACGGCGGGTGGCCCGAGGCTGCAGCTGACCGGGCTGGTGGCGCGTGCCGACGGCTCGTTCCTGCTCAAGCGCAGCGTCGAGGGGCTGCCCGCCGACGCCGAGCGGCTCGGACGCGCGCTCGGCGCCTCGCTGCGTGCCGACAGCCCGTCCAACCTGTTCGAGTGAGCGACCGGCGCGGGATTCTGGTCACCCGGCCGGAACCCGGGCTGTCCGAAACCATGGATGCTCTTGCCGGCATGGGCTTCTCGCCCGTAGCGGCGCCCCTGCTGTCGGTGCGGCCGCTGCGTCCGGTACTGCCGCAGCGGGTGCAGGCGATCCTGCTCACCAGCGGCCAGGCCGCGGCGCCCCTGGCAGGCCTGGCGTCGGAGCTGCGTGGCCTGCCGGTTCTCGCCGTCGGTGACGCCACCGCCGCACGAGCGCGCGCCGCCGGCTTCGGCGCGGTCGACAGCGCCACCGGCGACGCGACGCGGCTGGTCGGGATCGCGAGCGCCCGGTTCGACCCCGAGGGCGAACCGCTGCTCCTGGCGTGCGGGCGCGGCCAGGGGCGGGAGGTGGCCGCCGGGCTGCGCCGGGCCGGGTTCCGGATCCGGCGGCGCTGCGTCTATGCGGTGCGCGCGGTGCGGCGGCTGCCGGAGCCGGCGCTCGACGCGCTCGGGTCGGGTCGGGTCGGCGCGGTGCTGTTCTTCTCCGCCGACACTGCCGCCGTGTTCGTCCGCGTGCTGCCGCCCGGGCTGCACGCGGCACTCGCGGTGATCCGGGCGGTGGCCATCAGCCCGCAGGCTGCGGAGCCGGTGCGGCGCCTGCGCTGGCGCAGCATCACCGCGGCCCGCGCACCGAACGCCACGGCGCTGCTGGCCCTGCTGGAGGAGCAGGGCTGAGCCGGGTCAGGCGTGTCCGGCCGGCTGGTTCATCGCCGACGCCAGCTGCGCCCGCTTGGCCTGCCACAGCGCCACGAAGTCGATCGGCTGCAGCACCACCGGCGGGAACCCGCCATCGCGGGTGACCTCGCTGACGATATTGCGGGCATAGGGGAAGATCAGCCGCGGCACCTCGACCAGCAGCAGCGGCTCGAACATGGTTTCCGGCGTGTCGCCGAGCGTCACCACCGCGGCATAGGCGAGCTCGACGATGAACACGGTGCGGCCGCTGGAGGCCGACGCGGCGCTGCCGGCCTCGCCGGCCGGCTCGGTGGCGTCCGCCTTCACCGACAGCACCACCTCGAACACGTTCTGCTCCTGCTGCAGCCGGTTCGCCTGGACGTCGATGTTGACCGAGATCTGCGGGTTGGCGCGAAGCGTCGCGAAGATCTCCGCCCCCGATGGCACCTCGAACGACAGGTCCTTGGTGTACTGGAGGTTCATGGTCAGCGGCAGCGCCGGCGGACCCGACTGGGCAGGGGTGGCGTCGGACATCGGGGTTCTCCTGGTTCGGATCCTGGCCGGCGCTAGCACGGCACACGATGCGGCGCCAGGATCGGACGTCAGGTCGCGGCGGCGGTTCCGTGCCGCCAGATGATCGGGCCGGGCGGCGGTGCGGCCGGATCGACGTCGAGCCAGGCTCCGTTCTCCAGGCTTTGGCCGCTGAACGCCAGCAGGAAGCCCCAGTGCGACACCAGCAGCGTTTCCCGATGGTCGGACGCGTCCGCCATGGCGGCGCGGAACCGTCCGGCGCGGCCGATCACGCTGTCCTCGCTTTCGATCGCGGGCCTGCCGTCCGGACCGGTCGCGCCGTCGTGCCACCAGTCCCCGTCGAGGCCCGAGAAGTCGACCCCCGGCCAGTCGCGTTCCAGCAGCATGCGCGGCGAGCCGATGTCGCAGGCGAACGCGTAGCGCTCGCGCACCAGGCTGGTGACCGCGACCGGGAGGCCGAGGCGGGCGGCGACGGGTGCTGCGGTCTGCAGCGCCCGGCGGTAGGGCGACACGACGATGCGGGTGATCCGGTTGGCTCCGCACAACGCGTCCGCCGCCGCGTCCGCCTGTGCCAGGCCCTCGGCGGTCAGGCCGGGGTCGATCAGGCCCGGGTCGCGTCGGGTGCGGGTGAAGTGGAGGTTGAACTCGCTCTGGCAGTGCCGCAACACGATCATCGCCAAGCCGATACGCTCCCCCGGAGCACCCGGCAATCGCCGCCTGATTGTCTGCGGGCGCCGACGCCCCTATCTCTGCCGGGCCCCTGCTCGAGACCGGGCCTCCATCCTCCCATGACGATCGGGATCCTCGATGCATTTCCTCGCCGGCAACTACCCGGTCGACCTCGTCCTGCTGGGCCTGTTCGCCGCCTTCCTGGTGCTGCGGCTGCGCAGCATCCTGGGCAAGCGTACCGGTCTCGAGCGTCCGGCAGCGCCGCCAGTGGCGCTGCGCGCGCCCGGGCCGATCATCGAGGCGCGGGCAGAACCGGCGCCGGCCGCCACGGAGCGCAAGCTGCCTGATCCGGCCGGGCCGGTCGGGGTGACGCTGGCCCGGATCCGCGAGCGCGAGCGCGGCTTCGACCCGGCGCAGTTCCTCGTGCAGGCGGAGGCCGCGTTCCGTCGCATCGTTTCGGCCTTTGCCGAGGGCGACCGCACGGTGCTGCGCGGCGCGCTGACCGCCGACACCTACGCAGCCTTTGAGGCGGCGATCACCGCCCGGGAGGCGGCCGGGGAGACCCAGCGGGCCGAGATCCGCGCCGTGACGCAGATGCAGATCGTCGATGCCGCCCTGGTGCAGGAGAGCGGCATCTGGCGCGCCACGATCGACGTGCGCTTCGTGTCCGACCAGGTCAGCGTGCTGCTCGGTCGTGACGGGCTGCCGGTGTCCGGTGCCGACGCGGTGACGGAGCTCGCCGACAGCTGGACCTTCGAGCGCTGGATCGGCGGCCCCAAGGGGACCGACGGCGCCGCCTGGCGCCTCGCCGCCGCCCGGAGCGCCTGACGCTCCACGGGTCACGCCGATCGCCTTCCGCATCGCCTGCATGATCGCCTCATTGCGCGCCGTCCTGACGATGGGCGTCCTGCTGCTGCTGTCGGCCTGTGCCGAGCGCACGGGACCGCCCTCGCTCGTGCTGACCCGGATCGGCTATGCGGACATCCCCGGCTGGGATGCCGACCGCCTCGACGGGGTGCTTCCGGCGTTCCTGGCCGAGTGCGAGCGGCTGGGGCGGCTGCCGGCGGACACCAGGCTGGGTGGCGCTGCCGAGGCCCGGACCACTGCCGGAATGGCAGGCGTCTACCAGCCCGCCTGCCGGGCGGCCCAGGCCCTGCCGTCGAGCGATGGGCCGACCGTCCGGCGCTACCTCCAGACTTGGTTCCTGCCCTACCTCGCATCCGACCGCGGAGAAGCGGATGCCAGTCTGACCGGCTACTTCGAGCCCGAGTTCCCCGGGTCGCTGTCGAGAAGCCCGGACTATACGGTGCCGGTCTACGGCCGGCCCTCGGAGCTGGTCACGTTGAACGGCCAGGCTCCCGGTGGCCAGCCGGTCACCGGCCGGGTGCAGGACCACGGGGTGGTGCCGTACTGGACCCGCGCCCAGATCGACCGCGGCGCGCTGTCGGGGCGCGGCCTGGAGATCCTGTGGCTGCACGATCCGACCGACCTGTTCTTCCTACAGGTGCAGGGGTCCGGCCGCATCCGGCTGCCGAGCGGGCAGATCGTCCGGCTCGGCTATGCCGGACGCAACGGCCAGCCCTATGTGCCGCTCGGGCGCCTGCTGGTCGCGGAAGGGCAACTGAATCCGGACGCGGTCAGCATGCAGTCCATCCGCGGCTGGCTCGCCGCCCATCCGGCCGAGGCCGGCCCGATGATGGAGCGGAACCCGAACTACGTGTTCTTCCGCCCGCTCGACGACGTGGCACCGAACCAGGGTCCGCCCGGCGCGCTCGGCGTGACCCTGACCCCGCTCCGGTCCGCCGCTGTCGACCGCGCCTTCCTGCCGCTCGGCGTGCCGCTGTTCGTCGCCACCACCCGCCCGGACGGATCGGCCCTCGACCGCCTCGTGCTGGCACAGGACCTCGGCACCGACGTCACCGGTCCGGTCCGCGCCGACCTGTTCTTCGGCTGGAACGACGCGGCCGCGCGCGATGCCGGCGCCATGCACGCCGGCGGGCGGATCGTGCTGCTTCTGCCGCGGCAGCCGGGCGTCCGCTGAAAACGCGGGGTGACTCTGGCCGGATCAGCCTCGTCCTGGTGATACTCCAGCCATGACGCCCTTCGACTCGCTCGACACCGATTCGGCTCATCGCCATCCTGCCCGGGCCCGCGATCCGGTCCCCGTCGAGCCGGTCACACGGCGGCAGTGGGCGGGGCGGCACATCCTGTATCGGGGGGACTGCCTGCGGGTCATGGAGCGGCTCCCGACCGGGTCGGTCGACGTGGTGGTGACGTCTCCTCCCTACAACATCGGGCTTGCCTACCGCTCCTACGGCGACCGGCGGGCGGAGCAGGACTACCTCGACTGGATGCTGGAGGTGGCGGCCGGCATACGTCGCGTGATGCGCGCCGACGCGTCGTTCTTCCTCAACATCACCGGCTCGAGCGCCATGCCGTGGCTGCCGTTCGAGCTGATCGTGCGGCTGCGCAGCCTGTTCCGGCTGCAGAACCACATCACCTGGGTGAAGTCGATCTCGATCGGCGACCAGACCGTGGGCCACTTCAAGCCGATCAACAGCGCCCGCTACCTGCACCGCAACCACGAGCACGTGTTCCACCTCACCCTCGACGGCGCGGTGCCGCTCAAGCGCCTCGCGGTCGGCGTGCCGTTCAAGGACAAGACCAACATCGCCCGGCGGGGCCATGCCCAGGACCTGCGCTGCCGTGGCGACAGCTGGTTCATTCCCTACGAGACGGTGCGCAACCGGTCGCAGAAGTTCGACCACCCCGGCACCTTCCCGATCATGCTGCCCCGCATGTGCGTGCGCCTGCACGGCAAGCCGTCGCCGGTGGTGCTCGACCCGTTCATGGGCACCGGCACGACGCTGCTGGCCGCCGAACAGGAAGGGGCGCGCGGCATCGGCATCGACCTGGACGCCGGCTACGTCGGCGTCGCCCGCAGCCGGCTGCTGGCGTCCATGAAGGCCGCACGCGCCGCCTGAGCCGACCGCCGGCAGGACCGGAATGGCGACCGCTGCGCCGCCGGTCCTGCGTCGGCCAGGCCATTCGTCCTGGGCAGGATCCGACGAGGCCGGACGGCAGTCCAGAAGTTGAGGCAGGTCGCCAATTTGTGGCGAAAGCTGCCACCGCATCGATACGACGATGTAATCGACCGTCTAAAATGTAATGTGAAAACAACCCCTTGAATGGTTATGGTCCGCGCCGGCCAGCTGGCATGGAACCTGCTGTCACAGCAACGACGGCCGCCGACAACCGGACGGCCGCGACGAGGGATCATGCCGGGGGGCGTCGACATCTTCAGGAACAGCCGCATCTCGGTTCTGCAGTCGCTTCTGGCCTCGGTTCTCGTTCCTGCCGTCCTGTGCGGCTGCGAGGTTGGCCCCGACTTCCACCGTCCTATGCTGGCGGTTCCTGGCCGC
>CAXTVS010000018.1:0-57316 GCA_964247735.1 uncultured Acetobacteraceae bacterium
CCGCGCGTGCCGCTCCGGCGCGCTGGGGGGTGGCGCTGCCCGACCTCGACAGCCGGCTGCGCGCGACTCATTCGGTGGCGATCAACCGTCCGGACGAGGCGCTGCTGCGGATCCTGCTGATCCGCCTGCTGGTGGAGCGGCAGCTGATGGTGGCGCCGGCGGTGATCGACTGGCTGCTGCCGCGCCTGCCGCGCACCGCGGCCGCCATGCGCGGGGCGGCGCGTCGGCTGGACGAGGCGGCGCTGGCCTCGGGGCGCGGCGTGACCCGGACGCTTGCCGCCGCCGTGCTGTCCGGGATGCTGGCCTGGCAGGCGGAACCGGACGAGGCCGAGCCGGAAGGCGACGAGGCCCGGCTGTTCTGAGGGTTCGGCCCCCGAAGCCCCCGGATCCCGAACGCCCGGGGAACGCGTCCCGACAAGGCGGCGGCCTGCTCATCCGGCCGGGACGGCCTCGCTCCGCTGCCGCTCGAAGGCGCGGTTCCAGCCATCCCCGGGCAGGGTGCCGTTCAGCATGTAGTCGCCGATCATGCGCTCGCGGTGGATCGCCGGGTTGTGCGAGGCGAGCACGCGGGCGTTGCGCCAATGCCGGTCCAGCCCCAGCGCCTCGCTGACCGCGGACGCGCCGCCGACCTCGAACAACAGCGTGGCGGCTTCCAGCACCTGGGGCAGGACGATCTGCTGCGCCTGGAACGCGTCCATCTCCACCAGGAGGAAGCGCGGGTCGTCGAGCGCGCCGGCCTGCCAGGCGCCTGACACCTCCTCCAGCCCGGCGGCGACCCGGCCGGCCAGGGCTTCCGCCGAAAAGGCGAGGCTCGCCAGCCGCCCCACCACGCGCTGCACCAGCGGGTCCTCGCGCGGCACCGCCCGGCCCGGCAGCTGGAAGGTGCGCGTGCGCGGCTGCACGAAGGCCACCGCGTCGCGCAGCACCGCCCGGCCGATCCCCGCCAGCGTCGCCAGGTGGAACAGCTGGTAGTACGCGGTCATGAACGACTCGCCCGGCAGCCGCGACTGGCGCGACCGGCGCAGCACCCGGTCCGGGGAGATCGCCACGTTCTCGAACCGGGTGGTGCCGCTTCCGGTCAGGCGCTGGCCGAACCCGTCCCAGTCGTCCTCGCGTGTCACGCCCGGCGCCCCGGCCTCCACCGCCAGCAGCACGCGGTCCTCGCCCTCGACGGCCACCGCGGCGATCCAGTCGGCATAGAGCGTGCCGGTGGAATAGTACTTGGTCCCGTCCAGGCGCCATCCGCCCGCGGGCGACGGCGTCAGCCGGGTGGAGATCCCGGTGACGGGTCCTGGCTCGGCCATGGCGGCGCCGAACAGGGCGCCATCCGCCACCACGCGCATCCAGCGCGCCGCCCGTTCGGCATCCGCGTCGCCGAGCAGCCCGTCCACGAAGGCGAAGTGCGCCCGCAGGATCTGCGGCAGGTTGGGATCGGCGGCACCGAGATCGACCAGCAGGGCGAACAGCTCGCGCAGGCTGGCGCCGTGGCCGCCGAGCGTCACGGGGATGCGCAGCGCGCCGAAGCCCGCCTCGCGCAGCCAGGCCACCGGCTCGTGCGCCAGGACCCGGTTGCGTTCCCGGTCCAGCGCGCCCTCGCCGATCCGCGCGAAGATCGGGCCGAAGCGCTGCCGGAGCGCGTCCCCGGCTGGTCCGGATGCGGAGGGCTGCGTCGGGATCGACACGATGGTGGTCATCGGCTGCCTCGTTCCTGCTGCCGGGCAGGGTGCAAACCACGTACAAAAGAGTCAAATTATTAAACACAGTTTGCTATTGTGTATATCTGAGGTCTGGTGTCGTATCCCGATGACTGAGCGTTAATAACGTCCGCAAGCCGTGGAACCGGTGCGGGCGGAACAGGAACAGGAGCAAGGCGGGCATGGGCAGGGAGGATCGCCGCCAGGAGTCCGCCGTGAACGACGTTCATGCCGGGACGCGCCTCCCGCCTGGCCGGCCGGCATCGTGTCGACCCGATGCCACGCGCCGGCTCCAGGCCGCCGGATAGGATTCCATCGCGGCGCCGGATCGGCGGCGCAGGCGCAAAGCCGGTCCGGTTCCCCGCGTTCCGGACGGCTGCTCACCAGCCGCCGGCGGTTCCACCGCCGTCAGGCGGCGGGGACGGAGACCATACGAACCATGACGATCCGACGCGACGGCCGACATCGGCCAGCCGTCCTGCTGATGGCGCCGCTCGGCCTGCTGGTGCTCGACGCGGGCAAGCGGGCGGCGGCCCAGGCCGTGTCCCAGCAGCCTGCTCCTCAATCCGCCTCTCAGGCCGCTCCTGCCGCCGCGCCGGCGCAGGAGGACATCAGCGTGGTCGGCACCAGGCGTTCCGCGGCGGCGACCGCCCAGACCCGCCTCGAATCCGTCCCGGGCGGCACAAGCGTGGTCGACCAGACGGTGGTGCAGAAGGGCCGGGTGTTCACCGACCAGGACGTGCTCGACTTCCAGCCGGGCGTATATGCGCAATCCTCCGGCGGCGGAGACGGCCTGAAGATCTCGATCCGCGGCTCGGGCCTGCAGACAGGCACCAACTACTTCCGCCAGGGCATCTACATCACCTTCGACGGACTTCCCGTCACCGGCCCGGGCGGCACGCCGTACGAGCTGTTCGAGCCGCTGGGCCTGGCCTACACCGAGGTGCTGCGCGGCGCCAACGCGTTCGACGCCGGCGCGGTCGACCTGGGCGGCGCCATCAACTACGTGACCGAGACCGGACGCGACGCGCTCGCGGCACAGGTGCGCTACGAGTTCGGCTCGTTCGGCTACCAGAAGGAGCAGCTCAGCACGGGCAAGGTGATCGGCCCGCTGGACTACTTCATCAGCTTCACCAACTCGTACCGAAGCGGCTACCAGGACCACACGCGCGCCACCAGCACCGGCTTGGTCGCCAACCTCGGCTACGAGATCTCCCCTGATGTCACCACGCGCTTCTTCCTGCGCTACCGGCAGACCGAGAACCAGTATCCCGGCTACCTGACCAGCACGCAGATCGCGCAGGACCCGACGCAGGCGCAGGCGCCGTACGGCAACCGCTTCTTCGACGCCAACCGGATCCAGCCGGGCTCCACCTGGGTCGGCAACACGACCACGTTCCGGTTCGGAGACGGCTCGCATCTCGACGTGGGCGAGGTGTGGCACAACTACCCGATCGACATCCGCTCGACGATCTACGACGCGGTGTGGGGCTACGACGACGTCACCGAGTCGCTGCAATACGTGCGCAACGACATCCTGTTCGGCCACGACAGCGACACCACGATCGGGGCCTTCTCCACCACCCACATCCACGGCTTCCAGGACACCACGGTGCGGATCCCGAGCGGCGCCATCGCCGCCTTGCCGTTCGACACCCTGCTTCGGCGCGCCGAATACCAGGGTTCGGACAACAACTTCCATATCGGCAACGACACCGACCTGTGGCGCGGCCTGTGGGTCACCAGCGGGCTGTCGGTGGTCTACACCCGTCGCGGCGCCGGCCTGACCATCCCGGTGCAGACCGGCCCCACCTTCTACGACGAGTCGCTCGACCTCGCGCCGCGCGCCGGCCTGCGCTACGTGCTGATGCCGCACTGGCAGGTGTTCGGCAACGTCAGCCGCACCGTGGAGCCGCCGAACGACTGGGAGTACCTGACCGGCCCGGTGTTCACCACCGGCCCGCTCACGGGGCTCAACGGCAGCGCCAACCGGCTGCGCGACGAGACCGCGCTGACCTGGGAGATCGGCACCTCCGGCGACCGGTGGGGCAACCAGTGGTCGGTCGACTACTACCATTCCGACGTGCGCAACGAGCTGCTCAACGTGTCCACGGCGGCCTCGCTGGCCACGGGATCGGTGAACTACGGCAACGCGTCGCCCACCACGCACCAGGGGGTGGAGGCCAGCCTCGACACCACCCTGCTCAAGCGCGCCTGGGGCCGCGTCTCGCTGCGTCAGGCCTATACCTTCAGCCAGTTCAACTTCAAGCACGACAGCCTGCTGGGCTCCAACCAGCTTCCCGGCGTGCCGCGGCACTACTATCAGGGACAGGTACGGCTGGATCTGAAGGACGGCTTCTACGCCCTGTTCAGCACGCAGGTCTCGTCCAGCATCCCGATCGACTACGCCAACACCGACTTCACCCGCGCCTACCACCTGTTCGGCGCCACGATCGGCTACGACGACGAGAAGACCGGGCGCGAGGTGTATGTCGACTTCCAGAACCTCGCGAACCAGCACTACGCCGCCATCGTCAGCCCCACCCTGGACGATCACGGCGTACCAGGCGCGTTCCTGCAGCCGGGCGACGGCTTCGGCGTGTTCGGCGGCATCGCCTTCGGGTTCCGATGACGCGGGTCGCCCTTCTTGGCTGTGTCCTGGTGCTGCTGGCCGGCTGCCACAAGGCTGCCTCGCGGCAGGCAGCCGCCGGCCATCCGGTGCGCGGCGGCACGCTGGTCTATGCCACCGACCGCGAGCCGATCTGCCTCGATCCGCACGTCGGCGGCGACATGCCGCAGGTGTTCGTCGCCGAGCAGTATCTCGACTCGCTGGTGTCCATGGACGAGCACGGCGCCATCGGCCCCTGGCTCGCCACGAGCTGGGAGGTGTCGCCGGACGGCCTGACCTACCTGTTCCACCTCCGTCACGACGTCAGCTTCACCGACGGCACGCCGTTCACCGCCGAGGCGGTCAAGGCGAACCTCGATCACATGGCCAACCCAGCCACGCAGTCCGGTACCGCGGGCGGCTACATCCGCCAGTATGTCGGTACCACCGTCGTTGACCGCTACACGGCGGCGGTCCACCTGTCGGCTCCCTATGCCGCGTTCCTTGACGTGCTGGCGCAGGGCTTCCTGGGCATCGAGTCGCCCACGGCACTGCGACGGCCGCGCGACGAGAACTGCCAAAGCCCGGTCGGATCGGGGCCGTTCCGGATCGTGCGCTGGGACCGGCAGAACGAGATCGTGTTCGAGCGCAACCCGGCGTACCGCTGGGCGCCGCCAACTGCTCGCCATGACGGTCCGGCCTGGCTCGACCGGATCGAGTGGAAGATCATTCCCGAAGCCTCCGTGCGCTTCGGCTCGCTCCAGGCAGGCGAGGTGGACGTGATCGATGACCTGCCCCCGGAGGACGGAACGCCCGCCCGGTCCAACCCGGACCTGTCCCTGCTGAGTTCCGATCGCCCCGGCAACCCGACCAACGGCACGCTGAACATCCGGCGTCCTCCGTTCGACGACATCCGCGTGCGCGAAGCCTTCATCCGCTCCGCCGACATCGACGGCGCGCTGGGCAGCGTGTTCTTCCACCACTACCGCCGCGCCGGCGGACCGCTCAGCCCGACCACGCCGGACTACAGCCCGGACTTCGAGCATTCCAAGGATTACGATCCTCGCCGGGCTGCCCTGCTGCTCGACCAGGCGGGCTGGACCGGACGCGACGCCGACGGCTACCGCACCAGGAACGGCCAACGCCTGGTGGTGCACTTTCCGGAAGCCACGACGATGTGGGAAGCGGACCGCAACCTGTGGGAACAGGTGCAGGCGACGGAGCGTGCCGCGGGCTTCGACATGCGCCTGGAACCGGCCAGCCTGGCGACCGCCTACGCCCGGGAAGGCGCATGGGACTACAACCTTTTTCCGGGCTACTGGAACACCAACACCTCCGACGTGCTGCGGATCGTCTTCTCCTCGCAGTTCCTGGGTGCTGCCGGCATTGGCAGGAGCCACCAGAACGCGTCCGGCTTCAGCGACTCCACCTTCGACGCGCTGGCGCAGCAGGCGCTGCAAACGCTCGATCCGGCCCAGCGCGCGGCGATCTACCGACGCATGCAGGCGATCGTCACGGCGCAGTACCTGCAGATCACCACCTACCCGCAGACCACCCGGCTCGGCATCTACCGCACCGTGCACGGCGTGCGGTTGGAGCCGTCGCTCCGGGTGACCAGCCTTTACGACGCATGGGTGACCAAATGAGCCAGACCTCGTCGTTCCCGGCCTTGCCCGCCGTTGCTCCGTCAACATCGGTGACCCGCCTGCATGCCCTGGCGCGGCGCCTCCTGTCGCGCTGCCTGGGCTCGGGCGGCGTGCTGCTCGCGTCCGCCACCGTGACCTTTCTCGCCATGCACATGATGCCAGGCGACATCGTCACTGCGATCCTCGGCGGTTCCACCACCGCGCCGACGCCGCAGACGATCGCGGCGGCGGTGCGTGAATATGGTCTCGATCGGCCGCTCCCGGTGCAGTACGGCCTTTATCTCGACCGGCTGCTGCACGGGAACCTCGGCACCTCGTTCTCGCAGCATCTGCCGGTGATCACGGTGTTGCGCGCAGGGGTGCTGCCGACACTGGAACTTGCGGCGTCCGCCCTCGCGCTGGCCTGGGCACTGGCGCTCGTTTCGGTGCTCGGCACCGTCCGCCGCCGGCCCTGGCTGTCGGCGCTGGGCTCGGGGCTGGAAACCGTGGGAGCGGCAATGCCGCAGTTCTGGCTGGGCCTCCTGTTGCTGTCGCTGTTCGCCTTCACCGTCCACCTGCTGCCGCCGGCGGGCAGCGACGGTCTGCGCGCGCTGGTGCTGCCGACGGTGGCCCTGGCGGTGCCGCTGGGCGGGTTCCTGGCCCAGGTGACGCGCGAAGCGTTCGAGATCGCGCTGGACCAGCCGTTCATCCTGTCCGCCCGCGCGCGGGGCTCAAGCGACTGGTCGGTGCGCACCCGGCACGCGCTGCGCCACGCGCTGCTGCCGGGCATCAGCCTGTCCAACTGGGCGGTCGGCGCCCTGATCGGCAATGCGGTGGTGATCGAGACCATCTTCTCCCGCAAGGGCCTCGGCCGCCAGCTGGTGCTGGGCGTGTCCAGCCAGGACATGCCGCTCACGGTCGGCATCGTGATGGTCGTGTCGGTGGTCTACATCGCGTCGGGCTTCGTGACCGACGCGCTCTACGTCCTGGTCGATCCGCGGCTCGGAGCACGGCGATGAGCGCCGGCCTCCTGGACGCGGCGGCGGGGCCCGTCGCGGCCGAGGTCACGGCCGCGAACCGTCGCCGGCCCGCCTGGCGCCTGGCGCCGGTGCTGGCGGGGCTGTTCCTGCTGTTCCTTCTGCTCGCGGCGGTGGCACCCGACCTGCTGTCGCGCACCGATCCCCTGGCGATCGTGCCGCGCGACGCGTTCCGGCCGCCCGGCTGGGCGCACCCGTTCGGCACCGACCAGTCCGGGCGCGACATCTTCGCCCGAATCGTGCACGGCACGCGCCAGTCGCTTCTGGTCGGGCTCGGCGCCACCGCGCTCGCCATGGCGGCGGCGATCCTGCTCGGCCTCATCGGCGCCCTGTGCGGGCGGGTGGCGGAGCGGGCGGTGGGCTGGCTGGTGCAGGTCATGTTCTCCTTTCCCGTGCTGATCCTGGCGCTGCTGTTCGCCGCCAGCTTCGGCAACGGCATCGTGCCGCTGGTGGCGGCGACCGGGATCGGCAGCGCGCCCGGCTACGCGCGCATGGTGTTCGGCCAGGTGCTGAGCGTGCGCGACGCGGGCTATGTCGAGGCGGCGCGCGCGCTCGGCCACGGGCCCTTGCGCATCGTGCGCGCCCACATCCTGCCCAACGCGATGCGGCCGCTGGTGGTCACCGCCACCATGGGGGTCGGCCACGCGATCGTCTGGGCCTCCGCCCTGTCCTTTCTCGGGCTGGGCACCCCGCCGCCGCAACCGGAATGGGGCACCATGCTGTCGATGGGGCGCGACTTCGTGGCCAACGCCTGGTGGCTCACCTTCTTTCCCGGCCTCCTCATCGTCCTCACCATGCTGTCCACCACCGTGCTGGGGCGCCACCTGCAGCGCCGGCTGGAAGGGCGTGCGGCATGAGACCCGAGCGGCTGGTCGTGGAGCGGCTGTGCGTCGGCTTCGGCGCGGGGGCTGCGCATCGGCCCGTGGTGCGCGACCTGTCCTTCACGGTGGAACCCGGCCGCGCGGTGGCGCTGGTGGGCGAGTCCGGGTCCGGCAAGAGCGTCACCGCACGCAGCCTGGTGGGGCTCGCCGGCGGCACGGCCACCGTGTCGGCGCAGCGCCTGTCGTTCGGTCCGCACGAGCTCCAGGCGCTGCCGGAACGGGACTGGCGGCCCTTGCGCGGGCGGGAGATCGGCTTCGTGCTGCAGGACGCGCTCGTGTCGCTCGACCCGCTCCGCCCGGTCGGGCACGAGATCGCCGAGGCGCTCGCCACGCATGACTGGGGCACGCGGGCCGGCCGCCGGGACCGGGTGATCGAGCTGCTGCGGGAGGTGGGCGTTCCGGAGCCGGAATTCCGCGCCCGGCAGCGTCCGGACCAGCTGTCGGGCGGCCTGCGGCAGCGCGCGCTGATCGCCGCCGCCCTGGCGATGGAACCGGGGCTGGTGATCGCGGACGAGCCCACCACCGCGCTGGACGCGACCGTGCAGGCGCAGATCCTGGACCTGTTCGCGGCGATCAAGGCACGCGGCAGCGGCCTGCTGATCATCAGCCACGACCTTTCGGTGGTCTCGAGGCTCGCCGACGAGGTGGTGGTGATGCAGGCCGGACGGGCGGTCGAGCAGGGGCCGACCGCGCAGGTGCTGGGCGCGCCGCGCCATCCCTACACGCGCTCGCTGATCGAGGCCGTGCCCGGCACGCACCCGAAGGGCGTGCGCCTGGCCGGGCCGAGGCGGGACGCGTTGCGCCCGCAGCCGCGCGCGCCGGAGCGGGAGCCGGCGCCCGTCGTGCTGGAAGCGATCGACCTCCTCAAGCGTTATCCCGGTCCGGACCGCGACGAGCGTGTGGCGGTCGACCGGGTGAGCTTCACCCTGCGCGGCGGCCAGACCCTGGGGATCGTGGGCGAATCCGGCTCCGGCAAGACCACGGCGGCCCGCATCGTGCTGGGGCTGGTCGACCCGGATGGCGGGCGCGTGACGCTTGACGGCAACGCCTGGGTCGATCCCGGTCGGATCGTCGAGCGGCAGCGACGGGGGCGGCGGAGGGCGATGGGCGTGATCTACCAGGACCCGCTCGGCTCGTTCGACCCGCGCTGGAGCGTGGGCCGCATCCTGTCGGACGCGCTGGACGCCGCCGGCGTGCCGCGCACCGAGCACGACGCCCGCATCCGCCTGCTTCTGGACCGGGTCAGGCTGGTGCCCGACCATGCCGACCGGCTGCCGCTGCACCTGTCCGGCGGCCAGCGGCAGCGCGTCGCCATCGCGCGGGCGCTTGCCACCGAGCCGCGCATCATCGTCTGCGACGAGCCGGTCTCCGCGCTCGACGTGTCGGTGCAGGCGCAGATCCTCGACCTGCTGGCGGACCTGCAGGCCGATCTCGGCGTCGCGTTCCTGTTCATCTCGCACGACCTGGGCGTCATCCGCCACGTCAGCGACGAGGTGCTGGTGATGCGGCACGGCCGCGTGGTCGAGGCCGGGCCGGTGGAAGCCGTGTTCGCCGCCCCGCGCCACCCCTTCACCCGGCAGCTGCTGGCCGCGTCCGCCGCCGCCTGAACAAGGACGAGTGTTCCCGATGCCGCCCAAGCAGCTCCACGTCAACCTGTTCGAGATGAACTGCGTCAGCCACATCATGCACGGCTTCTGGGTGCATCCGGACAACAACCGGCACCGGTACGCCGACCTCGACTTCTGGACCGAGACCGCGCAGATGGCCGAGCACGGCTGCCTCGACGCCGTGTTCCTGGCCGACGTGATCGGCACCTACGACCGGTTCCGCGACGGCCCCGAGACCGCGCTGCGCGAGGCGATGCAGATCCCGTCCAACGACCCGCTGCTGCTGATCCCGGCCATGGCCGCCGTGACCCGGCACCTCGGCTTCGGCGCCACCTTCTCCACCACCTACGAGCCGCCCTTCGCGTTCGCGCGCCGCATGTCCACGCTCGACCACCTTTCCAAGGGCCGGGTCGGCTGGAACATCGTCACCTCCTACCTGCCGAACGCCGCGCGCAACTTCGGTCTTCCCGACGAGGTGCCGCACGACCACCGCTACGAGATCGCCGACGAGTATCTCGACGTGCTGTACAAGCTCTGGGAAGGCTCCTGGGACGACGACGCGGTGGTCCGGGACGCCAGGCGGCGGATCTACACGGACCCGTCGAAGGTCCGGTACATCGACCACGTCGGCGAGACCTTCCAGGTTGCAGGTCCCCACCTGTGCGAGCCGTCGCCGCAGCGCACGCCGCTGCTGTATCAGGCCTCCGGCTCCGCCGCCGGGCTGGAGTTCGCGGCACGCCACGCCGAGGTGCTGTTCATCGGCGGCCACACCACGCCCGAGGTGCGCGCCAACATCTCCCGCGTGCGCAGCCGCGTGGTGGCGCACGGGCGCAGCGCCGACGCGGTCAGGTTCGTGGTGATGGCCGGCGTCGTGGTCGGGCGCACCGACGTCGAGGTGGCGGACAAGCTCGCCACCTACCGGTCGCTGGTCAGCGTGGAGGGCGCACTGGCGCACGCGCTGACTGCGATCGACATCACCACCTATCCGCCGGAGCTGACGCTGGGCGAGCTGATCGACCGCGGCGAGCCGGACGCCCACACCCTGCTGCGCCGCTTCCGGCGCGAGCAGACCGTGGGCGAGGCGCTCGCGCAGATGAGGGGCCTGAGCGAGGGGCGGTTCTTCGTCGCCGGCACCCCGGACGTGGTGTGCGACGAGATCGAGCGCTGGCTGGACGAGGACGGCATCGACGGCATCAACCTGCGCCAGTACCTGTCGTTCGAGACCCTGCGCGACTTCATCGAGCTGGTGGTGCCGGAGCTGCGCCGGCGCGGCCGATACCGCACTGCCTACACCGACGGCGAGACCCTGCGCGAGCGCACCTTCGGCGCCGGGCGCGCCCGGCTGCCGCCCGAGCACTTCGCCACCCGCTACCGCGACCCGGCCATGCTGGCCGCACCGGCGGACCGGCTGCGGTTTCCCCGCAACCCGCCCTCCGGACCCTGACCCCGCGCGTCGGGTGCCGCGGAACCCGGGTGACAGTCCTGGCCGGCGGCGCGACAATCCTCCCGGCTTCCATCCATCCAGATCTGGAGGATCGCATGCGTGCCATCGCCTACCGGGAGCCGGGCGGGATCGACCGCGACGACGCCCTGGTCGACATCGAGCTTGCCCGTCCCGTCGCCACCGGCCGCGACCTCCTGGTCGAGGTGAAGGCGGTCTCGGTCAACCCGGTCGACACCAAGATACGCAAGGGCACCAGGCCCGAGCCGGGCGAGTGGAAGGTGCTGGGCTGGGACGCGGCCGGGATCGTCCATGCGGTCGGGCCGGACGTGTCCTCGTTCCGCCCGGGCGACGCGGTGTTCTATGCCGGCGCGATCGGCCGGCCCGGCAGCAACAGCGAGTACCACCTGGTCGACGAGCGGATCGTCGGCGCCAAGCCGCGGACGCTGGACTGGGCTCCCGCCGCCGCCCTGCCGCTGACCGCGATCACCGCCTGGGAGATGCTGTTCGACCGGCTGGACGTCGGCAGGCCGGTGCCGGGTGCGGCGCACGCGATCGTGATCGTCGGCGGCGCCGGCGGGGTCGGCTCGATGGCGATCCAGCTGGCGCGCGCCCTCACCGGCCTCACCGTGATCGCCACCGCGTCCCGGCCGGAAACGGCGTCCTGGGTGCGCGAGCTGGGCGCGCACCACGTGGTCGACCACGGCCGGCCGCTGGCTGCGCAGGTGGCGGCCCTCCGGCTCGGCGCCCCGGCCTTCGTGTTCTCCACCACCCAGACCGACCGCCACCTCCCCGAGATCGCGGAGATGCTGGCGCCGCAGGGACGCTTCGGGGTGATCGACGACCCGCCGACGCTCGACATCAACCCGTTCAAGCGCAAGTCGGTCTCGGTGCACTGGGAGCTGATGTTCACCCGGTCGATCTACGGGACCGCCGACATGGCCGAGCAGGGCAGGCTGCTGAACGAGGTCGCGCGCCTGGTCGATGACGGCGCGCTGCGCAGCACGATGACGCAGAACGAGGGCCCGATCACCGCCGTGGCCCTCAAGCGCGTGCACGCGCTGATCGAGAGCGGCCGGGCCCGCGGCAAGATCGTGCTGGAGAACTTCGCCAGCTAGGAGCGCCCGCGTCGTCCGGGCACCGATCGACCTTTCCGCAACGCCTGCTCGCCCTCGTCGGCGCCCGACCACGCATGTGTGGCCTCCGACGCAGGAGCGGCCCGGGCAGTGGACCGGCGGGTGCGGACCGGACCGCAGGCCGCGCATGAGGGCGCAGGTCTGGAAACCTCGGCGGCCCGGACTGCTCCACCCAGGCCGCACCTGACCAGCTCGACGTGATCCGCTTGGCAGGTTGCAACGCCTGAAATCTTCCACCTATCCGAGTATTGTTTCAGCCTGCACAAGCAAAAGCTGATCCATGGGTGCGATTGTATTGATCATGTCGTCAACAACGTAATGTTGAGGCGCATGAAACCGGATCAGTCGCCTCGACAGGGCGGAAAGGATTGACAGGACAGGCAGGATCCAAAATATTAAGATCCTGTTAAATTATTTTGACATGGTCTCGCCACTGGATCCACCTCCGTCGAGGGTATAGCCGCGTGCTTGATTTCGTAGCCACGACAAGCTTTCCAAGGTTCTTCAAGATCGGGCGCGGCATTGTTCAGAACATCGCCAGCATGCTTCATCAGCATCAGCTGGACTTCCGATGTGTCGCCATCCTGTCCGGCAGGCACTTCTCCGCCCGGGTCGGCCGGGACATCGCGAACAGCCTGCCGTCGTCGATCAAGGTGATCTCCATCAGCATCGACGAGGCATCGGAAGCGGCCGTCCTCGCGGTGTACAGGCAGTGCGCGGTCCACGACGTCGACCTCATCCTGAGCGTCGGCGGCGGCTCGGTCATCGACGTCGGCAAGCGGATCCACCGGCTTCACATGATCAAGAACATCGCCGTTCCGACCATCATCTCCAACGACGGCCTGATGTCGCCGATCTCGGTCCTGAAGGACGGCAACGGCCGCTCCTCCAGCATTCCGGCCGTCAGTCCGGTCGGCGCCATCATCGACCTCGACCTGATCCGCATGGCGCCCCTGCGATACCTGGTCGCGGCCGCAGGCGACATCCTGTCGAACCTGTCGGCCGCCACCGACTGGCTGCGCCTGACCGACAGGGGCATGACGCCGGACTTCAACGACATCGCCTACCAGCTGTCGATCGGCGCCGCGCAGTCGCTCATCAACTACCGGAACGCCCGCTTCGACGACGACGTCTTCGTCGAGAACATCGTCCGGTGCCAGATCTACTCCGGCGTGGCCATGACCCTGGCCGGATCGAGCAGGCCCTGCAGCGGCGCGGAACACCTGATCTCCCATTCGATCGACTCGCTGGGGTTCACCGCGAAGAACATGCTGCACGGCATCCAGGTCGGCTCGGTCTCGCTGTTCGTCCTGTGGCTGCTGGGCGAGGAGATGGCGGGCCCGATCGGCTTCGCCAGGCGGATCGGCCTTCCTCTCGATTGGCGACAGCTTGGTCCCGGGATGGAGCACAGCCTGCCCGAGATCGTTTCCGCCGCGCGAACCGTCCGCCCCGGACGCGAGACGATCCTGGACGACCACACCGACATCGAGCTGCTTTCCGCCTGCGATCGTTTCGTGACCGAACACATCTGGGAAATGTCCTGAGGCATCGATGACGGCCTTCATCGATCCGACCCGCTCCTGCGGACACCCTCCGGACGCGTCGTTCCCAGGGGACGATGTCCCGCCGTACGGTCACGGGACGCAGCGGGGCGACATGCGCAACCTGGCGTACCGGAAGCCGGCGACCCAGAGCTCCGTTTCGCCGTGGTCGAACCGGGACACCGTCGGACTGGACGCGCAAGGCGCCGTCGATGGAGACCTCGACGTCGATTACGGGTTCCACACCGGCGAGGAGAAGGATCCCTGGTGGCAGGTCGACCTCCAGGGGCTGTTCCTGGTCCAGGAGGTCAGGATCCACAACCGGCAGCACTGCGCGCAGCGGCTGAGCTTCTTCAGCCTCCTGACCTCGGTCGACGGGATCGACTGGCACGTCGCCTTCAGGAAGCTCGACGAGAGCGTCTTCGGCGAGACGGATCCGGCGCCCTATGTCGTCAGGCTCGACGGCGGCCAGGCCGCACGGTTCGTGCGCGTCAGGCTCGACGGCAACCGGCCGCTCCACTTCGTGGAGTGCGAGATCCTCGGGACCGAGCTGGCTCCGGACGCGTCGGCGACCGTCCTGGGTCGTCTGGACACGCATCGCTACCAGCAGGCCTTCGCCCGGTTCCTGGACCTGGCGAAGGATGCCGCCATCGACGGCAGGGAGGCCGAGATCATGAAGATGGCCTGCGTCGCGGTTCTCGACGGGACGGACCGGTTGCGGGACATCGTCAAGAAGGCGAACGCCACCTTCGACGTCGTGCAGGACGCCGTCAGGCTCGTCTATGGCCAGGATCGCATACTGGGTCCGCACGGCGTGACCCGGGGGCTGGCGACGATGTCCAGCCGGGAGAAGGTCCTGGTGCTCGAAAGGATCGAGCAGATCTTCGCCATGCTGCGGCATGACCTGAAGCTGGAACCGTTCTTCGTGGCGGGGAGCCTGCTCGGCTTCATCAGGGAAGGCGCGTTCCTCGCGCACGACGACGACTACGACACCGCCTACGTCTCGAACGAGCGGATCCCGGTGAACATCGTGATGGAGCGCTGGGACATCTATCGTCATGTCCGCTCGCTCGACGGCCTCGAGATCAACGAGTGCACCGGCGGCCACTTCCACATCAAGGTGAAGGGCCGGTTCGCGTTCACGTTCGACCTTTTCAGCGGCTGGGAACAGGACGGCCTGTTCTCGCAGTTCCCCACCACGCCGAAGCAGATCCCGATCGCCGACATGCTGCCGGTGAAGTCGGTGTCCGTGTACGGCGTTCCGGTGACGGTGCCGAAGGTGCCGGAACGCCTGCTGGCGCTGAACTACGGGGAGAACTGGAGGACGCCCGATCCCACCTTCACCTTCGACTGGAGCAGGATCTCGCGATCCTACGACTTCCTCCTGTACAACAAGCTCGACAGGAACCTCACGGAGGTGCTGTCCAGCATCGAGCTGATCCTCGATGGGCTTGAGGTCCTGGATGCCGCGGAGGTCGCAGCGCTTCTGGCGGATGCGCACGAGTGGCAGGCCGACCACGTCCGGGCGCGCGGCATGCGTCCCGGGATCGTCGTTCTCGATGCCGCCCGACCGGAACGCTACCTGGAGCAGGTCGGCGAGCTGGCGCGCATCGTCGAGGATCACGACGCCAGCCTGCGCTTCGTCGGCCAGACGGCGGACGGCCGGATCCTGGCGCGCCTGTCCGCTTCGCCGGGGACCGCGAAGGCCGCCTCGTTCCAGCCCGACGGTGACGCGTGAGCCACATCCTCGTCGTCGGCGTGTTCGACCTGTTCCATGCCGGCCATGTCGAGCTGCTGCGCCGCTCGCGCGAGCTCGGCAGCCGGCTGACGGTGCTCCTCAACGGCGACCGGATCACCGAGCGCTACAAGCGTCGCCCGATCATGACCGAACAGCAGAGGCTCGCGGTCGTGCAGGCCTGCCGCCATGTCGACCAGGCGCTGCTGGCCCACGGTCTCGACCTGCGGCAGCATGTCGTGGACCTGAAGGTCGACCGGATCGTCCATGGCGACGACTGGGAGCGCCAGTCCTACCTCCGGCAGATCAGGTGCGACGACGCGTTCCTCGCCGAGCATGGCGTCGAACTGGTGATGCTTCCCTATACCGGGGGGATCAGCACCTCGATGATCATCGACAGGTGCAGGGAGGTCGGACAGGCGGCCGCACGGGAAGCGGGGCTTCGGCACCTGGCGTGACGGCGGTCCATGCCTCGCGCGTCCCGGCTTCCCGCCTGGAACGCCGGTGTCGCCGTCCAACAGGTAGGCGGCCTGTCGAGGTCGCCCGCATGGCGGTCAAACCGGTGACGTCCTCGACCGCCGGCTGATGCGGCAGCCTGCGGGCCGGACGCGGCCTGTCATCGCTCCGGATCCACCTGGACGACGCGTCCGGTGCGGTGGCTCAGCGTGGCGGCATCGGCAAGGCGGAGCGCTTCCAGCCCGTCGGAAAAGCCGGGACGCGGGGCGACGCCCGCCTGCACCGCCGATACGAAGTGCGCGATCTCGGCGGCGTAGGCCTCGCGGTAGCGCTGGATGAAGAAGTGCAGGATCGGGTCGCGTGCGGCGGTGCGGTCGGCGAGGTGGGCCTCCACCGTGGTGTCGCGCCGGTTCCCCGCCTGCAGCATGCCGTGCTCCCCGAACACCTCCAGGCGCTGGTCGTAGCCGTAGGCGCAGCGGCGGCTGTTGTTGATGTGCACCAGGGCCCCGGAGGCGGCGCGCAACGTCACCATGGCGCTGTCGACGTCGCCGGCCGCACCGATCGCCGGATCCACCAGCACCGCGCCGGTCGCCGACACCTCGACGATGTCGCCGACCAGGTACCGGGCCATGTCGAGGTCGTGGATCATCATGTCCCGGAACAGGCCGCCCGAGCCCTCGACGTAGGACGCCGGCGGCGGGGCCGGATCGCGGCTGGTGATCACCACCTGCTCGATCCTGCCGATCTCGCCGGCCTCGACCCGGCGCTGCAGGGCTGCGAAGGACGGGTCGAAGCGGCGGTTGAAGCCGATCATCACCACCGGATCGAGGCCGGCGATCTCGTCGCGGCAGCGCAGCACGCGGCCCGTGTCGAGGTCGATCGGCTTCTCGCACAGGATCGCCTTGCCGGCGCGTGCGGCCTCGACGATGAGCGGGACGTGGGTCGCGGTGGGCGTCGCGATCAGCACCGCCTCCACCGCCGGGTCCGCCAGCGCCTCGGCTGCGGAGGCCGCATGACGCACCCCGAGCGAGGCGGCGGTCGCGGCGGCCGCCTCCTCCATCACGTCGAACACCGACACCAGCGCCGCGTCCGGATGGGCCGCGAGGTTGGCCGCGTGCATGCGGCCGATCCGGCCGCAGCCGAGCACGGTGAAATGGAGCATGGCGACCTCGTCCTTCGCGGTGGAATCGTCCTGCCGATCACGGTCCGGCCGGTCCGGCTTGCGTCGCAGGCGGCAGCGGACTTATCGCTGGAATCGAGCCGCCGGACGCGCCGGTCGATCCTGGTGCAACGCCTGACGGCCTGAACGGAACGGATCCAGGGGAACGGCTTGATGATGGAACCAGAATTCCGTTCCGGTCGGGGATTGTCAACGGCGCGGTCCCATGGATGACGAAGCCGGGCCGGTTGCGTCGGCGGGTCCGGTCGCGCCGTCCGAAACGCCGCGCGACTTCAAGAGCCTGCGGGCCCTGATCATGGCGCGTCGCGACAGGCTGCCGAAGCGGCTGGTGCAGGTCGGCACCTTCGCGGTGGACCACCCGCAGGAGATCGCCTTCGGCCGCGTGTCCGACCTGGCCGCGCAGGCCGGAGTGCAGCCCTCGACCCTGGTGCGGTTCGCCCAGACGCTGGGCTATTCCGGCTTCTCCGACCTGCAGGCGGTGTTCCGCGCGCATGCGCGGCAGCGCTGGCCGGACTACCGCGAGCGGCTGGAATCGCTGGCCGCCGACGCGCCGGCGGCGGCTGCCGATCCGGTCTCGCTGCTGCACGGCTTCGTGCACGCGGCGCGCGTGTCGCTCGACCACCTCGAACAGACCGTGGACCCGCAGGCGCTCGACGAGGCGGTGCGGCGGCTGGCGGGCGCGCGCTCGATCAGCCTGGTCGGCACCAGGCGGGTGTATCCGGTGGCGCTCTACCTGAGCTACGCGCTGCGCAAGCTGGGAGCCCGCTGCGAGCTGGTCGACAACGCCGGCGGCCTCGGGCACCGCCAGGTCGAGCTGCTGGGGCCCGAGGACGTGGTGCTGGCGGTCAGCTTCACCCCCTACGCGGCGGAAACCCTGGCGCTGTGCGCGGCCGCGTCCCGTGCCGGCGCCGGCGTGATCGCCATCACCGACAGCCCGTTCTCGCCGCTGACCGAGGTCGCCGGAACCTGGCTGGAGGTGGCCGAGACCGACCATGCCGGCTTCCGCTCGCTGTCCGCCACCTTTGCCCTCGCGACCACGCTGTCGGTGGCGCTGGCGGAACGGCAGGCGCGGCTTGCGGACGAGGATGCCTCGCGCCAAGAGGAGAACGCCGGTTCCACTTCAACCCCGTGATGGAATGGCCTACGCCTCCTGCTCGGATCATCGGGAAGGATCATCATGCAGGAGATCGAACAAGTGCCCGGGATCGGGATCGGGCTGATCGGCAGCGGCTTCATGGGCCGCGCGCACGCGCTTGCGTTCCGCAACGTGGGCGGCGTGTTCCCGCTGGCCCGGCAGCCGCGGCTGGAGCTGCTGGCGGATCATCCGGAGGAGCGCGCGGTGGCCGCCGCCGCGTCGCTCGGCTTCCGTCGCGCGACCGGCGACTGGGCGGCCCTGGTGCGCGACCCTGCGGTGGACGTGGTGGCGATCGCCACCCCCAACCGCCTGCATGCACCGATGGCGCTGGCGGCGATCGAGGCGGGCAAGCACGTGTACTGCGAGAAGCCGCTGGCGACCACGCTGCACGACGCCATCGCCATGACCCGCGCCGCCGACACGGCCGGGGTCGTCACGACCGTCGGCTTCAACTACCTGAAGAACCCGCTGATCGCGACCGCGCGCGAGATCGTGCAGTCGGGCGAGATCGGCACCGTCACCGGGTTCCGCGGCATCCACGCCGAGGACTTCATGGCCGATCCGGACGCTGCGTTCTCCTGGCGCTGCGAACCGGAACAGGCGGGCGGCGCGCTGGCCGACATCGGCAGCCACATCGTGTCGCTGGCGCGCCACCTGCTGGGCGAGGTGGAGGGGGTGTGCGGCCGTCTGGACACGATCCACGGCGAGCGTCCGCTGCCCGGCGGCGGCCGGCGCGCGGTGTCGGTCGACGACCAGGCCAGCATGCTGGTGCGTTTCAAGGACCACCCCTTCACCGCGAGCCTGAGCACGAGCTGGCTCAGCCGCGGCCGCGACATGCAACTCGCCTTCGAGCTGAGCGGCACGCGCGGCGCGCTCTGCTTCACCCAGGAGCGCTTCAACGAGCTTCGCCTGTATCGCGCGGGTCAGGATGGCGCACGGGCCGGCTTCACCACCATCAACGCCGGCCCGGCGCACGGTGACTACGCGGCGTTCTGTCCCGCCCCCGGCCACCAGCTCGGCTTCAACGACCTCAAGACGATCGAGGTGCGCCGCCTGCTCGACGCGGTCGCGGGCCGGGCGCCGAGCGACATGAACTTCCGCGACGCGCTGGCGATCGCGCGCGCGATCGAGGCGATCCGCCTGTCCTCGGCGCAGGGGCGCTGGGTGGCGCTGGACGAGATCCCCGACGCCTGACGCGGCGCGCGAGCGGATCTGCCGCCGGTGGCCGGACCCGCCCGCGTGAGAAGCCTTCAAGAGTGCTGCGGGCCGAGGGCGGGTCTCCATTGACGCCTCGATCTGATGTGTTCATGTCGAACACATGCCAGGCGCGTTCTGCGCGGGCGGATCGAGAGGAGCCGCCTCAGATGAGCGAAGCCGCCGCCGACCATTCCAGCCTCGACATCCGCGGGCAGATCGTGCGGATCGACCGGGCCATTGCCGAAACAGAGAAGTTTCAGGCCGAGATCGGCCGGATGAACATCGAGCCCAGCAAGCTGAGCGCCGAGACGCGCAAGCTGGACGCCGAAGGCCGCAAGCTCGGGCGGGATGCGCGGCTGTCCTCCATGGTGGTGGCGGTCACGTTCGTCAGCGCCGTTGGTGGGCTGGTGACCGGCATCCTGAGCCTGCTCCGCGCCTCGGGGCACGGATGACGCCCGACCGCCTCCGGGAATGCCTTGCCGCGCTTCGCTGGTCGCAGCGTGCCCTGGCCGACGCACTGGGCGTCCATCAGACCACGGCCCGGCGCTGGGCGACGGGCGACGGCACGATTCCGGCCAAAGTGGCGCAGTGGCTGGAGGATCTGACGGCGGCGCACCAGGCGCAGCCGCTTCCGGCCGGGTGGCAACCAGCGGCTTGACAGATGCCGTTACGGCAGCCGTCGGCTGGACGCTGTTCAGCTAGCCGCAGAGGTAGGTCTTGAGCAATGACCGAGGGATGACAAGAGGGTCGGCCGGTGAAGGCTGGAACCGCCCTCTCAAAACCGAGCTGGGCCAAGTCCAGTGCATCAACGAACGCGTCCACCGCGAACCGGATTGTCTTCGCCGATGTAGTCGTTCATGCTGTCGAGCAGCAGAAAAGCCTGAGACCGGTCCTCGTCCACCATGTAGCGCGACATCGAAGCCATCGACTTCCGCCCACTGCAACGGAACGATCTTGGCAGTTTAGTTCGCGCTTATCGGCCGTTCCTCCGAACGTTGAAAACCGTGACCATGTCGCCAGGCCGGAAAAGATCAGCCGCATTGGCTGCTTTGACGATCACAGCCAGACAACTTGTCTTCGCTCCGGAGGCATCCCGCCCATCCATGAACTCTGGACCAGCAAACGGCGACACCTCGCGCTCGCTTCGGATGACATCAGGTCCCTGAACAGCACCGGTAGAACCGTCTTTAAAGATGAGGGCCAAGCCACGCCCGATGACCCGAAAAACGTCCCTGATCTCCGCGCGACCAGTTGGCCTACCGTCC
This sequence comes from uncultured Acetobacteraceae bacterium, assembly GCA_964247735.1. Lineage (GTDB taxonomy): Bacteria > Pseudomonadota > Alphaproteobacteria > Acetobacterales > Acetobacteraceae > Lichenicola. The sequence continues at coordinate 20,539 of CAXTVS010000018.1, forward strand.
GGTTCTTCCAACTGTCTGTGCTCCTTTCCAAGGGCAGTAAAGCAGACACTCCTGGTCACTCGATGATTTTTGACACAGCCTCGGAAAGGTGGCGACCGCGTCTTCGGCTGATGCGCCGCCTGACGCCCGCAGGCCGTCGCTACCAGCCACTCGGGCGCTGTCCGCCAGGATCGGAACGAGGTGCCACGGGCGGCTGATGGCGATGCGGCTGCTCAGGCGGCGCTCGCCCGAAGGCCAGGTGAAGGATGTCCTACCGGATCGACTGGCTCGACAGGGCGATCACCTGGCCCGCCTGGTCCTTGCGGATCAGGCTGGGCCCGGTCGCGATGTCGCCGGCCGGCATCAGGCCGTACCTGGCCTTCTGCGCCAGGGCCACCACCGGCAGGTAGCCCTGCAGGTACGGCTGCTGGTCGACCACGAACAGGGCGGTGCCGTCCTCGACGTCCTTGAGCATGCCGGGCGACAGGTCGAACGAGGCGACCTGGACCTTGCCGGTGCGGCCGAGCTCGCGCACCGCGTCCACCGCGGTCTCGCCGACCACGGTCGCGTTCAGGCCGATCACGGTGTCGATGCTCGGATCCGAGCGCAGCGTCGCCTCGATCTTGGACTTCGCGGTGCCGGGATCGAGCTCGGTCGGCAGCACCTTGGACGCGCCGCCGAAGCCCTTGGCGAAGCCCGCGCAGCGCTGGTCGAGGGCGAGGTTGCCGACCTCGTGGTTGACGCAGATCGCCTTCTTGCCGCCGGCAGCCGCCATCGCCCGGCCTGCGGTCTCGCCGGCGGTTTCCTCGTCCTGGCCGACGTTGATGGCGATGCCGACCTTGTGCGCGGTGGCCGGCGCGCCGTTGGTGGCGATCATCGGGATCCCCTGCGCCAGGGCGGCGTGGATCGGCCCCGACAGCGCGTCGGCGTCGGGCACGGTGGTGACGATCCCGTCCGGGCGCTGGTTGGCAGCGGCGGTGATGAGGTTCGCCATCTGCGTCATGTCGAAGTTCTGCGGCTGCCGGACTTCCAGGTGGATGCCCATCTGCTTCGCCGCGTCCTGCGCGCCGCGCTTGATCACGTTGTGGAACGGATCCGCCGCCTGGCCGTGGTCGACCAGGATGATGGTGACCTCCTTGTCGGCCGCCCGGGCCGCAGGGGCGGGTGTTGTCGCCGCCAGGGCGAGAACGAGTGCCGGCGCGGCCAGCGCGGTCGTCTTGGAACGCTTCATTTCCCGTGATCCTTGTTGCGTGTTTCGGTGTATCGCGACGGGCGTGACCGCCCTCAGACCGTCCCGCCCAGGTCGGCGGAGAGTTCCTGCAGCTCCTTGCCGCCGGCCATCAGGGTCTGCAGGGCGTCCATCCCGATCTCGTCCTTGCGCCACAGCCCGAGCGTGCGCCCGCGGTTCAGCACGGTGAAGCTGTCGCCGACGGCATAGGCGTGGCGCACGTTGTGGGTGATGAAGATCACGCCGAGCCCGCGCGCCTTCACCTGGGCGATGTAGCGCAGCACCATGGAGGTCTGCGCCACGCCCAGCGCCGAGGTGGGCTCGTCCAGGATCAGCACCCGGGCGCCGAAATACACCGCGCGCGCGATCGCCACGCATTGCCGCTCGCCGCCCGACAGCGTGCCGACCGCCTGGTCGGGATCGCGCACGTCGATGCCGATGCGCCGCATCTCGGCGTGGGTGACGCTGCGGCACAGCGCGAAGTCGACGCGCCGGAACGGGAACACCCCGCGTGTCGGCTCGCGGCCCATGAAGAAGTTCCGCGTCACCGACATCAGCGGGATCATCGCCAGGTCCTGGAACACGGTGGCGATGCCGGCATTCAGCGCGTCGCGCGGCCCGGAGAAGCGCGCCGGCTCCCCGTTCACCAGGAACCGGCCGCCGGAGGGCTGGTGCACCCCGGACAGGGTCTTGATCAGGGTCGACTTGCCGGCGCCGTTGTCGCCCAGCAGGCACAGCACCTCGCCGGCGCGCACGGTGAGCGACACCCCGGCCAGCGCGATCACGTGGCCGAACTCCTTGCGCACGTCCAGGGTCTCGATCAGCGCGGTGCCGGCCGGGGCGACCGCGTGGACGGGCTGGTCCACCGTCAGCGCTCCCCGGTCATGCGTCGGCGCAGGCCGTTGTTGAAGATCACCGCGATCAGCAGCATCGCGCCCAGGAACACCTGGAACCAGTCGCTGTCGAAGTCGGTGTAGGTGAGCCCGATCGACACCACGCCGAAGATGACGGCGCCGAAGAACGCGCCGATCGCCGAGCCGTAGCCGCCGTTCAGCAGGCAGCCGCCGATCACGGCGGCGATCACCGCCTGGAACTCCTTCTGCGTGCCGCGGGTGGCGTCGGTGGAGCCGGCATCCATCACCGTCAGCACCGCGACCAGCGCGGCCGAGCAGGCGGTCAGCACGAACAGGACCGTCTTCACCCGGTCCACCGGCACGCCGGAGTTGCGCGCCGCGTTGGCATCGCCGCCGCTGGCGAAGATCCAGTTGCCGAACCGGGTGCGCAGCAGGCACCAGGTGGCCAGCACCGTGATCGCCACGAACCACACCACCGCGATCGGCACGCCTGGCGCGGCGGGCGAGCCGTCCGGCAGCCGCTCGATCAGGCGGTGCACGGCTGCCCAGCGGAACAGGCCGCCGAACGCGTTGCCGGAGAACAGCGGCGTCAGCACGCTGCCGGCGGTGGCGTCGCGGAAGCCGCGCATCTGCGTGCTGCCGCCAGTGGCGAGCTTGAGCCCGACCAGCGACAGCCCGCGCAGGATGAACAGGAACGCCAGGGTGACGATGAAGGAAGGCAGCCGGGTGCGTATCACCAGCTGCCCGTTCAGCGCCCCGAACCCTCCCGCCACCAGCAGCGTCAGCAGGATGGCGAGCCCGAGCGGCAGGTGCAGCAGCAGCAGCGCGATGCCGAACAGGAGGCCGGCGAACGCCACCATGGACCCGATCGACAGGTCGAACTCGCCGCCGATCATCAGCAGTGCGGCGGCGATCGCCATGATGCCGAGCTGGGCGGACGGGTTCAGCACCGTCATCAGGCCGTTCAGCGTGAACATGGTTCCGCTCGCGGTCGCCGCGAAGAAGGCGACCACCAGCACCAGCCCGCCGATGGCCCCGAGCTCCGGCCGTCGCAGCAGCTGCACCGCCAGCGAGCTCTGCCGCAGCCGCTCGTCCCTTGCCTCCGTGGCGGAAGCGGGAGGCGGCTCAGGAACGGCCTGCGCCGTGCTCATCCGTGCCCGCCCCGGCACGGCCGGGACGTTCGCGCGCTGCGGCGGCACGATCCTGAAGCGGACATCGGTTCCTCCTGCCGGGCGCGCCGTGCGACGTCGCCTCATTTTGGAATGAAATTTCCGTATCTGGCTATTCTTGTCAATTATATTCGAGCACGTGTCGCCCGGAGCGCCCACTCCCGCTCCCGCGTTGCGCATGGAAAAGAGGTCTGGAAACTCTCTTCCATCTTGACCGCTCTATGGAACAAGATCATGGATTTGTCGAACAGGAAGGCGGTGTCCATGGACCCGATGACGCTTGATGTCGTGACGATCGGCCGCTCCTCGGTCGACCTGTACGGCCAGCAGGTCGGGTGCCGGCTCGAGGACATGGGCAGCTTCAGCAAGGCGGTGGGCGGCTGCCCTGCCAACATCGCCATCGGCACCGCGCGGCTCGGCCTGCGCTCCGCCATCATCACCCGGGTCGGCGACGAGCATTTCGGCCGGTTCATCCGCGAACAGATGGCACGCGAAGGGGTCGCCGTCGACGGCATCCACACCGACCCGGAGCGGCTGACCGCGCTGGCGATCCTGGGCGTGCGCGACAGCACGAGCTTCCCGCTGATCTTCTACCGCACCGACTGCGCCGACGCCGCCCTCGACGAGAGCGACATCGACGAGGCGCTGCTGGCCCGCACCGGCGCGGTGGTGGTCACCGGCACCCACTTCTCCCGCCCGCGCAGCGCCGCAGCCCAGCGCCAGGCGATGCGGATCGTGCGCGCCCGGGGCGGCCGCGTGGTGTTCGACATCGACTACCGGCCCAACCTGTGGGGACTGGCCGGGCACGGCGCCGGCGAGCAGCGCTACATCCGCTCCGACACCGTGACCGCCCGGCTGGGGGAGATCCTGCCCGAGTGCGACCTGGTGGTCGGCACCGAGGAGGAGCTGCACATCGCCGGCGGATCCGAGGACACGCTCGCGGCGATCCGCGCCATACGCGCCCTGACCCCGGCCACGATCGTGTGCAAGCGCGGGCCGATGGGCTGCGTGGTGTTCGACGGCCCGATCCCGGACCGGCTCGACGACGGCATCGCCGGGCCCGGCTTCCCGGTCGAGGTGTACAACACGCTGGGCGCCGGCGACGCCTTCATGTCCGGCTTCCTGCGCGGCTGGCTCCGCGGCGAGCCGCTTCCCACCTGCTGCGCCTACGCCAACGCCTGCGGCGCCTTCGCGGTGTCGCGCCTGCTGTGCTCGCCGGAGTCCCCGACCTTCCCCGAGCTGCAGCACTTCCTCGCCCACGGCAGCCCGCACCACGCGCTGCGCCACGACCGCTCCCTCAACCACCTGCATTGGGCGACCACGCGCCGCCCCCAGCCGACGCCGATCCTGGCGCTGGCCTGCGACCACCGGGTGCAGCTGGAGCAGGTGGCCGACTCCGTCGGCGCGCCGCACGCGCGGATCGCCGGCTTCAAGGTGCTGGCGGTGCAGGCGGCGGCCCGTGTCGCCGCCGGCCGGCCCGGTTACGGCATGTTCCTGGACGGACGCTACGGGCGCGAGGCGTTGTTCGCCGCCTCCCGGGCCGGGCTGTGGGTGGCGCGGCCGATCGAGCGCACCGGCTCGCGCCCGCTGGAGTTCGAGGGCGACACGCCCGGCGGAACCGGCAGCCTCGGCGCCCGGCTGGTGGAATGGCCGCTGGACCAGGTGGTGAAGTGCCTGTGCTTCTATCATCCCGACGACGACGAGGCGCTGCGGCTGCGACAGGAGCGCGAGCTGCTGCGCGCCCAGGACGCCTGCCGCCTGCAGAACCGCGACCTGCTGGTCGAGATCATCGCCGGCCGGCATGGCGCGCTCGTCGACGACACGATCGCCCGCGTGCTGACCCGGCTCTATGCCGCAGGCCTCAGGCCGGACTGGTGGAAGCTGGAGCCGCAGCGCAGCGCCGCCTCCTGGGCGGCGATCGGCAGCGTCATCGAGGCGCACGATCCGCTCTGCCGCGGGGTGGTGATGCTCGGGCTGGACGCGCCAGCCGACCAGCTCGCCCTGGCCTTCGCCGCCGCCGCGTCGACGCCCTGGGTGAAGGGCTTCGCCATCGGCCGCACCATCTTCACGGGTCCGGCACGCGACTGGCTCGCCGGCCGCATCGACGACGCGGAAGCGGTGGCGGCGATGGCGCAGCGCTTCGAGGCCCTGGTGCAGGCCTGGCACGCCCGCACCCGCGAGCAGGCGGCCTGATCCTATCGGCCGGGAGATCCACAAGCGATGAACACCGTGAGACTGACCGCGGCCCAGGCGCTGGTGCGGGCGATGGCGGCGCAGAAGGTGGAAACGCCGGACGGCACCCTGCCGCTGTTCGCAGGCGTCTGGGCGATCTTCGGCCACGGCAACGTGTCCGGACTCGGCGAGGCCTTGCATGGGGTGCGCGACCGGCTGCCGACGCTGCGCGCGCACAACGAGCAGGCGATGGTCCACGCCGCCACCGCCTACGCCAAGACCGCACGCCGGCGCCGCATGATGGCCTGCACCACCTCCATCGGCCCCGGCGCGCTCAACATGGTGACCGGGGCCGCGGTGGCGCACGTCAACCGGCTGCCGGTGCTGCTGCTGCCGGGCGACGTGTTCGCCAGCCGCCGGCCCGACCCGGTGCTGCAGCAGGTCGAGGACTGGGGCGACGGCACCGTGACCGCCAACGACGCGTTCCGGCCGTTCTCGCGCTACTTCGACCGCCTGACCCGGCCGGAGCAGCTCGTGCCGGCGTTCAACCGCGCCCTGGCGGTGCTGACCGACCCGGCGGAGTGCGGCCCGGCGACGCTGGCCCTGTGCCAGGACGTGCAGACGCAGGCGTTCGACTATCCCGAGAGCTTCTTCGCCGAGCGGGTCCACCGGCAGCGCCGCACCCCGCCCGATCCGCGCGAGCTGGAGGAAGCGTTGGCGCTGCTTCGCGCGGCGAAGCGTCCGCTGGTGGTCACCGGCGGCGGCGTGCTGTACTCCGGTGCCGAGGCGGCGCTGGCGCACTTCTGCGCGGCGCACGGCATCCCCTCCGGCGAGACCCAGGCCGGCAGGTCCAGCCTTCCCGCTTCGCATCCGATGAACATGGGCGGCATCGGCGTGTGCGGCGGCAGTGCCGCCAACCGGCTCGCCGCGGACGCGGACCTGGTGCTGGCGATCGGCACCCGGCTGCAGGACTTCACCACCGGATCGTGGTCGGTGTTCAACGATCCCGGGCTGCGGATCATCGGCCTGAACACGCAGCCCTCCGATGCGGCCAAGCACGGCTCGCTGCCGCTGGTCGCCGACGCCGCGGCCGGGCTCGCGGCGCTGGAAACCGGGCTGGGCGACTGGCGCGCCGATCCGGACTGGACCGGACGCGCCGAGGCGGCGCGCGCCGACTGGCTGCGCGAGGCCGCTCCCCATGCCGCCCTGCCGGCGCCGGACCAGGTCCTGCCGCCCTCCGACGCGCAGGTGATCGGCGCGGTGGGGCGCGAGGCCGGGCCGGACAGCGTGGTGGTGTGCGCCGCAGGCGGCCTGCCCGGCGAGCTGCAGAAGCACTGGCAGGCGGAGCGGCCGGGCGGCTACCACATGGAGTACGGCTTCTCCTGCATGGGCTACGAGATCGCCGGTGGCCTCGGCGTGAAGCTCGCGGCGCCCGACCGGGAGGTGATCGTGATGGTCGGCGACGGCTCCTACCTGATGCTGAACTCCGAGATCGCGACCGCGGTGATGCTGGGGGTGAAGCTGGTGATCGTGCTGCTCGACAACCACGGCTTCGGCTGCATCGACCGGCTGCAGCGCAGCACCGGCGGCATAGCGTTCAACAACCTGTGGCGGGACAGCCAGGCGATGAAGCAGATGCCGGCGATCGACTTCGCCGCCCACGCGCGCAGCCTCGGCGCGCGGGCCGAGAAGCTCCCCGGCCTCGCCGGCTTCCCCGAGGCGATGCGGCGGGCCAGGGAGGCCGACCGCACCAGCGTGATCGTGATCGATACCGATCCCGCGACGGTGACCGATGCCGGTGGCGCCTGGTGGGACGTGCCGGTGCCGGAAGTCTCCGATCGGACGGAGGTGCGTGAAGCGCAGGCGGCGTATGCCGGGCACCAGGCGCTGCAGCGGATCGGGTGCTGACCGGTGCGGCGCAGGACGAACGAACCATGACGATCCGCATCGGCACCAACCCGATCGCCTGGTCCAACGACGACATGCGGGAGCTGGGCGGCGACACCCCGCTGGACACCTGCCTCGCCGAGGCGAGGGAGGCGGGCTACGAGGGGATCGAGCTCGGCCACAAGTTCCCGCGCAGCCCGGACGCGCTCCGGGCGGCGCTGGCGCCCCACGGGCTCGCCTGCGTGTCCGGCTGGTACTCCACCGCCCTGCTGGAGCGCGACGCCGAGGCGGAGCTGCAGGCGGCGCGGCCGCATCTCGACCTGCTCCGGGCGATGGGCTCGCCGGTGATGATCGTCGCCGAAACCGTGAACGCCGTTCATGGCGAGCGGGACGTGCCGCTGTCGCGACGCCCGGTGCTGGACCCGGACGGATGGGACCGGTTCGCCGCCCGGCTGACCGCGTTCGCCGACGCGCTGCTGCGGGAGGGGATGCGCCTGGTCTACCACCACCACATGGGCACCGTGGTGCAGTCCGAGGCAGACGTCGAGACGCTGATGGCCCGCACCGGCGCGTCGGTGCACCTGCTGCTCGACACCGGCCATGCCACCTGGGGCGGCGCCGACCCGGCCGTGCTGGCGCAGCGCCATCGCGACCGGATCGGCCACGTGCACGTCAAGGACATCCGCCCGGACGTTCGCCGGCAGGCCGAAACGGAAGACTGGAGCTTCCTCCGCAGCGTGCTGGCCGGGGTGTACACCGTGCCGGGCGACGGCTGCATCGACTTCGTGTCGGTGTTCCGGGCGCTGCCCGGCTATTCCGGCTGGGTCGTGGTCGAGGCGGAGCAGGACCCGGCAAGGGCGCACCCGCTGACCTATGCCAGGCTCGGCCACCGCAACCTCCAGGGCTTCCTGACGGAAGCAGGGCTGCGCTGATGGCCTCGCCGCTCCTGGTCCATCCGACACCCGATGATCCGCACGGCGTGGTCCAGCGCATCACGCCGGCCACCGCCGGCTGGCACCATGTCGGCTTCGAGGTGGTGGACCTCCGGCCCGGACAGGTGCTGACGCGGCACGGCACCGGCAACGAGCTGTGCCTGGTGCTGCTGACCGGGCGGGCGCGGGTGCGGGCGGGCGGACAGGATCTCGGCCTGCTCGGCGAACGCGGCAGCCCGTTCGAGGGCAGCCCGTGGTCCGCCTACCTGCCGCCGTCGCTCGACTGGCAGGTCGAGGCCGGGGGCGCGGTGGAGCTGGCGATCTGCGCAGCACCCGCGACAGGCCGGCTGCCGCCGCGGGTGATCGGGCCCGACGCGGTCGGCGAGCTCACCCGCGGCACCGGCACCAACGCCCGGGTCATACGCAACATCCTGCCCGACACCGCGGAAGCGGAATCGCTGCTGGTGGTGGAGGTAATCACCCCGGGCGGCCACTGGTCGAGCTACCCGCCGCACAAGCACGACACCGACGGGCCGGACGAGACGGTCCTGGAGGAAACCTACTACCACCGCCTCCGGCGCGGCGCCGGCTTCGCCGTGCAGCGGGTCTACACGCCCGACAGGTCGCTGGACGAGACGATGGCGGTGGGCGACCGGGACGTGGTGCTGGTGCCGCGCGGCTACCATCCGGTCGGCGCGCCGCACGGGTTCGACCTCTACTACCTCAACGTGATGGCGGGACCGGTGCGGCAATGGAAGTTCACCATGGATCCCGACCACGCCCACCTTCCGTACTGATCCCGCCATTCCAGCGCAGGAGCGTTCCATGGACCTAGTCCAGCACCACATCGGCGCCGGCCGCACCGAAGGGCGCGGCACGCGCCGGTCCGACGTGTTCGATCCGTCGACCGGCGCCGTGGCGCGGCAGGTGGTGCAGGGCACGGCGGCCGACGTGGACGACGCGGTGCAGGCGGCGAAGGCCGCGTTCCCCGGCTGGGCGTCCACGCCGCCGCTAATCCGGGCCCGGGTGATGTTCCGGTTCCGCGACCTCCTGGAGCGGAACATCGACGCGCTGGCCGCGATCATCACCGCCGAGCACGGCAAGGTGCTGTCCGACGCGCGCGGCGAGGTCACCCGCGGCATGGAGGTGGTGGAATACGCCACCGCTGCGCCGGAGCTGCTGAAGGGCGACTTCACCGAGCAGGCCGGCCGCAACATCGACGCCTGGTCGATGCGCCAGCCGCTCGGCGTGGTTGCGGGCATCACCCCGTTCAACTTCCCCGTCATGGTCCCGCTGTGGATGATGCCGATGGCGATCGCCGCCGGGAACTGCTTCGTCCTGAAGCCGTCCGAGCGCGACCCGTCCGCATCCCTCCTGCTGGCCGACCTGCTGCACCAGGCCGGGCTTCCGGCCGGGGTGATGCAGGTGGTGCACGGCGACAAGGAGGTGGTGGACGCGATCCTGCACCACCCCGGGATCCAGGCGGTGAGCTTCGTCGGCTCCACCCCGGTCGCACGCTACATCCAGCAGACCGGCATCGCCGCGGGCAAGCGGGTGCAGGCGCTGGGCGGGGCGAAGAACCACGCCGTGGTCATGCCGGACTGCGACCTCGACAAGACCGCCGACGCGCTGATGGGCGCCGCCTACGGCTCGGCCGGCGAGCGCTGCATGGCGATCTCGGTCGCGGTGGCGGTGGGGCCGGTCGCGGACCGGCTGGTCGAGACCCTGGCGCCGCGGGTGCGTGCCCTGCGCATCGGCGCCGGAACCGAGCCCGAGGTCGAGATGGGGCCGCTGGTCACGCGCGCGCACCTCCAGCGGGTGTCCGGCTATGTCGACCTGGGCGTGGAGGAAGGCGCCGAGCTGGTGGTGGACGGGCGCGGGCTGAGGCTGCAGGGGTTCGAGGAGGGGTTCTTCATCGGCGGCACGCTGTTCGACCGCGTGACCACGGCCATGCGCATCTACCAGGAGGAGATCTTCGGCCCGGTGCTCGGCGTGGTGCGGGTGCCGGACTTCGACGCAGCACTCAGGATCGTCAACGACAACGAGTTCGGCAACGGGGCCGCCATCTTCACCCGGGACGGCGACAGCGCGCGCGCCTTCGCGCACGGGGTGCAGGCCGGCATGGTGGGGGTGAACGTGCCGATCCCGGTGCCGATGGCGTTCCACTCGTTCGGCGGCTGGAAGGCGTCGCTGTTCGGGGACCACCACATGCACGGTCCGGAGGGGATCCGGTTCTTCACCAAGCTCAAGACGGTGACGTCGCGCTGGCCGGCCGGCATCCGGTCCGGAGCGGAGTTCCAGATGCCGACCCTGGGCTGAGCGGACGGCTCAGCGGCGGCACTCGGCAAGCCAGCGACGGGCGTCCGGCACCATCCGGTCGGCGCGCCCGCTGTCGGAGGACAGCTCGACGCAGACCAGGCGGGAGAAGCCCACCGCTTCCAGCGCGTCCAGGCAGGCGGGAATGTCCATGTCGCCGTCGCCGAACGCCAGGTGCACGTGGTCGCCGCGCTTCATGTCCTCGATCGACACGGTGCCGAGCGCGCCGGCGAACTCTCGCACGGCGTCCTGCGGCACGCGTTCCTGCGTCACCATCACGTGGCCAAGGTCGAGCGCCAGCGCGAGCTGTGGGAACAGGTCGTGCAGCTGCCGGAAATGGTCCACGGTGCCGATCATCATCTCCGGCTCCGGCTCCATCGCCGCCGTCACCCCGACGCGGTCGGCATGGGTCAGCACCTGCTCCACCCCGGCGCGCAGCCAGTCCCAGGCATCCTCGGGCCTGACTTCCGGCTTGGGGGATCCGGCCCAGAACGACATCGCCTCCGCGTCCAGCATCGCGCCGATGTCGAGCGAGCGGCGCAGGAAGGCGAGGCGGTGGTCCCGGCCCCCGCCGGTGGCGCTGACCAGGGTCGGCTGGTGCTTGTCGCGCGGGTCGAGCAGGAACCGGGCGCCGGACTCGATCACGCAACCCAGTCCGAGGCGCTGCAGCTCGGCGGCCAGCGCTTCCGTCCGCCGCTCCCATCCGTCCGCCATCGGGTCGAGACAGGCGTGATCCAGCGTCAGGGCGACCCCGTCATAGCCGCTGTCGGCGATCAGGGCGACGGCGTCCTCCATCCGATGATGGACCGTCCCGTTGGTGTTGTAGGCATACCGCAGTTCCACGCGCGCACCCCGTCCAGCCGAACAGGAAGTCGTGGACGCGGGAGAAGTTTCGGACGGCGCCCCGTCACGTAACGAGCAGTTAACCAGCCGACCGGATGATGCCGCCAGCAGGTTGCAGGGACAGGCCCATGACACGGAACCGTTTGCGCGTGCGGACGCGCATCACCCTGGGATTCGGGCTGCTGGTCGCGCTGGCGCTCGGGGTGGCCGGCTTCGGCATCTACCAGGTGTCCGGCGTCGGCAACCAGGCGCGGCTGATGACCGACATGTCCGTGAGCATGCGCCGCGTGCTGACCATCGCCCGCCTGGTCGAGGCGATGAGCGGTGCGGAAACGCGCTACCGGGCCGAGCCCGACGCGGCCACGCTGGGCCTGCAGCAGTCCAGCAGGGAACAGGCCGAGAGCCTGCTGAAGCAGTCCACGGCTGCCACGGCGTCGCCCGTGGAGCGCAGGAGCTACGGGGCGATCCTGGCGCTGCTGAAGAGCCATGACGACATCTTCGCCCGCTACCGCCAGTCGGCCTCCACCGCGCGCGACAACCGCGCGGCGCTGCTCAGCGGCGGCGACCAGCTGACCACCGACACCGAGCAGCTGTTCACCGCGACCGGCCAGGCCAGCCTGCCGCAGCCGGTGCTGGACGCCGCCGCCGCGCTGGAGCGCAACATGCTGCTGGTCCGGGTCGCCAGCTGGCGCTACCTCGCCACCTTCGACGCCCAAGGACCGGCCGACTTCGCCGCCGGCGTCAAGGCCGCGGAAGCTTCCATCCTGCATCAGAACCACCTGGCGCCGCCCAGCATCAAGGCGCTGGTGGGCCAGGTCGACGGCGACCTGTCGACCTACAGCCAGGCGTTCTCCGACTTCTCCGACGCCCGGACCTCCAGCGACGCGATCTATTCGGGCGAGCTGCTGCCGCAGGTCGCGACCATCGAGCGGCAGCTCGAGCAGGTCGAGACGGCGCTGACGGACCGGTTCGACGCCGCGAGCCGCAGGAGCGGCGCCATCGTCCGCCGCGCGTCCCGTCTGGGCGAGCTGATCGCCGGGATCTCGCTGGTGCTGGGCGTCCTGCTGGCGGGGGTCATCGGCCGCGGCATCGTCCGGCCGCTGACCGCGATGACGCAGGCGATGACCCGGCTCGCTTCCGGCGACAAGACGGTGGAGGTGCAGGGGCGCCTCGACAGCGACGAGATCGGCGACATGGCGCGCGCGGTGGAGGTGTTCCGCAGCAACGCGCTGGCGGCGGAGAAGCTGTCGGCCGAGGCGGAAGCGGGCCGTGCGGCGCGGGAGCGGCGGGCCGCCCTGATCGCCGGCTTCGTCGGCAACTTCGAGTCCGAGGTGGGCGGGCTGGTGTGCCAGCTTTCCTCGTCCTCGACCGAGCTGGAGGCCACCGCGCGATCGATGGAGGAAACCGCGGGCCACACCAACACCCGGGCGGCGGCGGTGGCGGCTGCGGCCGAGGAAGCGAACTCGGGCGTGCAGACGGTGGCGGTGGCGGCGGACAGGCTCGCCTCCTCCATCGCCGAGATCGGCCGCCAGGTCGGGCAGGCGGCAAAGGTGACCGAGCGTGCGGTGGAGGATGCGAGCCGCACCGACAGCATCGTGCACGCCCTGGCCGAGGGAGCTGCGCGGATCGGCGACGTGGTCGGGCTGATCACCAGCATCGCCGGCCAGACCAACCTTCTGGCGCTGAACGCGACCATCGAGGCGGCGCGTGCCGGCGACGCCGGCAAGGGCTTCGCGGTGGTGGCGTCCGAGGTGAAGAGCCTGGCGCAGCAGACGGCGCGCGCCACCGACGAGGTGGCGAGCCAGATCGCGCAGATCCAGGCCGCGACCCAGGAAGCCGTGGGCGCGATCCAATCGATCACCACGACGATCGGCGAGGTCAGCGTGATCGCCAACGCGATCGCCACGTCCGTGGAGCAGCAGGGCGCCTCGACCGCCGAGATCGCGCGCAACGTGCAGCTGACCGCGGGCAGCACGCGGGAGGTGACGACCAACATCTCCGGCGTGAGCCTGGCTGCCAGCGGCACCGGGGCGGCGGCCGAGCAGGTGCTGGGCGCGGCCGGACACCTGTCCCGGCAGGCCGAGCGCCTGACCTGCCAGGTGAACAGCTTCGTGGCCGAGGTGAAGGCCGCCTGACCCGGAGATGCTCTGTTGAGGAACAGGCTGGCTGAAGCGGAGCGGTCGCTCCGCCAGCCGAAACAAGTGCGCTGGGCATCCGGTCCCGCTCCTGCCCGTGAAGCGGAGGTGTCCGAGGCACCAGGGAGCCGCCAAGGGTCATGGACCTGAAGGGGTTCAAGGTCATAGGCTTGGCTGGCGCAGACGGAACTCCATGGTCATACAATGCTGATGGGCCGCGACTTCACGCTGTTCCTCGTCGGCTCCGCCCTGTCGGCGATCGGCACGGCCCTGGTTCCGGTGGCGCTCAGCTTCGCCCTGATCGGCACCGGTCACTCTGCCGGGGCGCTGGGCCTCGTGCTGGCGGCACAGACGCTGCCGACCGTCGTGCTGCTTCTCCTCGGCGGCGTGCTGGGCGACCGCTGGCCCCGGCGAAGCATCATGATCTGGGCCGACGGGTTGCGCTTCGTGGCGCAGTCGGCGTTGGCCCTGGCGCTGGTCAGCGGCCATGCATCGCTCCCTGCGATCATCGCGTTGACGGCGCTGATCGGAGTCGGCACCGCATTCTTCTATCCGGCGCGCGGCGGACTGGTGGCGCAGATCGTCGCCAGGGACCAGCTGGCACGGGCCAACGGCGCCCTGAGCGGTGCCGGTTCCCTCGCCACGATCCTGGGTCCCGTGCTGGCCGGCGCCATCGTCGCAACCGCAGGTCCCGGATGGGCGATCGGGATCGACGGTCTGACCTATGCGGCCAGCGCCCTGTGCCTCATGTTCGTCCGTCACCGGACCGAGACGCGTCAGACCGCAACCTCTCGTTCAGTGTTGCAGGACCTCCGCCTCGGCCTGGACGCCTTCGCAAGCCGACGCTGGCTCCGGCTCGTCGTTGCGCAGTTCGGGCTGCTCAACCTGGTGGCGCTCGCACCCTTCATGGTGCTCGCTCCCGTCCTGCTCGCCCGGGTGCCGCACGGCGCCCAGCTCTGGGGGCTGCTGCTGGGCGCCATCGGGGTGGGCGGCCTGGCGGGGGCCGCCGTCGTGATGCGCTGGCAGCCGGCGCGGACCGTGCTGGCGATCCAGGCCGCAGCCATGCTGCTCCTCCTGCCTCTCGTCCTGCTCGCCGCGAACGCCATCCTTCCAGCTCTCCTGCTCGGCGGCATCGCCTATGGCGCCGGCGCTGCGCTCGTCAACGTCATGATCGGGACCATGATCCAGCGCGAGATCCCGATGGAACTGCTGTCTCGCGTCTTCTCGATCGTGCAGATCGCGGCCGGCGTGCTCGCTCCTGCCGGCTACGCTCTGGCTGGTCCTGCATCGGCGTTGCTGGGTCCGCACCGGGCGCTGGCTGCCGGCGCAGCTATCGCATTCGCCAGCGTCGCCGCATTGATGTGCCTGGCCGACGTCCGGCGTTTCGGTGCTCGCCAACCTGCAACGCTCAGCCGATAGCTCGATGCCCCATGGCAGCTTCAAGCCGCACGGCACCCGCTTCGCCCGTTACCTCATCAGGGAGAAGGGTCCTTGAATCCGCATGATGATGTCAGCCATCCGTGAGCAGGCTGTCCTGCCTGGCTGGGTCCCGATCTTCGGGACAGACACGAGGTCCGGAAGGCTGAGCAGGAACACCCGGATCAGCCACCGGCGCGGGCGCGCTGCATGAAGTCGAGCGCCTCGGTGCGGAAGCCGTGGGCGGCCAGGATGGCGGGCCCGAAGACGAGATAGGGGTCATCCGGGCCGTTCGCCCGCGGCCAGGCCGGCAGGCCGGCGCCGTTCGGGTCGCCGGTGGTCGCGAACCGGGTCCAGGCGGTCATCATCGCTTCCGACAGCGCGCGCTGCTGCGGCGTGGCATCGGGCCCCATGGTGCCGAACACCGGACGGATCTCGTCGGCATGGCGCGGCGGATGGCCTTGCACCGGCTCGGTGAACAGGTAGCGGAACACGTACGGGTCCCGTGCCGATGCCGCGCGGGCCAGGGTGCGAGCCCCCTCGTAGAACAGCCCGTCGCCGATGATGTCGGCGCCGTCGCGCAGCACGGTGGTGCCCTGCCGCAGCGGGTAGATCGCGAGCGCCCGTCCGGCCAGCGGCCCGAACAGCGTCGACAGCGCGTGGTCGTACTGGTCCGGGCGGATCGTGGTCCAGGCGTGCGCGAAGTCCGCGCCCTCATCCGCGTTGTCGCCGACGATCAGCCGCATCGACCAGATCCGCCGCTGCGACACCGCCTGCTCGGGCTGTTGCGGCAGCACGACCCCGTCGACGATCGGGAACGGCAGCGCGACCGGCGCCATCGCCGGCGCCAGCGCCTGGATCCGGGTGTTCCAGGCCAGCAGCGACGTGGCCGGCGCCGCGCGCAGCGCCGGGAGGTCGGCCCCGGCGGCGAGACCGGTGCGCTCGGCGGCGGCCAGCGTCGCCAGCTGCCAGCCGATCGCCGGGCTCTGCAGGATCGCCTGCCCGAACAGCCCGGCGGCGCGGGGAGAGGTGAGCAGCATCGCCACCGCGGTGCCGCCGGCCGACTCGCCGAACAGGGTGACGCGCGACGGGTCGCCGCCGAACGCCCGGATGTTGTCCTGCACCCAGCGCAGTGCCGCCACCTGGTCGAGCAGCCCGTAGTTGCCCGACGTGCCGGCCTCGCGGGTCAGCGCCGGATGCGCCAGGAAGCCGAACACGCCCAGCCGGTAGTTCAGCGTCACCAGCACCACCTTGTGCCGGGCAAGCGCCGTGCCGTCGTAGGCGGGCTCGGCGCCGGAGCCGAACACGAAGCCGCCGCCATGGATGAACACCATCACCGGGAGCGGCGGCTGGACCCGTCCTGCCGGGGGACGGGGAGCCCACACGTTCAGGAACAGGCAGTCCTCCGATGGCGGGATGCCCGGTACCGGCATGGCCTGCTGCATGCAGGGTGCACCCGGACGGCTCGCGTCGCGCACGCCGGACCAGGAGGTGGCCGGCTGCGGCGGCCGCCAGCGCAGCGCGCCCAGTGGGGCCGCCGCGTAGGGGATGCCCTGGAACACCGCCACCGCGCCGTCGGCGACGATCCGTCCTGCGACGGTGCCGTCCTGTGTCCGCACCAGTGCCGTCGTCCCCGCCGGCGGCGGAGCCGGACGTGCCGGATGGGGAAGGCCCAGGCAGAGCAGCGAGCCCAGCACCGCGCCCGGCGACGGCCGGAGCCGGCGCCGGAGCAGGCGGGCGGGGAAACCGGAACGGATCATGCGCAGGATCCTGGCAGCTGACGGCGCCGGATGGGTGGGACGGGTGACGGAACCGGCCTGGCCGGCTCCGCCTGACGATGCCGACAACGGTTGCCGGGCGGGGAAAGGTTGCAAGGCACGGGCCAGGAGCGTCCGGATCTCGGACGTGCGGGTGGACGACGGATCCTGTTGTTCAGCAACCGGTCCCTTGCGCCGACCGCGCAGGCCGGCTGCGTTCCCGCAGCCTCCCGTCGGACGCGTGATGCCGACAGGCGAGCGTTTTTGCCGCTGTCCGGTCCCGATCGCCTGCGGGCATGATGCGACACCATGACCGGCCGATCCCGATGCTGACCACCCTTGTCGCCCTGCTGCTGGCCAGCGTGCTGGCGGTGCCGCTGTCGCGACGGGCCGGGTTCGGCAGCGTGCTCGGCTACCTCCTCGGCGGGGTGGCGATCGGGCCGTCCGCGCTGGGCCTGGTGTCGAACATCGCGCAGGTCGAGGCGGTCTCGGAACTGGGCGTGGTGATGCTGCTGTTCCTGATCGGACTCGAGCTGCGGCCGGCGCGGCTGTGGACCATGCGCCGCGCGGTGTTCGGGCTCGGCACCGCGCATCTGGGGGTGAGCGCCGCGGCGCTGGCGCTGCTGATCCACTGGGCCGCCGGCCTCGGCTGGAACGCCTGCACCGCGCTCGGGCTGGGGCTGGCCTTGTCCTCGACCGCGATCGTGTTGCCGATGCTGGCGGAACGGCAGCTGCTGGACACCGCCGCCGGCCGCGACGGCTTCGCCGTGCTGCTGTTCCAGGACCTGTCGTTCATCCCGCTGGTGGCGCTGGTGCCCCTGCTGGCGGGGCACGCGCGCCACCTGGGCGACCAGCTGTCCGGGCATCTCCCCTGGCGGAGCGTCGGGCTGGCGCTGTCGGCGATCGGGGCGATCCTGCTCGGCGGGCTGGTGCTGCTGCCGCGGCTGTTCCGCCTGCTCGGCGGCGCGCGCACGCCGGAAGTGTTCACCGCCACGGCGCTGCTGATCGTGGTCGGCACCGCATGGCTGGCGCAGGCGGTGGGGCTGTCCATGTCGCTCGGCGCGTTCCTGGCCGGGGTGCTGCTGTCCAGCTCGGAATACCGGCACGAGCTGCAGGCCGACATCCAGCCGTTCGAGGGGCTGCTGCTGGGGTTCTTCTTCATGTCGGTCGGCGTCGGCGCCCGGCTCGACCTGCTGGTGGCCGATCCCGGCACGATCGCGGTGGCGGTGGCGGCGCTGCTCGGGGTGAAGGGCGCGATCGGCTACGGGCTGGGACGGATCCGGGGCCAGGACCACGCGGCGTCGCTGCGCTTCGGCCTGGCCCTGCCGCAGGGCAGCGAGTTCAGCTTCGTGCTGTTCGCCGCCGCGACCGCCGCCGGCAGCCTGTCCGCAAGCGTCGCCGGCGAGGCCACCCTGGTGATCGCCTTGTCGATGGCCGCGACCCCGATCGTGTTCGCGCTGTCCGAATGGCTGCTCGCGCGGCGCGCGATGCCGGCGCCGGAACCGGTGTACGACGCGGTCCCCGAGCAGGACGCGCCGGTGATCATCTGCGGCTTCGGGCGCATGGGGCAGATCGTCGGGCGCGTGCTGCGCATGCAGGACATCCGCTACACCGCGCTGGAGCAGGATCCGACCCAGGTCGAGGTGATCCGGCGGTTCGGCAACAAGGTTTACTACGGCGATCCGGGACGGGCCGACCTGCTCCGCGCGGCGGGTGCCGACACCGCCCGGCTGCTGGTGGTGGCGCTGTCCGACCCGGAGGACGTGCTGCGCGTGGTCGACGTCGCCCGGCGCAACTTCCCCGGGCTGCGCATCCTGGCGCGGGCCCGCAACCGCCGCCACGCCCACCTGCTGATGGAGCGCGACGTCGGGCTGATCGTGCGGGAAACCTTCCATTCCGCGCTGCGCATGACCGAGATGGCGCTGCGCGAGCTGGGACGGGACGAGGCCGGGATCAGGCGCACCCTCGACGCCTTCACCCGCCTGGACGAGCAGGCGCTGCTGGAAACCATGGCGATCCGGGACGACGAGACGGCGCTGATCCAGAGCGTGCGCCAGCTCAACGAGGAGCTGTCGACGCTGTTCAGCCGCGACCGTCCGGCGGCTCCGAAGGAAGGCCGGCGGCAGGCCTCGCGATCATGATGTCGGGCGACACCTCGCCGATGCCGGTCAGCCCGAGCAGCGCGAGGTCGACGTCGACCTCCTTGGCCAGCAGCCTGATCGCATGCGCCACGCCGTCGGCGCCGGCCAGGGCGGCCGCGAACAGGAACGGCCGGCCGACCAGCACCGCGTCGGCGCCGAGCGCCAGCCCCTTCAGGATGTCGGTGCCGCGCCGGAACCCGCTGTCGGCGAGCACGGTCATGGTCCCGGCTTCCGCCCTGATCCCGGCCAGCACCTCCATGGGGGAGGCCGCGGTGTCGAGCTGTCGGCCGCCGTGGTTGGAGACGACGATCCCGTCCGCGCCGCTCTCCCGGGCGATGCGCGCGTCCTCCCGGGACAGGATGCCCTTGAGCACGAACGGTCCCTGCCAGTGGCGCCGGATCAGCTCGGCCTGCTGCCAGGAGAAGGCGGCGTGGCCGGTGACGGCGCTGAGCTTCCTGGAGAAGATGGTCGGGTGGTCGCGCGGCTCGATGTTGCTGATCGACGGGATGCCGCGACGGAGCAGGGTGCGCGCGGCGGTGGACACGGTCCAGCGCGGGTGGAGAACGCCGTCCACGGCCAGGCGGGGGTTCAGGCGCAGCGGCATGGTGTAGCCGCTGCGTATGTTGTTCTCGCGGTTCGAGCCGACCGGCACGTCCACGGTGAGCACGAACACGCGCAGGCCCGCCGCCGCCACCCGCTCGCACATCTCCCGGATGTTGCGCGCGTCCGGCTGCTGGTACGCGGCGAACCAGGCTTGCGGGTTGGTGCGGCCGATCTCCTCCATCGGCGTGATGGAGTTGGCGCTCAGGATGAACGGGATGTTGGCGTCCCGCGCGGCCTCCGCCATGCGGTTGTCCGCGTCGTAGCCGACCACGGCGGAGGCCCCCATCGGCGCGATCGCGAACGGGCTGGCGTAGCGGTGCCCGAACAGCGTCACCGACTGGTCGCGCCGGGACACGTCGCGCAGGATGCGGGTGACCAGGTGCCAGTTCGCGAACACGTCGCGGTTGTTGCGATAGGCGGCGCCGGATTCCGAGCCGCCCGACACGTAGCCGTACACCGCGCGCGGCAGGCGGCGCCGGACCAGGCGCTCGAAGTCGTCGAGGTTCAGGACGTGCCGGAGCAGCCGCCGGTGGCGCTGCGGCCGTCTGCGCGCGCCGGCCTCGGACGGGACCGGGACCGAATCGGCTGCTGCGGCATGCGAGGACATCGAGGGGAATGCTCCGGCTGGTGTTGGGGATGGGGACGAAGCCGGCACGGCGCCTTCACGCTCCGGCGGGAACAGCACGGCCTTGATGCCGCGGCGCTGCCAGGCGTTCTCCAGCGCGCGGTCCCAGTGCTCCAGCGCGAACTCGTCGCTGACGATCCGGTCCACCCTGACCTGCCCGGTCTCGAGATAGGCCAGCGCGCGGCCGAAATCGTGGATCTGGGCGAACGAGCCCTTGATCGTGATCTCGTTGCGGAACACGTCGAACGGGTTGACCGGGAACGTCGCCCCTTCCGGATACACGCCGTAGATCAGCACCTCGCCGCCGCGACGGACCTGCCGCACGGCCTCGGCGCACATGTCCGGCGCCCCGGTGGCCTCGACCACGTAGTCGAACCCGTTGGCGCTGACGTCGCGCAGCGCCCGGCGATGCGCCTCCGGGTCGCGGCGGTCCACTGCCACCACCCGGTCCGCGGACAGTTGCTCCGCCAGGTCGAGCTTCGGTCCGGCGGGCGCTGCCACGGTCAGGCGCACGGCGCCGCAGCGCTTGAGCAGCTGCGCCAGCACCTGCCCGGTCGGGCCGGCGCCGAACATCAGCACCTCCGCGCCCGGCCTCGCCGCCAGCACGTCCATGCCGTGCACGGCGCAGGCGGTCGGCTCCACCATGACCGCCTCGCGCCAGGACAGGCCGGACAGGGCGAACACGTCGGCGGCCTTGACGCGGAGGAACTCGGCGAAGCCGCCATCCATCTGGATGCCGTAGGCCTGGAGGTTCTCGCAGTGCAGGAACCGGCCGCGCCGGCACTGGAAGCAGTGCCCGCAGGCCCGGTTGCAGTTGGCGACCACGCGGTCGCCCGGCCGCCAGCCCGTCACCGCGGCCCCGACGGCCGCGACCTCGCCGGCGAACTCGTGCCCGGGGATCAGGGGGAAGCGGGGCCCGAACTCCCCCTCGTGGATGTGCAGGTCCGTGCCGCACAGCCCGCAGGCCTTGACGCGGATGAGCACGTCGTCCTCCGCGATCACCGGTTCGGACACGTCGCGATAGCTGAACGAGCGCGGGGCGTCGTAGACGATGGCCTTCATCGCGGGGCTGCTCCTTCTTCGGCGTGTCCCCTTATGCCGGGGCCCCGCCGGGAGGGAGAAGCGGGAAGCGCGGTCCGCCGGGTTGCCACGGACGCAGCGCTGGTCGGAAACCACGCGTTGTCGCTGTCGGTCATAGGGCGTAATCCTGTAGGACAGGTCGGCACGCCCCTTGTTCTCGCCCCATGGCCGCCGACCACCGATGGAGGAGAAGATCATGCAGTATCGCACGCTGGGACGATCCGGGCTGAAGGTTTCGGTGCTCACCCTGGGCACCATGACGTTCGGCGGCACCGGCCCGTTCGCCAAGGTGGGCAACACCGACCTCGCCGGCGCCAGGCGGCAGATCGACCTGTGCCTCGACGCGGGCGTGAACCTGATCGACACCGCCGACATCTATTCCACCGGCCTGTCGGAGCAGATCGTCGGCGAGGCGATCGAGGGCAAGCGCGACGACGTGCTGGTCGCGACCAAGGCCCGGTTCCCGATGGACAAGGGCCCGAACGACGCCGGCTCGTCCCGCCACCACCTGATCCGGGCCTGCGAGGCCAGCCTGAAGCGGCTGCGCACCGACTACATCGACCTGTACCAGCTGCACGAGCGCGACGGCGTCACCCCGCTGGAGGAGACCATGGAGGCGCTCGACCACCTCGTGCGCTCCGGCAAGGTGCGCTACGTCGGCGTGTCGAACTTCTCCGCCTGGCACCTGATGAAGGCGCTGGGCATCACCGAGCGCCACCACCTGGCGCGGCCGATCAGCCAGCAGATCCACTACACCCTGCAGGCGCGCGAGGTGGAGTACGAGCTGGTCCCGGCCTCGCTCGACCAGGGCGTCGGCATCATGGTGTGGAGCCCGCTCGCCGGCGGCCTGCTGTCCGGCAAGCACCGGCGCGGCCAGGCCACCCCGGAAGGCACCCGGCAGCTGGCGCAGTGGACCGAGCCGCCGGTGCGCGACACCGACGCGCTGTACGACATCGTCGAGGCCCTGGTCGCGGTGGCCGAGGCGCACGGCGTGTCGGCGGCGCAGGTGGCGCTGGCCTGGCTGCTGACGCGTCCGGCGGTGAGCACGGTGGTGGTCGGCGCCCGCACCGACGAGCAGCTGGCCGACAACCTCAGGTCGGTCGACCTCGTGCTGACCCCGCAGGAGATCGCCACCCTGGAGGAGGTCAGCCGGCCGCCGCTGCTCTATCCCTACTGGCACCAGTCCAACACCGCCTCGGACCGGCTGTCGGAGGAGGATCTGACGCTGCTCCGCCCGCACCTGAAGGGGTGAGGCCGGGCCGGCTGCACGGGCCGGTCCGGCACGCGCTTGACCGCCCGCGGAACGGGCCCCACGCTCCGCCGGTGTCCAGATTTGGAGCCGCCATGCGCCCCAGCCGCGCCCTCTCCGTCCTCCTCGGCACGGCTGCCTGCATCCTGGGCGGAGCGGCCGGCGCGGTGGTGCCGGACCGGCCACCGGTGGCGCCGGTGCATCCGGTCACCGATGACTATTTCGGCACCCGCATCACCGACCCGTACCGGTGGATGGAGGCGGAGCCGAAGCCGCAGTTCCCGGACTACCTCCACGCCGAGAACGACCACGCCCGCGCGGTGCTGGCGCGGATCCCGGGACGCGACGCGCTGGCGCGGGAGGAGGCCGCGGTCAGCGGGCTGGCCGCGCGGGTGCGCACGGTGCAGCTCGCCGGCGGCCGCCTGTTCTACCTCAAGCGCGAGGCCGGCGCGCAGATCGACCGGCTGGTGACGGCGGACGCGGCCGGGCACGAGACGGTGCTGGTCGATCCGTCATCGCTCGGCACCGGCGGCAAGCATGCCGAGATCGACCAGTTCGCGCCGTCGATGGACGGCAGCCTGGTGGCCTACGGGGTGTCGGTCGGCGGCTCGGAGAACAGCACCCTGCACGTGATCGAGACGGCGACGCGCACGATTCGGCCCGACACCATCGACCGCGCCCAGTTCGCCGGCGTGTCCTGGGCGCCGGACGGAAGGAGCTTCTTCTTCGCCCGCCTGCCTGCCTCCTCTGCCACCGCGGCGCCGGACCAGCAGTACGCGCACATGCAGGTGTATCGCCACGTGCTGGGCCAGGACCCGGCGACCGATGCGTCGGTGCTGGATTCCGACCACCTGCCGTTCCCGTTCCACGCCGCCGCGGTGTTTCCCTCGGTCTCGGTGACGGAAGGCTCGGACTACGCGCTGGCCGGCATCTCCGACGGGGTCTCGCCGGAGATGACGCTCTACGCGGCGCCGTTGTCCGGGCTGCTCGGCGGGCACGCGGAGTGGAGACGAGTGGCGGCGCAGTCGGACGGGGTGGTCGGCGTGGCGGTGCGCGGCGACCGGATCGACCTGATGACGCATGACGGGGCGCCCCGCCTGAAGGCGGTCGAGACCAGCCTGGCGGCACCGGATCTCGCCCACGCCGCCGTGGTGGTGCCGGAAGGGGACGGCGTGCTGACCGCCATCTCCGCCGCCAAGGACGGCCTGTACTACGCCACCCGCGACGGTGCCGTGTTCTCGCTGCACCGGCTGGGCGAGGGGGCGGTGCGGGCGGAGGCGATCACGCTGCCTTTCAACGGCACCATCGCCCCGGACGAGGACGGCTCCGGCGGCCTGGTCACCGACCCGGTGCGTCCGGGTGCGCTGGTCGGCCTGGAGTCCTGGGTCCGGCCGCATGTCTGGCTGCGCTACGACTCGGCGGCCCGCACCCTCGCCGACACCCATATCCTGCCCGGCTTCCCGCGCGACCTGTCCCCCTACGAGTCGGTGGAAACCTTCGCCACCGCCTCCGACGGCACCCGGATCCCGCTGTCGATCGTGACCCGCAAGGACCTTCCGCGCGACGGCCACCGCCCGACCTACCTGGTCGGCTACGGCGCCTACGGCATCTCCTACGACCCGGCCTTCTCGCCCGGCTTCCTGCCCTGGCTGGACCGCGGCGGGGTGTATGCGGTGGCGCACGTGCGCGGCGGCGGCGAGGGCGGGCAGGCCTGGCACGACGCCGGCAAGATCGCCACCAAGCAGAACACCATCCACGACTTCATCGCCGCCGGCGAGGCGCTGATCGCCAAGGGCTACACCGACCGCGCGCACCTGGGCGGCGAGGGCACCAGCGCCGGCGGCATCCTGATCGGCGGCGCCATCACCCAGCGCCCGGACCTGTTCCGCGCCGCCCTGATCCGGGTCGGCGCCACCAACACCATCCGCGAGGAGTACACCGCGGGCGGCCCGGCCAACATCCCGGAGTTCGGCACCGTCAAGGACCGCGCGCAGTTCCCGTCCATGCTGGCGATGGACGCCTACAACCACGTCCGCAAGGGCGTGGCCTACCCGGCGGTGCTGCTGACCGGCGGCGCCGACGACCCGCGCGTGACGGTGTGGATCCCGGCCAAGATGACGGCGCGCCTGCAGGCCGACACCGCGAGCCGCCGCCCGGTGCTGTTCCGGGTCGAGTTCGACGCCGGCCACGGCATCGGCTCCACCCGCAAGCAGCGCGACGACGAGACCGCCGACGAGTTTGCTTTCCTGCTGTGGCAGTTCGGCGAGCCGGGCTTCCAGCCGGCGAAGTGACGCCGCCGATGCTTGACGGAGCCGCCCGAACGGGCCGATGACAGCCGCATGACCGGGGTGCCCGCCGACGCGGGCTGAGATCAAACCCGTCGAACCTGATCTGGGTCATTCCAGCGAAGGGAGGCATGCCGATGCGCCAGCTGCACACGCGCGCCCTGCTGACCGGGATGCTGCTGGTCGGGGCCGTGCCGGCCCGGGCGCAGGAGGACATCACCGTCACCGGTCATGCCGCGGCCGATACTGCCAACGGTCCGGTCGGCGGCCAGCCAGGCGGCGGGCTGATCCGCGACGAGACCGCGACGAAGTCGGTCAGCACCGTGAGCTCGGACTTCCTGCGCCGCGCGGCACCCACCGAGAACGCCTACCAGCTCGTGTCGCTGCTGCCCGGCGCCACCGTGTCCCAGGCCGACCCGCTCGGCCTGTCGGCGGAAAGCGACCTGTCCTTGCGCGGTCTCGGCTCGGACGAGATCGGCTACGTGCTGGAAGGCATGCCGTTGAACGACATCGCCTACTACACCGGCTATCCCGGCCAGTTCGCCGACACCGAGAACATCGAGCGGATCAGCCTGTCCCAGGGCACCGACGACCTCGACACCCCGGTGATCAACGCGTCCGGCGGCCTGCTGTCGCTGACGCTGCGCGATCCGGCGGCGCATGAGGGCGTGTTCGCCGAAATCGCCTACGGCTCCTACCACACCAGCAAGGACTTCATCCGGCTCGACACCGGCGAGCTGGGCGCGAGCGGGATACGCGGCTTCGTGTCGTATTCGCAGGAGACCGCCGACAACTGGCGCGGCTCCGGTCACGACAACCGCCAGCACGTCGACGTCAAGCTGGTGCGCGACTGGGCGAACGGCGACCACGTGTCGCTGATCGGCACCTGGAACGACGCCGTCACCAGCGCCTATCCGGAGGTCACGCAGGCGGACTGGAAGCTGTACGGCCGCTCCGGCCCGGACAACTACGACGGCACCTACACGCCCGGCGACACCAACTACTGGCGCCTGTACCAGCAGCCCTACCGGCTGTTCTACGCACTGGCGCCGACGCACCTGCGCCTGTCGTCGTCGGTCTCATTCGACGTGACGCCGTACGCGCAGTACGGCTACGGCAACACGCCGGGCGGCACGACCCTGCCCACCAGCGGCCTGTTCGAGGGCACGCAGGCGTTGTCGCAGACCCTGAACCTGCCCAACGCGCAGAACGGGCAGGTAACGGTGCAGAGCAACGACCAGCAGGCCAGCTACCGCGCCGGGCTGGTGCCGAAGCTGAGCTGGGACTGGGGCAACAACCGCATCGTCGCCGGCGCCTGGTACGACTACGCCGACGACCGCGAGCCCGGAACCTTCAGCCCGCTGAGCGCCGACGGCTCGTCGGCCAGCATCTGGGTCGATTCCGCGCGCGACACCATCACGCTGGCGAACGGCCGCCCGCTGCTGTCGCAGGACGAGCACAGCATCGAGCAGGTGAACGCCCTGTTCGTCGGCGACACGATCTCGCTGCTGCACCACGCGGTGACGCTCGAGCTCGGCTTCAAGGAGGTGATGGTGACCAGGCAGGGCTGGAACGGGATCCCGGGTGCCACCTACCGCACCGGCGCCGACAGCGCCGAGCCGCTGCCGCGGGTCGGGGTGCGCTGGCAGGTGGACAGGAGGAACCAGGTGTTCGCCAGCGTCTCCACCAACTTCCGCACGCCGTCGGCGACGGTGCTGTTCGACAGCTTCGACCCCGGCTCGGGCGCGCTGCTCAACAAGGCGGCCACCAACCTGCGCGACGAGTACTCGATCTCCGAGGAGATCGGCTACCGCCGGGAG
The DNA here is from genome assembly GCA_964247735.1 of uncultured Acetobacteraceae bacterium. Classification (GTDB taxonomy): domain Bacteria; phylum Pseudomonadota; class Alphaproteobacteria; order Acetobacterales; family Acetobacteraceae; genus Lichenicola. The sequence continues at coordinate 47,030 of CAXTVS010000018.1, forward strand.
GGCGACTGGCTGATCGGCAGCGTCACCGCGTTCAACTACGACTTCACCAACCGGCAGATCGCCACCGTGATCGACCTGAACGGCGTGCTGACCGGCTCCACCATCAACGCCGGCGGCCAGACCAGCCGCGGCGTTGACGCGGAGCTGGGCCTGCGTCCCTGGCACCACCTGAGCCCCTACCTGTCGGGCGAGTACCTCCACGCCACCATCGACAACGACCTCGCCGTCGACGGCGACCTGCTGCCCACCAGGGGCCACATCGCGGTGCGCAGCCCGGCCTGGCAGGGCGCGGTCGGCCTGGCCTACGACGACGGCACCTGGTTCGGCACCGTCGCGGTCAAGTACGTGGGCCCGCAATACGCGAGCTTCACCGACGACGAGAAGATCGCCGACCACACGCAGGGCGACATCACCCTGGGCGTGCGGCTGCCGAACCTCGGACCTGCCAAGCATCCCGAGTTCCGGCTCAACCTCCTCAACGTGACCGACGGCGACGCCCTGTCCGGCATCGCCAGCCCGACCACCAACGCGAAGAACACGGTCGGCCGCTACGGCACGCTGATCCCCGGATCGCCGGCGACCTACACCATCCAGGGCGGGTTCGCCGCCCTGGTCACCGTCGCCTCGGCCTTCTGATGCGCGCCCTGATCCTGGCGGCGCTGCTCGCCCTCGCTGCCGTTCCGACCCGCGCCGCCGACCGGCTCACGGTCATCCTGGACTGGTTCGTCAACGCCAACCACGCGGCGCTGCTGTCGGCGCAGTACAGCGGCGCCTACGCCCGCGCCGGCCTCGACGTCCGATTCATCGTGCCAGCCGATCCCGGCTCGCCGCCGCGCCTGCTGGCCGCCCACCAGGCCGACCTCTGCGTCAGCTACCAGCCCGAGCTTGCCCTGCTGGACGCGGCCGGCCTCGGCCTCGTGCGCGTCGGCACGCTGGAGGACACCCCGCTGACCACGCTGCTGGTCGCCGCCGACGGCCCGATCAGGAGCCTCGCCGACCTCAAGGGCCGCCGGGTCGGCGCGTCGGTCGGCGCCACCGACGAGGCGCTGCTCCGCGCCATGCTCGGCACGGTCGGGCTCAGGACCACCGACGTCACCCTGACCGAGGTGAACTTCCAGATCGAGCAGGCCCTGATGTCGCACAGCGTGGACGCGGTGATCGGCGGCATGCGCAACTACGAGCAGATCGACCTCCGGCAGCGCGGGTACAAGGCGACCGCCTTCAACCCCGAGGAGCACGGCGTTCCCCCCTACGACGAGCTGATCCTGCTGGCCCGCCGCGACGACGCGCACGACCCGCGCGTCGTGCGTTTCCTCGCCGCACTGCGGGAGGGCACCGCCGCCCTGCTGGCCCATCCCGACCGGATGTGGGACGCCTTCATCAAGGACCATCCCGACGGGAACACGCCGCTCAACCACGCCGCCTGGTTCGCCACCCTGCCCCACCTGGCCAGGGACCCGGCGCGGCTGGACGCCCACCGCTACGCCGCCTTCGAGGACTTCATGGTCAAGCAGGGCACGCTGAAGACGGCGCTGCCGGTGGACCAGATCGCGGTGCAGCCTTGAGGCGGACCCGCGCCTCCGGCTAGCAGGGCCGGATGTTCGTCCTCGCCAAGCTCGCCGAGACGGTCACGCGCCCGAGCGTGCTGCTGCTGCTGTCCTCGGCCCTCGGGCTCCTGCTGCTGCTGCTGCCCGGGCGGCGGCCGCGCCGCGCCGCCCTCGCGCTGCTCGCCTTTCCGATCGCCTTCGAGCTGCTGCTCGTCCTGCTGCCGCTGGACAGCTGGCTGCTCGAACCGCTGGAGGACCGCTTCCCGCCGCTCCGCGTCCTGCCGCCGCACGTCACCGGCATCATCTGCCTCGGCGGCGCGGTCGACCCCGAGCTGACCGAGGCGCGCGGGCTGCCGTCGCTCAACGACGCCGCCGAGCGCATGACCGCCTTCGTGACACTGGCGCTGGCGCATCCCGAGGCGCGGCTCGCCTTCACCGGCGGCTCCGGCCGGGTGTTCCGCGGCCGGCTGTCCGAGGCCGACGTCGCCCGGACGCTGTTCGACGGCCTCGGCCTCGCCGCCCGTCCCGTCACCTACGAGAACCGCAGCCAGACCACCTCCGAGAACGCCCTCGACCTCGCCGCCCTGCTGCATCCCCGTCCGGACGAGACCTGGATCCTGGTCACCTCCGCCGACCACATGCCGCGGGCGATCGGCACGTTCCGCGCCGCCGGCTGGCCGGTGCTGGCCGACCCGGTCGGCTACAAGACCGCGCACAGCCTGGTGGTGGAGCTGGCGCCGACCCTGCCGCAGCGCCTCGACCGGATCGACGCGGCCGCCCATGAATGGGTCGGCCTCCTTGTCTACCGCCTGCTCGGCCGCACCGACCGGTTGCTGCCCGGACCGGAATGACGCGCCCTGGTCAACTTGACCAGGAACCGGAGCCGGTCATCCTGCGCACGTCCCGGGAGACCGTCATGCAGCAGGTCACCATCCACGCCGCGAAGACCCACCTGTCCAGGCTGATCGAGGCCGCCCTCAACGGCGAGGAGGTCGTCATCGCGAAGGGCGGCAAGCCGGTCGTCCGCCTGGTGCCGGTGCTGCGGCCGCCGTTCCAGGTCGGACCGCTCGCCGGCCAGCTCGGCACCATCCCGGACTTCCTGGCACCCATGGCCGCGATCGGGCTCGACCTTTGGGAAGGCAGAACCGAGTGACGGCGGTCCTGCTCGATACCCCCGCCCGGGCCTGGCATCTCGACGGCGCCGCCCGCCTGTCACCGCATCCCCTGACCTCCATCCGGACGGCAGATACGGTGCTGGTCACCCCGATCAGCTTCTTCGAGATCGCCCGGAAGGTCAGGCTCGGCAAATGGCCTTGGATGGCGGCCTTCGTGGACCAGCTTCCGGCACTGCTGGACGCGCAGGGTGGCGTGGTGGCCGGGTTCAAGCCCGTGATCTGCCTCCTGGCCGGGATGATGGACTGGAGCCATCGCGACCCGTTCGACCGGCTGCTCGCCGCCACCGCCCGACACCACGCCCTGCCTCTCCTATTGGCCGACAGCGTCTTCGACGGCATCGTCACCAGGATCTGGTTGAGGAGATGATGGTCGATATCAGACAGTCCGCTACGGCGCGGATACTCGCAGAAAGCGGACCTAGGCGAACGCGCCATCTCCAGGCTGCTACCTGCTCCACTCATTCAGGAGGGAGCTGTCTGGCGTCTGAAAGGCCGAAGTGGACCAGAGATCTACGGCGAGCAGCCGCGCGCCGACAATGGTCATTGCCCCACCAGGACGGTGTGCCTCAAAATAGGGCCACCCCTGACGCATGCTCTAAACATCGTGGTTGATTTGGATTTCCTGCAAGCGTGTTGGTCGTGATGGCCGGCCGGCGGGGCCGGCTCGAACGAGGAGACAGGTGATGCGCGTGATGGTGCTCATGAAAGCCACTGCGGACAGCGAGAAGGGCGTGCTGCCCTCGACCGAAGCGTTCGCGGCAATGGACCAGTTTACCGAGGAGCTGGTGAAGGCCGGCGTCATGGTGGCAGGCGCTGGCCTCAAGCCTAGCGCAGACGCCAAGCGCGTCGCCTTCGACGGTCCCGGCCGCACGGTCATCGACGGGCCGTTCGCCAACGCCAGCGGGCTGATCGCCGGTTTCTACATCTGGGAGGTCAAGGATATGAACGAGGCTGTGGCTTGGGTGAAGCGCTGCCCAAACGTCACGTCGGAGCCTGGCGAGGTCGAGATCCGGCCGTTCTACGAGGCGGCGGATCTGGCCGAGGTCCTGCCGTCCGAGCCCGCGGACGCGGCGCCCCGCGGCCCGATGCGACAGAAGCTCGGCGTCGCCTGATGCCACCAGCCGGAACCGGCTTTTCTTGCCTACTGTCCTGGCCGAGAGCGGACAGCCCGCTTTCGGGCGAGATCCATGGAAAACGGACGTTCAGGTCTTTGTGCTGATGGACTACTCTTGACCCTCAACGGGCACGGCGAGTGCGTATAGCTACCGCTGAGTTCGACCCGACGCAGACGTCAGGCAATTTGACGCTTTCTGCCAAAAGATGGCGCGATCGTCTGATGCACAGTAAGCCGACCAAGGAAGACGCAGGCTTTAGCTGGCATGCTGTTTGCCGAAGGAGCACGCACAACATGTCGAAGAGGCGACTATGTCCTATAGGCTCAGGATCACAGGAGGCGATCGCCGCTTCTTCCTTCTGACAATCGGGCTGATCTTCCTGGCTCACGCGACGGCGTATCTCACGCACGAGTATTCGCACGCCACGACGGCGTGGTTGCTCGGATGGATGCGGAACCCCGTCGAGATCGATTACGGCCGAGCGACCCTGGCGAACGTTCTCTTCCAGCAGGACATCGGCGACGGGGTGAACTACGCTCCGATCTTTGCGAGCGGGCACGGTCTGGAAGCGTCGTTGATCGCCTTCGATGGACCAGGCATCGGCAACGGCGTGCTCTATGGCCTCTGCTTCTCAGTGCTGAGCGTCACGTCGGTTCGAGCGCGAGCAAAACTGGCGATGTTCCTGTTCTGGCTAGCGTTGATGGGGCTGGCAACGTCTGGAGCTACGCGCCAATGCGGACGGTCACCATGCACGCGGACATGGCGCTGATGGCGCGCGGCCTAGGGATTTCGGCCTGGCTGTTGCTTCCGATTGTCACGGCACCGTCGCTATTCATCATGTGGAGCTTCTTCTTCCGGCTACTTCCGCTCGCGCGGCGCACGTTCTTCGCTCAAGGACCGGCAGCCGACCTCTTCGTGACGTTGATGAGCTGCTACTTCTACTTCGTGTTTTTCGGCTATGGCGGACTCGACTTCTCATACGGCGAGTTTTGTGCGCTTCTTTCGATCGCTTCTGCGTTCGTTGTCTTTCCGCTGGCGACGATGCTCTGTCTTCAGGCGGCTCCGAGCGTAAGCGATCGGTCTCGACATGCCGACGCGGAGGCTTGGGATGAGCGGCGGGAGAGGCCCTGCCCCTCGTTCTGATTCCAGGGTTCGAGTTCTCAAGAGCGTTCGGGTGTGGCAGCGTCTCGTCCCTGTCACGCCGACGCACCCCAAGGGACCACGTCATGTCGATCATCAGGAAGGCGTTCATGCTCCTTGCGGTCGCCAGAGTGATCGTCGGGCTCCCGCTGGCTTGGTTGGGCACCTTCCCTCGGTGGCTGGCGGGGGAGGCCAGCAGCGGGCAGATGGTCAAGCTTTTGGTCCTCTCGTCCTCCGGATTGGTTTCGCTTTCCCTAGCCGCCACGGCGTTCCGGAAGCAACGCTCGACGAGCTGACTGCCCTCCGAGCAGCCGACCGATGACGAACTCGACGAACGCCACCGGTATAGCGGGTCTGCCATTGCGGACCTGACACCCAAGAAGAGTCCGCTTCCTACCCAATCTCGGCCCTAGATCCTGTGGCTAGTGGCGGTCACCTCCTCCTGTAGGCCTGGCCGAAGGCGGAAGGTTCGCCTTGGAGATGACGCATGGTAGGAGCAGACATACGCTGGGCACCGCGGATCGATGTCCGTCGTGCAAAGCGGTTAGACTGCTGTTAACAAGGGTATACGCCTAGACATCATCGGAAGCGACAAATGTCGTCGGATATCATCAAGAAATGTGCGTTTTGTGCTGCCCCTCTTGTCGGTTCGGCAGTCACGCAGGAGCACATCATTTCAAGCGCCATAGGCGGCCGACGCACTACGACCAAATTTATCTGTGCGCCGTGCAATCAACGAGCAGGAAATGAGTGGGACGCTCCGCTGGCTAAAGAGCTTCATCACATGTCTGTTTTCTTTGAAATCACGCGTGATAGACTGCCGGTTCCGCGTGTTCAAACGACTAGCAGCACCGGTGAAATTGTCGTTTTGGCAGCCAACGGGCAGATGACTCTGCCTGTTGCAAGTGTGATAGAGAACGAGACGCCAGGGACGTTCAGGGTGCGGGCACCGAACCTTGACGCTGCCAGAATAGCCGTAGCAAGCCTGAAGAGAAAGTACGGGGAGTTCGACGTAGACAAGGTGATGGCCGCAGCCACGGAGGAGCTCACACATCTCAGCGGCGTGGTAAAGCTAACGTTCTCGTTGGCTGACCCTGACAGCCTAAGAGCAGTCGTCAAGTCCGCAGTCGCTATGGCAGTTGATTCAGGTATAGACGCTGCTACCTGCGTTGATGCAATCTCGTTCCTGCGCGGCGAGGATGTCGAGCCACCTTACGGAATGTTCTACACAACAGACGTTGTAAAAGAGCGTCCAGTTGGCGTGATCTTCCATGCCGTCACCGTATTTTCCGTGATAGAAGTACGGCAGTTGCTCGCATATTTTGAGCTGTTCTCCACATATCGACTCATAGTTGTCTTGTCGTCACACTATGAGGGCGCAGAACTTACGCCTGTCACCTACGCATTAAATCCAGTCACGGGCAAAACAATAGATGTCGAGTTAAATACCGACATTCTACATGTGGAAATCAATAGACTCTATGCCGGCGACTACTTTACGCATGAGTCTTCGATGGCTGCGTTCAACCACTCCTTGCCAGTTGGAATGAACCGAAAGCTTGAGCGCGAGCAGCGAGCGGTCTTCGAATACGCTTTTGCTGACGCTTGGAAGCAATGCGGTGCACAGCCGGGCGAGTATCTGAACGAAACACACATTGCAACGATTTGCCGGATAATAGGGACAGCAATGGCTAATTATCTTATTGCCCGCCGTAGACTGAATGAGCTTGCTGCGCCTGGTCCGGGATATGAAGACGCAAAATAGGCGGAAACCAGATTTTCCAAGGTCCCGCCATCTTCACTTCTGTATCTGCAACACGTCCGCGGGCATCATCCGCGTGCTGCGTTGCGGCTCATGTCCGCTGTTAGGGAGCGGCCTAGAGTGCTTGAACGTCCGAGATGAGCGCAAAGCGGTCTCTATCCTGGTTGTGACGATGTCGGTTGGACTGCCATACTTGCGTTGCGGCTCCCGTAGCAGCCCTGCGCCCTTCGGGGCCGTAGGGCTCCTCAAGCAGGGTCTGCGCCTCGGGGAGTGTCCGTATGGGCAAGCCGCGAAGGTCTATAATCAGGCAGATCATCGCGCTTCTGGGCGCGGTGGCCGGGGTACTCCAGGCGGTTGCCGCCGTCCTGAAGTACCTGCCGAACCTATAGGCTGCTGTGGGAGGGGGGTTAGTCTTCTCGGGCTGGCCCCCCGACCATGCCGAGAGTGTGGACGTCACGGGAGTCGTTTTCAAGCGCCCTGCCATAATACCCTGACACGACCCGTTCGGGCCTCAAGCGCCTGCCAGGCCGGCGGCTGCCACGTCTCACCCATGTCCGCCCCATGGGGAACTGGTCAAGGCGCGTGACAGGCGGCCATGAGGCGCAGACCAGCCATCCACGGCCTGAAGACAACATCCGCCAGCGGCTGCGCCCAGCATGAGGCAACCGCGCCAGCCTTCCTCCTCGCTCGACCGACAGGCGAAAACTCCGCCGTCTCCACCACCCGGTCACCCGCTCGCATCGGCGTCGGGACAAGCGCCTCCCACCCGGCGCTCCCCGCCAGCAGCTCCCGTCGCAGGACCGCCAGCACGAAATCATGACACCATTTCATGACACCACGCCGAGGTGTCCCCCGCCGTCCGTCGAGCCTCCCGTGCCCGCGATTCCGCTGCACCTTCGCCTTTGGGACAGCGTAGTCTCCGCGTCCCCGACCGCCGAGGCAGACCGACCGCATGCCGACCCACCCCCACCGGACAACCCGGCCGTCGCGCCATCCTCTCCCCGCGGCCGCACCCGCAGGCCGGCTCTCACGACCGCCCGCCACCTGTCCAAGCCCGGAAACAACCAGTTGAACGAAGCCCGGCTCTCAGGGAGCGGGCATGACCGCCCAAACCCCCGGGACGAGCGCGGAGCGGCCGGCACGCCGCCTCATCGAGCGCTGATCACCAACATCGGCAAGGCCGTCGACATCATCCCGGCTGCTCCGGAACCGGCATGACGCACCGCAAGTCCCTCACGCCGCAGCCGCCACTCCATCCCGCGACAGCGCCGCGTGCGCGTCTGCCACGATGCCGAACGAGCGCAGCCGCGCCGCGTGGTCGAAGATCTGCCCCGCCACCAGCAGCTCGTCGGCCCCGGTGCGCCGGATGAAGCCGTCCAGCCCGCGTCGCACCGTGTCCGGGCCGCCGACGATCGCCGCCGACAGCGCATGCCGCACCTGCGCCTCCTCCGCCGGGCTCCACAGCCCGTCCATGCTCCGCACCGGCGGCTTCAGCCTGCCCGGCGTGCCGCGACGCAGTGCCACGAACTGCTGCTGCGCCGAGGTGGCGACGAACGCCGCCTCCGCGTCGGTGTCGGCCGCGAACACGTTCACCCCCAGCATCACGTAGGGCCTGGCCAGCGCGGCGGAGGGCTCGAACCGGCTGCGGTAGATGTCGATCGCCGCCATCATCGCGTCCGGCGCGAAGTGCGAGGCGAACGCGAACGGCAGCCCCAGCATGGCGGCGAGCTGCGCGCTGAACAGGCTCGATCCCAGCAGCCAGATCGGCACGTCCAGCCCGGCACCCGGCACCGCCTGGATCGCCTGCCCCGGCTCGACGGGACGGAAATAACCCTGCAGCTCCAGCACGTCGCGCGGAAACGTGTCGCCGCTGGCCGGATCGCGACGCAGCGCCATCATGGTGCGCTGGTCCGAGCCCGGCGCCCGGCCCAGCCCGAGGTCGATCCGGCCCGGATGCAGCGAGGCCAGGGTGCCGAACTGCTCGGCGATCGCCAGCGGCGCGTGGTTCGGCAGCATGATGCCGCCCGCACCCACCCGGATCGTGCGCGTGCCGGCCGCCACGTGCCCGATCACCACCGCGGTCGCGGCCGACGCGATGCCCGGCATGTTGTGGTGCTCGGCCAGCCAGTAGCGGTGGAACCCGAGCCCTTCGGCGTGGCGGGCGAGGTCGAGCGTGTTGCGGAAGGCGAGCGCCGCGTCGCCGCCCTCGATGATCGGCGACAGGTCGAGAACCGAGAACGGGATCATGGACAGCGTCTTCCTTCTTCCTCCCGCCTAGACCGGGGCCTGGCGGCGCAGCACCGTCCGGGCGAAGCCGGCGCAGATCGCGACGAACGCGGCAGCGCCCAGCCAGGTGGCGGCGGCGGCGAAGCCCGGACCGACCACGGCGAGCGCGTTCTCGTTGCCGGCGGCGCCGATCACGGCGGCGATCGCCACCCCCATCAGGCTTTCCCCGACGATGAGGCCGGACGCCAGCATCACCCCGCGACGGCGGGTCATGTCCAACATGGGATCGGTCGGCGCGCCCGCCAACCGCCCGCCGTCGCGCCGCGACAGCGCCCGGTTGATCGCCCAGGACAGCACGGCGCCGATCACCAGGGTGACGCTGATCGTCGGCGGCAGGTAGAGCCCGATCCCCACCGCCAGCACCGGCAGCGAACGCCCGCCGCGCCGCAGCAGCCCGTCGGCCGCGACCAGCAGCACGCCGAGCGCCACCCCGATCAGCACCATGGTCCAGTCGAGCTGGTGCAGGAAGATGCCGCGCGCCAGCGTCGACAGCAGCAGCGCCTGCGGCGCCGCCAGCGCCCGGGCCGGGTCCATGCCCGGACGCGGCAGGGCGCCGGCGAAGCCGTAGGCGTGGTAGAGCAGGTTCAGCACCGGCGGGATCACCGCGGCCCCCACCACGCAGCCCATCATCAGCGCCACCTGCTGCCGCCACGGCGTGGCGCCGACCAGCTGCCCGGTCTTGAGGTCCTGGAGGTTGTCGTTGGAGATCGTCGCCGAGGCCAGCACCGCCGAGGTCACGAACAGCACGCTGCCGATCGCGAGCCGCCGCCCATGCGCGTCGAACGCCGCCGGCAGCAGCGAGGCCGCGTCGAGGACCAGCAGCAGCAGCGACACCAGCAGCACCGCGACGATGGCGATGCCGGAGATCGGGCTCGCCGAGGAGCCGACGATCCCGGCCATGTAGCCGCACGCCGCCGCCACCAGGAACCCGAACAGCGCGCAGAACACCACGCACACCACGGCCACCCCGGCGATCGCGGCGGCCGACGCGCCGAGCGCCGCGCCGCCCTGCCACAGGAAGGCGCCGATCGCCGCCAGCAGGCAGGCGAGCAGGGCGCCCCCCAGGATCCCGATGGCCTGCGGCGACAGGTCGCGGTCGGTCTGCGGCGCCCCGGCGGCGTCGCGCGACGCGGGCGCGCCGGCGCGCAGGGCGGCCCGCAGCCCCGCCGCGACCGGCCCGATCAGGGTCAGCAGCGTCCACACCGCGGCGATCGCGATGGTGCCGGCGCCGATCAGCCGCACCTTGTGCGACCAGATGCCGG